>LWDK01000026.1 GCA_002083485.1 Proteobacteria bacterium SG_bin7 | reverse complement strand
TCTAGGAATCATGCTGACGAAGGTTTAGAAAAATTACGGAAGTCATTTGAGCCTTTGATTCCTACTTATATCAAAAAATTGGACCGTGCCGAAATCATGTCATTTCATCGACTGGAGGCCGACGAAAAAATTTCGATCGCCCAATGTCATGAGATCGAGAAAAAGATAATTCCAAAATATCGTATCAATCCTATTTACGTTGTTACTGACGAAGGCGTATCGCACGGTGATATTTGTCGCGACGATGACCGTCTGAATACTTGGATACATTATTTCAAGAAGCAGAAAGGAAAAACTAATTTTGATTTAGATTACGATTACATTGTTAGTTTTGTTAGGGGACCAGAAGGTTGGGAGTATCACCACAACGTCTATCTGGATTCTACATTTCATATCATTGAAATAAATAGTTATTTTATTACGGATAATCAACCATGGAATGTGCGGGTAAATAGCTTAGATAGGAATGGCGATAGATATCAGCGCTTTTTGGGGGGTGACGGCACGAGTGTGTGGTACACAGATGTATCTGGTACATATGACGGAAAGCTCTTTGGAAGGCCCAATAGAACAAGTGAGCTTACAATAAAATATCGAGACGGTGTTGAGTATTGCATGTGGGGCTCTGTTCAATCGGAGGCAGGAAATATTTTATTTCCTGCGAATCAAGATGTTCGTGATAAATGCAAGATTTATGAGTAATTCAAAAAAGGGTCGCGGTTTACCCCAGGCTAAGCCGCCAATTTGTAACGAGTGCGTTTGCCTTTACCAAACTTCACGAGGTTTCCTTTTTGAACTTGGTCGCTGAGGACGCGATTGGCTGTGCGCGGTGACATATTTAATTCGCCGATCACATCGTTGACTGAAAAATCCCCGCGCAAAGACAAGGTTTTAAATTTTTCACTTAAGTGAACGTCTTTAAAGTTTTTAGGTTTTAGTGATAAATCCAGCGAGCGTAGCCTTACATTTAAATTGCCAACGATCTTTAACGAATACTCGTAGTGAAGCTGTGTAATTTTCACGGGTAAATTATTTTCTTCGAATATCCCGCGTAGCCGTTTCACGGTTTGAAAAACGCGATCGTTAGAAGTAAATGGATTGTAGAACTCATCGGGATGTAGTTCTCCAAAAAGAGTTCCTACAGAAAATGGTCGATAGAAATCTTTAAGAAGAGTCCCAAATAGGCGATGGGGCAAAGAGCCTGACTTCAAACCAATTTCTTCACCTTCTAATTTACCAGAACGGAGATCCAGCGTGGGCCCTTTAATCGCATTTTTCCAACGGTTACAGAGAAAGAAATTCTCGGGTAGCGAAAAGCCCGGAAAAACTTCAAGAAGTTGATCGCGATAACTCGCAAAGGGTGTACCGAAATATAATTTCTCGGCAAGAAACATATCTTGAAAAAAAACTCCGAGACGTTTATCGATATCACGCAAGGTTTCCCAATCTCTTTGCTTTCGCGCTTCTTTCATGACTGGAGCCATCACCATAAATGCTTCATGAATTGACCTTTCGTTTTTTGCCCGAATCAGGTGTTGCCACTTGCGCGGATATATCGAGCTCAGAGCGCCGGTATTTTTCAAAATTTTTTCTGAATCGCTAAAATGATCCAGAGCCTTATCAAAATTTTCTTTGTAGAATTCGATTTGTCCGGCGATTTCGAGAAGGTTGCCATGCAGTAACACCGAGTTTAAACTCTTACTCTCTTCCAGTAATGGATGGACGAGAGCTTTTGCGGCATCAATGCGATTTGTTGAGCAAAGCGCCGCACAGACATTTACTTGTCCAACAAGTTTTGCGTAATTGTCTGAAATTAATTCTACATATTTGTTTAAATGTGGGAGAGCCTCTTCATATTGCCAGTTGCGAAAATGCGTCATTGCCAAAAAGAAAAGGACGCGCGGCTCTGATTTTTGCAATGAAGTATCTGAGAGTAATTTATTGGCCTCGGCAGTTGCACCGATAGCAATGAGGGCTGCAGCATACTCAATGATCTCATTATTTGACGGTGAAATTCCTGTTTTTTCTGAGCGCAGAACAGGATGCAAAGCTCGAAGACTTATATTTGGTAAACCGGTACGTCTGGCCAAATTACAGAATTGAAATAGCTGCATTCTAGGAATGTCAGAGGCCTTAAAGGTCAAAAGTTTTTGTCGAATATCAGACCCTCGCCCCTCGCGAATTTCGGTCTCAAATTGAGAAAGCAGCTTTTCGTATTGAACCCCATTCATGCCAGATTTATCGGTTTCGAAACGTATTTACTGTAGGAAATTAGATAGTATTCCTGCCAAAAATTTCCTTCGAAAAATAAGTTATTTTTTACTATTCTGAGAAAGTCGCTGACGTTCATTACCTAGTTATAAATAGTCAAATAGATTTTTAGGGGGGACTTAATATGAAACGATTTTTCATATTGCTAAATACTTTTTTGGTGATGTTACTGTTTCAGAATTGCGATCAAAGTACATTGCAACCTCGTGAGTTTGAAGAACTGAAATCGCTGTCAAATTCAGTGTTGGATCAGCCACTTGGAGAAATTTCGGCGGATGCCGTGGCCGCGACTGTCGCAGCTCGAAAAGTATATTATATTTCTCCATCAGGTAAGGACACGAATAGTGGCTTATCGACTTCACTTCCATTTAAAACTTTTGCGAAGGCGCTTTCGGTCGCAAAATGTGGAAGCACACTCAAATTGATGGACGGAGTGTATGGAGATGCGGCTAAAACAGGAAAAATTGATCTTCAGTCGCGAAACTGCGGTAGTGAGGCGCAGAGATTCATTGTTCAAGCTCTGAATCAAAGAAAAGCCCGCATTAGTGATAATGGTACAGGCGCTGCAGTTTTGATCGAGTCTAGCTCGTATATTACTATTGATGGTTTGGTCTTAAATAGTACCGACAACAACTATGATCCTATTCCTGCAGTACCCGATGGCTACGAGAAGTGGGGGAAGCCAGCGACCGCCCGTGATAGTCACCATATCATTTTTAGAAACATCGTGGCTTATCATCCCAATCGTTATGGAAATCATCACCTGATCTCCTACCTCAGAGTCCAGGATTCATTAATTGAGGACAGTGAGTTTTATGATTTCCACCGTCATGGGATGAGTATAGGTCAAAGTACACGCGTATACTTAAGAAGAAATTACTGCGCTACGAGTCTCGGTGGAATTACCGGTGGCTATCGCAATAGCAGTGGCCGCACGGTGGATTATGATGGGGCTGGGGCCTGTGTTTCATTTTACCCGTGCGAAAATTGTGTCGCTGAAAATATTATTGCTGATGGTTCGCGTGGTAAATTGTTGCACCTTGCGGAACTCAATGCAAGTGGTCAGTCACCCATGCTAGGATCTAAAATTTTAGGATCAGTCGCTTATAAAACCCGAAATAACGCCATTTACATCAATGCGCGTGGCCTTGGTGTAAGCTACATGCCGCGAAATATCACTCTCGAAAACGTAGTAATTTACGACAATAAAGATGGCTATACTGGGATTAAAAACCAAAGCGCCAAAAACACGGTAATAAAAAACGTTTCTGTATTGTACTCGGGAGATGGAATAAAAACCATTGAAACCCTGGGAAGTCAGTACAAAAACTGGGGCGATGGAATTTTCTCCACAACGATGACAAACACACTTTCTGCCTTTAACAGCGGCGTGGGTTTGATGATCGATGATGGAATTCAAACCTGGAGTGGTACGAAAGTAAACTCTTATAACAATGGCACAAACTATTTGCCGGCTCTACCATCTAAGTGGAAAAGTGCGACGTCGATAGATCCAAAACTGGGAACATGTAAGGTATTTATACCTAGTGGTTCGCCAATGAAAAAGGCGGGCGTCAATGGCGCGGATATAGGTGCCAACGTACTTTATCGTTATCAAAATGGTACTTTAACAAATGAGCCATTGTGGAATCGTACCACAGGTGAGTTTCCGCATGGCGCCTTAGTTGCGGGAATCAACAACATTGCCGGAAAATCTCTATTTGACGTGCACAAGCGTCTCAATGTGAACACTAACGGCTGCAAATTTCCAGCGGGCTATTGAAAAATAACCTACTTATTCCTGCCAAAATTTTCCCTCGAATGTCTGCGGCCCTTTAGCTATTATGAAAGAGTTAGCTAAAGGGGCGTTTCTGACGGGGGAAAAATGAAAGCCTTATCGAATCTTCGCTCTTTATCCATGTAGGGATTGTATAATAGAAAATGTTATCGCTGATGGCTCTGGCGGAATCAAATATCATCTTGCCGAGGGGGCGGTCACTCGATACGTTATAGCAGGCCTAAAACAAAGTGTTAAGTTGGCTATGTAGATCTTGATACGAAATTACCGTAATATTTGAATCCACTTTGAATTTTACGTCAGTGGTTGACACTACCAAGGCCTGTCTGGCGGTACGGTATTCTGTCATAAATGTCTTGAGGTGACGAATACTTTTGTTGTCCGGTTGGGCTTTGAGTTTAACCTCAATTGGTAATAACTGGCCTTTGTATTCTATTATCCAATCGACTTCAGGTCCATCCGGGTCGCGCCAGAAATAAAGTTTTGCAGGTTTCTTCGAGATATTTATCCACTTAAGAATTTCATTGCCGACGAAATGTTCAAACAGTTCACCTTTTCTATCCTGCGAAAATTTCTCGGGCTCCTCGGCAAGTATTCGCCTTACGCCAAGATCAAAAAACAGATACCGACTCGACTTTGTCAGCTTTTTGCGCGATGACGATTTAGTATAAGGTTCGACACGAACTGCAAAGAGGGTGTCTTCAAGTATTTGATAATAATTTTGAATCGTCATTACACTAGGCCCAAGTTCTTTAGAAATTTCGGAGAAATTGGCTATTTTTCCCGATTGAATCGCCGCCAGTTCAATAAATCTAGAAAAAGGCGCGACACTTCTCAGGCGGGTTTCCTTCCGAATTTCTTCCTCAATGTAGTTTTCAACATAGGATCTTAGCTCAATCTCCTTTTGCTCTAAATTAACTTCTGCACAAATTGCAGGAAGTTGACCGTACGTTAGAATCTCATCCAGAGGAGATGGATTTTCATTGAGGCTCAATGGATTCATCTTGAAATTAATAAGTCGACCAGGAGCATAATTTAAATCAAGTTCCTGACGGATCTTTCTGGCGCTGGAGCCAGTAAGGACAAACTGCGCCCTTTTATTGTCGATGAGAACTTGGACAGAATTGAACAAACGAGGGATTTTCTGAATTTCATCTATATAGACAAAAACCTTCTTCTCTAGGTTTTGCACTATTTTCTCTAGGCGTCCCGGGTCTTTTTCAAAAAGTAATTTTTCAGGAATGGAAGCCAAATTGATTTCTAAATCATATTTAAAGCTCCGACACAGAGTTGTTTTGCCAACTTGTCGGGGACCAAGCAAAAGGATACTCTTACCAAGTTCAACTTGCTTCTTAATGAGTGGCCATATATCTCTCTTATACATATATATAAATTTTCGCCGAATATTTATATATGTCAATACTGAATTTGCCCTTTGTGGATTTTTTAACCCAAGCTTCATTTTTTTATTTTGTAACAGGTAAACACTGTTGACACTATACTCAAATTTGTTATATATTTGAGCACATGATCGAGCGAATACTAAACCATCAAATCGCTAATAATAAAAAGAGTTTGCTGCTTTTGGGGCCGCGGCAGATCGGAAAAACAACTCTACTGCGTAATTTCAAGTCTGATTTAACTATCAATCTCGCGCGCGAGCGGGAATACCAAGATCACTTATCATCGCCGTCTCTGATAGAAGACCTTGTTGAGCGCTCTAAAGCCAGGACTGTTTTTGTGGATGAAATTCAGCGTCTACCATCCATGCTTAACACCATACAGGCTCTAATAGACGAAAAAAGACTGCGGTTTTTTATTACCGGATCTAGCGCAAGAAAGCTAAAGCGCGGACAAGCTAACTTATTGCCGGGAAGAGTAATTAATAAACGTCTATTTCCGCTTACAGTTAATGAGCTGGGTTACGACATTGACGCACAGGACGCGATACAGTGGGGGTTTCTCCCTGGCATTGTTACAACTGAGGACAAAGATATACGCCAGGACATTCTTTCTTCATACGTGAGTAACTACCTAAAAGAAGAAATTCAGCAAGAGGCATTGACAAGAAATATCGCCGGGTACAGCCGATTTTTGCAAGCGCTTCCTGAGTGGAATGGAAAGGTTTTGGATTATTCGAAACTTGCAACCAAAAATAAGCTAAATCGTTTTGCGGTTCATCGGTTTTTTGAAATTTTTGAAGATACTTTACTAGGTGAGCGAATTTTTAGTTCGGAACATTTTAAAGAAGTGCCATCGGTAAAACATCCAAAATTTTATTTTTTTGATGTTGGCGTCATGAACGGCATTCTCAATATTTTTAAACCTTCGGGTGATTATCTTGGTGCTGTTTGCGAGACGATAATTTTTAATCAGCTAAATGCGGCTTTAGCTTATAAAAATAAAAGATACGACATAAAATACTTCCGAACTCATTCCGGAATCGAAGTCGATTTTATACTTACCCTTGAAAACAAAATTTTTGCAATTGAAGTGAAAGCCAACGAAAGACTTGGCGTCGATGATGTCAAGGGTCTGCGGTATGTAAGAAAATTAGACTCGAAAGTAGTTCCGTACTTACTTCATTTCGGGAAAAGAACTTTTAAAATTGAAAATATCTGGTGCATGAATTGGCTGGAAGGACTTAGAGAAATAGGTCTATAGTGTTATGTTTTTAAAACCCTAACATTCAGAATATCTTTTATCTTAATAAAGTCTTCTAAAGACAGTGTAACAACTGATGAGTAATGAAGATTATTATCACTAATTTTTCACTACGTATTTCAGTGCCGTAACTTGGCGCTGTTGGCTCCAATTTGTAATGAAAAGCAAGTACTCGCGAATATCGAAGAACTCTTTCCTCAAAGTTTTTTGGCATACCTTGCATCATATTTTGGATATGAGATCTTCTTTAAGAATACTTTATCCTGCCTTATGGCTATTTAGTCTTAGTTTTAGCAATTTAGTGAGCGCCTCCTCTCCCTCAATTGAAAATTATAACCTTCCCCCACAGTCTTCAGAAACTCAATTTATGTATTTTCTGTTGGTCAATCCTCCGTTACCCAGAAATTTGGTGAAATCCCAACTTACCGAGCTTGATAAGCTCGCTCTTTCTTCTACCCTTGGCCTGGCCGCAAGAACAGCAGGAATAAAGGCAAAACTCCTTGAGGCCAAAATGGATGAAATACCTGACTCCTATGTGTCAGATATGTCGATCAAATTTATGATGGCGTTTGGTGCAATTTGTGCTTACGGATCCAATGTTTCAAAAAAACAATTTCAATCCATGCTCAATAACTTTATGAAGTGGGACAATAGTGAAAACTCCAAGTACAAAGGAAGAGCTTATGCAATTCTCACTTTAACGTCAGCCCTTTCAAAAATTGGAGTTCAAGAATTAAGACGGAGTGAATATATCCAAGAAGAGCTTACGGAGTTCAGTGCGCAATTGCTTGCCGGGAGAATTTTATCCAAGTCCAGCGATTATAAAGCCATCGGATTAATTCAATCCGGTAGAAAATATGTGTGGGCAAATTCTTGGGACTCAAGAGAATGGATAGCAATGCTAGCGATGTTATCCCACAAATCTATGGATTATTTAGGACCCAAATATACAAGTCCGTATTACTACTCTCAACATAACATGGCAGGATTAGGTGAAGTAATTAGACTTGCCTTTAATCAATCAGATAGGGTCAAACGGTTTGCTCAAAAGTATGCTGAAATTCTTGTTATGGCTGATAAGTCTGTAATCGAAGAATCAAAGGATCAATTTGAGCCCTCAACCGATTCTAATCGATGTGTTTACCCTAACGGCCGTGTGTACTACGATTATGATGGAAGCGAATACTGTGAAGAAATCTATTTTGATAGCAATGGACGCGCTTACAAAGAACCTCCGACCTATTTAGACAATTTCGTAAATAGTATTAGAAGATAAAAGTCGTGGCTAGTAATTAGAGCCAGACCTTGCCAGCCGTATTTTTTGTAATAACAATATAGACCGTGCTAATATATTTTAGTTTTCGAGGTGAATAAACGTTAGCGTTTAGGAGGGGTTATGAAGCTCAGTAGTAAGCTGCTTTTATGGGTATTTTTTTTGGCTTTCGTTTTAGCAGGTTATCAGCATTGTGGGGATAGATTTAAAACTGAATCATTCGATGCTAATTTGAGTGATAGTATGTCCTCTCTGTCGCAACCACAGTTGTTGCTGCCACCGGTAAAGACTAGTTATCCGAAAATTATGAGTATAAACATAGCTAATCCAGCCAATTACTCTAACGAAGATTATATTTTGAAAATGAGTCGATCCGATGTATTGTTTTTGAACTTCTGGGCAAGATGGACATCTGGCAAAACCACAATTTCAGACCTTGTTAAAAAAATAAAACTTCTACACCCTGGAATTCTGGTTGGGCAATATACAATTTTATCAGAGGCACAAAATATAACTAATCCGAACGCTGCAAATTTCGATAAGGCTCAAAAATTAAGTCAGGAGGACTGGTGGCTACGAAATATCGCTGGGGAACTAGTGCAGTGGACTAGTAAACATAATGCCTATGAAACTAATATAACCACATGGACAAGACCTGATAAATATGGATTGAGATATCCTCAGTGGCTAGCAAACAGAGACTACAATAATTTTTTTCTGCCTACTAATGGTTTTGATTTATGGTATTTTGACCTTGTCCTCTCTAAGCCTGCGGTAAGGTATGCTGATTGGAATCGTAATGGAGTGACTGATTCCAATAATAACCCCGAATTTGCGAAAGCGTATAGGTTAGGTCATGTTGCAGAATGGACTAAAGCACGAAGCTTGAACAAAGATATTTTGCTATTTGGAAATACAGATGATCTTTCTTCTCCCGAATATTCAGGAAGGTTGCAGGGAGCTTTGATGGAAGCAATCATAGGAGCCAGTTGGTCTACAGAAAAACTATATGGGTGGAATAGGGCTATGTTAAGATACCGCGCCACGATTAAACACACAGCTCCTCCCCATATCGTAGGATTTGATGTTCACGGAAAAGTCGATGACTATCAGAGAATGCGTTATGGATTGAGTTCATGTCTTTTGGATGACGGTTATTTTAGTTACTCAAATGTAGATGCACCCTATGCATCCTCTGTCTGGTTCGATGAGTTTGATGCCGACCTTGGTATGCCGATAGAATTACCACCTCTAGAGCCGATAAAAAATGGTGTTTACAGGCGAAAGTTTGAACGTGGAATGGTACTAGTTAATCCTACAGCTTTTCCAGTAACAATTAGTGTTGAGGCGGGGTATCGACGAATAAAAGGAGTTCAAGCGCCACTTTTTAATAATGGTTCCCCGGTGAGTTCTATCACTCTAGCTAGTAAAGATGGTATTTTACTATTAAAGAGATAGTGTCGGTCCTCGCCTACCGAACCTACATTAAAAATGGTAATTATGATGCATCCTCTTTCGAAAGTTCCAAAAATAGTGTATATTGCGCTCTAAACTTGTTAGGAGTTATCTTTTGAAAAATTTACTTTTTTTGGGCTGTCTTGTTTTTTATTCCAGTGCTTTATACGCAAGAGAATGGTCGATTGAACATACCAGTAGCGTTAGCGCCATATTTTCTAATGAGGCAGTTAAAGGCTACTTTGGGGACCAACAAATTAGTGATATCAGGACACAAGGGTATCCTTTGTACCAGGAACGAAGCGGGCGACCAAGGGCCCTGCTCGGATGGAACTACTATGTGACGGTGAAAGCTTATTATGACGATGGATCTTTTCGGGTGTGTGATACAAAATTCTTTGCTGAAGTTAAATTGAATGAGGAACGCCAGATTACAGGCGTTACCGTCGACCCAAAAAGCTTTGTGAGTACCTGTGAGATTGATTGGTAATATACTTCTGAGGGAGTGATCCAAAATTAAAGTGCCTGTTATTTATAGGGCGGCTTTTCATCAGCGAAGGCTAGCCACTTTTTGGAAACCCTATTCTTTGCGCTGGGGCGATAGCGCACTGACTCAAAATGTGATCAAAGTCGCGTACCAAATCGCTTTAAAGTGGTAAGCAAATTAATTCGACATTTCTCCAATGGTTTTCTAAAGAAAGTGTTACCATTAGCGAATGCCAGTAACTAAAGAAAGAGGGTCATTTGAAAAATATCAGTGTGACTACGCGTTTTTTAGATTTCTGGTTAATTGGAGGAGCAAGTATTGTTGTGCTTCTTTCAATGATCGCAATGAGCTTCTTTCGCGAGAGTGTTTACGCCGTACAATATAAGTTTATGATGTTCGGAAGCTTTTTTGCTCTGGCTTCTGTCATTTGTAATCATCCGCATTTTATTATTGGTTACAAATTTGGATACACGCGTGGATTTAGATTTGTTTTTAAATTCTGGTTTTCTTTGATTGTAGTGCCCCTATCGCTCATCACACTTTACATCTACGCTTTTTTTCTTTTTGATAGAAGATCTTCAGACTTTTACTTTGTTGAACTATTAAATCGAGGCTTTGAATCTCTCGGTTTTAACTGTCAATTTGGCGCTGGTCAAACCATGGGACCTGCTTTGCTAAGTCTTTCGCTTTGGATAATGTACACAACTGTCGTTTGGCATTACTCAAAGCAAGTCTATGGATGCATGATGGTCTACGATAAATACGACCAATATGGTTTATCTAAAAGTCAAAAGCTCTGGATTCGCTACAGTCTTCTTTCTCTGGGCGCCTACCAATTCCTAAGCTTAACGCGAGAAATGGATCGAGCTTCGGGACCGCGGCAAGATTATCGATTTCCTGGTCTGGATCTTGGAACGCTCAATTCCCCCAATTGGCTCTTCTATTTAAGCACAGTTGTTTTGGTAGTTGGTACGCTTGGCACCATTTTTATTTTTTTGAATCGTTATAAAACGAGTCGAAAATGGCCCTCACTACCTTTTATTATTCCCTGGATTTCAATCTATGCGTGGTGGATTCAAATTGCCAATATTCCCGAGTTTTATTTTATGGCTGTTCCATTTTTTCACTCGCTGCAGTACCTTCCTTTCGCGGGGAAGATGGAGCTCGCGACAATTCCAAAGAATACTTATCACTACGTTAACATTTCAATGCGTTTAATTATTCTTCTCATTGTTGGACTGATGTTATTTGAATTTATCCCAGGGGCCTTGGATCAAAACTATATTAGCGATCGCAGCGTGACGTTTTTTACTACCTCTTTTGCGGTGTTTTTGAATATCCACCACTTCTTTATAGACTCTACGGTGTGGAAACTCGATCAAAAGGAAATGCGCGAGGCGATATTGTAGGTTAGTAATTAACCTACAAGTCGAAACAAGGTCACAAATATTGTAAACGACAGTGTCACGCAAACTGGCACCGTCAATATCCAAGCTAAAAGAATGTTTTTAACGGTTTTGCCCTGCAAGCTAGATTTGGAAGCGATCATTGTGCCTGCAATTCCTGATGACAAAACATGAGTTGTGCTTACAGGAAGACCCGCAACTGCTGAAAGCCCTATCGTGCTCATCGCAACTAATTCGGCGCTTGCACCTTGTGCATATGTGAGATGGCTTTTCCCGATTCGCTCTCCAATAGTCACTACGATCCTCTTCCAACCGATCATGGTTCCTAGACCGATTGAGAGCGCCACCATTAACACGACCCACACGGGCACAAATCGAGTGGTGGCCTTGAGTTTCTTATTATTGTCAGTGACTTTAGACCAAAGAGGCGAACTAGTGACTTCTGGATTTTGTTTTTCAATTTTTGAAATTGTTTGGCTAAGCTTTAAAATTTGAGTGCGGAGTTCAAATTTGTCGTCTGTCGCTGAATTTGAAATTTTAAATTCTTTTGGTTTCGTGCGAATTGTTTCCTGGGCGGTCGATGAGGACATACCGGCTTCTCTAGCTTCCGCAACATGTATGAGACTAAATGCGCGGGGCGACTCCTTCATGGGCTTATTCAAATTTAACAAAGCGCCTCTGAAGTTTTCCTTTAAGATAAGCTCTGTGTTCTTTATGATTTCCTGAGTCTCGCTGATATTAATATTAGGACTCAAAGCAAAGCGGGCGGGAAGAACGGCAATTAAAATCAACATGATGAGACCCATTCCTTTTTGTCCATCATTTGACCCATGAGAAAAACTTACGCCCGAGCTCGTGAGTATTAATAATGTACGAACAATCCACGGTGGAGCTTTATCGCGTGGGGGAGCTCCGTGAAACACTTGGTTTGTAAATAGCTTCTTTGCCACAAAAAGCAAAACAGCCGACAATAAAAATCCAAACAGTGGAGAAATAATGAGGGCGAGGGCAATATCCTTAACTTTTGAAACGTTGACTCCGTCAAGAATCGGCAAATTTGAAATATGGGCATGAGCCAAGCCAATTCCTAAAATTGCGCCTATAAGTGCGTGCGAGCTTGAGGCTGGTAATCCCAAATACCACGTTCCTAAATTCCAGGCGATTGCCGAAGTCAGCAGAGAAAATACCATCACCAAGCTTGTATTTAGGCTATGGGATGAAAGTAGGTCGATCGGTAATAATTCGACAATACCCATGGCGACGGCCGTTCCACCAATGACGACGCCCAAAAAATTAAAAATTCCCGATAAAATGACGGCGAATGTTGGCTTTAGTGAGCGAGTATAAATAACTGTAGCTACGGCGTTGGCTGTATCATGAAAGCCATTAACAAATTCAAAGGCGCATGCCATAAACACGGCAACTGCCAGGAGAAAAAGATGTAGGCCGGAAAGCTCTGCCATGCCGGTTTATACCAGACTCCCAAAAAAATGTACAGGTGGATTCAAATCTAGCGAATTTTGAAATTAAGAATTGGTATATTTTATATACTGCTATTTCGGTTAGACTGGGATTACATCCAGATCTTTCGGACGAATCTTGCGAATTTTATCTGGAATAGAGGCGATAATCGTTTCACCTACGACCTCGATGAGATCGCGTTTGTAGTGTTCGCGTCGATAAATCAGGCCGACCTCGCGAGCGGGGATAGGGCGTTCGAAATTTACGAGTTTGGAATCATTTCCAATCACATTGGCGGCGAGAGCTGGAAGCAAAGTATAGCCGCCATAGTTGTCGACAAGGCTTTTTAAGGTTTCGAGACTACCACTTTCAAATTGGTATTTTGCTTTAACTTTTTGATTTTTTTTTAGTGCACAAACATCAAGGACTTGATTGCGCAGGCAATGCCCCTCTTCGAGGAGCCAAATATCAGAGTGAGAAAGCTCGGAATATTTCAGTTTCTTGTGATTACTGAGTTCATGATTATTTTTGCATAAAACGGAAAATGGTTCATAGAAAAGTGGGTATTCATGAATCGAGGGTATCTTTAAGGGGGTCACCAAAAGACCTACATCGACTTCGTCAGAGTTAAGCGCCTCGATGATACGATGAGTTTGGAGTTCCTGAATTTTTAACTGAATTCCTGGATGACTTTTCTCTAACAGGGGTAAAAATGTTGGCAGGACATAGGGAGCCAACGTAGGAATAACGGCAAGTTGGAGTTCACCTTCAATATCATGGGTTTGGTAGGATTGAATGAGCTGTTCAACTTTTCTGGATTCTAATAGAATAAGTTGAAATTGTTCGATCAATTTTTTACCAATGCTTGTGGCGATAATTGGCTTTTTCGAACGGTCGAATATTTTAACGCCTAGATCTTCTTCTAATTTTTGAATTTGCATACTCAGAGTCGGTTGGGTGATATGGCTTGCTTCGGCGGCTTTGGCAAAGTGGCCGTATTTGTTGATCGCCATAATATATTCAATTTGAGTCAAGGAAAAGCTAATGCGCGCCAATACCTCACCCCCTTATCCGATAAATAATATCTATTAAATAATAAATATAATCGATTTTACCTAAAATAGCAATAGGCGATAATAAAGGTAATAGGAGGTTATTTATGAAGACTTTAATTAATACCAAAGTACCCGAGTTCAAAGTTCAAGCTTACCAAGATGAGAGGTTTAGAATGGTGACTCATGGTGATTTAATAGGAAAGTGGTCGATTTTTTTCTTTTATCCCGCAGATTTCACCTTTGTTTGCCCAACGGAATTGGGAGACATGGCAGACAAGTACGAAGCCTTTAAAAAAATGGGAGTAGAAGTATACTCGGTGAGTACTGACACACATTTTACCCATAAAGCCTGGCATGATACATCGGAGACAATAAAGAAAATTCGGTATCCGATGCTAGCTGATCCTACAGGACATTTATCCCGCGCATTTGGCGTTTATATCGAAGAAGACGGACTTGCTTATCGCGGGACATTTTTAGTTAACCCCGATGGACTGATTAAGATTGCCGAAGTGAACGACAATGGTATCGGTCGCAACGCCGATGAGCTCTTGAGGAAAGTGCAAGCGGCTCAGTTTGTGGCGAGTCATCCCAATGAGGTTTGCCCTGCGAAATGGCGACCGGGCGAAAAGACTTTGAAACCAGGTCTGGATCTTGTCGGAAAGATTTAAAACAATAAAAACGATGGAGTGATTTATGTTGGACATAGCAATCATAGAACAGCTTCGTGATCATTTCTCGAAGCTCAGCCAAACTATTTCATTGCGGTATGACGAGAGTTCTCATTCCAACCAAGGTGAATTGGTTCGGATGCTGAGTTCGGTTGCTGAGTTAAGTCCAATGATTCAATTGCAAAAATCTGGCAAGACCTCTGAAGTGCCAGCTTTTGAAATTTTTCGTAGTGATCAGCCAACCGGAATTTCTTTTCGTGGAATTCCGGGAGGGCATGAATTTACTTCGCTCGTGCTTGCAATCTTAAATGCCGACGGTAAGGGGAGATTTCCTGAGCCCTACATCGTAAATCGCATTAAAAACTTAAAGGGGAGCATTCGCTTAAAAACATATGTGTCTCTTTCTTGCGATAATTGTCCCGAAGTTGTTCAAGCGTTGAACCAAATGGTATTGCTTCACTCTGACTTTCAACACCAGATGGTCGATGGGACCTACGCACAATCTGAAATTGAGGATTTAAATATTCAAGGTGTGCCGGCAGTTTTCAGTGGAGATAAAATGCTTCATTCGGGCAAAGCCATGATGATGGATCTGTTGACCTCCCTAGAACTTCATTATGGTACGAATTCAATTTCGACCGCGCAGAGTCTCGATGAGGATCTAGGTTGGTTTGATGTTGTCGTTTTAGGAGGGGGGCCAGCAGGAGCTTCGGCTGCAATCTACAGTGCGCGCAAGGGCTTGAAGACCGCCGTGCTTGCCGAAAGAATTGGAGGACAAGTTCAAGAGACAAAAGGAATTGAGAACTTAATTTCTGTTCCGTACACCGAGGGCCCCCAGCTTTCTGCTCAAATTGCTAAACACATGGCGGAGTATCCGATCAAAATCTTCGAACAACGGCGAGTTCGTACCGTAAAGAGCGAGAATGGAGAAAAATTTCTGCAGCTAGAAGGAGGAGGTCATTTAAAAACTCAGGCCCTGGTAATTGCCACAGGAGCAAAGTGGCGTGAGCTCTGTGTACCAGGCGAAAAAGAATATATTGGTCGCGGTGTTGCGTATTGCCCGCATTGTGACGGTCCATTTTATAAAGGTAAGAAAGTCGCTGTAATAGGTGGTGGGAATTCCGGTGTGGAGGCGGCAATTGATCTAGCGGGAATTGTTGGTCATGTTACACTTTTTGAGTTTCAACCGCAACTGAAAGCTGATCAAATCTTAGTCGACAAATTAAAATCTCTGACTAATGTTAAAGTCATTACGAATGCCAAAACTCACCAAATTGTAGGTAATGGACAAAAAGTTGTAGGTATTGAGTACGAGGACCGATTGACAGCGGCAAAAATTAAATACGATCTTGATGGAATATTTATTCAAATTGGTTTAGTTCCCAATAGTGCTTTTGTAAAAGGAGTTGTTGAGTTAACTCCGTTCGGGGAAATCATAGTGGATAACAAGGGAAGAACCAGTGTGGCAGGAATTTATGCGGCGGGGGATGTAACCACAACTCCGTTTAAACAGATTATTATTGCGATGGGAGAAGGCGCAAAGGCGGCACTTACAGCGTTTGAAGATCGCATGTATCGGGCTTAGTTTAACTTCCAGACTTTTTCTCTAATTCCGACCAGCGTTCATACTTTTTGTCGATATTTTCTTGAAGTTGGGCCATCTCCAGATGAATTTCGGTTAAGCGTTTAGCGTTGGTTTGAATTTCTGCAGATTCACTTTCTTTTTTTAATGTCTCCAATGTTTCTTCAAGCTTTAAAATATTTTTTTCCATATTCTCAAGCTCAAATTTTTCATTGAAAGAAAGTTTTTGTTTTTTTTCTGCTTTGTCAACGGAAGGTTTTTCGGTAACGGGATCCTTGGAGGCTTCTAACAAGAACCAGTTTTCCCATTGCTCATAGTTAGCAAAACTAATCAGTTCTTTGCGCGCACTTCCCTTTATAGGAAACCCTAGTATTTTATTGGCGACAGAATCCATAAAGTAGCGATCATGAGTAACGAGGATAACAGCTCCGGGAAAGTCCTTGAGTGCTGATTCTAAAATATCTAGAGTCTCGATGTCTAAGTCATTGGTCGGTTCGTCAAGCACCAAAACATTGGCGTCTTGAAGCATAAGTTGCGCTAAACGCAACCGCGCTTGTTCGCCGCCAGAGAGCCGATGGACCTCAAGATCGGCACGCTGACCAAAAAACAAAAATCGATCGAGGTAACTGCGCACATGAACCTTCTGTCCGCGGTAGTCGACGTAATCACCTTCGGGGCAGATGTTTTTCAGAACGGTTTTCTTGGGATCGAGGGTTTGTTTGTTCTGCTCGAAATAAGCGAATTTAAGAGCTTCCGCATGTTTAATGGTACCACTCGTAGGTTTTTCTAAGTTAAGTAAAACACGAATCAGCGTTGACTTTCCCATGCCGTTGTCACCCATAAGGGCAAGGCGAGTCGTTGGGCCAATTAGAAGATCTAGGCTTGAAAACAAAATGTTTTTTCCGTATTCCTTTTCAAGATGAACTGCTTCAATTAACTTTTTTGGCGACTTAAAGCCATCACCAAATTCAATTCCGACATCGTGACGTTGATTGCGTGCTGATAAGTCAGCGACGGTATTAGCTAGTTTGTGGGTTGCCTCGATGCGAGCAGTTTGTTTGGTTTGTCGGGCCTTTGCGCCTCGGCGTAACCACTCGACTTCACGCCGCAAAGTATTTCTTAAAACTTTTTCGTGCCTCTGACTGGCAAGTGACAGCTGCTCTTTTGTTTCTAAATACTGAACGTAATCGCCTCCGACATCTAAGAGATAGTCGGGGTTCTGGGGACTCAAATCCATAATTCGTGTTGCCACTCTCTGTAAAAAGAGCCGATCATGAGTGATCATAAAGACAGTGAAGCGCGCATTTCTTAAAAAATCCTCAAGCCAAATGATACTGGAAACATCAAGATGGTTCGTCGGTTCATCCAGAAACAGTAGGTCGGGTGAAAGAACGAGTTCGCGCGCCAGTGCAACTCGTTTTTGCCAACCACCGGAAAGTTCTTTGACTAGAAAATCTTCTCCGTACTCAGAGAGTCCGAGTTTAGCGATAAGCGTGTAGGCGTCGGCCATATGATCGTATTGATCTTTACACTTTGAAAGAATGGCTGAGATAATTGTGTCACCATTTTCAAAAAGAGGAGACTGCTCGAGGTATCCAGGCTTAAGTCCTTTCTTAAAGGTAATCTCTCCGTCATCGGCTTCGCTTTGTCCTAAGAGAATTTTAACGAGGGTTGATTTGCCCGCGCCATTTGGACCTAGAAGGCCAATGCGATCGCCTTCTTTGATTCCAAAACTGACATTTTTAAAAAGAGTCTTACTCGCGTAAGACTTAGCGAGTTTATTAACACTTAAAAGTAACATGATTCAATATGTAGATTGAGCTCATGTTAATAGTCAACAAGTGGTTACAGTCCCAATTTGTCGATTGCAAGTTGGGTACCTAACACTCGGGCCCGAATTTTTTCAAAGGCGACCTCGCGAGACGTTGAGAGGTCATCGCTAAAGGGGGAAAACCCGCAATCATCTGTAGTACCTAAATGATCAGGAGAAATAAAATCCACTGCTTCCAAGATGCGGGACTTCACCTGCTCTGGGGTTTCAATCTCACGTTTAATGGGGTCGGTGACGCCCACAAAAATTCGACGCTTGTCCCTGGCAAATGGCCGTATGGTTTTTAAAACCATTTTGCGATCAGATTCGCTGGCAAGCTGAACAAAAAAACTGCCAACATTGAGTTGGAAAAATTCAGGTAAGAAATCAGCGTAGTTGACGTCGGCGCTATGGGTGGAGTCGTGATCTCCACCGGGACATGTATGCACGCCAATTCTTAATTTTTCCTGATCGGTGAAGCGGTCTAAAACGCGATTGTTGAGGTCGATAAAAGATTTTAACAGAGACTTTGAGGGATCAAGTTTTACCGCGAGTCGACCTTCTGTGAAATCGATTTGTACGGATACGTCTTCATTGAGGCATTGACGAATGTCTTTTTCTGCTTCGCCTATCAGGTCCGCAATAAACTCCTCTTTGGAATATTCAGAGATCCCGGCAGCCGGGTAAAGTAAACTCATCGCGGATGCAGAAATCACTGCCTGTTTGAGTGGTTTTTTCGCAAACTTTTTCGCCTTTATCAAATTCGTAGAGGCATAAGTTGAGTAACGAAATGGTCCTTTGGATAGTGCTGGAAGTTGGCGCGTATGGCCATCCTCAAATGGAATTACTACGCCATTGGCACTCAAATTTTTTAATCCAAACAGGGGATAAGTTATAAAACTATGTTTTCTTTGTTCACCATCAGTAATGACTGGCGATCCGGTTTCTTCAAATCTTCGAATCGTATCTTTAACAGCGGCATCAAAAATTTTTTCTATGTCCGAGAAATTGATTTTTCCATTTTGTAAGTCTTGAAATCCATCAATTAATTCTCTGGGGCGCGGAATGCTTCCAATAGGCTCGGTAGGCAAACTTAAACTCATGATGATGGCTCCTATCTTTTTCCTGTGAACTTATGTTGGCTAAACCCGGTAAGCTTGTCACTTTATAACTCATGGCAAGGAGCCTAGCGCCAATCGTCAAAAAATTAAAAACCAAGTTCCGTTAGAGCAAAAGGATTTACATACGCGCCGTTGAGTCTTACGGCCCAATGGAGATGTGGACCGGTCACGCGACCGGTTTTTCCAACTCTGCCAATAACCTGTCCAGCTCTTACAAATTCACCCTCTTTGACTAAAATTTCTGACAAGTGAAAATACATTGAATATAATCCGAGGCCATGATCAAGGTAAATTCCCTTACCCGAAAAAAAATGATCGACGGTCATTCTTACTTGGCCATTGTTCGTGGCGAGGACTTCCGTTCCTACAGGTGCGGCGATATCTTCTCCGTTATGGGGACTACGCGGCTGTCCGTTAATAACTCGGTAGCTCCCGAACACTCCCGATTGGCGACCCTTAACTGGAATAACAAAGTCCCTGTTCCACAATTTTTCTGACGATTCGTCGTTAAGTGTATCGCGCACTTGTTGGCGTTCGCCGTTCGCGCGTTGCGTGGCCTTTGGTGTGAGAGTTACTTTTTCCATAGGAACAGTAAAATATTCGACGTGAAAATTTTCTCTTTCAACTGCGACCTTATAAGTCAGTCTTTGGGCCTCTAAACCAGAGTTTATGTTGTAGCTGATATCGATGTTTATTGGGTAGGTGCCCGGTTTGTCCTTCAAGTCTATTCCCAGTAACCCAACGAATTCAGATTTTTCGTTGAGAAAAAAATAAACTTTGCGATTACGAAAAGCTCCTTCGATATTGGTGATCGGTCCAGAGGCAGGAATTTTGACAACTATAATTTGGCCCTGTTTTCCGGTATAATGAGCCGCGAAAGCAGGAATATATAAGACCAAAAAAGCAAGAAAAAGAATAGGCCTTATCATTGTAAGTCCTCTGCAAAATTTTCGCTATGTAGCAACATTGGTCGTCCATCCCATTCAATAGATGACTCAAATTGACTTAAGTCACAGGTTTGTGTCTCACTGCGAGTTTTGTGCCAGGTGCATTAAAATTATTTCATGTGTGGACAAATAGAGTCATTTTTCTATTTGTCTTATATTTTTGTAGCGCCATAATAAAAGTTATGAGCAATGTGCAAATTTCAGTTCCCGACCACACCGCCGTACGGGTAGCGCTATGGCGAGCAATGCATGTTCAAATAGATTCCCCGCCGCATGTGCTTACGGATGAGATTGGGTTAAAGTTAATAGCGCCCGACGAACAGTGGCGGAACCGACCCGACATGCATCCCTTGGGGACCAGAGGTTATCGCGCTTCGATTGTGGGGCGGGCGCGATTTATTGAGGATCTTGTTTTAGAAAAAACGAAAAGTGGACTTGATCAATATGTAATTCTCGGTGCCGGCCTGGACACTTTTGTGCAGCGTCGTCCCGAGGTGACGAAAAAATTGTTAGTGTTTGAAGTTGACCATCCTGCGACTCAAGAGTGGAAGAAAAAACGCTTAATAGAAACAGGGGTAGGTGTCTCCGAGAGTCTACGTTTTGTTCCGGTGAATTTTGAGGTTGGAGAATCGTGGCGAGAAAAATTGGTTGGCTTTGGTTTTGATGTTAAAAAGCCCGCATTGATTGCATCGACTGGAGTTGCGATGTATCTCACTAAAGAAGCAAATAAAGCGACCTTTAAAGAGGTTGCCTCATTTGCGAAAGGGTCAACCTTTGCCATGACCTTCATGTTGGCGATGGACCTCATTGATCCCAAGGAGCGCGCACAGCTCGAGATCGTGGCGGAACGTGCGAAGGCTGCCGGTACGCCATTTGTGAGTTTTTTTAGACCGGAGGAAGTTCTTGATTTAGCTCGTGAAGCGGGATTCCGCGAAGTTAATCATGTCGCGCGCGCCGAAATTATCAAGAGATATTTTTCAGGTAGAAATGATGGATTATTGCCAGCAAGTGGCGAAGAGTTTCTGGTGGCGAGCACTTAATTTTTAAAACCTCCCCATCCATGGAGAAGTACGGGTTCGAAACTAAACAAATTTTATTTTATAAATTTTTTAAGAGATCTATAAGTTAATTCTACTCTGAAATTTCAAAATACGAAACCCCAAAAAATATTTTAAATAAATATTTACACATTTGAAGCTTTAGCAGAGATCACTGTCTACGGTCTTGACAGATGTCTCATTTTAAAACTGGTATTGAAAGCCAAAACCGATACTGTCTTCGGTGAATTTAAACCCCGCCGAGGTATTCCAATCGGCGGCGTACATCCAGGAAATTTCAAATTCAGTATTGTGGCCGTCGCGAAAAGTAACGTCAGCGTCGGTAAAGAGGTACTTTGTCCACTGGAATTTCTTTTCAAGATCGAGTCGAAGCTTTCCATGGTTATCGAGCAGTAAATTTGTTTTGACTAACATAGGAAGGGTATATCCAAACCCCGCGACCGCGCGTTCTTCCTTATCAAAATTCGTCGCGCCGAAAATAAAATTAAAGAATTGGCTGGTCCAGTGACGGAAAAAGAAGTCGCCCTCACCATTCCATTTAAAGTCTTGTCGAGTCTCAATGCGCAGATCAAGCTCATCCCAGGTTCGTGAGGCACGAAATTTTCCTTGGACATGGTTACTCGCTGCTTCGATCATGCCGTAATAGTAAGTATGATCATGCAAATGAGGATCGTGCTTTTGTATCTCAGCGATTTCTCTTGTGGGACTAAAGCTCGAATACTTCACCACGCGGGCCATTCCAGTTTTCATGTGATATAGGTTATGGCAGTGGAGCATCCATTCGCCAGGTTCATTCGCTAAAAATTCGATGGTCCTAGTGGAGTGGGGGGGCACGTCCACAGTATGCTTCATTGGAGAAAAATCATTAAACTTATTGAGCACTCTAAAAAAATGTCCATGTAAATGTATCGGGTGGTGCATCATGGTTTCGTTGACTAAACTAAAGCGTACAATATCACCTTCATTAATTTTCAAGGTGCGTTCCTCGTGAATGGCTTTGCCATTAATGTGCCAAATGTAACGCGACATATCGCCGCCAAGTAAAAGTTTGATATCGTAACGGGCGGCTTTTTCTGGCAGTTTGGTGTTGTTTTTTGCTTTTAATTCATCCACGGAAAAAGGTGAATTCATCATTGTCATCATTTCTTCGTGACTCATTTTACTATGATCCATTTTTGAATGATCCGTGGCCCCGTGAGCCCCGTGGTCCATTAACATATACGGGTCTGGATCGGTCATTTTGGGAGAAAAAACCTTTTCGCCATTTTGACTCCCTATCCAGGTCGAGGCAAACCCAGTCCCGTCCTGTGCCGTCGCTCGCAACTCATAGTTTTTATTTTCAGGAATGGTGAATAGAATATCGTAGGTTTCTGCTATCGCTATCAATATATTTTTTGCGTCTTTGGGTTCAACATCAACTCCATCGACAGAAACTATCTTCATTTTTGTGTTGGCAAGAGACAAATTAAAATACGTTGAAGCGGAAGCGTTGACAATTCTTAGACGAATGGTTTGCCCCGACTTGCCGTCAAAAATTTGAGAATCTATTTTTCCGTTAATTAAAAATGCATCATAGCCGACATCCGATAAATCCATGCCGCCCATACGTTGCCATTCGTTGAGGAGATGATTTTTGAGTGACTTTTTTGCGAAGGCGTCCGAATAAGAGCGCATCGTATTTTTTTTATATAGGTAATAGTCACCGTCTTTGCGCAGATTACGGAGAATTTGATGGGGATCTTCATCGGACCAATCGCTCAACACTACCGCGAACTCTTTATCCGCCCTTAGAGTCTCTTTTCTAGGATGAATTATAAAAGCACCGTAGACTCCTTTTTGTTCCTGAATGTTCGTGTGAGAGTGGTACCAATAGGTCCCTGCTTGGCGCAGTTTGAATTTAAACGTGAACGATTCTCCTGATCGTATAGGAGGCGTGTTAACATAGGGGACGCCATCCATCTTTGGCGGCAAAAGTATACCATGCCAATGAATCGATAGCTCTTCTCCTGGAACATTATTTTTTACCACTATCTCAGCATCATCACCTTCTGTGAATTCAAGAGTGGGGCTAGGGATCAGTCCATTAAGAGATATCGCAAAGTCAACTTCTGCTTTGCCGCTCAAGTTTACTTTCTGTAAGTTAGCTGTTAGTTCGTAACGGACCTTTTTAGCAAAAGCCGGCGGCGTAAATAACAGTGTTGAGAAAATCAAAAGCTTGATCATTTTTTGGGATTTTATATTAAACTTTGATGCAAAAAGATAGTGTTCTTATTCGGCGTCAAACCGTCGCACGCGGCGTTGAGGTAGGCCAGGTTCTTTAACTTGCTAAATCGCACGTTATAGGTTCGAATTAATAAATGAAACTTATTCTTACCATTCTTTTATTCACACCAAGCGCCTTTGCGCAGTGTAAATGGAAGGAAAACTGTCATTGTCCTGTTCCTGGTTCTACGCAGAAGTGGCATCTTGCTTATTGCAGTTATAAAACTAATAATGAAAAACTTGAAAGCGAGGATGTCAAAAAGTGTATGAGCTCATCCTTTGCCCCTAGTGGAGACAATTGTAAACAAAACCAGTATTGGAAAGATGAGATGTGCAAGGTCTTTCATCCTAGCGATAATGCCCGAGAAGAACGCTGTAAAAAGAAATTCTTTATTCCCAAAATTGTAGGTACATGATGGCGAAAACTCGCGATGCAAAGCCAGGTGAGTCACCTCGTAACAGAGATATCGAATCTGCCATTGTCGAAATTGAAAAGGCTATTTCAAAAATACGTGGTTAAATATTGGTCAGCCAGACTAAGGTATTGGTTTTAAACTCGTTGCTTTCTAAAATATTACTCAGCTAAACTTTAGTACTGAAACAACAAGAAAGAGGTGAGTATGAGTAAGATTTTATTTTCTATTTTTGGTCTCGTAATTTATGCATCGACGGCGTCTGCGTTACCACTCCCACGTGGTATCGAAGTCGTACCTGAGTCATTTACTCAAGATTACGACTTCGAAGGTATTGTGAAACTCAATAATTGTTCTGGAAGTTTAGTACGGTTTGAAACCTCAAGCGATAAAGACGCTGCCCTTGTTATTACTAATGGCCACTGTCTTGAGCTTGGCATGCCAAAACCAGGTAAGGTCATTACGAAGCGCCAAAGTGATAGGACGTTTCGTTTGATGAATTCTCAAGGTGAAGTTAAGGCTACACTTAATGCCACTGAAATTATTTATTCGAGTATGACAAAAACCGATATCACAATTTACAAATTGGAAGAAACATATGCAGATATCATAAATAAATATAGTATTCGTCCATTCACTCTCGCGAAAGAACATCCCACAAAAAATACGAGTATTGATATCGTTTCTGGTTACTGGGACAGAGGTTACCGCTGTGCAATTGAAGAATTCGCCTACCAGTTGAAAGAGGCGGGTTGGACGTTTGAGGATTCGATTCGCTACTCACGCCCTGGCTGTGAAACAATCGGCGGTACTTCAGGTTCACCAATCATTCAAACAGGTACTAGGAATATCATCGGAATCAATAACACCGGCAACGAAGACGGCGACAAATGTACCATGAATAACCCTTGTGAAATCGATGCTAACGGTAACGTAGTTTTTGAAAAGGGTTGGTCATATGGCCAACAAACTTATTGGATTTATAGTTGTTTAGACAATAACAACAATATCGATTTAACTATTGCGGGCTGTCAGTTGGCGCATTAGAGACATATGGTTTGTGGGAGGGTGGTAAATCCAGCTCCCACTGGCTGGTGATTTTATTCTCTACAACGATTATATTTAGCCAGCCCATAAAGAAATTTTCTTGCGTCTGCTTTTTCGCATTCTTCTTAAAGCCTTGTGGAACTAGTGCACTTAAACCACCTCTAATTTTTTTTAAGAATATTTTGTTTTATCAATTATGATCCCTGCTGTTTCTGAACACACTCCGAATTTTTTATTTGTTGGCAGAATGGGTGTCAGTTGGGCTTCGCTGAGGGGTGCCTCGACTTCAGTTGAGTCAGACTGTAAAATGACTTTGGGAGTGGAATCTGAAGTCTTCTCATTAGAAGAAAAAGCAGTGATACTTACTAAACCCGACAACAAGAATATTTTCATTTCGACAGTTTATAGTTTGTGGGAAGGATTGGCCAGTGTAGGTTCCGCGCATCAGTTCAAATGTCCAGGTATCGCGGAAGGTCGCGAAATAACTTCATTTTGGCTAAATTATTGTCGATGTAATTGCGATGCATGAAAGTCTATTAACGGATATCGGTAAATCCATTTTTGCGGCGGCGTTGTTGGGTTTACCTGCATATTTATTGCGGATACCACTTCTCCTTGCTTATTTGGTTGCGGGTGTTGTTCTCGGAAAGTTAGGGCTTGGGCTTGTAAATAGTCCGGAGAGCATTTCGATTCTTTCTGAAATCGGTTTGATCCTTTTGATGTTCATCTTAGGGTTGGAAATTAATATTCGTAAACTTGTGCATGCCGGAAAAGCGGTGTTAGTTTGTGGCGCTTTACAGTTTATTTTTTGTGTTATTCTGGCGTTGCCATTTTTTAAATTTACCGGGCTATCAGATATAGCGGGTAAATACGGTCTCCAATACCTCTGTGTAGCAACGGCCCTATCGTCGACGTTAATTGTGGTGAAAATACTTTCTGACCGAATGGAACTCGATGCACTGGCGTCACGAATCACGATCGGGGTCTTAGTAATTCAAGATTTGTGGGCAATTGTTTTTTTGGCGATTCAACCGAATACCGCGAATATGAATGTTGTGGCCATCGGTACGTCAATTGGTACGGCGATCATGCTTGTAGTTTTTTGTTGGTTTTTAGCTAAATATATTTTGCCATATATTTTTCGTAAAATTGGCTTACAGCCTGAACTTATGATTGTAACGGCGATGGCGTGGTGTTTCGCAATTTGCGGTGCGGCTCATAAGTTGCATCTCTCAGTTGAAATGGGTGCACTTGTCGCTGGAGTATCTATCGCTAGCTTTCCCTACCATGTTGACATCGCCTCCAAACTTTCAAGTCTCCGTGATTTCTTCATCACATTATTTTTTGTGAGCTTGGGACTCCAAATTCCTCAACCGACTGCAGCTGTTATACAGTTGTCAGGGGGTATTATTGGATTTGTCCTCTTATCGCGCATACTTACGGTTTTTCCAGTTCTCCATAGACTAGGTTATGGAAATTGGGCAAGTTTACTTCCTTCAGTTAATTTAAGTCAGCTTTCGGAGTTCGCAATTGTGCTGGGGGCTTTAGGAAAGACCTATGGTCACATCAGCGACGAGTTGCTTTCTGCCTTTATTATCTCCATGGTTTTTACAGCACTTTTGTCGTCAGGATTTATTCCCCGCGCTCATACCATTTACCGCTTTTTAAATCCGCTATTAATTAAGATTGGGTTTCGGGATGACATTAGTTCATCTGTAGGTGACTCAACAGCTCATGAACAGGGTCCACAGCTTGTAATGCTTGGGTTTTTTAGACAAGCCAGCTCTCTTTTGCAAGAGATGATCGACCGACACACGCAGGAAGTCTTGAAAGAGATTTTGGTTGTGGATCTAAATCCTGAGGCTCATCACAAACTCAAGGAAATGGGTGTAAAATGTCGTTATGGTGATATAAGTCATGTCGATACTTTGCGTGGGTTAGACTTAGAACTTGCAAAAGTTATTATGGTCACAAATTCTGACAATCAACTCAAAGGAATTACGAATCACCGCTTGCTTAAGACCCTAAAAAATATGGCTCCTCATAGTATAATCATAGTAACTGCAGAGACTTTTAACTTGGCGAAAGAGTGTTACGCTGATGGCGCCGACTATGTTTTTATTCCACGCCTAGTTGGCGCGCACTATTTAGCAGACGTGCTTGAGAGAATCAAGAGCGGTGAAGGCCCAGGCCTTAAAACGACCGCTCACGAATACGTTAAAAGCCGAAAAGAAGTTTTGCCATGACGTCAAATATCTACTGACGTCGACCATTATGTTTACTGCGATATATTGCTTTGCTTGTGCGGTTCTGGGCGCGTTCAATTTTACGGAATTCTTTTCCAGTCATTTTTCCGTCGGCCATGGCTTTGTTTTCCATTTTTTGAATGTGCTGTTCGCGTTTTTCCATTCTCTTAGCCTCTTTTTCCGTGAGGGCTCCCGATTTCACGCCTTCTTCGATTCGTTTTTCTTGATTTTCTTGGCGCTGATTAACGACCCCTTCGCGTTGCTCCGTTGCTTCCTGAGCCGTACCGGGCATAGGTGCGACGATTTCTTCGGCGTAAACATTTGTTGAAAACACGGTTATAAAAATAGCTGCAAGCTTTAACATAGGTCCTCCTCACGAATATATAGTATAACAGCTCTCTCGAGAAAAGGTTACGTTTCAGATTGAGAATTAGTACTTACAACTCACAAAATATTCTTTTGAACCAACTTCAACGGAGTCAGATTTATTATTTTGAGTCAGCGTTCCTGAGGTCCGCGCGACTACGATGTTTTCAAGTGGGTAATCGTGTTTAAATGAGGCAAAAGTTTCTTTTTCATCTTTGGTCGGAGGACGTGTTAACGAGATCGACACAAAATCAGCATAACGTTGAACCGTAAGCTCCTGACTTTTGAGCTGCCGAGTTATTGTACTTTCTTCAGATTCAATTTTTATATCTTCGATGATCTTCATACTGCCGTTATTTACCCACATAGTCGCCCACAACGTGCACTTCAAAACTAGTGAATTTGCTAACATAAATTCTCCGTAAAACTCGAAGGATTCAATTACTGTACCAACAGGGCTGCCGTTTATCGTAAGCTAAAAGTAAGAAAACGTAAAAACCAAATATTTTTCGGCTGTAACCTGCCAAATATTGTTCGATGGCTGATAGTTTTTCAGCCGATAGTTCTCTGTACAGATAGCACTCCGCCGCCGACGTCGGCGGTGAAGACTCACCATCGAGCGTCGTCCTCGTTGGGAAAACAAATTTTATCGCTTTAAAGGTTCAAGGACAATGAGTGAGAGCAATCGTACTTGTTGTTCCCGAGGTATTTGTATATGAGGCGTTTCCGCAAGTCGTTGCTCCCGGTGCAAAATCTAAAGTGACTGTGCCGTTGACAGACCCTGCAAGGGTGGCGGTAATGGTGCCGCTCGTAGGATAGCAGCAGGTGCTACTTCCCCAAGTCACTCCCGAAAATAAATTACTTGCGGTATATTTCATGAGATTGTGATAGACGTTAACTGTCCCTGACGACACAGTTCGATTTCCCGAAGATCTTTTGCCTGTAACTGTCAAATTGCCGGTAATAAAATGATCGAACCATTTTACTCCCATTGGGCCTTTTAAAACTCGGTGAATGCCATCAATGTTGACGGTACGAGATGCTCCTGCCCCTTGGGTTATAGTGGTGCCGTTGGAATTGATGACAGTCCCATCCCATGCTACGCCCCCTCCTGAATCGGTACTCAAGGTAATACCCGAGAGAAAAGTAGCTAACGATGAGCTTGTTGTGCGAGTGACAGCATCACCGTTACTGGCGAGTCCCCCGGAGCTAGTAAAATTGGAGCAAGCCGTAGCGCTGTTAAAGGTTTCAGTCCAGCCGCCCGACATCGCAGTGGTTCCGATATAGCAACTGTTCCATGTGATTGTGCGTACAGCTCCTGAGCAGGAACTTCGAACGTTGGTAAATGCACAGCCCACCAAAGGAGAGTTTGCGCCTTCAGTTGCCGTACTTGAAGTGCCGATTTCACCCATCGCCGTTTGCATGACGTTAGCGAGGTTGTCTTGAATTAGCTCTTCCTCCTGTTTTTTACAGCTGACAAAACTTGACATCGTTAAGAGCGCAAAAACCGCAAACAGCACTTTTATCATTGTTAATATCCCTCTAATTTCATTGCAACATAGTAAAAATAACAGCGTCAAGGGTTGGCCTGGTTTTCGCAATAGGACTCTGTCTAAATGATTTATAATTTGCGCTCTTTTCATTTTAAATGGCGTTTGGCTCCTACTTTGTTGCTCCTCGGGGGTATTTTAATTGTAGGAATTAGTGTTTCTGCTAAAAAATTTTCCAATAATTACCATGTGCCACTGGCTCCTGCTCATGAGGAATTTTTTCAAACTATTAAACCTTACATGGGTCAATGTGTCCTACAGTACTTCGAAAAACGCTACCCGCGCTTCGATGCCTTTGACAAAACCGTGGTCCCATATTGGGAGAAGACCCTTTTTTCCTCGACCTCGCCAGAAGCAGAATCGTTGCGTGACCTACTTCAATCATATAGTTTAGAGCCGGGAGATTTAGTTGCCATTGATGCACTGGCGAGAACACTCTATGCAGAAATGGATCGTGGTTTTGATCACGGTCTTCACTACGGTCGAGCAATAGCGGGAGTGGTTCTCAATCGCGCGCATGCCGTTGATTTAAAAAAACGTGGTTATCAGGTTTTTTCAATGGGCCTTCATAAAAAATTTCATCCGTTGAAAAAGACTATTACCAACGTGGTGGTCGCGCGCCGGCAGTTTTCAGCTTGGGATGGCGTGATAAAAGGGAAATACAATCCGGTTTTGTCACACGCATTGTGCCCACCGATTAATAGCGAAATCATGTCGTGGAAAAGATTTGCAACTCAATACAAACATATACCGAAGAAAAAACTGATGCCTTCAAAAAATGAGGTCCTTCACTGGAATGTGGCTTTGCGAATCGCTTTTGAAGCGATTCTAGATCCAGACCGTTTTTGGGCGAATTTTTCAAAACTCAATAAGCGAGAACTTATTGCTGGCCAAGACGCCTTCCCTATTTATTACTATACCTCAGGCTATTACACGAACGGTGAGAGTAAAGGAAAGCGTGTGACCTTGTTCGCTCACCGCCGTGACGGCGCCTTTAAGGTTGTGCAAGGTCCAGCCATAGGGGGACGCCGTGATTTTGATGAGCGTCTATTGAGGTTTTGGGCCCCAAGAAACCCACTTTAAGAGTTGCGACTTAAGTCGAGCCCGCCTCTATTTCTAAAAATTTTTTATCAGAATCCGTTAAAATCAAATTATGAAAAATGTAAAAATCAATCGTCGTAAGTTTTTAGCGACTGGTATTGGCTTCACACTTGGGGGCTGTACCTCAAATTCTTTCAAACCTGATTCTCGTCAACCGGCGATGAGTCCTTTAGAGTTTCTACGTAGTCAAAAATTGTCCAACGACATAGGAGAGCTTCGTGATGACAAGCGGCCTTATGAAGCTGTTGTCGTTGGTAGTGGTTACGGGGCTTCAGTCATTGCCGCGCGCTTGGCACCTCATTTCAAAGATTTATGTGTCATCGAGCGCGGAAGAGAATTTTTGCCTGGTGATTTTCCAACTACGATGATGGGATTAATGGGTGCGGTTAGATCAATGGTCAATCCGTTGGGACTAATCGATATAAGTTCAGGAACCGACGTCGACATCGTTTGCGGAAACGGTTTGGGAGGAACGTCCCTTATCAACGCCGCGATAGCAATTAAGCCAGAAAAAAACGTTTTTTTCGCAGATGTTTGGCCAAGGGAAATTCAAGAGGCTGCAAAAAATGGTACCCTCGATAAATACTATGATGTTGCGGAGTCGGTTTTAAAACCAAAAGTGATTATCCGTGACGGTGAAACTCCGAAGTCTGATAATCACCGCATGATTACTCAACAGATGAAAAGAAAATGGGGAGCCCTTTCTTTAAATATTCGGCCCCCAAATTTTTCTCCCCGTCTGAATGAATATGGATACCCTCAGGGACCATGTTTACAGTGTGGAGATTGCTGTGGCGGCTGTAATTTTGGCGCAAAAAACACTTTGCAGTCAAATTATCTAGCCATGGCCAAAAACAATGGGGCAAAAATTTTCACGACTTTGGATGTTGCATCGATTCGAAAGGTAAAAGACGGATATTTAGTTCACGCTACTTACCTTGGTGGAAGTCGTCTATCCTTTCATACTATTAAAGCACGCCATGTTTTTGTCGGCGCTGGTTCGAAAGGGTCAACACATATTTTGTTTCGGTCTCAAGGCGATAGCATGCAATTTTCAAAAACGCTCGGAAGCCGTCTTTCGGCAAACGGTGACGTCATGGGCATGGCGTACAACACAAGATACAAAAATAATATATTAGGGATGGCGTGGAATCCGGAGCGACTGTCAAATCTAAATCGTCCTGGCCCTATTATCGCTAGTTACGCAGACTATCGAAATCCATCGCTAGAGGGCGATGTGAACTCACAATTTCTTTTACTCGATGGAGTTATCCCTTCCGCGCTTCGCTCAATAACGGCTAAGGGAATTGCAAAATATATTTTGAATAAGGAGAAATATGATTTTTCTGACGACCAGAAAAAACGAATTGAACTTGATTTAAATAGCAACGACACAGCCGACATGAATTCGGGAGCTATGAATCACTCCATGCTCTATTTTGCGTGTGGGCATGATTCTTCGGGTGGTAAATATGTTTACAATAAGTACTTAAAAACAATGAATTATAAGTGGCCGCAAGTGGTTCACGAGCCTACGTTTCTACGAATAAACAGTGTGATGCACGGGTTCGCAGAGACGATGGGTGGAGTCTTCATTCCCAATCCTCGCACGCATGTATTTGGGCATAACATTCAGGCTACGCACCCGCTTGGCGGCTGCCCAATGGGAAATAATGTGGATGAAGGGGTTGTTGATCATCTTGGAAGAGTTTTTAATGCCAAAGGAGGTTTGCATGAAAATCTTTACGTTGTGGATGCTGCGACAATTCCACATTCTTTGGCCGCAACTCCATTGTTAACAATTACAGCACTGGCAGAAAGGATTGCTGATAAAGTTAGGGGTTCGTAATGCTAGATTTCGTCTAATTCTATTACCGGCATTTCAACACCGAATAGGTTTCCGAGGCCGTGGTAATAAATGTCATCAGGAACTAACTGCATAAAGGATTGCTTATCTTGGTTGGTGTAAATCCATCTTTCAGAGTGTGCACCACCTGCTTTCGTAACAACCTCATTCTCGCATGATTTACCTTCAGAGGTTAGGTAGGTACCTCCCGTGGCTTGGAAAAAATTTTCTCCATTGTATCGAAATCGTCGGTTATCTTTAAACCGCCCAATATCATGACGGTTCGTATATCTATAATTTGGCTTGGCAAGGTTGCGCCGCGGTCGATCTGTCGGGACTTGACTGTCGAAGTAAGTTACAATCTGAGTCCCGGTATGAAAAATCATCGTTGTGGCATTTACAGATCCACCGGCCTGTTTAAGTAAAATTTTAGGGATACGGTACCAGTCAAACAAAGGTGCTGGACCTGACTGTTTGTAAAACCAACTTGTTGGTTTTGGTAAAAGATCTTGACCCGCTAGATGGTCGGGAAGCGCGTTAGCATCTTTATAGTAGTTTTCAAATGGATCCTTATCTTTTGCTGGAAGCGCCAGCGCATTTATCTTAGCCCAATAGAGATAATCGCAATCCGTCGCTGTGCCAGTGCAGTCCGGGCATCTGGAACTGGTAGGGCAGTAGGTTTTATACCAAGGAGTGTTAGGTTGAAATATCCATCCCGGAGTGAGAGAGGTAGAATCATTGGGTTTATCAAAAAGGCAGGCAAGGTGTAGGTTAAGGTTATGATCGTTTAAAGCGTCTATGCCCCCCCAAGCACCCCGAAGGGTAATTCCTGAAGGATTTGTCGTTGCTTGATTCGCATTTGATATAAGCGTGACATTACCTAGGTAAACATCTCTTACTCCGTAGGAAAAATAATCGTCTTCTTGATGGAGGTAATCGGTGAAAGGGGTAATTTGGGTGTTCACAAAACCTGGAGAGGAGAGAATTCTAGGATACGCGGCCTGCACCTGTGCGAAGGTGTAGGGAACATGTTTGGGGCTAATAATTTGGGTCGCCTCAGGAGACATCAGAGTTATCTTGACTCCAGGAATAGCATTTGGTGCGACCGCGGTGCTATCTTGATTGAAATAAACATTTTTTCTGACCGACTGAGTTGGGTCAGCCAAAACTCGTGTCCAAAACTGGTCACGGGTTTCGCCGTCTTGAAAAGGTTTAATTATGAATTTATCTTCACCTACAAACCAAATTGATAAATTTTCGCGGTGGGCTCCATTAGGCACATCGTTCATTACACCCTTTTCATTAGTTTGTGCTAACTCCAGTTTCACCGTTGAATAGACAACGCGTCGAAGTTGTTTATTTGCAAGTGTTGAATCACTGTAACTGCTTAAATTGAAATTATTTAATTTTCCTGTCAAAGTCTCTAAATCCAGGCGCGATATATCCGAGCAAGGATTGGCGCCGGTCAATGCGTAATTTTTAAATTTATCCGAGTCTGATAAATCGCAATCGTTGTAAGTGTTCATTGGAGTGTCGATAACAAGTCCGCAGGCCTGAGCGTCTTCCTTCAAAGCATCATAGTTATCCCAGTTTAAGGCTGGAAAACTTATTTTCTCGCTTTCTCCAGCCTGTAGAACGCCTGTCAGACCAGCGTCCTCGACCCACTTTTCAAATCCTTTGGGAAAGTCTTTACTTGATGTGCAATTTCGGGTTGAGCTTGAGAAGCACGTGAAGTCTCCAGAGTCACCCAGCCCGCCTCCAATTCTATAATCCCAAAAGCGAAACTTAGTTATATCGTTAATATAAGTGCCGTTATCAGGAGCGGTAGATCCGTCGAGTGGTAAACTTCCCGAGGTAAGAGCATAAGGATAAACATGGGGCTGAATTTCATTCTGACTAATGTTTCCAGGAATATTGGCCTTTACCTTGTTGTAAAGGGTTTGCGCCTTTACGTAGTCCTTTAAAAAAACTGATTCTCCGTTACTTTTAGTGTGGTACTTTCCCGTCCAACCAGAAATTAATGGATACTCGGGCTCTATCGGCAGAGGTAAATTGGTCGGCCTTAGCGAGTAGGATAGACCGCCAAGGAATTGCATGCGCTCTGACTGAAAAATTCCCGTAAGTTCGCGTGGGAGGTTTGGGGTTCGAGCCCCATTCCAGTTAGCAGGCGATCCGCCACCAAAAATAGTTGTCGCAAAATTTACGGGTCCTTCGAAATAAATACGGCGTTTTTTGGCAATAAAACCTGTAGCGCCAACCAAAGCGTAAGGACGACTGAAGGTTGTATCAGTCGTTTTCTGTGAGTAAATTAGAAAATCGGAAGCGTCTAAAGTTTTTATTATTTTCTTAAAGCCTTGAGTGACATTTGCGTAGGTTGCCTTACTATTTAAAATTATCATTTGGCTGGTACTGTCGTAAATTCCAGTAACTTGGAAAGTGGCTCCTTCAGGGGTGGTGCCGCTGACATCAAAACTCGCGCTTTTTAGGCAGGCGTTATCTGGGGGCGGTTCCCATAACCTTCTTCTAAGGGCCGCTTCCATAAGCACAAACCCGGACATCGCAGCTTGTTTAGCGACAGTCACATTCCATTGGTGGGCATTGAAACCTCGTCTTTGTAGAGTGACATTTCCCACAGTGTAGAACAGGCTGCTAAAAAGAACGAGAAAGCCCATGATGAGTATAACAGCCGTAGAACCTTTGTGTTCTCGACGTATTTTCTTTTGTTTAAAAAAGTACATGGTCTTTTTCATAAAGTTTGCCTCTTAAAGATCACAATCGGCTGGACGTACCACATTAAAAGTTTTCAAGAGTCCTGACTGATTAAACTGGTAAATTTTTCCTGAACTCGCGGGGTCATTCTGAGTAAGCTCAAGCCGTATATTAAAAGTATTTATACAGCGACGCTTTAATATGTCTGTAACACCCATGGGGAATATAAACATTTTGCCTGGGTCAAAACGATCGGTATTTTTAGTTCCCAAATAACGAATTTCAAATCGTGAAATACTTGCTTTATAATTGTCGGCGTCGAAGAATGTCGAAATCACATCACTGGTCTCGTCGTATTGGATAATTTTATTTGAGTTAGTGTCAACACAATAAACTCGAGTGCGTGACGGGTAGACAAGAGAATGAGAGACAAAATTTTGGTTGAGAGCGGGAACTGGAGAGCCCGCCGCGTTGTTTGGTGTTTTTAGGTATAGCTGGGTCCAAGCTGGAAAGGTAACGCCAGGGACCGGAAGCAAAGTGTAAGGGTCGACATCCGATGCTGGTTTATGGATAGCGCTGGTAACCAGAAATCGCGATCGATAAGCGCCGTCGATATCCAGGACGGTAACTTCCTTGATCAAGTCAATGTTACTGGGCTGAAACATGTAGCTTGGGCCGTTGTGATAACTAATTCGCATATCGTTAACCGTATCCGTGATATTCCATATTTTCAGTAATTCCTCGGGTTGGGTTTTGCGTAGAAATGTTGTAACCCTCAGTATTGAGTATTTCTCACGAGTCGAATCATTGGGGTCGACTTCATAGCGGCATTTTGGATGACTATGTAAACCAGCAAATCCTCGATAAAGACCATCTTTGGGAAGGACGAGTGGTTCCTCAGGAGTTAGCACAGTAGCGTTAAAGAGTTCTTTGCGAAGGCCCGAAAATGTAACGACGATTTCTGATTTTGCTTTCTGCAAATCCAGAGATTTAGAAATCATCGAAGATGAGGCAGAAATAGCAGCCATAATGGTGGTAATAAGTATCACCATTAGACAGGAGGCGATGGTCAGCTCTAAGATGGAAGATCCGGTTTGATTTTTCATTGCTTTTTTTCCTTAAGCAAGGTCAAAGACAAAATTTTCTCAAAGGTGTGGATCTTCATGGTACCGGTAATTTGAATTTGTCGGATGCCGCCTGTGAGTTGAGGGATTTTCATAAAATTTGGGTGAGAAAAAGTATAAGCTCCAGGATCGGAGGATTTCCAAACAACTTTATATCCACTGGTTGCCTTGTCTACGCAACTCGTGCTGGTAATGCTTGTCTTTACTTCGCTAGTAAATTGAAGCTTTTCATCGTACAATCTGACCCAGCAAGAACCCACCGCCGGCATTTGATCGAAAGGCCGGGTATTAATTTCAAGGACATTTGCGTCTATAAGGTCGACAAGTTTTTGCGAGTTTTCGCCAATCTCATCTGATTTTTGATTCACTGAGAAAATGGAAATGGTTGCCATGGCTATTAACATTGAACCAAGGGTTAACAGCATCGCATCAATTAATGAAAAACCATGGAAATTAAGTTTCACAGACGTTCTCCCATTCCCTCAGTCGCTTTTGTATTTTCGGAAAAACTCATCCTAGACTTAAGGCTTGGGGCATTAATCTCATTGTGGATCTTTCAGAATGAGACCTCAATTATTTCAAGTAAATTGTCGTTATTGTCTTTGGTATGCAAGGCAATGGTGATCGTTGACTGGCATGGCCCCTTGTATTGGATTGCCGTTCCTTGTTGCTGGATAGCAACGACTGTTTCCAAAAGGAGTTTTTGCCAACGTAAAGGTGCGAGGTCCACATTTAATATCATCAATAGGATTTGCGCTGTTTGCGAAACTTCCGCCGTTCCCTTGAACGGGGTAACAATTAACTTCTCCCCTTTTGCTAAGCCCCCAGTCTGCGTACCGTTTGATATCGGAGCAATAGCCATTATTTACCCAGGCGAGATCACCGTTGTGATTTCGCGCGCAGGCTCGATCACCGCTACTATCGATGGTCCAATATAATTCACACGTAGGACGGTTGTCTCCTCTATGAAAATAAAATTCAAAAGTACTTATGCATGTATCGTAATTGCTTTTAGCGAATCCAGATTTGGCGACACCCATCACAAAGAGTAATGGGACCAGTATTATTGTTTTCATTTTTGCCTCATTAAAATTTTATTTGCTTCGACAATCTGGCATTTTGATAATTTCACTTTTGCAGTCATTCATTACTAGAGTTTCAGGATCAGACCAGGAACTGTCTTCTACTCCCGTGTTAATGGCTTTAATGAGCTGTCCATCTTCAGTTTTGACGGCAAGGTTACCGACGTAAAACATATGACCACTTTGATCGACAGTTTGGGTGACGCTGCACTCGCAAAAGGTTTTTTTGGACGTTGGCTTTTGTTGTTGCGGTTGTGTTTGACCAGAGGGGTATTGGTGGCGCTGCCGCTTGATCTTTTCCATTTCAAGTTGGGCGTCCATGACACTGGGGTCACTATTTAAATACTGGGTCATAAGATTCACGATCGCATCGACTTGTTTGTCGTTGGGGCCAGGAATGTAGTGGTGATCGGAATACGCTGTAGGGGAAAATATTATTCCCGAAATAAATAGAGACAGAGTTATTGATTTCATTTTTTTACCTCCAAAATTGAGATTTTCTTTTAACACTTCGCATGAAAATCCTGTAGATATTTATTATTATTTTTGATATGCTCTGTTTATTATAAAATAATTTATATATTATAATATATTGAAATTACTATGAAAATAGACATATACAAATACACTAACTACAAGGACTTTTTACGCGACAAGATTGCTTCTGAAGCGCCTTCAATTAAGGGGCTGCGTTTTAAAATCGCGGAGTTTGTTCAATGTCAGCCGTCTTATCTTTCGCAGGTTATTAATGGCAAACCTAACTTTACTTTAGAGCAAACCCACTTAGCGAATCAGTTTTTTCATCATGACAAGGACCAGTCCAAGTACTTTATTCTGTTGGTTGAGATGGCGCGAGCAGGGACTCGCGACTTGAGAGAATTTTTTAGTGAAGAAATAAAAGCTATGCAACATGCGCGGTTTAGCTTAAAAAAACGAATTGCCACGCTTGAGGAAATTCCTGAAGGGGATCAGCATAAATACTATAGTGCGTGGTTTTATTCTGCCATCCACGTGATTCTTTCTATAAAGGAATTTCAGAGCTCGGCAAAAATAGCACAGCATTTTAACTTGCCATTGGAGTTAGTGATCGACGCAATTAATTTTCTCGAGAGCATTGGTCTTATAGAAAATAAAAATGGTGTGTTGGAATTAACGAAACGGCAAATCTATTTGCAAGAAAAGTCAATTTTTATTCAAAGGCACCATATAAACTGGCGTAGCCAAGCCTTGCAATCTGTTGAAAAAAACTTAAAGGAAAATTTTCATTTCTCTAATGTCTTGGCGATATCTAAAGCGGATTTTCTGAAAATTCGAGACATATTGACGACGGCCCTTGAAGAAGCCAACAAAATCATTGGTCCGTCAAAAGAAGAAGCGATCTACGCCATGAACTTAGATTTTTTTAGTCTCTAGGCACGTATCTTGCTCAAAGGTGTATGTCTTTATTAATAGGTTTTAAGGTCTGCATATAGCTTTTATGCTGGACTTTTGAGTATTAAGGACGGTTTTTGGAATGAGTGTAAAAACTATGAACACAAGATTTGTGAATTGCTTTATGTTGCTATTGTCGGTAATTGCGCTTGCTGATGGAACTCAAAGTGGCGGCGGTCCGGGAATAACTATCGAAAAAGACGGACGACGAGTTCTTTTAGATTATTTGCGAGTAGCGCCAAATTTCAAAGATTTTAACAAGAGTGGAAAATTCGAACGGCTTATCATCGATCAATCTTTTTTAGACACAGTTGCTGACAGCTTTTACTCAACCAAATTTGACTTGAATCCCGCAGGTGAGCCCAATAATGAATTGACGAAGGGCTCGGACTTTTTTTCTTCGGGCCCATTTCGCATGGCTCTAGACCTTATCAATGAATGGGCTGAAGACAATCTACTCGATACGTCCCGAGAAAATGAAGCTGTGGGAATGTTTAGTCCGGTAAGATGGGTTTTTGAGCACCAAGGAATTTTCGATCAGCCTATTCCTCACGGCGAGTTCAACCCAAAAATTGCTGCTTATTATTTGCAAGAAGGATTTAAGTATACAGTGCGGTTGTCTGTGCCCGAGTGGAACGAAATGGGCCTTTTAAGTCAGGTCGGTCTACTTCTTCACGAAGGTTTACGGCACCGTCAGATTTTACTGTTCCCTGGAAATTCTATAATTCGTTTCAATGACGATGTTTTGAAAAAGGCAACGGCTATTATGGTGCTCTGTCGACCAAGCGCTATTCTAAGTTACTACCGATATCTTTTACTAAACAACGGTGAAAGTGTGGCCAGTGAAATGCGTCAGTTCGGAAGCTTTGATGAGGTTGTTCACAAAAACTGTAAGTATCGGTTCGAAAATGCAAATTAATTTTCTTTTTTTATTTATTTTATTAGCTGTTGGAGATTTGCAAGCACAAACTTTGTTTATGCCCAACGCGGACTTTCGTACCATCGTGTTGGCAGCTGAAAAAGCCCAGAATACGCCAGTTAATGAACTTAAGGGCGCTGGGCCAATATCTTTTCAAGTTATATACCAGATTATCATGAACGACCCTGATCCTCGAGAGTTTCCATTTATTGGCTATGGCCAGAATGAAGACGAGGCAAAGGATCGCGCCGGACTGCTGTGTATGAAGTATCAGCTTGAGCATCAAGATGTCGTGCTCGAAAAAAAAATCAGCGCGCAAATTGAAGGGCTTCGTGCTATGAGTCTTCAAAAATTTGGGGATCACTTAAACGCAGTCGGTGGAATAGTAAGTGGGGTCGATGAATCGATGGTTCAGAGGAACGTCTTTAAAAATTGGGACCAAGGAGATTTGAGATGTAAAAAAATGGCTTCGTCGTTTCGTATGGTTATCATGCACGCCCGGTGCGCGTCGACGGGATTTCTCTTGTTGAAAAATCCTCAGATTGAGGATGTTGACCAGGCTCCAAGAAAATCGCATCGGCGGCATGTAAGTGACAGTTTGGTGGAATCGTTTACAGCACTTGCCACGAGTGCGGAGTGTGCGCATGGCAATTAACGCAGCTTCGAAAGTTATAAGGTTTTTGGTTCTTGTCGTATTTTTTCAAGCGACGTCCGTAAACGCAAGAGATGTAATTGCCGTAGTTTCAGATATCCATTTAGTGTTTGGAAATCCTGCGCACCCAAATCAAGAGACTTTTAATAATTTTTTAAAAGTCATGAAGTCCCGTCGGGAAATTACCGATATTGTGATCAACGGTGACATTTTCGACGGTCCCTCATTGGTCCGTTTAGCGCGCCAACAAAGAATCGATGTGATTGTCGGTGTTTTACGATATGTTCAGAACGAAACGGGAGTTCGTATTCACTTTAATTTGGGAAACCATGATCAGCTTGCTGAACATAAAGAAGGAAAATGGGTTGTTGACGAGAGTTTTTCGCTTGATTTAAAAGCGGCAATTGAAGAAGCAGGAATCGCGGTTATTGGTACTGATCCTCGCAAAATCTATAGGTACTCAATTGGAGCCACCAAACTTGAAATATCTCACTTTCCATTTGCGACTTCGAAAGAGATGGTCGCCCAAGCCGAACGGTTTTCATGGCATCAACGCGCCCACGCGAAGACTACTAATGTTTCACAAAATGTTTTGCTTTCCGATGAATTCACGCGAGTCATGGGTGACTCACATACTCCTCTGGAAGATACTCGACTTAAAATCTTTAACGCTGGTAAATTGGCTGAGACTTCTAGTCTACCACTTGAACCTAATACTTTTTTAATAACTCGTAATGGGCGAGGTCGACTAATGGTCATCAATAGCGATGGAACCGTGAGCCGGTTTAAAACCTCTTCTATTACTTGTCGGAGTCTTTTCTAATTTTCACACTGTAATTCTCAAGATATTCCAAAGGCGTTAACGTGAGGATCTTATCCAGTTGCCCTCGGTAATAACTTGCCATTTTGATGTCACCCGCCGTTAAGTAGGAAAAATAAAATAGATCAAGTTCCTGCACGGTGCGCCTTTGCGCAGAGATGATAGATTTAAAATCGGTTCGGCGTTCGATGCCCTCCCAGAATCCCATGCGCCTGGTGGCTTCACCACCGTAAGCCACGGTGAAGCTTTTAAGATATTCATAGTATTCTTGTTTAAATTTACTTTGTGAAAAATATATTCTTGCACCATCAACAGACCATCCCAAACGGTTCGCGCTTTGAGCTTCTTCGTATTTCTCAATAATTTGTTGTTCAAAAATATCTGGAGTACCAAAACGGGCATTTAGGTAATCGTCAAAGTCGCTTTTAATTTTAGGAAACTGGTTCCTGTGTTTCGCTAATGAGGTTTGTAAACTAGCCAACGTTTTATTAACATTTAGTCCATGTCCTGGTTGAATGGGCTTATGACCTAGAGAGCGTACAAGTCCGATGCTGACAGCTCTATAGATAACATACCTTAGATTTGTATCCTGTTGTCTAGAAATATGGTTTTCCATATCTATACCACGCCGGTCGTATTTGAAATCCAATTCGGGTTCAAAGGGAGCTTTGGGAAGTCCTAGTTTGTCGGCTTCACTAACAATCCCGTTTATAAACTCACGATGATTAAAGTTGCGTCCGAGATTTACATAGTTTTTCTTTAAAAGGACCTCGAGTTGGTCGAAAAGAGTCGAAAGAAAATATTTCGATTGAGCAAGATTCGAAAGAGGATTGATATCAGAAAAGTCGGTGAGATCAATCCGTTGGGCATCGCTGGAAACAACAAAATTTTCCATATGTAACTCGGGTACATAACCACGACTGAGTATTTGAATCAAAGTTCGCCCTAAGATCGATGATAATTTATTTCCATTTAATTCGAGGAGGTTCTTATCTCGTACGCCACTAGTTCTTTCTTCAAATGAAAATGAGGCTCGGCGCGTGCCCGGCGACCAACGAAAGACTACGCCTTGGGGGCCAAATTTTCCCGCGTACTGCGCTACCAGCGGCACTCTCACCTGGGTTAAATCCTTAATGATCTGACCCACTATAAATTCTTTTTGAGTTTGTGAGCCGCTCACTCCTCCCGAAATCAAACCATGGGTTGAGCGAATGGGTTCCTTAAATCCTCCTTCGGGAAGACCCACGCCTTTCTGCTCCAACAAAGTTTCAACGCCATGTTCGTTAGCACTTATATAGGGGAGACCATTTTTAAGAATTACACCCGATCGCCCTTCCATAGTAGTCATCATTTCATAGCTGTTCTTAGAGGCTGCCATCATCAGTGCGTGCCACTCTTCTTTTTGCGAATTTATAAGCGACAAAATAGTTTCAAAAGAGGGCGGCCCCAATGGCTTTTCGGTTTCGGGATATTCGCCTCTATTCAAGTGCGCGTGTAATTCTTCAGGAAAGACCTGACGGGAATCCGCTTGCACAGTAGAGTTAGATTGTTTTTGGAAACCGAGATCCACTAGCAGTGCTTCGCGCAGAGGATTCCAGCCAGTACCGCCAAACAATCCGCCGCTACTGGGAACATATCTGATGGAAGTAAAGTCTTTTAAGGTGGACCACTTTGGCATGAGGCGGCCGGTGGCATCAGGTTCAAAACCAATTAAAAATTTTCCGGGACTCCCGGTAGAAATAATTCGTTTAAGTATTTCATTGCGACCGACCAAGCTTGTCGACGGTCTTAAAACTCTGAAAAGATCAATGCAGGTATCTGCTTCCGTTGCGATTGAAAAAAAGAAGGATAGCCCACTAATAAAAAATAAAAATGCCGTCATGTCAGTAGGATAATTGCAAACGCCCGTCCCGTTTTAATCACCTTAAATCCGAAATGAGGCGTTGTTATTGAAAAAAACTTAGACAGTGAAGTTCGTGATTCTAAGTTACGTAACTAAATCAACTGTTTATGGTTTCGTGTCCTTGACCATAGTCACTGACTATTCCTGCGCAAACTAGCGTTACGGAAACTTAAACGCTTTTGGCTTTTGGGGTTCAGGAAATTCAAATGCAACGGCTCCACTAAAAGCGTCAACTAATTCGCCGACAGTCTTAAATTCGGTGTTTGCACAATAGAGATAAACGGCTTGGGTTCCAGAAAGTGATACTCCCCACGTATTCCCATTTGAAACGGGTTGTGTGGTGCCAGTCGCAATAACTTGATCAAATGGCTGCGCAAGGCTGTCGTCCAGACGAAACATGCAATTATGCCTCTTTAGCGAGAGGTTAGCGCTTGTTTCCTTATACGGAATAATAATATCAACAAGAAATCTTACTTGTGTGCCCACAGGTATTTTATCGGGGTTGCGGTCTCTGTAATAACTGCTATTGTCGACATTGCTTTGGGCAGAAGCAGCAATGCCAACAATTGAGATCAAATAAATTAAAACCGCTTTTTTCATGTAACCTCCAAAAAATGTCCATCAAATTACAAAAAATACTCAATCAATTTATTTAAAACTGATAAGTCGCAGCATCTCTTGATAGGTTTTCTATCTGCGAGGTTTGTGCCAAAGTCTTACTTAAAAAAATCAATATTTAAGCAGAACAATCAAAGCCGGAATATTTCTTCCTGCAAATGGTGCAAAAACAGCGTCAGTAATAAATAAAAACCGCGTGGCCGGGAATTCCTGAAAAGGGGTTCACTCCAGTCTACTGGCGAAACAATTGCATTGCTGGTCTCTGGAGCAGTTAAATGCAATTACGGTTAAACATTCACGTTTTACGTGTTAAGGTTTTGGTCAGTCTTGCCTTATTCGTCACTTCGCCAGCGCAGGCTGAGAACATTTGCCATGATCTTTTTGAAAATGTCCTACCTGGTTATGTTTTAGAATTTGGTGGTGGAGCTCAACGAGAATTTTCGAAGTCTTTTACAGAGATCGAGTGGCCAGCCATTGAGAAAGATCAGTTTTCACATCCGAAAACAAAAACAACATTAATTAATTTAGGAGTCCGTTTTCTTGATAGCAAAGTTGAATTTCCCGCTCTCGATGTCTTAATAAGAAACTATTTAAAAATTCTCGAATCTAAAAAGGTAAGCGAAAAAGATGCAATTTATCCGGCCCTACCGTTTCAGAACCTAAATACCAAGAAAATTGCATTACTAACTCCTGGTGTAGACCCAATACCGAATGCGGGTTGGAAAGTTTTGGATCAACGTGAGCTTGCTAATTTACGCTTTCCTTTAATCATCGAAGGTTTGCGCAAAAACCGTTATCCGCTCTATTCCGAACACGATCTTTTTCATTTTATTACGTTTGCACATTCTCCTGAGTATGTACGTGGAATTTTAAAAATGGCGAAAACGGAGTGGCCGGAGGAGTTTATGGATGAGTTTGGGGCGCGCATGCAATTCATTGTCGAGGTCACGGCCTTAGTAAATCCAAAAAAACGAACGGATCTCTTTAGAATTCTTTATGTCCCATCGAAACTTTCGGCGAGTGGAAAAAATCGAAGAACCAGCGAAAATTATCTTAATATTTTAAGGAACCTTTCCGGCGATGCGCTTGTTCGGCATTCAAAGGTATTAATTGAGACTGCGCTGAAAACATTAACTCTTTACGGGGGAGCGGTCGAGCGCAGCTATGAACTTCATAATGAAGTATTGTCGAGTTTCGGGTCTCTTAGAAAAACTTTGGCGCCGGTAAGTTTATTCGTGAGCGGAAGGGGGCCGAGTGGCGTTAATCAGGAAACTCTGGCTGCTTTTCCGATCCGCTTACAACGGTTATTAGAAATTCGCGATATGAGTAAAGAAGAGTTAACGGACGTCATCGAAAGCAATGGCTTCCTAATTAAATATTTCTGGGGAATCGATGGGCGGCAATACATTACCTTAAAAGACAACAATCGTCTTCCAGTAATCTCACATGAAAAAGACAGAGAGAAACTTGATGACCTTATCCGTTTGGCGATAGCGCGACTTGAATTTGCTTTATGGGAGAATATTACTATTGGACAACTAACGAATGCGCTTGCGCCTGTTTATCCTGATCAAAATAGTTATGAAATGCATTGGTTGCGTGAGGTATTCGGTGAAAAATCGGGAATTGTTTGGGCGACAAATCTAAATATGTGATTTGGAATGCCCATGCGGACAGGCAACTCCTTAAAAAATTCAGTTCTGTTATTTGCATTAGCCCTGGAGATATAGGTAACCAAAATAACTTGCTTGGAATCTTTTGATTCAATTTAATGTTCTTATCTTCAGTGGGAAGTCTCTTAAATTGTCTTCTCTCGTCCATGCCGCTCTTGGAGATTAATGGCCATGATGAAACATGAGAACATGTCTCGTGATGAACTTAGCTATAGTTGCCCACTAACTATATCCACGCGGCATATTGAAGCGGCGAGAAATACTTTCGAAATGTATCGATCAGGACTTTTAACGAAAGAGACCTATGGGAGATATTTGGAAAAAATTAAAATAGAAAGAGAAGAGCTTGAGACAAAACTTTCTCTCGTGGAGAACATTGATAATAAGGAAATTGAACGATCCGCAAAAACTTTGCTCGAACTTTGTAAGCGTGCGGAATCTGCGTGGAATAAAGGTGATGGCACTCAGAGATTGGACCTTGTCAAAAAGGTTTGCTCGAACCTCCAGCTTGAAGGCGTAAGTCTTCGATATAATTTAAAAAAACCGTTTCATGTTTTAGCTCAGATCAAAAATAA
>LWDK01000025.1 GCA_002083485.1 Proteobacteria bacterium SG_bin7 | reverse complement strand
TATTTTTGAGTAACTATTCGATTTCGATCGGGTCCAAATAACGGCCACACACCTTTCTTCTTGTTCCTCTATTTGTTCAAAGTTTTCTTGAAGCCAATTAACAAATTTCCCCGGGCCACAATATTCCTTTGCAAGAGTCTTTTCGAAAAATCTCATAACCGTGTTAAAACAATTGATTCTCGGACTCAAAATGAGAGTTTGCACTATTTCTATTTAAACGATGGCCCTCAAAAATGCAAAAGCGAGATTTGCTCTCGCAAAACTCGCTTATTGGATCTCCTTGTCCGTGCCAACTAGGAGACTAAGTATGAAAGAAAACCATTCTTCATATAAACGGCGACTATTTGAGCTTTCTAAAGGGCTTCTAATTATTCTTTGGTTAATCCTTAGGATTATTAGAGAACTGAAGAAGTTTTAAGACACCGAACGTAGCTCCAACGTGTTCAGTACTATGGTTGGGACTTAAGTCAGCAGACAACTGGTCACATGGATGCGGTTTTGCGGGAGCCTAGCAAACTTGTGGATGAGTGTGTTCCAATAAGCGGCAATTAAAAAACCAGGTTAATTTGGGCTATTTTTTTACAGCTTGGGTTAAACCCTAAAATTGACATTCGCAGATATCCTTAACTATATTGCCAACAATGTATACCACTATTTTCTTGGCACTCTTTTTACTTTGCCTGGCTTTGTTTTTATGGACTTTAAAACGCTACTACATTCTTCTGACAGAAAATATTCGATTAAAGGCTGAAAGCTCGGCTGTTTTACAGGGGCAAGAAATCCTGCAAAACAAGTTTCAATCACTTGCGACCAACGCGCTTGATGACAACGCCAAAAGATTTTTGGAGCTCGCCAAAACAACACTTGAAAAAGAATCTCTTCAAGCCAACCATAAATTTCAAGATTTGGTAAAGCCCATTGAAACGGTACTAAATACCTATCAAAAAAACATCGACGAACTAGAAAAAGAACGACAAAAATCTTATTTTAAAGTCGAGTCTGAACTGCAGAAAGTTGCCGTATCAAACCAACAGCTCACACAGTCTACTCTCGCACTTAAAGACGCATTGAAACGTCCTCACGTGCGAGGCCGCTGGGGAGAGATGCAATTAAAAAACTGTATCGAACTTGCCGGTATGTCGGAATTCGCAGACATTACATTTCAGGACGCACAAACCGATGATGAAGGTGGTAGACTCATTCCCGACATGACCGTGAAAATGCCTGGCGGACGCGTTGTTCTTGTTGATGCCAAAACACCAATTGACGCTTTCCTCGCCTACCTTGACTCACCTTCTGATGAGCAAAAGAGGATTGAACTCACTCGTCATGGTAAGCACATTCGCGAACATATAAACAAACTTTCTCTTAAAGAATATGGACAACGCTTCGACAATACTGCGGACATGACAGTGATGTTTCTACCCAACGAATCTTTTCTTTATGCTGCACTCGAATCTCAGTCAGATCTTGTCGAATATGCATTGACAAAAAAAATATTGGTGGCGACACCGCCAACCCTTATCGGTTTACTAAAAGTAATTCGCTTCGGTTGGAATGAAGAAAAGCTTGCTGAAAATGCGCGAGCGATTTCTGAAGTCGGGAGTGAACTTCACAAAAGAATCGCCACATTTGTCGAAGGTTTTTCCAAAATGGGAGATAGTATTCGTCGAGCTAATGATGAATATGAGATGGGTTTGAAGCGGCTTAACAGCCAGGTTCTCACACAAGCGAGAAAGCTTGAGACCTTAGGCGCTAAAAGCACAAAAGAACTTTTAAGCCTTGAAGAGTCCCTTTAGTTTTTGGCATTCCAACAATAGCCGAAACTACTTCCCGTATCGTCATCTATTCTATAATAAATAAAAGGTCCCGCACGACGAAACAAAGCACTCCAGCCAAATGCTGTTTTCCGGAACTTGCCTAAAATGGGCTCCGCAACAGAACCCGTCGACATGTTTGTAAAAATCGTCCCATGAAAAAATTAACCGGAATATTCTTCACCTGAGTCGTGTGTAAGTGTTCAAAATTGTTATTCTTTCAGTGCCGATTGGGGGCACCGTACCAGCGTTTGTTGACACTTTCTCTTGGGCCCTATGACAAAAATCGATTCAATTAAGTCGTAAGCGAAATAAACGACTGGCACGGACATTGATGTATTTCCTAGTGGGTAGAGGTCTTAACTTGGAAGCAGAGTCTAGCAAAATTATATTTTTAGTGAAACTATTTCATTACGTAGCCGTGATTGGATTGGTTTTGTCTCTCGCCTACCCTGTATTTGCAGCACCTAATGTGAACTCCGAAGTCCAGTCATTTAAAAATTGGAAAACGCAAAAGGTAAAGGAAGCTGAGGCCATTGTTAGGCGGGCTAAACTCACTCCCCACAAAGAAAATCATGAAGAAGAGCTTTATCGAGCCTTACTGAGCCTAGAGATGAGTAAAGACCTGACTGTAAACGACTATTTCGTAATTTATCTAAGTAATCATAGAGCTGGCAGAAAGGCATTCCAAACTGCTGTCAAAAAGCTGAGTGATGCGGAACTTGCTAACCTTCTTTGGACCTTAAAACCCCACCCAGATATCATCGAAAACGCACCTGCCAAATCCCCTATAAAAAGCCCAAACACATCCAATTAACGCATCGTTACAAATTGAAAATTTAGGCGATGACTTGACAACTTTTTTAGCCCATTCATATTAGCAACAAAGTTTTGTTACTTAGGTATTTTTATTACCAAAATCAATAGATCATTAGGAGGTCTAAATATGGCAAGCGTAAATGTTCGCCCTTTGCACGACCGCATTTTAGTGCGTCGTACAACTGAAGAAGATAAAACTGCAGGCGGAATCATTATTCCTGATACTGCAAAAGAAAAACCCCAAAAAGGCAAAGTTGTTGCCACAGGTAAAGGCCGTGTCACTGAGGATGGAAAAACTCTTCCTCTTGAAGTGAGATCAGGCGATACCGTTCTTTTCAGCAAATACTCTGGAACAGAATTGAAACTTGATGGCGTTGAGTATTTGATGATTAGCGAAAATGACGTTCTTGGAATTATTAATTAATAAATTTTTTTATTTAACTGAGAGGAAGAAAAATGAGTAAAGAATTACGTTTTAGCGAAGAGGCTCGCGGACTCATTCTAAAGGGTGTAAACGCTTTAGCAAATGCCGTGAAAGTAACTCTTGGACCCAAAGGTCGTAATGTTGTTATCGAAAAATCTTTCGGTGCTCCATTAATCACAAAAGACGGTGTGACTGTTGCTAAAGAAATCGAACTTGAAAACAAATTCGAAAATATGGGCGCACAAATGGTTAAGGAAGTTGCTAGCAAAACAAACGAAGATGCTGGTGACGGAACAACAACCGCGACAGTACTTGCACAAGCAATTTTCCGTGAAGGTTCTAAAATCGTCACTGCAGGCCACAACCCCATGTCTGTTAAACGCGGTATAGATAAAGCCGTTAAAACTGTGGTTGAAGAACTTAGCAAAATGCAAAAAGCTGTAAAAGGCAAAAAAGAGATCGCTCAAGTTGGAACAATTTCTGCCAACAACGACACTGAAATCGGCGATATGATTGCAGAAGCAATGGATAAAGTCGGTCGCGAAGGTGTTATTACTGTTGAAGAAAGCAAAACTGCACTAACTGAACTTGCAGTTGTTGAAGGTATGCAATTTGACCGTGGCTACACTTCTCCTTACTTCATTACCAACTCCGAAAGAATGGAAGCTGTCCTTGAGAACGCAAAAATTCTTATCTGCGACAAAAAGATTTCTAGTATGAAAGATATGCTTGGAATTCTAGAGTCAGTTGCTAAAGCGGGAACTCCTCTTTTAATTATCGCTGAGGATGTTGACGGTGAAGCGCTTGCAACTCTTGTTGTTAATAAGCTTCGCGGCACACTTCATGTTTGCGCAGTTAAAGCTCCTGGCTTCGGTGATCGCCGCAAAGCCATGCTAGAAGACATTGCGACTCTTACTGGCGGAACGGTTGTTTCTGAAGAAATGGGACGCAAACTTGAGCAAGCCACTCTTCATGACCTTGGCGATGCAAAACGCGTTGTTATTGACAAAGACAACACAACAATTATCGATGGCGGCGGTAAAAAGTCTGAAATCGAAGCACGTGTTGGTCAAATCCGTAACGAAATCGACAACACCACTTCTGATTACGATAAAGAAAAACTTAAAGAGCGCTTAGCAAAACTTGCTGGCGGTGTTGCCGTAATTCATGTCGGTGCTCCTTCAGAAGTTGAGATGAAAGAGAAAAAAGCTCGCGTTGAAGATGCATTGAATGCAACTCGCGCGGCGGTTGAAGAAGGTATCGTCACTGGTGGCGGAACTGCACTTCTTCGCGCTTCTCAAAAAATCGATCTTAAAAAATACACTGACGAAGAAAAATGGGGCGCAAGCATTATTAAACGTGCCTGTGAAGAGCCCATTCGTCAAATCGCTGGCAACGCCGGACTTGATGGCGCTATCGTTATCGACCGCGTGTTAAACAGCGACGATTCTTCGTATGGATTCAATGCGCACACCGAAGAATATACTGACCTTATGAAAGCTGGAGTTATTGATCCAGTAAAAGTGGTTCGTTGTGCTCTTGAGAATGCATCTTCTGTTTCTTCGTTGATGCTAACAACTGAAACAATGATCGCTGAAGCTCCTAAAAAAGAGGAAGCTGGTGGCGGTGGACACCCAGGCGCCGGAATGGGCGGAATGGGTGGCGGAATGGGAATGATGTAATTCCGTACTCAAAGTAATTTCAAAAAAAGGACCGCTTGACGGTCCTTTTTTTTTGGCTAAGCTAAACTTCATATGGAAGCATTAAAAAGAAATCTTGGCCTGTTGGTATTAAGGGTGGGCTTTGGCGGCACAATGTGTTTTGTCCACGGCTTTCAAAAAGTCATAAACTTTCAATCAATGTCTGGATCCTTTCCTGATCCCCTTGGGATAGGAAGTGTCTTTTCTTTAGGGTTATGTATTTTAGCGGAGTTCTTCTGCGCAGGTTTAATCGCCGTTGGATTTTACACTCGTTGGGCAACTTATCCGCTGATCATAACTATGTCGGTAGCGGCCTTCATGATTCACAAAAATGATCCCTTTCAAAAGAAAGAGCTCGCTTTGATATACTTGATGGGCTTTATCGCAATAAATCTCTTGGGCTCAGGAAAATATTCGCTCGGCAAAAAAGACAGGACAAATTAGAACTGATACCTAAACCCTAAATTATAGAAATTATTTTTGAAGCTCACATCAGAAATGCCCGTCGCTCCGGCGGCGTCGAACTGCGTGTGATAGAGAGCGACATTTACGGTGGCATCAATATAAAGATGGCTCGTCACCATCTTAGAAACGAAGAAATTATATTCGTTAATTGTGTTATGATCTGCAGTTCCCATGGATACCGGCCGCTGAGAAATTATTGGATTAAAGAAAATATTTAAATCAGCACCTGCATACCACACCCGATCTTTGGTGACTGGGAAAGAGCCTTTAATCCCTACAAGAATTCCCGAATAGGTTATCGAAGAGAATCCCCTAGGAGAGGTATCGTCAACCACGAAGTTATAGTTGGCCATTCCTCCACGCAATTCAATTTTGGAACTAAAAAAATCTTCTTCTAACAAAACATTGTAACCAAAAATTAGAGCGTAATTTTGTAAAGACACCGAAAGTTTTGATGGCGAAGAACTTCCGTCAGGATTACTCGCACTGAAAACACTTTGCTTAATCTCCGCTCTGGTAATCCACTCATTGTTCAGCCAAAGCTCTCCCATGATTCCAATTCCCGCAAACATATTCGTGCTTAGCTCAATACCCCCCGCTGGAGTTGTCTGGTTGTCTTTTGCGGAAAAAGTACCAATGCCCACGTTAAATCCCACTTGCCCATATTGAGGAGGTTGGCGTGGGGCCCAAGCCTCAGCATTATTACCAAACGCAATAAGCGCGTCAGGCCGTTCCTCTAAGAGTTCCTGTTCGCTCGCATCACCCCCTAGAGCATCGACATTAGAGTAAGAAACATTTTTCAAGGTTCCAATTTTTGCGTTCTTTTCAATAACACCTTTCTCTTTCTCAGAAACAATCCCTCCGAAAGAAAGCGTGTCATCAACTTTATAAATTTTTATCTTTCCAATAATTTCTTTTTCAGCACTAATTAAAAAATTGAATTTAGGATGACGTGAAACTTTAATGACTTGAATAACCGTCAACACCTGATCTTTTTTTATTCCGTCGTTTTTTCCAAGATTCAAAGTCACTTTAAGGTCTTTTCGACTGAGCACCCTTCCCTCATAGGGAATTTTTGAAAAGACTTTTCCCAATAAGGTTCCTGCCTGCTCAATAACGGCATTGCTTTCAAAACGTGTGAACTCTTTAACCGACTCTTGAACCATAAGTTTGCCGTCTTTGCTGTTAAACAAACTGATGGCCAAACTAATGCCTTTAGGCCCCTTCGTCACACGGCAAGTGAGATAGGCGTCGACACCGAGATCCACCCCCAGGCGTTTAGCGTTGTCGGGATCACTTTCTAACTCTCGCTCAGTTGGCACATTACCAACCAAATTATTTTCGATAAATCCCCAACGATGGTCGGCAATTAAAAGTTCTTTTAACTTTTTCTCAACCGGGGCGGAATAAATTCCATTCATGTTGTCTATGACCGGCAATAAAGTAACATGCGTAATTGTAAGTAACGAATCAATCTCGCTACGATACTGCACTTGGTTTGCCACGACCTGCGCCCAGCCAACAGGTCCGACAAACGAAAAGAAAAAAAGCAGAAGAAATTTCACTTCTTTCATTGTGCACATGAGACTCGAAGAGGTCAAATTCACGTAAAGTAAAACTCTAGGAATTCCGAAAACTAACTGATGTTTTCTATATTTTTCGGCTTGGTCGTTTTGATTGCAAATTTTTCGAACGCGCAAGAAGGTTCGAATCCGACTTTGATCCTGTCAACGGGTACAACTCAATCACTTGAAGACCAAGAATCCGTTTCTCGCCGTTACACTGTAAAACCATCAACCCCCAGACCTAAGTCAAGAGAGCCTAAGGACATTAAGGAAAATAAAAAAGAAGTAAATGTTGAACCCCTTTCCCAAGTAGCGCCCGCTACAAATACTGACATTGCACAAGACGAAGAAAAGGAAGACCTGCAGAGTTCGAACCCTGGGCTAGTTGAAGTAAGGATAGCGCCAGGAATTTTCTATAGCGATTCAAAAAGTAATTACTGGTTTCGCCAGTATAGTTCGGCGAGCCCTTCGATAAGTATCAACGCTGCGATTTGGCTTTCTCATAGTTTTGGCCTTCAGTGTTCTTATCTTTCTAGCTTAGGAGCAGAAATTTCCGGATCGCCATCTAATGTTTCTCACATCCCCGTAAGTCACCAATGGTTTACATTCGGACTACAGGCTCGAGAATATAATCCGAATCAAACGAGCGCCCAGTTTGTTTACGGATTGAAGTATAGTGACTATCAATTTCAAGCCCCTCTCGATAGTCAGTTTAGGTCGCGATTAAAGACTTCAGGAGTCGGAATCTATCTGAAGATGGTTGGTGAAAAAAACCGCGGACATTCTAATATATTTGAAGTAGAAATTTACCCCCAAACTAAACACAAAGAAGTGCAAACGAGTATCACACTTAATTCGGGTGAAAAAGTTGAGACCAATTCGGTTACCCTTGGTTTTGGCCAAACTTACAGTGTCTATCAACGAAATCATTTTTTCTGGAATCTACGTGCCTCTTTTGAAAAGAATAATTTCTCGGGCTCCGCTAATGTCGCCGATCCAAAGACAAGCCAGACCCCGACCGGGGTAACCGTGACAAATCAGACTTACTTGCTTGAGTTTGGTTACCAATGGGGTCACTAACTAGACTTTATCAGGGGCCTATCCACCTACTATAATAAAATTATGTCGGTGAATATTTTAATAGTAGACGACGCCCCTTTTATTCGCGAGTTGATAGAACAAATCGTGACCAAAGAGGGTTGGACCGTGGTGGGTCAAGCTGAAAATGGAAAGCAGGCGATTTCCATGGCAACTGAGAAAAATCCTGATGTCATCGTCATGGACTTAATTATGCCAGAAATGTCTGGACTCGATGCGACTCGAGAAATTTTAAATAACAATCCCGATGCAAAAATCATCGCATGTTCCACCGTCAATGACCAAAATTTAATAATGCGGGCGCTCGACGCAGGCTGCGTCAATTATATTACCAAACCTTTTGAGCGCGAAAAAATCGTAAAGGTCATTAAGTCTACGTTTGATCGATTAAAAAAATAAGCAAGAAGGAGCTGGAGAACCATGAGAGATTTATTTTTTGTAATGCGCATGCTGATAATTACATTTACGTTGATTCTCACTATGCAGATTCAAATAAATAACAAAACTATCGAAGAGAGGTCACTCGCCTGGATTAGGACGTCTCCTTATATCGAAGAACTACAGAAAATCGCTGACGCAGGAGTTGTCGGCGCCAGAAAGCTCTGGGGCAATATTACAAGTAAATTTAGCGATGGTGTTTTTAAAGGGTTTAAAAGTGAAGACCGCCCCGGCAACCGGCTAAAAGCAAGCTGGGAACGAAGCAAATCATTTATCGAAGAAAAATCGCGCGAAGCTAAGGAGAAAGTGCAAAAGCTTCGCGAAAATCATCAAGAAGACAACTGACTATTTTGCCACTTTGCCAGTTGCTTGAGTCAAATTATTCACGACTTGAGCACTTCTGTGGGCAGGACCTTTTCTTTCTATAGTTGATTTTGCCATGTTGTCACAAGGTGGTGTACTGGCGCCATCGAGCATATTTAAATCGCCCGCCGCTTTCTTAATTGAGTTTGTGTTATAACCTCCAAACCCAGCAAAAGAAGTCGTTGATATAGTAATTGAAGCAGCAATCACAGTTAAAAAACGCTTGCACATATATTACCTCCAGAACAAAAATTGTTCCTCTGACACTAAGACAGAGCCATTCTCGTGCCAGCAACTACCTCTTGGATGTGTTGGAAAATAATATAATAATATCAAATACTTACGGATGTCTCGTGGGACTTGTTTGTCTAAGCTTTAGACGCTTGGATAACAATATACTTTTCGCCACCTACTAACGGTAGCGGCAAGGAGATCCAAAGGGATCGTTGGAAACAGCAGCGATCATCATATTAGAATTTTTTTCTAACAGCCCATGATCTCGTGGCTCAGCATTTCGTCCTGGCTTCACACCAGGCGCCTGGGCCGGACTATCTTGGCTGTTTGACGGCAAAGTTGCGGCAACCTGTTTGGCCGGATCACAATCATCTGAAGATAAACCGGCTTCTGATCTAAGATCACTTGTCGCTTCAGCCGAACCCTCTTTCTCATCAGCAAATACTTGAAAACTTACGGTCACAATCAGAGCTAAAATAAATTTAAGTGTCATGTTTTACTCCTACAGTCTTAATTGGGTTGTCGCAGGGGCCAAAATATCCATCAAGTTATTAAACGTGCTCGCTACCTGCTGAGCCACGATCGGGCCTTCTTTGCTATCAACTTTGTCGATATCTCCACTACCTTTATAGGTGACATTGATTGTGCCAACCCCATGGCTCTCAACTCGCGACGGTTTTCCAAAACGTTCTTCATAGTTAATTTTAATCCACTTCTTCGCTTGGTCCTTAATAGAAACTATTCGTCCTTTAGGGTCATAGCCAATTTTAACAAGCTGACCAAAACTATTTTTGGCCTCTACTACATTACCCTTTCCATCGTAAGAAAAGTTAGTGACGACTGATTTTTCTTTCTTTTTATCAGGATTGAAATAAGTCGTTGTAACTTCCGCAATCTTATTGAGATCGCTGTCGTATTTGAATTTACTCATGCGGTCCTTAAATATTTGTTCTTGAACCTGACCGTTGTCAAAGTACTTGTACACAACCTTTTCACCATTCTTAGTAACGGCTGTGGGACGACCAAAGACTTCGTGATAGGTCATGTCCGTCTCGTCACCATTGTTGTTTGTGAGCACTCGCGACAGATACTTTGAGCCATCACCTCGTGACTTATACCAGAACTCATAGAAACTTTTGTTAGTTACTTGGTCCTTGCAGGTTTTTACGACTTCAGAGCGGTAGTGTTCTTTTCCATCACCGTCGATTTTATAGTCATACTTTTCTATACAACCCTTACGGTTTGTAAAAGAAGTCACCCAGTCTTTATCTTTATTATAGGTGATTTTCTTACTCGTCTTATCAGGAAAGTTAATCGCTGTTAAATTGTGAAGATCATCATATGTATAAGTGTAGGAATTGCCCCACGCGTTTTTGACCTCTGACAGGTCATCACCTTTAAATTTATACTCGACAGAACTTGAATTGGGACCCACAACTTTTTTGATTTTTCCGTTGTCGTAATATGAAAAACCAAGCTTTCTACCATTATTGTCAATGATCTCCATTGGACCGCGGTTATTGTAGGATAGTTTCAAATAGTTTCCATTTTTGTCGGAGACAAGTACTAGACGCCCCTCTTTATCAAATTTTTGCGCAGTACCGTCGACCATTTTTCTCAAATAGTGATCGCCTTTAAACTCGATACCCTCAACACCTTTTCCATTCGCATAGAAAACCGTTCCCGGTTTGGTGAGGGCCAATTTCCTTCCCTCTTTGTCCATAGCCTTTTTAGGAGAATAAATCACTTCTAACCCACCACCGCACTCGGTAAGCTTTATTTCACCACTGTCCATAATTGCGATTGAAGTTTCAAAATCTGAACACCAACCGAATCCAAAAATTCCATTAAAAAGTGAGCGACTGTTGTAGGTTCTTCGCACCCGCAAATCATAACCCGAGCCCGTGGCAATTAGGTCTTGCCAGGAGTCAGCGAAATTCGCATTTTTCATATCTACGATTGCAAAAGACTTAATACTCAAAAAAGTAATAAAGAGAGTAATCCAACGTACCATTGCTAGGTCTCCTCTATACTTGTATTTTAACAATTTTTCTTATCGCTAATCCACCAACTATTTGCAAAACGAGCATTATGAATAACAAAAACAGGCCGAGTGGCGTCGTAAAAAGTGGTTTTACAAATCCTGGATCGATAAGGAACAAGACTATCATCAAGACAAACGGGACTAAAGTAATAATAATTCCTTGAGTAATACCTTGGGTGGTGAGCGCCTCGATCTTTTTTTCGACTTTTTGCCGTTCACGGATTGTAAAGGCAATTGTGTCAAACGTTTCAGCTAAATTGCCTCCTGTTTCTTTTAAAATGTTAATTGCCGTCACAAACATCTGCACATCTTGGCGAGGAATTCGCTCTCCCAACCTAACCAACGCGCTCTCTAGAGGAGTGCCTAGTCTTACCTCTGAAAGAACTGCAGTAAATTCCTGCTTTATGGGATTATTTAGATTTTCAACAACACGTTCCATGCTTTGAGTTGCCGTCAATCCCGCTTTAATTCCATTAGCCATAATCGTCATGCCATCAACCATTTGATCGACAAATTTGCCACAGCGTTTTTCCCAAAGAATGTTAACAACAATCTTAGGAATTGAAGCCCCAACCATCGACACAGTAAAGCCAAGCAGTAGTCCCACGAATAAATTTGGCCAGCAAAGTAAAAAGAAAATAAAACCTAAACCAAAACTAACTAACAGCATGATCGCGGTAACTCGGGCTTCATTGACTTCTATGAACATCGCCTCGAGTAATTTCACCACTTCGGCACGCTGACCAAGACTACGATAGTAGAGCCAAGCGATTGCCCTATCCGACCACAAATAAGTTAGAATGAAGACAAGGATCGCAAAAACGGGAATAAAAAACCAATCTTGTGCAATTAAATAACCCATCGCCTAACTTCCTGTCTTTCTATCTGGAGTATTGCCTTCAGGATTTAAGAATAAATCCTTTGGTAGTTCCACGCCTTTAGCACGCAGAGTCTCAACAAATTTTGGAATCCTACCCATCGCCTGAAACTGGCCAACAATCTTTCTATTTTTGTCAAACCCTGTCTCTTTAAAACGAAAAATCTCTGTTAGAGTTATTACATCGCCTGTCATACCTTGGACTTCTGTAATACTCGTAATTTTTCTCGAGCCATCAGACAACCTTTTGATTTGAACGATTAAATTTACCGCCCCAGCAATTTGTTCGCGTATTGCCTTCGTTGGCAGTTCCATTCCAGCCATCAAACAAAGAGTTTCTAGTCGCGCGATGGCTTCAAGTGGACTGTTACTGTGAACCGTTGTCATGCTACCGTCGTGACCAGTATTCATGGCTTGCAACATATCAAGCGCAGCACCGTCACGGCACTCTCCCACAATAATTCTGTTTGGACGCATACGAAGGGTGTTCCTCACCAGATCTCTAATCGTCACAGCGCCGTTTCCCTCTAGATTTGCAGGTCGGGTTTCTAGACGAACCACGTGATCCTGCTTCAATTGCAATTCGGCCGCGTCTTCAACAGTAATAATACGTTCATTTTTGGGAATAAAACTGGATAGCACGTTCAACAAAGTTGTTTTACCAGATCCTGTTCCACCTGAAATGATAATGTTTAACGCCTGCTCAACACAGACTTTCAGAAAATCATTCATTTGTTTGTTTGACGTTCCCCAGTTTACATAGTGGTCTGGCGTAATTGCGTCTTTAGCAAATTTACGGATTGTGAGAGCCGGCCCGTCGATAGCCAGTGGTTCAACAATTGCATTCACCCGACTGCCATCCTTCAAACGCGCATCGACATAGGGGCTACTATCGTTGATCACCCGGCCAAGAGGCGTCACGATTCTTTCGATCACATTTCGCAATTGCAAATTAGATGTAAATGTAGTGGTCGATAAAGTTAGTCTTCCACTCTTTTCTACGTAAATCTTATCGCAACCATTGACCATAATCTCGGTTACTGTCGAGTCAGAGAGTAAATCTTCAAGAGGCCCCAGGCCGAGTGCCTCATCAAGAACTTCTTTGATTAAACGCGAACGCTCCTCTCTCTGCAAACCTTGGACCTCTCTGTCTAGAGCCTCGGAAATCTTAGCCTGAGTCTTTGTTCGTAGCGCCTTTTCTTTTTCAGGATCGCCTTTGGTTTCAGAAATTTCCTTTTTTAAATCCCGCGACATTACTAATTCACCATGAATCTTCAGTTTCAATAAATTTCGCGGATCCATCGCTCGCTGCTTCGAAGTCATCGTCGTGCTCGAGCTTGTGTTACCAACCTGACTATTGACACTTGCTATCGATGTCTTGGGTCTTTGCAATTGCGCGAGTTTTTGCAACACACCGCCCGACAATCTTCTAACCACGTCATGATAAGCCATCGAGATCGGAGCATTTGGAGCTGATGGCACAAATGGTGTCTGTCGTTGAATTGAACTATTCACCGTTACATCGTCTTGCGGAATGACTCCGATTACACTTCGCCTCAAAGAATTTCCAATATTTTGTGGGGCCAACCCAGACTGACTTACCTTATTGACGATGATTTGGCACATATCTGCAGGAAATGCCATCACGCTCAGTTCTTGAATCAGACGCATAGTCTGGTTGACAGCAAGAATCTCTGGAATAGTCACAACAAGATGAACTGTGCAGAGCTCCGCAACAGCTTTTTGCAGAGGACCTAGCTCGTTTCCTAAATCAATCACAATAAAGTTAAAAAGCTTGCTGAAGTTTTCGATTTGTCGGCAAACATTTTCGGGATTTGCACTCAACGTCTCCGCAGGACTCTTCACTGCGCCAATATACATAAGCCCTGTAGGATGACGAGTCGCTAATGACGGAAGCGTTTGCGGATTTATACTTCCTGTAAAGGTACTAATCTCTCCAATTGTTTTGATGGCGCGCTGACCGATAATAATGTCTTGGTCCCCACCACTCTTAGCATCTAAATCAATAAGCAGGGTCTGCGCACGCAATTCCATCATCGTCGCAAAAGCAAGGTTAGCAGAAAAAACACTCTTTCCGACCCCACCTTTTCCGCCAAGAACTCCGAGTACAAAACAATTAGGACTAATTGGCAAAGCACACCCCTCTAAAAGACTTTTCGGAAATTTTAGAGAGGGTCTAAACTGGACTTAAGGCGAACTAAAATTAGTCGCGTAGCCTGAATTTTTGCTTAATTTGTTCTGCACCCTCAGATGCGGTACTTTGAATCTGCGGCGTCACGAAAACCACGAATTGACTTTGATTGCGGCGGAAAGATTTCGACGCATACAAAGAAATAATTGGATTCTTACTAACTTCTGCAGGCAATTTGTTGAAATCGGTACCAGTAGAGGCCTGTACCAGACCACCCACGGCAGCACTTTGCGTGCTTCGTACCACCACTACCGTTTGTATTTGGCTGTTCGAAATTAAAGGGCCCTTTGAAGAAATACCCAGTAAACTTTTAACAGAAAAATCCATTTGTAAACGCACAGAATCAGATCGGGCACCAGTGACTTTAGGTGTGATTGTCGTGATCATTCCTGCTTCTTCGAAATTCGTTGATTGAACGCCTTGCGGTCCCGCAACTAAATAAGGAATGCGAATTGTTGAGCGGATGTCGCCTTTTTGTCCATCGATAACCAGAAGACTTGAACTTTGAAGAACGCGCGCAAAACCATGTTGTTTTGCCCAATTTAGTTTCGGCAGTAAATTTGAAATAGTTCCTGTAATTGAACTCACCAAACTAGCGCCTGGAGACCTATCACCAGCGCCAAATTCAAGTTTTGCACCATCGTCCAAATCTGGCATCCACTGAAAGCGGAAACTCTTTTCGTAATCTTTTTGCAATTCCACATAATGCACAGTCATACGCACAATTTTTCCTGGCTCTGGGGCTTTACCCTCTTTAACATTAATTAAGTTAATAACCGAGAAAAGTTTTGGCTTATTACATTTTCCTAATGCCACGCAATCTTCGACAACCTCATCAGGCACATAAGTTTTTGCAATAACCTCAGCTTTTGATTTCTCCTGACCGTCCCCAGCCCAACCTTCCAAAATAAATTTTCCATTTACGGAGCGACAGTGAATCTCGGGGTTGTTGATATCCTTCTCAATATATTCCGCGATTTTCTTTTCTGCCAATGGGGAAATAGTAACTAAGTTACTCGTCTGCCCCTGATAATTTTTCAAAACAGAAACGATGCGGTTCATATCACGAGGAAGCATTACCTCCCCGTCGACAATCACTTTATTATTTATTATCTTTACGTTGATTCCCTCAATTGTTCCTAATAAATTACTGACCTCTCTAGCAACTTTACTATAATTGTTTTCGGTAACAGTAATACGAATTTCTTTGACGATCTTTCGATTGCCGTCGACGATTTGCATCGTTCCAACTCCCGCTTTTTTAGGGCGAAATTGAATTTTACCGTTAGCAGCATCCCAACCGGCACCAACGATTTTTCTAAAATCCCCTTCGAACGTTACGCCCGAGGGTAGTCCCGGATAATCTTTGTTTTCAATGCTACCCATAAGTAGGTCAATGTACTCAACTTTGTTGGTTTTATCGCTAACTTCGTCCTCGGCATAAACAAACGCCGAAAACTGAGTCGACAAGAAAACAGCCATTAAAAGTTTAGCAGTTAATATTTTCATACATCCCTCTATCCTATAAATCTATGTAAGGCCCCTTTTTTCTCGGGGGGGTTGCAGGTTGAGGTCTCACCGCCGGCGTTGGGGCAACGGGCATACTCGCTGGCTGCCTAAAATCAGATCCATATTCACTGCGGCCACTGATCACTCCCTCTAAAGTTGCAGAAGCAAGTGCTGGTCGCAGACGATCATTTGGATTTCTTACCGTTAAAAAGATACTCCCTGGAGAAGTTGAGAGAATGAGAATCAATTCTTGAGCATCTTTTGGTTCAACCTCGACCGTTACTGTACCAAACTTAGTGTCACCAGTTAACGAATCGAGATATTTGTTATCATCAGACATGACTCGCGGGATATTATTATAGACGCGAAGTCCAGTCGCCAACACCGAAACATCTTGGAGAAGAGTCTTCACTTCTCTTCGTTGAGCAGCACCTTTACCAACGTCAAGGGCGGCCACGATGTCAATTCTATCTCCAGGCTTAATTAATTTCGAAACCGCTCGCGTGTCATCGACAGGAATTGATACAGCTCTCTTTCCAGGAGAAACCTGCAATGAAATTCCTGTAAAAGGACCAGGCTTTAGCAATTTTGTATCGATGATTTGTTCACCCTTTTTAATTGGTGCTGCCGCAACCTGGCCAATTACCAGTTCAGGGTTCGGAATCGCACCAGGCTCAATGTACTCTTTGGGTTTTTTCACAATTTCTAACATTGAATCCACAATAGTTTGCATCTCTGGAATTGTTTCCTTTGCAATTACGACGCCCTCTTCTGCGCCAAATTTGCGTTGCAATTCACTCTGTTTCTCTTGTGAGTGACTATATAGTAAAAGCACCGCAAACAGCGCTGCGAAAACTGATAACCATAGGGTTCGTGTTTCATTTCTATTCATGCATTCCTCTAGTTTTTTTCATCGCCACAACCAGCATCCAAGCATATGCCATAGAACACCTTTATCCATGCAATACTTACACCTTCTCTTGTTCTCCCGGTAAATCCCTCTCCGGAAAATTCCCTATCCACATTAATGTGCACTTCAGGTTGCCGGCTTCTCTCTATTAACGAGTCATTTGAAGCCAAACCACGCGCGATACCACGCTCTGTCGCATAAATAAAAGACTGATCGTTACCTGCCGTTTCGGACTGAATTCCATGTAGGCGTGTTCCACCTTTGTAAAATTGACCCCGTGGTGCATTGTCGGCGCCTTCATCTCGAAAATATTTCAGCTGTGGACGGTGACGGAAAGTTTCAAACGCGTAGGTGCGAGAGGCGATAGAATTTAGTATTCCTGTATGAATGATTCCGAAAGCACCAATTCCATAACCAACAAAGATAACAAACACCACAAGCAGTGGAATCGTTTCAATTGTAGCCATACCTTTATCTTCTCTTAGTTTCATATTCATTTTAGCACCCGTTATCCATCATAGGCACATACGCTTTGCCATCATTTCCTGGCGCCTGATAAACACTTGATAAACTTAAAATTTGTAAGTAACGCTGAACTTCAAAATTATCACGACACTCTTGTTCAGTCGGTTCACGTGAAATATAAGAAGCAACATTTGCAGAAAAAGCTCCCGGCCGATCACTGGTAGCACCGATAATTGGGAACCTTAAGTCCATAATATTCGCAATCAACTTAATCCTTGATCCGAAATATGTGAAACCTGAAGTTGTGGATCTCGCACCTTTGGACGTGTAAATTCGGTTATAGTCACCAACAGCACCATCAGGTGTCTGTAGTTCAAACCAGCCACCCGGACGAAATAAAGGCTTAAACGCTGGTTGATCAAGTAACTCCTGATATTTTTTTATACCCAACTGAATTTGATCATTAGGAGTTAAGTGACCTGCATAATAAGAACGTGCTGATGAAAATGATATATACTGTGTGATTTCTACGATTGAGAGAGTAAATGAGATTGCGAAGAGAACGATAGAAAACCCCACCACGATCACCAATGCAAAGATAAAATCTAAAGTTAAAAAGCCCCTTTCGTTTCTCATTGGACTCTTTCTCCCTCACGACTGGAGTGTCTACTAAAAGCATGTGGATGCGATACCGCGGTCTGATCAGCACTGCCCCAGACACCGTTTTCAATCATGCCCACAATAAAACTATTCCACGGGTTGAGCGACAAGCCCTGCAATATTTGCTCTTCCTCGAATTTTTTTGAAACAAAGGTTACAATCATCATCGTCATTGCCGCTATCATCACCATTTCAATTGTCATTTGACCTGACTGGTTATTCCTCATATCCACCGGCCTTCATTAACAAGCTGGCTCATCCAGCCAAAAAACAATGGAACTGTATAGGGAATACGATGAAGTGAATTCGTATCTACAGTTTTCTTTGAAACCATGTCCCCCACATTTTTGAAAACAAAAACTAATTTTTTATCCAACGCAGCCCTTACTAGCCCAAATATTAGCGCCCATAAAAGTGAATACATCAGAACACTAATTACATCCTGCCAGTTCGATGCTAAACCAAACGCCAACATGAGTTTCAAGTCTCCTGCGCCAACGACCTTCAAAAGAACCATCGGCATCATAACGACAAACGCAGTAACTAACGAAATGATGCCAACTCCTAGCTGAGGTAATCCGCCAAACACTAAACAAAAAATCGCCGCAAACAGCAAACTCCCAACAAAAAGTCTGTTGTGGAATTTCTTAGTCCAAATGTCGTCCACGACACCAACTAGTAGAATGAGAGTAGGAACTAAAGTGACCACTCAAAATCCTCCCGGTGGCCGACCACTGGGCTTTAACCAGGACGGCTTATTATTGCCGCCGGCTGGATCCGAAAAGCCAGTACCCGTTGAAATGTTTGCTTCGACTCGCGCCGCTAATTTCGGAGCCGAGTTCTCAAACGTGGCACCTACCCCGTTTTCCCCAAGGAAAACTTTTAACAAGATAAGAGCGTAAAGAGATAACAACAGGATTAGCTCCGTCGACATAGGTTTTTACTTTCCAAAACCACTAATGTTACCACCAAGCTCTCCGAGCTTATCCGAAAGAGCTTGTGTTATTTGCGTGCGGAAAAGCATAACGACAGCAACAACAGCAACTAACAACAAGATATACTCCGTAGCACCTTGTGCAGATTCATCTTTCCAAAGATTCACCATCAACTTTTTAAAAGATTTCATTTTTCCTCCTTTTTCTTGAGTTGATAAATAATCTCTTCACTTATCGGATACTTAAGCGTCTTCATGAGCGAAATCAGAGGGAAAATACAAAATTTTGTTAAAAGCATGTTGATTGATTTGACGCGAAATCGGCGGGGGTGACTTTACGGGAGGAAACGTGAACCCCACCATCCTAAATTATAACACTATTTCGGTATTTAGCACAAAGTCCCTTGATGCTTTTTATGATCAATATTATAAAAGGCATCTCAATCTGAGACAACTTTAGAGAGAAAACAAATGGATGCTGTCAAATCATTAGTCATTTTGGAGTTCAAAAAAATTACCGAGGGCTATAAATTTCTCTCAAATATAAAGAACAGCAATTTTGATTTTTTTGAGATCAGCCCGCAGTCTCCGGGAAAATTAGTTTGTCTTATCGGAGGAGGGGAAGCGGAAACTAATGAAATTTGGAGTGCCGTCAAAAAAGCAAAGAAGAATATACTTAATTCCTATTTTCTAAAAAATAATGTCGTGGAAATCCTGAAGTCTCTTTACGGACAACAAAAACCAAGCGCACAAGATTTTTTTGGGGTCATTCAAACAAAATCTGTTTCAGCATCTATTAAAATTTCTGATTATCTTCTGACTAACTCAAAAATATATTTACTAGAAATTGATAGCGGTCGTTCGTTGAATGGGACGAGCTTGGTCTACTTCACGGGAAATAAATCCGAACAAAAAAAAATTCAAAGAATCGCAAAAATACAAAACGCTGACATTGCGATTTTACAAAAAGGTAATCCAATTACTAGTCGTTACTTTCAGTTGGGGTGACGGTTCCATCAGGACTGCTGCCCGAAGTTGGAAGTGGTTTTAGACCTTGCGGCAAAGCGCTGGTTCCCTTACTCATACCACTCGTGTCGTCCCCTTTTTCATTTGGCTTCTCTTCCGCTGTTGGCTTAATAGTAAAGTCTTTTACTTTCGACGAGCGTACGATTGTCGTCAAATATTTACACTTCTGCACGCTTTCCTCGTACTGCTTGTACCATTGATTCACGCCCTGGCTTCGTAGAGTAGAGACCGCTGTCCGGAAGGGCTCTAGAGCTTTTGATCTATCTAAATCACACGCCTTCATAAAAGCCTTCAAAGACTGCTCATAGTTTTTCACTGCAATTCCAACAGACGCTAGACGCAGCCAAGAGCGTACAGAATCACTATCAGCCTTTGTTGCCTGCAAATAGAATTTCAAAGCACTAACAATGTCCTTTAAATCTTCACTCATCTGCCCTGCCATGTATTGCGCAAGTTCGGAATTGGGAAATTGTTTGGCAGCCGTTGTCAAAACTTTCTGATAACGCAACGGGTTTTGCTCATCACGATAAGTTAAACCCAATATCACATGCGAATCTGGGTACTTCGGATCAGAATTCACGGCTTTTTGGCAGTAACCACGCGCCTCTTTTAGAAATCCATCTGTGTAATAATACTCACATAGACGATGAAAATATAATTTTTTACCGCCAAATATCTTCAACATATCTTGAATAAGAGAGAGGTTTTCGGCGCTGTTCCCCTCGTCATCATTGACGCGTATTAATGCTTCGTAGGCGGGTTCGTATTTTTTATTAACTTGAATTGCAAGTTGATAGGTTTTTGCCGCATCAATGCGATTTCCCATAGCCAAATAGGCATCGCCGAGGTCTTTGATTCCTGTATAGTCTTTTTGATTTCGACTCAGCCACTGTTCTAAAACTCGGATCTCGTTCAAATAATTTTTTTGATTGTGATAACTCTTACTCAGCAATTGAATCCCTTGTTTATCTAGGCCATCTTGAACGGGAACCAAAATCTCAATTGCTTCGAGAAATTTCTTCTTTTGAAAATAGTAAATCCCCAACAGCTTCCTTGCCTTAAGGGCTTGATTTCCGCTGTCTGCCTCTTTTTTTAGTTTCGCAATCTGCGCAGAAGAATAGTCCTTGAACCCAACTACTTCGGACATACCTAGACATGGGTCTAAGTGAGAAACAAAAACAACAGTAAATCCTGCTATACTAAAATGAGAAATTTGTCGAAAAGACAACATATATGAATTTTATCGCTAAACACTTTTTTAAAAAAGGGTTTTCCCAAAAAGGCCAGGGGGCCGTTGAATATATTTTGCTTATGTTTGTCGTCGTAATGGTGATTTGTGGTTTCCTTTGGCAATTTAACGACGCTTTCGCAAAATGGGGACAGAATTATTTTGGGAACTACATAGCGTGTTTACTAGAATATGGTGAGCTTCCAACCCTCGGTGGAGGAACGCAAGTAGAAGGTTGCGATTCAGCATTCACACCATTTTCTATAACCGACGGTAGAAATCCTATGGGACCACAAATTGGCCAAACAAAGCCCGACGAAAGTAAGAATAATGGGGGCAATGGCGAAAACGGTGGTCAAGGGAGAACAACTTCCGACAGTTTTGGTGGTGGAAGAAATATTTTTGGAAATCGCAATAGTAATATTTCAAGAGGAAGCAACTCAGGATCCCTTCGCGGCGGACGATTCGAAGCTGCTGGAAGCGATGATAGTGAAGAAGGCGAAGATTTATTTGGTAGCAGAAGAAATACCAGGATGACAACCGAAGGGCCTCGAGAGACGGTGATCCGTCCGCGACAAATTTATTATAGCTTGGCAGGTGTCGCTGAGGAGAAAAAGAAAAAAGAAGAGAAAAAGCCGAAAACGGTACAGGAAGCCGAAAACAAAAATACGCGCCCCCCCCGGCTTACTGTTAGGGAGAGAACAATTCGACAAACGGCGGCTGTTGAAGACACAGGATTTAATGTTGGTTTCGGTGGTTTTATCAGATTTATCTTTATCTTCGGAATCATCATCGCCATCATAATTTTACTCGGAAGCCAAGCGCTGCAAATTAGCAAAGGGTGGGACTAGATGATTGTTCGACAGCTTTATCAAAAAAGTATCGACAACTTCTCTTTGCCTCCGCACACTCTTATCCTCATCAATCAGATAGACAACGGTACCGATAACTCACTTGCTTATGAAGACTTTATTTCAACTGATGAATTCTTCATCGAAACCGTTTTTAACGAAGCTTTTCCAATGGCTAATGAACCTATAAAATCATTAGCCCAGGCTGTTAGCACTCTTGGGCGAGAACGTGTCAGAAATTTTATTTTTGCACATACGATAAATAGAATTTTCGACTCCACGGCTGACCTCAACCACCAGAGCTATCAAAAAACAACTAGAAGTTTGCGCCGGGCCCTCGAAGCCGAAAACGTTGCCCGTAACACTAAATTGGAGAAACCCGAGATTGGATTCACTTGCGGTCTCATTTTTGACTTTTTCGAACAGACTATGATTAGTGACTCGAGTCTAAAAAAGGCGTTTGAAAATTTCTTCGAAAGCCAGTGGCGCCATGGGCTTAGAACCGCTATTATTGCCACCGAACTTGCCAACGCCAGCAGAGTAAAAATTACCAGTACACGTAACCTCTTTGCTGCAGGCTTACTCCATGACGTCGGTAAACTTATGCTCGCACTTGGTACCCCCGAAGGGTACCAATCGGTCCTTCTTGATTGCAAGGTCCTTCAAAAGAAGTCACCGCTCAACGATAGTTATGAAATCGATATTGAAAACGAAACTCTCAAGATCGCCCACCCTGAGCTAGGTAGTTTATTTTTGTGGCAATTCGAGCCTCTGAGAGAACTTGAAGCACTGGTTGAATACCACCACGACTTTGGGCTTCTACCTATTCGTAGTGCCGATTTGAACGTTATCGAGGTATTGGTTTCTGTCGCTGACAGGCTCGCCCATTTTCTTGAAGAGTCTGATGTTCTGGAACTCACAACAACTACCGAAATACTTCGCCCGCACGCAAAATTCTTTCGCAAAGGCCCCGCAGAGATACTCGACTTATTGATAACGCTAAGAGCAACCTTTAGCCTTCTCTAGCGGCGCTGTAATAATTTCTAGCATCCATACCGCCAGTAGCTAACGCATTATTTTGCATTACGAAAAATTAACCATTGAACAAAAATGGGCCCTTTGACATAAACGCCCCAAAGAAGACTCAGTCATAAAAGGTAGGGAACCTTCATGTCGCAGATCTATACCATCAACAAGGGCCGCGCCTTCACTCTTGAAGAAGCCCAAGAATTACTCCCTGTCGTCGTGAAAATCACCCGCTCTTATAGTGAGCAAGTCAAAGTGCTTGTGGATCGTATAGAAAGCCAACCCGACTCTCTCAAAGATACGAATTGGAAAATAGAGAAGGACATAAATACTCTGATCGAGGCCTGGAAATCAAAGATGGCCCGCCTTGGAATTACACCTCGGGGCCTATGGATAGGCGATTTTCCGACGCAAGATGGTTTTTATTGTTGGAAATTTCCTGAAGAAAAAATAAATTTCTGGCATAGTAAGGAAGACGGATTTTCGAAACGGCGTAGTATTTACCCCGTTAACGATCAAACACTGTGAGAATAGCACTCGCCCAAATTAATTCGACTCTCGGCAGTTTCGAAAGTAATGCCGAGAAAATTATTAAATACACAGCCGATGCAAAGAATCGGCGTTGTGAACTTGTTGTTTTTCCAGAGATGGCGCTTTTCGGTTACCGCACTAGTGATTTACTTGAAAGAAAGTCAGTTGTCGTGCAACAGCTCACGCAGATCGGAAAAATTCAGAAAAAAATTCCAGAGGGAATAACGTTAATATTTGGAGCCGTAACTAAGAACCCGTCTAAACGCGGTAAACCCTATTTTAATTCAGCAGTCGTTCTCAGCAAAAACTCAAAACCTAAAACTTTTAATAAACAACTCTTGCCTACATATGATGTTTTTGACGAGTACAGACATCTTGAGCACGGCGAAACAAACAAAAACATTATCAAAATAAAAAATAAAAAAATCTTAATCACAGTTTGTGAAGACATCTGGGCATGGGAAATGCCCGGCACCCGAAACCCCTACCCCGCCAATCCTCTCACAAATATCAAAGGAAAATTTGACCTTGTCGTTAATATAAGTGCCTCTCCGTTTTCTCTGAATAAAGAAAAAGACCGCTTGTTTGTAACCCGACAGACGGCAAAACAATTCAAAGCCCCCATGGTTTACGTCAATACGGTGGGCGCCCAAGATGAACTTGTTTTTGATGGTGGGAGTTTTGCTCTTGATAAGGCTGGAAACATTATTTCTCAGTGCGTGCGTTTCGCTGAAGATCTCAACGTAGCAGATTTTAGCGAAAGAGCCGGCGGTTTTAGATCACAAAAGCTTGAACAGACAGAGACGATTCGCCAAGCACTCGTGCTCGGGATAAAAGATTTTGCCAATAAAACTGGATTGTCGAGAGCTCACTTGGGACTTAGCGGTGGCATTGATTCGGCCGTGGTTGCATGCCTGGCTGTCGACGCCTTAGGCCCCAGTAAAGTTACTACTTTTGCGCTCCCCGGTCCTTACAGTGCCACTCAAAGTTTTGATCTTGCAAAAAAATTGGCGAAAGAGATCCACGTCGAGTTAAAAGAAATAGAAATAAGGAGTGCCTACGAAACCATAGTTCGGCAACTTGAAAATACGTTTGATAGTTTAGAATTTGGGACTGTTCATGAGAATATTCAGTCGAGACTTCGCGGATTATACTTGATGGCATTTACGAACTACAAAAACAGCCTTCTTCTCTCGACAAGCAACAAAGATGAATATGCAGCTGGTTACACAACACTTTACGGCGATATGTGTGGTGGACTCGCACCCATTGGGGATCTCCTTAAGGGCCAAGTCTACGATTTGGCAAACCTTTACAACAAGCAAACTGAAATCATTCCGAGAGAAATCATAGAAAGAGTTCCTACCGCAGAATTAAGGCCAAACCAAAAAGATCAAGACACTCTTCCTCCCTACGACGATCTCGATAAGGCCGTACGTAATCTCGTGCAAAAGAAACTCAATGCAAAAACAAAAAGTGAAAAGTGGCTATTGCAAGCCCTTATGAAAAGCGAATTCAAACGTTGGCAGGCACCACCTATTCTTCGAGTCACCGAACATGCGTTTGGGCGAGGAAGAAATTTCCCGATCGCACATAAGGCGTTTTTCTAAATGGAAAAAATAAAAATTATTCCGATCGAAATGGGTTCAAAACAATACGAAGATGAAATGAAACTACGCACAGAAGTTCTCCGTAAGCCGCTTGGCCTTTCTTACTCGGCCGAAGACTTAATTAAAGAAATCGACGATATTCACCTTGGTGCATTCATTAAAAATGAACTTGTCGGATGTTTGTTACTTCGCCCGCAACTCTATGGGGTTATGAAAATGCGACAAGTAGCAGTCGCCGAAAAATTTCAAGGAAAAAAAGTCGGGACAAAATTGGTAAAGTTCGCAGAAGTGTTGGCAAAAAAAATGGGGTATGCGAAATTTGAACTTCATTCTCGAGAATCCTCGATTACCTTTTACAAGGCCCTTGGTTATGAAGCTTATGGAGAAATTTTCGAGGAAGTGATGATTCCTCACCAGAAAATGTGCAAACAACTTTAGCTTCGTCATTGAGGGGAACAATCTATTCATCGATAGAAGCATAGAGAATTATAAGACCATAGAGCTCTTGCTCTTCAGCGGCCGTCGGATGCCTTCCCATCTTTTCTTTAAATGTCTCTTTGGCGCGCGCAAATGACTTAGTATAAGCTTCTCTTGTTTTGTCGCGTACCGATGTTTCGATATTGGAGGAAAGGCTCGCCAGAGAATCACGGTCGGCCTGAATCGTTTTAATCGCGAGAGAAACTTGCGTTGCTAATAATGTTAGGATTAACAAATTCCTGGCAGAATTTCTGAACGAATTGTAGGTATCACGATAGTTTTGTGTCCGCAAAACTAATCTCAACTCTGCTTCATTCGCGTCAAATCCTTCGACAATCACTTTTGCCATTAGTTTGTCTGATATGGAATTGTCTTTTACCTTTAAAAATGGCAGAGAGAATACAGCACTCATCACCTGACTATTTTGAGTCTTTAAAATGCGCACATAAAATCTTTTCCAGAACCCTGGGCTTTCATGCTCTACCTCTTTCCAGGTATTCATCAATCCCTCGCGAATAATATTTTCGCCGATACGATTCAGTACCGACTGTCGAAAGCGCTCACCTTTGGACTTGGAGAAATAACTTAGGATGGCGTGGCGCGGGCCAAACATAGCTAGCGAAAGTTCGCTTGCTAAATTCTCTATTTGTACAGGATGGACGAATTTACTGAGGTTAAATTTATCGATAACCTCAAACACTCGCTGCTGACGGTTATAACTCATTCCTATTTTAAGACGGATATTATTTATTAATGAGCCCCAAAGGCGTTGTTGCCCACTGGGCCTAGTTAAGAAATATGGCTCACTTTCATCAATGGCAGAAGTTAAAAAACCATTATTTTCGCGATTTATTTGCTCCAAAACATCTGACAGAGTTTTTGTAAAAAAAAGACTTCGGCAAGAGTCGGCAAGAGCCTGCGGACCCAGAACTAACTGCAATACCAGAATAAAAATCCCTGTAGATCTCATACTAAAGTATTTTGATAATCGAACTGACTGTTTCTCGTGCCTTAACCACAGCATTCAGAGTTCTTGAAGAGCTTCCGCTAATGGACATTAGTGAAACAAGATCAACAAGGTTTACCAGTGATGTTGCCAAGCCGCCCCTCTCCATAGTCATTTGACCTCTACCCCAGAAAGTGACGTAAACAGCGGCAACACGACTTGCCGCTATTGAAACTTGTTTAATATTGTCAGTGGAACGGAGAGATTCAAAATTATTCAATGATTGACTTAAATTTTCGACGGTATTGCCGAACTCGGTTGCCAACAGCTTTAAATCTTTTCGATCCGACTTTTTTAGGACTTCAAGTTGTTGCTTGACGGATTGCACTTGTTCATGCGCTGTGGATGTATCAACATTTGCATATAATTGATAAGACGAAATAGGGGAAACTATTCCGATAAGCGATAAGACTGTACCAAGAGCCAACGCGACAGCCTTCCCAAATCCAATCTTATCACTCGGGACTAAACCAAATGACGCTGACGAGATTACAACTATAGCGAGTACAGACGCAACGGTCGAAATATACTTGGCAACATCCCCATGCCCTTCTTCCAAACTTTTTTGAAGTCTCTCAAGATTTTGATCGAGGATTTTAAGGTTTGCCCTTATATTGTTGAGCTCTAATTTAACAACAGTACCTTCCACTTTAGCAATTTCATTCATTTGGGGACTTACACCAGCAAATGCCACAGGCTCAAAAGCCACCGCAGCAACAAGTACATAGTTTAAAATATTTTTCATTTTAGATTCCTTTTAGTTATCTAAACCCAATTAGTCAGCCTTTTAGGAGCAAATGGTACGCCAATTTTTAACGCAAACCATCTGAGTAGAGAGAGGCCTGTTGTCAACTTTATTGTCAAATTGACATTTGTAGGCTCTTACACGTTTTCGCGTCTGATTTTTCTGCGTCTGAGATAGATTCTCTTACATCAGGATTGCTTCGAACACGCAGGCCAAGAAATTTAACGTGTTTGCTTTTCTTCTATCATATCCGTAAAAAATACGGTAAATTTTACGGATATGTCGTATAAGCGAATTTTGACGCCTCCTCAAAGCACATTTTTCCTATTTGGTCCCCGAGGAACTGGTAAATCGACTTGGTTAAGGGACGTCTATAAACCTGACTTAAGGATAGACCTTCTCCGATCGCAAACCTTCCTTGAGCTTTCCAGCAGGCCCGCAATTCTGCGACAGATGGTAGAAACTCTCCCTAAAGGAGCAAAAGTTGTTATTGATGAAATTCAGAAATTACCGCTATTGCTTGATGAGATACATGCCATGATTTTTGACTTTGAGGACCGATATAAATTTGCCCTGACAGGGTCAAGCGCCAGAAGATTAAAAAAACATAAAGCTAATCTTCTCGCCGGTAGAGCCCTTCGCAGAGACTTTTTCGGTCTGACAAAGGCAGAAATGGCTGACGACTTCAATATTGAAAAAGTACTTACCTATGGAACTTTACCACAGACTCTAAATCTTAAAACACCCGAAGAGAAAAAAGACTATTTGCTGTCATACGTTGATCAATACCTAAAAGAGGAAGTTCAAGCAGAGGCCGCAGTCAGGAATTTATCAAATTATTATAAATTTTTGAAACATGCTTCGATAATGAATGGTCAGGTTTTAAACTTAAATGCCATTTCGTCAGAAACTGCGGTCAAAAGATCGACCCTCGATGGATATTTTAACATTGTCGAAGAGACCTTACTCGGAACTTTCGTGGAACCACTTCATCTACGAGCTAAAGTTAAGGAGGTATCAAATCCAAAATTTTATTTTTTTGATTGTGGGGTTGTCAGAGCTTTAAGAAATGATCTTGATGATCCTTTAAAAGACGACAAGGGCCTTTTGCTTGAGACTTTTATTTTAAACGAAATTCGAGCCTATTCTAGCTACAATCAAAAAAATATAGAAATTAATTATTGGGGTACTCCGAGCGAGAATGAAGTAGATTTTATCCTTACGAAAGGTCAGAAAAGAATAGGCATCGAGGTTAAAGCGGCCAAGACCTGGAAGGATAATTTTGGGAAATCACTTTCTCAGCTTATGGACCATAAGAAAATATCACGCGGATACGGAGTATATTTAGGTGAACATAATATAAAAAACAAAGGAGTGTCAGTTCTGACTATCAAGAGTTTTTGCGATCAACTTTTTTCAGGAGAGATGATTTAGTCCTTACAGCCCCAAAAGACTCAACTGCTTCGGACTCGGAATTATTTGTGGGAATCTAAATTCGGGACGGCCCATTAGTGCGAGAATATTTTCAACGCCAACATTCCCTCCCATTTTTTCTAGAATTTTTATAAACAACTGACCACAATAAGCGGCATCTGCTTCAGCTCGGTGAAAATGGGTTTTTTCAATAGCTAAATGATTTATCAAAGTCTCGAGTTTATAATTCAACAAACCAGGGAAAACCTTTCTTGCCACTGGCAAGGTATCGAGTACCGTTCCGCGTGGCGCTGGCGCTTCAAACAGCTTAATATCAGAAGTCAAAAACTGCGAATCAAAGGGCGAATTATGAGCCACAAGCGGTAAGTCCCCGCAAAATTCGGCAAAGTCTGGTAAAACCTTATCAATGGTCGGCTGACCAACAACCATATCGTCGGTAATCCCGTTTACACGGCTAGCACCAATGGGAATGGGGATCATCGGGTTCACTAAAGTCGAAAATCTGCCCACCGGTTGACCGTTTTCAAAAGCGACTCCACCCAATTCGACTATACGGTCTACGCCTGCAACTGTCCCCGTTGTTTCGATATCGAAAGCGACAAATTTCATCCCAAAACCTACCTATGTTTGCTATATGGAAATAGTGAGTATTACAAAAGCAAAAAACGTTGGTCACGTAAAAATTTTGCCAGAAGGAAGAGAAATTCCCATCAATAGCGAGAGCTGTTTATTAGCCCTTTTCATGAAATACAAAATAGAAATTTCGCATGTTTGCGGCGGTTTTGCTTCTTGCGGGACCTGTCGTGTGCACGTTAAAAGTGATTTAAATGACTTACCGCCCCGGGAGGGATTAGAGCTTGAAATGGCGGAAGATCGCGGATTCGTTGACTTTGAAAGGTTGTCTTGTCAGCTTACGCCCTATCCAGGATTAGAAATCATGATCCCGCAAAATAAAAAAGGATCCAATAAGTGAGTCTAGAACATTTATTAAATACTGAATCAGAAAAACGCGACAATAGCTGGGAATCAAAATTTCTCGACGCTTTTGTCAATTCAAAAGTAGAAGTTATTTCCGAAGACCCTCAGAACGGACCCGAGGGCTTTCCTTACCTTTTAGTTAAAACCTCAAGTACCGCCACAGAACCCGTTGCTAAAGTTATTGATTGGCTTAGCTCGCGCGGAATCGGACTGGTAGTAAATCCATATAACGAAAAAAAACCCGACTATGTTTTTTCTTACGGGATGATCTGGAATTTTAAGGAACGTAACCGGTTTCTTGAACCTATACACCACACGCGCTCTAATCGCATGGAAATTAAAGAAGGTGAAAAACTCTATCACGGTGATATAAACGAGAAATATTTTCCGAAATACGCGCGAAAAATTCTTAAAGAGTTTTTTATTCAGCAGGGTGTTTTAACCCCGAAAGTTCTCGCTATCTCCACGGACCAAAAACACTATGACATTTGTTTTTCGCTAAATTCTCTCGGCAATCCCGAAATAAAAGAGCACCCGGGAATCGCTGAAGCGCTTTCTTGGTTTTTTCCTTTTAATACAAGTATTGTGTTGGTCGAGGAAAAAAATCTCCCGAGTTTTTATTTGCTTTAATGGTCCTGCCACTCATCATCCGTCAAATGATCATCTGGCATTTCATCAGGAGTCGGAAGTAACTCTAAAAGGCATTCGCGCCAATAATCGGGGGCATCTTGTGAAAAATCGATACCGATTTCAAAAATACCGCGGCCAATCATTTTTGTGCGCTTTACTGTTCCACTCAGTTCTAAATTCATTTCATCGATTTGCAGCAAAATCTTTTCGCCCACAAGACAATCAATATTTAAGTTTCCTCTTAGGTTTTTAGGAACTAAGTCTCTTCGGCTTACGCGTAATTTAAAGCCCGTAGTAGATGCGTCTACTATATTTCCTGAGCGCGCGAGAACGGCTAATGGTTCCACTGAAATCAGATTCGAAAAATGAAGAGCCCCAAGCTGTTTCCGATTCGACAGTCGATTTGGTTTACTAATTCTCATACATCCACCTTTATAGTTCTTATAAAGTACTTGTCGGAAGGCCTGGACCAAAGTTTAAGTCACGTCGCGAAATTTTTGAAATATTCACGAATGTTACCATCTCAATGTGAGATTCCGTCGATTTTTTTGCAAAGTGATCGCTTCATTGACAGTCAAAATTCTTTGGTTTGGAATTATACCTAATTAAAGGAGCCAATATGACTAAACTCATTTTAAGTTTTTCGATTCTAACTCAAATTTTTCTGTCTATTTCATATGCCAATGAAAAACTCACATTTTGTGCTGGGGGTTATTGTGATGGTGATCCCATTTTTATGCTTGCGCCCCCCCAAACCGGGTACATTCGCCAGGTAAACCCGAATAATGGCAGCGTCGCCGTTCAGGTCTTCGATTCGCGCACGCGCCGTGATCGCGTTGTCGTTATGTCACTCAGAGACGCCGACTATAATATCCGAAGCCGACGAGGCTGCACACCCGGACGAACCGACCAGTATTTCTGTGTGGGAGAACAAGTATGGCTACCTACCAGTCGAAGCTACGGAGTTGTAGAGGCGGTTGGAATGTATTTTGACGACGTAATTGTTCGCCGCGATTACGATCGCTTTCCTGAACAGTTTTGGTGGGGTCCAACGCGTGGAAATATCGTGAAAATTCGTAGCCGTTAAACCCAAGCCACGGCGAGTGTATAAGTCTTCTCACGCCACACTCGCCCCTGTCCACCCTCAAACTTAAACTCTACCGAATTCGCACTTTCCTCAGACCAACTGTGAATTTTTAGATCTGAAATTACTGCAGGTGCCTTACCCAAAGAACCAAGCATCTTGTAAGCGGATTCTTTAGCACACCAAAAGAAATCGGGGGCAGGGTAACTTTCATCTGATTTGGCAATTCTGTCGGCGAGTTTTTTACTAACTCTTTCGGTAGATTCTATATCAAATCCAACGGCTTCAACACCGCATCCAATTACATACCCACCAATCTCACTAGTGTGCGAAATTGAAATCCCGACTTCGTTACACGTCGGCAAGAAATCCAAGTTAGTCACAGCCGAATCCACAACTTTATACCCGTCGGCCTTCAAATCCACGAGCAAGCACTCGCGAATTAGTTTTCTGTTATCAGAGTTATTCATTCCAAATTTTTCAGAGAGTTTGAGCTTTAATTCCATTTTCAAACCTATCTGGCCACATCACCGATTTCCCGTTAGTAATATCCATCATACGCTGTAAAGGCAGTTGAGCTCTTTCCATGACTCGAGAATCAATTTTTACTTCGGGAGAAAGAGTCTCTAAGGACATCTTAATTTTCTCTAAGGTGCTTAACTTCATGTAGGGGCATTGATTGCAGGCACAGCTGCCCTCTGCTGGAGCCTGAATTAACTCCACATCGGGACGAAATTTTCGAATTTGATGAAAGATCCCGTCTTCCGTCGCTACTATAAATTTCTTCTTAGCTCTATTTTCTCTTACTTCTTGAATGATTCTTGATGTTGAGCCCACAATATCGCTTTGTTGTAAAATCGCCTCATCACACTCGGGATGCGCCAAAACCAAAGCATCTGGATGCTGTTCTCTCAAAAGAAATAGTTTTTTAGCAGAGAATAACACATGCACTTCGCAACTTCCCGGCCAAATCTCCATCTTTCGGCCTAGTTTCTTTGTTAGGTAATTTCCCAAGTGTCGGTCAGGGCCAAACAAAATTCCTCGGTCTATCGGAATTGAATTAATAATTTTTTCGGCATTGGAGCTTGTGCAAATCACGTCGGTTATTGACTTTACCTCCACACTGCTATTTACGTACGTCACAGAAATATGATCGGGGTATCTATTTCGCCATTCCAAATATTTTTCGTATGGTGAACCGTGTACCAAACTACAGCCGGCGTTGAGATCGGGAACCAAAACGACTTTTTCGGGAGACAGCAGCTTCACGCTCTCTGCCATAAATACAACGCCTGCGATCAACGCTACATCGGCAGAAGATTTTTGGCCATACTGAGCCAACTGCAAACTATCACCAACAACGTCGGCAATATCCTGCACTTCACTATCTTCGTAGTAATGCGCAAGAACGACAGCGTTTCGCTGTTTTTTCAATTCACGAATTCTCTCTTCAACCACGTTATATATCTCCACCTTTGAGCAGAGTGATTATAGATTTTGAAACATAGTTCAATGAATCAATTACCCCTACTCCTTCAGAGGCTGTAGCTTCAAAATCAGGTGAGTTGTGTTTGTTCAAGGCAGTACGAAGTTCGGCAACCGAACACACGTTTGGTAGGTCCCGCTTATTGTATTGGATAGCCATTGGGATTTCTTTTATATCGTAGCCTTGTAAAACCAAATTTTTTTCTAAATTTGCCAAAGACTCGATATTTTCTTGCATACGTTCCCGCTGCGAATCGGCCACGAAAATAACCCCGTCGAGTCCCTTCATAATTAACTTACGGCTCGCATCATAAACAACCTGTCCCGGGACAGTATACAAATGGAATCGTGTTTTGAAGCCGCGAATTTCACCAACATGTACGGGAAGAAAGTCAAAAAATAAAGTACGCTCAACGTCTGTTGGCAGTTCATGGAGTGTCGATTTTGCCGGATCTACTGTTTTATTGTAAACCCACTGCAAATTCGTCGTTTTGCCACCAAGACTTGGCCCATAGTAGACAATCTTGCAATGAATCTCTTTTGCGTTTTGATGGACAAATGACATCTAAATCTCCACCCTATTTTCCAACGCTCGACCCAACGTTCGATGATCAATATACTCTATATCTGAGCCAATGGGAACACCATGGGCTATACGAGTTAAACGAATCCCTTTGTCTTTTAATTTTTTTGCTAAATAAAGAACCGTTGTGTCGCCCTCAAGATCGGTATCAAGTGCTAGAATAACCTCCTTCACTGGCGTGTCAGACACAAGACTTTTATCAATCTTTTCAAATAGTTCTTGGATTTTCAAATCTTGCGGTTGAATACCCTCTAAGGGTGAAATTGCGCCTTGGAGGACATGATAGCGACCACGAAAAACCCCCGAAGACTCTACCCGCATAATATCCATCGGCTCCTCAACCACGCAGAGAGACTGATTGTCTCGCCCTGGATCAGCACAGTAATGGCAAAGATGTTCCTCGGTCACACTAAAACAACCGGGACAAGTTTGAACCTTTGTTTGCACTTCATTCAGAGCACCCTTTAAGCTCTCGGGTAAATTATCAGGAGAGCGCAAAATAAAATACGCCAGTCGTTGGGCAGTTTTTTGCCCGATGCCAGGTAGGCGGCTGAGTTCATGAACTAATAAATCCAGCGACGGTACTTTTAGCATGTAATCAGAATAGCCCAGGCATTTTTAGAGCGCCAGTAACTTTTTCCATTTCTGCTGCACTTGTTTCTTTAGCTTTCTTAATAACTTCATTTACGGCGGTCAATATCAAGTCCTGAAGCATATCCTTATCGCCTGATTTAAAGACATCATCAGATACTCTCAAACTCAAAAGTTGGCTATCGCCTTTTATTTTCGCGGTGACAGCACCACCGCCAGAAGTTGCTTCGTATTCACGAGTATCGAGTTCATCTTGCAGTTTCTTGAGCTTAGTCTGCATTTGGTTGGCTTGTTTTACGAATTGTTGCATTCCACCGGGAAAACCTTTCATTATCTTTTCTCCTTAATCGATTGCACTTTGGCGTTTAAGTGTTTTTTTACAGATTGAATGAGCGGATTATTCTCTACCATCTCCTCAGTCGCTTTTTGTTCGTCGTTTTTAGTTTTCTCTTCAGTTGCCTTTAAAGACATCCCGCTGGCGTTTTCTTCTAAAACAACCTCAATTTTAAAAACCTTGCCCATAAAAGTATTTAAGTAGTTACCAACCTTTTTCAAAAAATCTGCATCTGTGATTTGGCCAAGTAAAAATTCATGTTGTTTAGGAAGTCCGATAGTAAGTTTGTCATCTTTTAAAGAAATAAAATGAGTATTCGCAAGCTTCGCGCCAAAAAGCGCATTTAGACTTTGCAAATTGCCAACAAAGGTATTCCACTTTCCGGAATCAAACGCGCCACCACCCGATCGCGCGTGAGTGGTCCTTGCCACCGGCGAAGACATGATATCAGTCCTTTGTGTGGAAGCGGCAGGGGCAGAGCCTCGATTTGCTAAAATCTCCTTTAAACTCTGAACCGTCGGTGCCTCGCACATTCGGAATAACAGCATTTCTAAAACCAATCGCGGATCTTGCGCTCGAATCAAATCATTTACACCCTTAAAAGCCATATCAAACAAGAGGTGAATATCTTCTGACGATAAATTCTTTCCTAACTCTTTCAACTCCTCAACTTCATTTTCAGGAAGATCCATTAACGCTGAAACTGCTTCCATCTTTACAACCAGGAGGTTACGGATTTGTTCAAGTAAGTCTTGCGCAAAAACCTTGGCATCAGCTCCGGACTGAATAATTTTCTCAACTAATTTTAAAATCGCTCCACGATCTCGGCTAACCAAACCCCTCAACGCATCGTTTAGTAAAGTTCTCTCTGTTAAACCCAGAACTTCTACCACTTTTTCTAAAGTAATATCACGGCTAGAATAGTTGGCGATTTGATCTAGCAAACTCTGGCTATCCCTCATAGCGCCTTCGCTATGACGAACAATCATCCATAGCGCCGGCGGATCAATTTTAATACCTTCCGCATCAGCTATTTTCTGTAAATGATCGGCAACTTGCTTCAACGAAATTCGACGAAAATCAAAACGCTGACAGCGCGACAAGATTGTCGTAGGAATTTTTTGGACTTCCGTTGTGGCCATCACAAAAATTACATGTGGTGGCGGCTCCTCAAGAGTTTTCAACAAAGCATTGAAGGCGCTCGTGGTGAGCATATGAACTTCATCAATGATGTAGACTTTCCATTTTCCTGAAGTTGGTAAAAAATGAACCGTGTCTCGCAATTCGCGAATGGCATCAACACCATTGTTACTAGCACCATCGATTTCGATAACGTCTATGCTACTCCCAACCGAGATCTCTTCACAAGTGGAACACTTATCACATGGGACGAAATCTTTAACGTTCGGACAGCGCAAACTTTTTGCTAAAATTCTAGCGGTCGAGGTTTTTCCTGTACCACGAGGGCCCGTAAACAAGAGCGCATGCGCTAAGCGATCTGATTTCATCGCATTCAACAAAATTGTTGAAATATGATCCTGGCCAATCAACGACGAAAAATTTTTGGGTCGCCATTTACGCGCAATTACTTGGTAAGACAAATTTTCTCCCCGAACTCTAAAAAAGCGCCGAGCACCCCACAGCACACAGTTGAATTGCTACCGTTGCTTCCTTTCGGACCTGGCGGGGTTTACAGCTCTCCTGTTGTATGGGACCCGGCTACGGTAAACTACCCAATTACATTGGGAGATGCAAGGCGTAAAGCCACGAGCTTACGCAGCGCTATTTGCTGGAAATATGGACCCTTTTTGTTCTGGAGATGTACTCATTACATGCAAGGGCAAATAAACCCGAATAAACTCGCTAATGGTTTGGCCCATAGTTTGCCTTAGAAGCAGTTTTCGCGCTAACTTTTTAGAGCAATAAAGCTGAATATATCGAGGCAACATGAAAAAAATAACTAAAATAGCCTTTTTTTTATCAATTGCGACCTTATTGGCATGTCACTCGTCCCCAGAAAAAGCACAACTATCTCCTAAAGTAAAAGACGAGTTACTTTGGCGCAAAAAACAAGGCAATGTGGACCATATTTATGCCTTAGTTTCAGAAAATGGCTTTTGGAATGTTAATCATTACTCAATCGAGCCTGGCCAACTTCAGGAACTAGAGTCACACAAAGCATTTTCGACCGAAGAAAATGCTGAAATGTACTTGCGGACTTTTCTGTCAAAGGAAGACATCGAAACAAAAAAGGTAGACGCTAAGGACTTATTAGCCAATAACTTCGTGACAACCGAAGTTCAGAAAGAAGTTATTTGGAAGAGCGAAAACCAATGGAGCTGGGATTGGGAAATTAAGTACCATGAGTGGTTAAAAAAGAATTTTAACAAAAATTTTTATATCGACAACAAAGTAGCTACTGATTGTGCCGACGGGGCTACGGCAATTCGATGGATTTTTTCTCGCATTCACAAATTGCCTGCCGCAAATACTCTGGCCGGCAGTGGAGTAGTTTTTACCAATGAATCTATGAAAGATGCATGGAAAGAACTGCCAACCAACGAAGACTGGCGTAAAGATAAAAGATTTATCGTCGCGCTCGACTACGTTTTGGATAATACCTATACACATACGGTCTTTAAAGATGGATATCCGATTGCAATAAATAAGGAATCCTTTCTTGCCGGCACCTATCTTCTGATGCTCCAAGGGGAAACCGGCCACACGATGATTATTAGCTACGTCAACAACGAACCGAAAAACGAAGTTCCTATTCGCGTTTTAAGTTCAACAGGAGGAAGAATTGTTCGACCTCTTTATGAGAGTCCTTTTTGGTATAGTGTCAAAAAGGGCGAATCAGCGATTCTAAAACCGCGTTGGCCAATAAAAAATGGGGAAAAATTTGAACTCGTCCCTGCTGAGAAAATGCCCCACTACTCCCTTGAACAATTTGATCCAAATTTTCCGGGACAGCTAAAGGAATTTAATCTCGCTGTATACGACCGCATCGTCCCGGGCTTTAAAGCTGAAAACTTAGTTACTGACGGTATTGACCAAATTTTCAAAAAAATTGAAGAGCGTGCAAAATATGTAAACGCCGGCTATGAATTCTGCAAAAAAAATGGCTGCCCAGACGGAACTCCGGAATGGGAAGAACACAGCACTCCCATGCGCGATCAGCAGTTGTTGGAATATTACAACAGCATAGAAAAAGTCGTTTTTCTGGTAAGTCAGATGAGCCCAAACATTATTGATTTATGGAATTCAGCGCTCTCGAAGAATATAAAACTAAACGATTATACTGTGACTCTAAAACAATTAATGTTTACTTGGCGCTACAACCTTTATGATTCAAACCCCAATGTCCCGCTAAATCAAAGGTGGGGTGTTGCAAGCTCAGAGCTCATACAGGCTTTCGTTGACCGCGTTGATCGCTTGTTAGCTAAAAGAAGCAAGGTCGTAGTCAACAACTCTTGTAAAAACCAGTGCGCTCCCGACAGCAAAGAATGGCAGGACTCAGATTCTGCAGAATTCGACAACAGCATTCAGAGGTACTACATTGGTTACATTCAGTACTGCCAGATCTCAAACGTTAACTGTGAATATTTTCGAACAGTACTCCGCGAGAAAACTCTAACGTTTGCCAATCGTACTTATAATGTTTCGACATGGTTAGAGCGGAGTATTTGGTTTAACTCCGATCCACGTACTGCAGATGATTATCGCTGGGGTAAATTACAAGAAATAGCGCTACCGATACATGGATTAGTTGATAACCAAACGATTATTTCAAAAAACGAAATCCTTATGGGCGGCAAAACTGAGCGCAGACAATTGTATGACTTGAAAAACCGTAAAACTATAGATGTGCCGGCAGGATTTGCTGTCGAAGACCTCGAAGCTACTCATGGGATTGCCCTCCTCATCGACCAGAACTCAAATAAAATTGGCGCCTTCGCACCTCGTACTCAACAGTTAATCTCGTTCAAAATTTCTGGCACACCATCAAAAGTTCGTTGGCAAAGTCCAAACTTAATAGCCGGAAAAACCTCTGCGGGATCCTATTTCGCAGCGAAATTTGAAGGTGGCAAATTCTCCCAGGTTACGGAGTTTGACGTATACGGCGATGAGCCACCCAGGCTTTTCTATTTCGCACAATTTAGACCGTATGCTGGCGGTCAAGAGCTCTATGCTCCAAAAGATATTTTCACCATCAGCCACGAAAAAAACAAATATACCATCTACGATTTTTCGGGCGACGAACTTAAGACAACAGTCATAAACCACGTCTTTCGAACAGAAAGTCCGTTTGAAACCCTTCACTTTGTAAGTCATGTGTCGAATTCCCATTACTTATTGCAAGTTCGAAGACAAGATGAAAAGTGTCCTAATCCCGATCAATATTGCGGAAATGAGAAGGTTTATTCTTATGCCGTTGATAAGGTGACTGGCAATGTCACGGCTTACAAATTTTTGGTTGGCAAATCTCTTGGGAAAAATAGATATGTTCTTGAGACTCAAACAAAAAAGCAAGCCGATCAAGAGGTGTATATCGCGACCCTTGATAGTACATTCAATATTCAAGCCCGCGATCCTAAAATTGGAACAGCCTACATCTATAACGATAACTTAAATGGCATTCAGTTATTCGAAGGATGGAACTCCAAAATTCTTAAGCTAAAAGATGATCAGACCTTCGAAGAAGTTTTTAAAGGCAGTCAAAAACTCAACCCATTTTTATTAACTGAAACAAAAGCACTGATCGGAATTGAAAACAAAGCGGGAGTCTATAATTTCGTTACGAAAAAAATGGATGTTGAAATGCCCTGGATCCGCGCTCCACAAATGTATATGACAAAAACCAGTCCTTGGTATTTTGGTGGGGATCCTACCCATGCGGGACTTTTTCGATTCGACGACGACTCTTATCTTCCTATAGCCACGGGAGCTACAGCCCATTTGGCTCTATTTCAAGGGTGTGGAGAAGGACTAAGAATCCCCCTCGGAGCGCAGTTAGACTTCAGCGAGGAATTCCATGAATTCGAAAACGGAGGCGGTTGTTACTCCGATCAAAATGAAAGTGATGGAATCGTTTTCAATTTGGTAGGTGGACGATCATATTATTTACCGCCGGGAACGCGCTTAGACTAGGATTGCGGACCTTTTTTGATCCTCAATTTGTACCCGTTACAGTCTGAGCTACGTCTGTACTAAATAACTCCTCAATAAAGCTGGCCTAAAAATTGCCTTGGATATTACCTCAAAAGGCAATCTTGGGGGAAACACATATGAGGAAATCTGTGAGTACGGGGGCCATGTTTTTATCGGTCATGGCATTATTAGCATGTCACTCAAAATTTTCTGAGCCATCACCGGAAGAAGTTAAAATGGGTGGGATGAAGCTCGATGACCGGTTCGTTCACAAAGCAAAAATGGATTCTCGAATCGAGCAGATTCAAGAAAGTACGGAAAAAATAAAGCGCCTCTTAGAAATACTTCGCCGGGCGAAAAATCAAAACCCTGAAGAAGTTTTAGGGGCCTACACACCGATTGATTTGGTCATCGATTTAAATAACGAACTAAAAAAACGTATCCCGCAAGAATATAAAGGTAAAATGCGTCGCTATGGCAAAATTGATTTACCACAGGGCCTTGTTTCGGAAGGATGCCTTTCCATAGATACGATTCTCGAGACCCAGGCTGTACCAGGCAACGAGGAACATAAAGTTGATTTGATCACTTATTATCTAAAAACTTGTACCGCAGCCGATTACCTTCCTATCGCCGAAGTTCTTTGGGAACAAAATAGCTTCAATCTGAACGTAAAAAATGAGAACCTAGAAAAACTTTTTGTCGACCTTTTTAAACACGAAGTAAGTCGCGGCTCGTGCACAGTTAATACAGGTGACAATTCCAACATTATATCAGTGACGTGCAGAAACATGGAAACTGTCTTGAATAAATATGAGCACGCCATTATTACCGATATGAGCTATTTCGAAGATCGCGAAATCGCCTTTTTAGTGAATGCCGATATTTACAACTCACAGACTAATAAAAGAAAGGCTGGCTTGAAAATTGAAGTACCAAGAGAAGGACTGCCAAGGGTTCAATTTCCAATTGAATAATTGAATGACAAACTGTTGGCAGGTTTTATTACTATTATCAGCACTCCTAATGGGGTGTCAGCCAAGAGAAAAACGCGAGGCCGACCCTATCCTCGAGGCCTATCGTTTAATTGATGAACAACGCACTGATGAGGCGATTGCCCTTTTAGAAAATGAGCTTAGAAAAAATGATTCGAACATCGAACTAAGAGTTGTTCTTGCTTCTGCTTATGCCCATAAGGGTGGAATAAAAATTCAAAAGCTTTTTCCAGTCGTCAACAGTATCGATAAAATCAACAAATCTAAGGAAAAATTAGGAGACGTTTCTAAACAAAAAAATATAAACGAAAAGACTAACACCGTCCTGCTCAACGCAGCAAATTTAATGATTCGAGCTTCTCGCTTTCTAGATGCTTATGCGGCAATTCCCGCTGCCGACAGAAAGCAAGTCGAATACATTCGACACGCAATTCTCCTGCTATCAGAAATCAGCAACACAGCACTTAAACCAGAAGACGTATTATTCCGTGCAATTCTTGAAATTGTGCTTTTAAAACACATTTTGGCTGAAAACTTCATAGGTGAACTTTCAGCCACAGACGATCCAAAAAAATGTGATCTTGATATCGCCAAAATAAATTCAAATATCGTGGTGACGGGCAAACTGCTGATTGATATTTTTAATGACATCGGCTTTGTAAAATCGACTTCGGCCACGGATATGAAACATCTCACAGAAGAAACTATCGACGTCGTCGAAAGCCTAAAATCACTTTTTAGTGCAGCCGAAGCGCTTGATGAGGTGGGAAAAACGTTTCTTAATGAATCGATCATTCAAAGTGGTTTTGGAAAGATGCTTAAATGTGGCGGCAACTAGTTCTCAGTACACTCTTAATTCAATCTGCCCAAGCAGCTAACCTCGCTTTTAGTCGTAATGCCCGAACTTTTGAAACTCAAAATTCTTCACTGGTAACAAAGGGACTCGCACACGCGTGTCTATCGTTGGTTGATATTCCCGATGGACTTTCATGTAATCCTGCCATGATACCGCTAAATTCAAAATCATCTCTTGGCTTTCAGCTGCTCTTGTCAAATGGTTATGCAGCTCTCAACCAAGTCAAAAGTTTACTCGATGGAAACATAACCCAACAACAAATAGATGCCATGTTTGCGCAAGGAAAGATAACTCAGATCGAAGCTGGTAGCGATATTATTTTTAAATCAAAATATTTAAGCGGCAAATTTACTCCCATGACGATCAAAGGATTTTCAGCCGTGAGAAATGAAGCAAACCCCGATGTTGAACTCTATTCTGTCCAAGAAAATGGGTTTACCTTTCAATCAGGAATGAAATTTACCGAGGGATTGTATGGTGGGATTCAAGCTAGATTTGCAAATAGGAAATTTATTCGGCAAAACTTCAAACTTCTTGTGCTGGGGACTCCGGCAGGACAAGCCCTACTAAAGCCAAAAGAGCAAAGCGCGGCGTATTTCGAACCTAGCCTTACTTACTTCTTCAAAGGGAGCTGGAAGCCACGACTGACGGCGATGATCGCTAATCTAGGGTCAGTTTCACAAGAATATTCTGAGCAGCTGCCTACACCCCTCGAAGGCCAAATCGGGATCGCAATTTCTCCACAGCTAGGATGGGGAAATATGGATTTCACACTCGACTATCGTAGTATGAGTTACGAGGAACCCGACGCTTGGGAACGAGTCCGCGCCGGAGTAATATACCACTTCGGATCGATGTATTTAACTGGCGGGCTGGATGCCAATGGCATTTCTGGTGGCGTTTTTTACTCTGTTGACAAATTTAATGCGGGAATAATGTATTCGACAACAAGATTTATTAATGAGGACGAGTATTATACTCAGACGGTGTATGTGCAATTGGGTTGGCAGATTTAATTTTATAAATCTCATTCTTATTTTCGCTTTGTCGTCGGTAGCAATAGCTTCCGACCAGACTTATTCTCTAAAATGGGATGAGTTCACCAAAGAAATCGATTTACAAAAAAAGCTGGATTATAAAAATGGACTTTCTTACATCATTAGTGGCGCACTCGCTCTCGGGGGCGGGATTTGGGGCGCAAATTTAGCTCAAGATGGGGCTGAGCAAGGAATTTACACCATCTTTCAAACCATCGGCATCGCCTCGATCGGTTATGGTGCTTACACCTGGAAAATCGGTGGTGAAGAGCGATCAATCTATCAAACACTGAATGACACCAAACTCACGTCCGAGCAAAAATCACAATTTTTAAAATCTTATGCGATTGTCCGCAAACAAAAAGAAAAGCAAGATCGATTGATTCGCTCAATCACTCACGGACTTATCGCCACAATCAACGTCTACAACGCGACTCAACAAGATCTGGAAAGCGTAAAGACGGGGTTGTATTTTATTGGCGCCGTCAACTTATTAGCCTGTGCTTCGTTTACATTTGAATTCTAGTGGTGTCTGCTTCTTAGACAGTGAGCCGATATTTGCCGTCACTCGCATTTTAGCTAGCTTATAGTCTCTTAGAAATTCCTCTAAACCCCAGTTTTGTGGCCTAGCCATTGCACTACTACAAGGTAGGAAAGTAGGTTTTTAACGAAACTAAAGGGTTAAGTTATGAAAAGCACTATTATTTTAGGATTACTGGGCATGTTAGTTGCCAGCCTCGTCGCATGTAACAACGGTAGAAACTCAAATCAGGCAACGCAGGTTCCACTTCCGCCAGGAGTGGGGCCGGGATCAATGCACCGAGCGGGACAATCAAAATCTATTTCAGATAATGGTGCCAGGATCGATAGCGCCGCCGATGATATCGAAATGAAAAATGATGGAACCTACAACCCCACTGATTATACCCACGTCATTAACCCCGCCGCAAAACCAAACTCAACGGGCTATACTTCCAACGACTCTTATCTGTTTGTTGACGGAGCGAATGATAAATTAATGCAAACCTTAAGAAACCACGCTGATAACCGCAAATATTCGCAAACGATTGATAATCTTAAGCTTGATCCTACTCCTCATGACAACCTTAGAGCTAAAGATTTAGATCTTGCGCGCTCAATCACTATGGCAGAAATGCGCCGATCAGAGAAAGGTCATTTTGAGTTCCGTGTTTGGACTCAGGCTGATGACGAGATCGTCTTCGAGTCACCTTATATGGAAGATTTTGAAGGAGAAAAAAAATCGCGCCACTTTCCTCTGCAAACTGAAAATTCGAAGTATGAAAACACGACGGCTCAATGCGTGGCTCGCAACGTTAGTAAAGAAAAAACGTGCGAGACTGTCGTCCTTCGCCTTGTTAAAGACACAGTCAACGAAGCTTTCATCGTGTTTCGACGTGTTCCCGCGAAAATTTTCCTAGGAGAGTACTCGTCGCGCCTACTCTCGAAATATCACAATGATAATATTATCGATAAATGGGTCGAATTCTTTCACGATGTCGTTACATATCAGTTATTAAGAAAAGGCTCCTTTAATGACGCCATTTCCGTTGCAGAATTGAGAACTTTTGCAGTTGTGAACGGAGTTTCGGCCTTTACTTTGTCAATTGATCGAAGTCAACGCGGTAAATTCATCGTTTCTGGAGACATGGTTTCGAGCTTAAAAAATTCATCCGAAAAACTAAACATTCCTCTTCAGCGCGGTATTCTTGCAGGAAATGAGGACCAACCTATTGATTATATTTCTGAAACTGTTACTGATGCGAGCATTTTGCACGCCAATGGTCGCGGTATGATGGAAATTGCCGTACAACTTGCTGGTGGAGCAAACGCGAGCAGCAACATTGGATCAGACGAGGGCGGAGTCATCTATAACAATAAGGGTTTAACTAACAGCGGTAGATATTCAGGGAACCTATTCCTACGAAATATGGAAATGCGCCTTAATTTTGCGATGCGCACAAAGAGCATGAGATTGCAGGAGAAATCTAATCGTGCGATTCGGTTTACAGTGGTGCCAGTAGTTTCAAGTGTCGGCGAGCCAGATTTTAGCTTTTCGACAAAATAAAAAATATTTTAACGACTCAACGCAAAGTTTTTGACGGGCTCTTTTTGTCTGTGTGAACATTTTTTCCATGGAAACCATGGAAACGGTAAACCCAGCAGTGAATTTGAAGCCCGCAAGAGTTTCGGCGCCAGCGACTGAACCCTTGCTAATATTAATCCCGCAGCTTTCTGCGTATCTGGATTACAGACTTTATTTGAAGGACTATTACGAGTATCGCGTGAAGACAGACAAAGGACGTCGCCCGTACTCGTACGCGGTATTTTCTGCCGCTGCCGACATTAAATCTCCCAGTTACCTAAAGCTCATCATTGAAGGTAAACGCAATCTTTCGCTGGATATGGCAGAGAAATTTGCTCGCGCCCTTCAATTCAACAAGCAAGAGACAGAAGAATTCGTGAAGCTTGTCCTCTTCTCCCAAGCTCAAGATGCTGTCGAACGCAATCGTCATTTTGTGGATTTAGTGAACATTCGTTTACTTAAGAAAATGCAAAAAGGCGAAATCGCGAAGGAGAGTTGGGAAAAACTTCCCAATTGGCTTTCGTGGATTCTTTATAGTCTAGTCGACTTAAAAGATATTAAGTATGAACCCAAAGCGCTGATTAAAATTCTTGGTCCGATTGCGACCGAAGAACAATTGGCTCAGGCGATTTCAAACTTATTCAGCACTGGCATTTTACGCCAGAATGAAGTGACTGGAGAAATTATTAAAGCCCGCGAGTTAATTTCTAACTCACAAGACGTTCCCGTGGAGCTTGTACGCAAACTTCAGATGGATTTGCTTTATTTGGGACTGGAATCCCTATTTAAAGAAAATCCCGTAGATCGCGAAGTTGGCGCCCTTACTTTGGCCTTAACGGAAGAGGAATTTAACCAAATTAAGTTTGAGATCCGTCAACTTAAGAAAAGGATTGCTAAAGATATCGTGGCAAAGCGGGTAAGTACTCGAGGAGACCGGCTTTACCAGTTTAACTTGCAGTTCTTTCCGATCAGCAAGTAGCTGAAAACTAGAGTCCTTAGCGATGAAGTGAAACCTAAAGTTCCAAAGGGGGAGGGCATCATCGCTAAGTCTCTACAACCAACGTACTGCGGGTCACCAACGTACAGCAGGCCAGTGTAGAGCAAAGCGAACGCCAGTAACAAAAATGCATCAAATCACCTATATTTGATCTGAACTGGCATTAAACCTGTTTTATACTTAGATTGGTCACTTTGAACCGCAATTAGTGGCGGTTCTAAAACAGTTTGCAATTATTTTTAGAGGGAGAACTGTTACCAATAAGACCAGATATAACAGCCGGGCTAAGGCGCGCTTTTAGTTCCTTGGGTTCTACATAAGAACTCGCAAAAAAAGCGCCATTCTCAACTGGCATTACCACCGATATGGACTCTGGAACAAACTGACTTGGCATACGCGGTTCATTACCCCATCTTCTGGGTCTAAAATATCCTTTAAGGGCGTAATGTACATCGCCGTCTTTAGCTGTAAATTTCCAACGATCTGCTTTTTCGGGACCACCGTCAATGCGTTCCGACATTTCAGGCTCAAATTGCGCTGGAGAAATTGAAAACTCCAACACCCTAGTTGAACCATCGTTATTTGCGTACGAATACTCTGAGGGGGGGGTTGTGTTAGAAAAAGGGAAGGCAACGCTAAAAGACCCTTTTTGAAATTTCACTACTACCTTGTTTTTGCTGGACGCATCCAATACTGCTATGTGAACAACACTCTCAAGTTCTCGAAACTTCGACTGCAGATGAAATCGATAGATCTTACCAGTGTCGAGAAATCGGGGCGGCTGCAGGGACAACTTATCAACGGTCATTAGCGCCTGGACAAATTGATCTTGCGCCACATCCTGGCCCAAATAACTGGTTCCCGAGGCAACAACCAGGTAGTTGGCTTGAGACGAACTGAAAAAGAAAGTTAGGGCAGCAAGAAAAACTGGCTTCATTTTCATAATCCATTCCTTTGTTATCCATCCCTTTGAGCAACTTTCGTACCGTTGTCAGCTAAAAGATTTCGAGTTAAATGACTTTACCCTGTTTAGGATTTTGACAGTAAGCCAATTTAGGTCGGAAAAGCTGATTCACTGATTCTTTTCCGACCTGTTACAAGTAAATTGGTTGAGTTGATTTAACTCCGAAAATCACTTTGGAGTGTAATTGCTGTAGAATACAGTTTCGGATTCAAAGTAATTTCCATTCACGCCCGGAGATGTGCTTTTGGTGGTCTTGTACCAAAGGCATTTGTTAGTCATTGCGCCTTCAATATACCCACCGAAATATTCGCGATCCCTACCTCTCGAAAGATTAAACGCTATGTAATTTGGACCATTCCATTGTCTGATACCCCAGTCACGAGCTCCCTTTAAAGTTAGAACCAGGTCAGTCGACTGACAATAAAACGGAACGCTGGCACCCCCTGCTTCGACGTGAAATTTGCATGGCATTTGTGAAATAATAGTGTTAGGAGCAGGGCGAGCATCGACGAATTCAACTGGAACTTCCGACCACGCCTGGCAACCGGTGGCTTTATTACAAAGCCGCTCGCGCCGTCTAAGCTGAAGTGTGGTAAAAAAAGTAGTCGATTCTCCTGGCTGAAAATAATTTAAGATTTCCTTTTCGGTGATCAAGGAGCCTTGACAAAAAACCGGCTCAAAGACTTCACCGCCAGTTGTTGGACAACTGTCTCGACTCTCCGAGTTCATAATGGCAGTCGCCACGCGATCGCCAAAACGTTCATCAACTATTCCTAGGTGGTGAGTGGATTCATGAATCAGTATGTAGACCGCTTCATGCATACCGTGAACCGAATTATGGCAGGTGGGGTACGATAAGTAAATACCCGCATTAGACTCGCGAGTTGTATAGGCACAAGTAGCTTGTTGATCTACCGTCCAATAGTGTGCAGAATTGACGACTTCATTCGCTAGTTTCGACGAATTTTGAAGCGCGAAAGTGATGGCTTCCAAATCGTTTTGACCTTCAAACGAACATTGCTTTAGTCGACGCAACTTGTGTGCAGCAACTCTTTTGGCGTCAATAAATAACTTACGAATCACATCTCCACCATTCCCGACAGAATGGTCCTCACCTGCCATCGCTGTTGCCACCAACATAATTGCAACCGATAAAACTAGTTTCTTCATATTTTCTCCCTTTTTGTTATTTCATAAAATTGCATTGATAAGCTGTAGAGACTATTTTTCTTATTTTTTTGACGAAATTTTTTTGCAAATTCTTGGCGGAAACTATTAATCATGCCTTTGGCCTCTCTGATACGATTTTTAGGAAAAGCCAAAAATAAAGTTTGAAATTCCCGCTCGTCTAAATTATCGGGTCGCAAGCTTTCAAGGGCTTTTTGGATAGCTTGCTTGTGAAATTCACGAATGGCCGCTGAGGGTTTCGGCGTTACCACGTGTTCATGCGGCGAATTGAGCCTCCATTCATCTTTTTCTTTTTTCAGATAGTTGAGAGTTTGTAAGCGTTCTATCGCTGATTTCACTGTCCATTCAGAAATATCGAGGAGACGCGCGACTTTCTCGGTGTCCAATTTAAAATTTTCTGTGTTGAAAAGTTCTAAAATCGCAAAGTGGTACCAATTCGAAATTAATTGGAATGCTTCTTCAGCGAGAAAAATATCGTTTTCTTTACTAACGTTTTTTGTCCTTTTCTTAGAGAGTTGCTTTTCTTGCTTTGGCGACAGGCCTAACTGATTTGCGAGCCTTTTTAGCAGTCGTGGAGACAAAGAGTGATGACCACTCAATACCTCACTGAGTGTGGATGCTGAAAAGCCCAAGTCGCGAGCGAAGGCCCGCAAACTGTAGCGGGGGTTTCGTTGCGTACGCTCTGACAATTCATCGCGCAGAAGATCGCGGTAGTTTTTGTATGATTGAGCCGAATTCATAGCCCCGGGTTTAGAGGAGAGAGAATTCGGGGTCAAAACTTTTCTGAACAATGTGTTCGAAGTGTTCGAGTGCACAATATTGCGGCCACACCATGCTAATTGTAATCGAAAAACGACGCTAACTCCGATCGCAGAATAGAAATTTGCCCACTTATACAAGTGAAATATTCCTTCGTGCCGTCCACATATGGCGGGCCATTAGAAACTTTAAGAAGAATCTCTAATTTGGGACTAGCGCTCCCCGACTCGAGTAATGCAATTGAAGCGCGCGTGGTGCCCACCAATTTTGTAAGCGCTACTTGCGAAATTCCCTGCCTTGACCGCAAAGCCACTAAGTTGTTCGCGATTGTTTACCGACCTGTCTCTTAAAATATCCATCCGATGACGCGACAGCTCACCATATCTATCATTTGGGCATTCGCGTATCCGATAAGGAAAAATGGTTAGAGACTATTAAAACGCACAAGATCCATGTCTTTTTCGGTGGTGGCGGGGAATATCCATTTTCGACGTCGTGGCATGTGCACGATCAGTCGGGACATGAAATCGATGTTTCGTTTACGCCACCAGAAAAACTGCAATTTCCAGCGTAGATTGATACCAGGCCCCTAATTATGTTATAGTACTTTTGATTTAGTTTGTTTAAAAATTTGGGGGTGTACTGGTTTCGACGTGGGCAGTGAATCTTGTGGAGCATGCCGGGGCGTACGAGGTCCTCGTTAAAAACGTGCAATTGTTATCTGGCAACGATCAAGTTGCTCTTGCTGCTTAATTGCGGCTTCGTCTTTCGAGTTTCGTGACTGCGGAAATTCAAAAGGCGTAACTTTAGCGGTCTCGATTGTTAGTGGCTTCTCAGCGCTAGTGATTTAAATAAACTGAGGAAAGGAATTAAGTAGTTTGTCGATAGACGCCTTAGTTCTTAAACAAGATACCGACTAAGCATGTAGCCCGCCATAAGCAGGATCTCTTGCGGACGGGAGTTCGATTCTCCCCGCCTCCACCAAATCAAAACTTGGAAGAACCCCCGTCCGGGGGCCTTCCAGTGCTTGGTTTCTTTTTTTCCCTTTAGAATCTTCCCATCCAAACAAATCTGGCTCCGCCTGCCCGTAGTATTCGATATGCACGACGTTTTGACCAAGAGTAAGCCGATGGACAAAGCCATCCATGAGTTTGCGCTGGTCAGCGGCTGGAAGTTTCTGGAACTCTCCGCGATTAAAAATTTGAAGCACTTGGAAAACAAATTCTAGATCGACCACTTGATTTTCCGCTTCGTTCTCGGCCTTAAGGGTCTTGATGCATTCTAATATTTCTGTTTTTAAAGTTTCCAATCGTTTTAGAGCTTCAAAGAGACTTTCCGAGGGAAAGTTCTTATCCAAGGTTGCAATCCGGTCTGTCAGGTTGGCTATTTTGGCTTTGGTCGCGGTCAGCTCCACATTTTTTAGGGCAATAAGCTTGTCTCGCTCTGGTGATTTATCCGCTGAGTCGCTTTGACTATCTCGGGCAATCTGGGCAGCTAGCTTCGGGTTTCGAGCTAAGTGTTTTAATCTAGCAATAACTGCTGTTTCGAGATCCTGTGCGGAAACTCTTTCCAGCGAGCAACGCTTGGTGTGCGCGTCACTAACGTTGGTAAATTTGCGGTTATGACCATAGTAGAAATGGACTTTGTTTCTGCCGGTTGCGGACTTTCCAACAAGGGCCGATCCACATTCGCCGCAGATCAGTTTGCCTGAAAGCAAATAGACATGTCTGTACTTGCGCATTGTTTTGGCGTTTTTCTCCAGGCGTTCTTGCACGGTACGAAAAACGTCAGGCTCAATGATCGCGGGCCATACTGCTTTTGAAACCCGATAGCGCTCTTGAGTGTCGAGTTCATCTTGCTGTGCCGAACGGTTGGCTTTGTTAAACTCTCGAAGTCCAATATAGGTTTTGTTAGTGAGAAGGCTGTAGAGCGACGCATGGGTAAAAAGCTTGCCCCCGTGAGAGTCTCCATTTTTGGAAATGTACTCTTTGGTCCGATACCCTTTCTCATTGAGCCAAACGCGGACTTTCTCTACAGTTCCGAGTTCTAGGAACTTTTCAAAAATGAGTTTCACAATTGGGCGTTCAGCCTCACTGATAATCAGGTGATTTCTCCGATGGGGATCTATATCGTAGCCAAGGCATCTTTGACTACCATTCGAGAGACCTCGCTCTGCACGAGCCCTGGCCCCGTATCGTATCCGCTCTCTTATGAAAAGTGTCAAGCACGAATTACACAAAA
>LWDK01000024.1 GCA_002083485.1 Proteobacteria bacterium SG_bin7 | reverse complement strand
CAAAAATAAAGGAGTCACAAAAAACTGGTGCCCGGAGCCAGACTTGAACTGGCACGTCAGTGTAACCCAACCCAGGATTTTAAGTCCTGTGCGTCTACCAATTTCGCCACCCGGGCACTAAAGAGAGAAGAGATTAAACAACGGAAATCAAAGTGTCTAATACAATTAAGTGCATGCTCATTTTTTTCGCAATTCAATTTGTGTGATTTCCGCCGGCACCCAAAGTCGAACAGGTGGTCCCCAAAAACCTGTTCCAGCATTGGTATAAATCCACAGATTTTCGTGCCGGTTGAGTCCTTTGCAATAAGGGTTAAAGAATCCAACGACCAAACTAAATGGAAAAAATTGTCCCCAATGGGTATGTCCGCTCAACATCAAGTCAAAACCGGCCTTCGCGGCGGCAAGATAACTCTTCGGTTGATGGGCAAGCAAAATTTTTGGTCCCGAAAAATTTTTTGCTGGTGTAATCGCCAACCCTGGGCTTGATTGCTCACGAGTGCTAAAGTCGGGCACTCCGGCGATAAAGATTCTCTCGGTCGAAAGTTCGATGAATTGCCCAGAATTAATTAAGACATTAAAACCCAGTTCAAGCATTTTCTCATACCATGCATTTAGGTTGTAATAGGTCTCGTGGTTACCGCTCACATAAAACACGCCGTACCGGGCATTAAGTTTTCTAAGTGGTTCGAGATCAATCCTTAAATCATTTGGAAATCCATCCGCGATATCACCAGTAATTGCGATGAGGTCAGGGTTGAGGCTTAACACTTGCAAAACTATTTTCTCGACTCTCTTTGCTCGAATCATCGCACTGACATGCAAATCACTTATCTGTACGATCCGAAAATCTTCGTTAAGAAGAGGGACATGAATTTTGCGAACCAGAGGTCCCCAAAGGGCCGTCCTTACGCCCCACAAAATACCCAGAATCGATAGAACAACAATGGTAATATTGATTTGGCGAACATTCTTAAGAGTGAAAGTGTCAGTAAATGCAAAAAATATGTCTTTCGGAATTGCGGCAAAGAGTAAAAAAGTCATAAATGCAAAAATAAAATAATTAAAATAAAGAAGGCTTACATAATTTTCAAAAAATTTACGTTTTCTCCAGCGATAGATCTGTAAAACAAACGTTACTAGGAAGATGGGGGCAAGGACCGGTCCTAGTCCCGACAAAAAAGCGTAGCTATACCATAGATAGGTCCACCAAAAAGCTAAAACAAAAATGACAAAATAAATGAAGAACAATTTATCTCTTAGTACTTTCTAAAAATTGTAGTAGCTTTTGCCGCCACTCAGGCTGATCGGCCGCGAAAGTACGTACATGGCCCCCAATACGGGGATGCCAGAAAGTTTTGTTGGGACTTTCAATTTTGTGGTTGATATCTTTACCATTAGAATAGGGAACAACATTATCAAGTTCATCGTGAACGATAAGTACGGCGCTTTGGTTGCTTTTATAGAATTTTTCGGCACCGTAGGAATTAGAAACAAGAATATATGCTAGCGGACTTATGAGCCAAGTGACGGCGCTTTTCCTGAGCGTAGAAGCAGCAACAGTTTTATAGGAAGAAAAGGTGGAATCAAGAACGACAAGATGGAGCCTCTTCCTTTCGTCCTCTGCAAGTTCTTCGATACTTCTTTGCATGATGGCACCACCAAGGCTTTGGCCCCATGCCACTAGTATCTTTGATTTTGCAGAAGTCCTTTCGTCTTTTAAGATTTCTCTAATAGCCGCGACTCCATCTTTGACAGTACCTTCGGGAGTCGGTTCGCCTTCGGATTTTCCGTAACCTCGGTAGTCAAAAGAAAAAAGATTGTAGCCTTCGTGAATTAACCACGCCAGAGACAGATAATGAGAAGTCATATTCTCGGCATTTCCATGGAACTGAATGATGGTACCCTTGGGGTCTTTATTTATCTTTGATTTTTTTTCCCCACTTTGGGCAGGAAAATACCACGCGTTAAGCTTTGTACCATCTAAAGAAGTAAAAGTTTTAGGTTCATAAATTATTCCGAAATTTTCAGGCGGGTACAGAACATCTTTTTGCGGATAATAAAAAAGATGATTGCAGGATGTACTTAAAAGCAAAAGCACCATTAGAAAAAGTCGTGAGCTGTTCTTTTTACTTTTTGCCAGCATTTTTATGAGACTTCATAGCTTCAAAATATTCAAGAATCGAATCGATGTCCTTATCATTGATTTGGGTAGTCACTGGCATTTTGGAATTAGCGCGAAAAGCACTTGGATCTTTGATAAAGCTCTTAAGTTTAGTTTTGTTCCAATACTCTAGAACATTATTGGGAGAGTTAAGTTCTGGCCCGAGAGTGCCACCCGTCCCATTAATGGCATGGCAGCGAAAACAAAAATCGCGAAAGCTTTTAAAGCCATTCTTAACGCTGTCATTTGCGTCTAAAGGAAAAATTTCCTTAAACTTTTCGCTAAACTTCATGAGCTCAATTTTGACGAGCTGATAGGGACGTGGAAAGTGTTCCGGAACTTTTTCCTCATGTTCCCAAACAAGGTAAAAGGGATTTAAATCGACTTTCTTTCCATTTTGTAAAGCTGGCTCGAGGTTGAATGCAATGACTCCGTTTTGTGTGAGGGCATCTCTAAGGGATATCGACGGCGAATAACCATCTTTAGCCGAAAAAGATAGCTCATCGAGGTCAGCGGGGATAGGGCCTACGAGTTCGATGATACGTTTGAGAGGAAATCCTAAAAAGGTTTTTTTGACCTTGTAGACAGGATCGACATTTGTAACGTGTATAAGCGGCAGTTTCTGGCGTAGTTCGCTGAGAGAATAGTTTTGCGATTTTCCACCGACAACAATGTCTAATTGTTGTGCGTGGAGTTGAGAAATAAAAAACAGAAAAAGTAGCATGAGAAAAATGGTAAAGAATTTGAATTACTTGTCAAGTTCATTGGTTCTCGAGTACCTTTAGTCATGGACAATTTTGCTCGCGAACTTTTTCTTTCGTTCACACCTCTCTTTTTTGCCATGGATGCCGTTGGAATCATGCCTCTTTTCTTAGCGATCACTACGGATCTTCCCAAGGCCGACGTCCGCCGATTGCTACGCGATTCGCTGCTTGCGGCTTTTGTAGTGTCGGTAGCTATCATGTTGACGGGAAAATTTATTTTTAAAATGCTTGGTATTACTGAGGATGATTTTAGAATTGGTGGTGGTATTGTTTTGTTACTCATCGCCATAATGGATTTATTGTTCTCCAACAGCGATGTTCGGAGGAAGCCTGGTGATGTTGGTGTTGTGCCATTAGGAATTCCCTTAATTGTCGGGCCAGGGGTGATGACAACAACAATGATGTCAGTCGACAAGCACGGTCATATCGTGACTTTGGTTTCTTTGATTTTAAATTTAATTATCGTCGGGATTGTATTTGGAAACTCCAAACTCGTGGTACGGTTCATTGGTCCTAGTGGTGCAAAGGCTTTTGGTAAAGTGGCTTCACTTTTTTTAGCGGCAATTGCTGTCATGATGATTCGTGTTGGTATTTTTAATTTCATGGAAGGAAAATTGTAAATGAGGTTTGATATTCCACTTCACCCTGTCGTTGTGCACTTTCCCATTGCACTTTCCATAATCACGCCTGTTCTATTTTTTATCGTCTTGCTGGGAATTACAAAATATAATTGGCCTTTCAAAGCGTGGGTTGTGCCAGTCGTATTTCAAATTATGGTTTTCTTAAGTGCGCTAGCTGCCAAAGAATTCGGCGAAGATGATGAAGATAAAGTGAAAACTGTGGTCCAAGAGGTGTTTGTCCATGACCATGAAGAATGGGGTGAGCGCTTTGTGTGGGTGCAGCTCGGAATTTTGGTTATTACGGGATCCGGCCTTATTTTTCCAGGGAGACTACGCCTAAAAAAAGTGGGGGCCATTGCTAGTGGACTGGGGATCATCGCCACGGTTTTGGTGGGTCATTCTGGAGGTGAACTTGTCTACAAATACAACGCCGGTCAGGCCCACATTAATAAATGAGTTTAGCGCAAAGCATAATTTTTTGTGTAACAGATTGTTCAAACCATATAAATTGTCTCATTTGTTAGTTTCTCGTTAAAATTGACTATTCAGGCTTGGCTTTTTCCGGTTGACCCACTAAGCCCATAAAAAAGGGGGCTTTTGCTTGAAACATGAAAAGACACTCGCATCCCTTACGCTTTTAGTTTTGCTTTTTTTAGGAACTCCGATTGTTGCGGCCGAAGCTGGCCGTACCCTTGTTAACGCTTTCGGTATTTCTGCTCCTAGTAGCACAACATTAATACTAGGAGAAAACCCCGCCGGTTTTTCGCAGATTGGCGGCGTTAAGCTTCAACTTATGGGGCGGTCTGTAAACGGAAGTGGAAACACCGAAACAAAATATTATGATGGCGGTCTTTATGCCGGTAACAACGTTTTTGGGGTAGGGCTTTTTGCTGAGAAGTCAGATCAGTCGGGTTCTGAAGCCTCCACTTTATGGGGACTTGGGGGCGGGATCAACACGGTTGCCATTGGTGTTAGCGGAGTAACAACAGGAGGCCAGAATTCAACAACAACAACTCAGTTTGGACTTTTATTTGGAAGTCGAAACCCTCTCACCGTCGGCGCAACTTTTTATTCCGACTCTGGTAGTACCTATGATTTTGGAGCGGGTTTTGGTTATGATTTTACTCCCGGTGCAAATTTCGCATTGGATGTAAAACATAAACGTATCAGTGGAGAAATGGCTTATGCTGCTGGTGTGAGGTTAGCGAGCTCAGCTTTAGAGCTTCAACTTGGCTATCGAGTTTTGGATAATAATGATGCTAGCGAAGATCACATTCAGGCAGGACTAGCCTTTAACATGACTCAAACGTTTAGTTTCCAGTATCTGTATAACCATTTTCCCAAGCACATGTTGGGCTTAACAGTGAGGTTTTAATGAAAAGAATTTTCTTAGTTACTTTTTTCCTGACTTCAAGTGCGTATGCTTGGGGGCCAACTGGGCATTCCATTGTTTGCCAAATTGCTGAAGAAAACTTAACAAAAAAAGCAAAAAGCGAAGTACAACAAATTCTTGGCCGAGAGGCGCTTGCCGACGCCTGTAATTGGCCCGATCGTATTCGCAAAGATAAGAAATACGAGTTTGCACTTACTTGGCACTATGTGACTATTCCTAATGGCGATTCCTACCAATCAAGTTCAAAAGAACCAAAGGGTGATGTGATTGAGGCGAGCGAACGTATGGTTAATAAGCTTAGTTCTAGTCGTAATGCGCGTGAGCGTCGTGAAGCTTTGTCATTTTTAGGACACTTTATTGGCGATCTACATCAACCACTTCACGTCGGTCGCGAAAATGATCGAGGTGGAAACTTTTGTACGTTAGCTGGTGGACGTGAGGCGGGAAACTTACACTATATTTGGGATACTAAAATCATAAATGCTATGAATATTGCTCCTTATGAAATTGCGCGACGTTTGAGCCTTGTTTCTCCTCAGCAAGCACAAAGTTTACAACGTGGAGCTATCGCAGATTGGGCAAGTGAATCGCAAAAGATGCGCGAAGAGGTGGTTTATCCAGCGGGGCAAGGGAGTTCCAACGAAAAAAGTCCAATGTGTGCTAAAGCAGGAACTTCTAGTTTCAAGCTACCAATGTCTTTACCAAATGGATACTTAGAGAAAAATGCTGAAGGCGTTCGTGAACGTCTGCAAGCTGCAGGAATTCGCTTAGCCGGTATCCTGAATCGTCTTTTTCAATGAAGGTGCCTGAGACTTTTTCCAGTCCATAGTGCGTTAATTTCGTTTGACCGGGTCATATCACTTCCTTAGCCTTAAGGGTATGCACTCTGAGAAAACACATAGTGTCCGTGAGCTCCTCTCGACATTAAAACAAAAACCATTTTTATTGGCTTTTCTGATGGGTTTTTCTTCGGGAATGCCATTTCTCCTAACTTCTAAAACCATGCAGGTTTGGTTAAAGGAAGCGAATGTTGACCTCACCGTTATTGGCATATTTTCTATGGTAGCCCTGCCGTATACTCTAAAATTTTTATGGGCACCGTTGATTGACCGCTATCAATTTCCGTTTTTGGGCTTACGTCGTGGATGGCTCTTTGTGTGTCAGGTATTTCTAGGAATTTTAATCGGCACGATGGCACTTATTAATCCCGCTGAACATCTTTGGGGGTTTGCCGTCATGGCATTATTAGTTTCCTTTTTCGGTGCCACTCAAGATGTGGTCGTTGATGCTTACCGTATTGAAACATTGAGTCGTAAAGATCTTGGCCCGGCAACCGCTCTTTACATGTATGGCTATAAGACCTCAATGCTGATTACCGGCGCGCTGGCATTGGTTTTAGCCGATCATATTTCGTGGCGAAGTGTTTATATAATTATGGCTCTCGTAATGGCGCTCACGGTTTCTATCACTTTTTTTGCTGACGAACCTAAAGTACGTGCCAGTCATCCCGAGTCTTTACAACAAGCTGTCGTGAACCCTTTTAAAGAATTTCTTACGCGCAAATATGCAGTATGGATTTTACTTTTTGTCGTTCTCTACAAAGTGGGAGACAATATGGCGGCAAATATGCTCTCGCCATTTTACCTTGATATGGGTTATTCTAAAACCGAGATTGGAATCATTGCCAAATTAATATCGCCGACGATGAGTTGGGTTGGTCCGGTGCTTGGTGGTTTTTTGGTTTATTCTCTTGGAATTTCTGGGGCGTTATGGTTTGCCGGGGTTTTGCAGGCTGCTTCGACTTTTTGCTTTGCTATTTTAGCATGGGTCCCCAAAAATCTTTGGATTTACGGGGCGATTATTTCATTCGAGGACGTAACCGCCATGATTGGGAATGTGGCATTTGTATCTTTCATGTCGAGCTCGGTAAATCGTCAGTTTACGGCAACCCAATTTGCGCTTTTATCTGGCCTAGCCCAGATTCCGCGCGTGATTATTGCGGCACCAGCTGGCTATTTTGCTAAGACTCTGGGTTGGCCTCCATTTTTTATTTTTTGCGCGCTGGCCGCAGTTCCCGGACTGTTTTTGATTTTCTTTTTTCTGAGACCAAGACCTCAGAAATAGGACAAATTTTCCGATGAACTGGGATCTGTGGTAAATTTCCCCAAGAGCCAGGGCGTCAAAGTCGTATCGTAAGTCGGTTAACTGAATTCTCTCGATTTCAATTTCAACTCATACTATTTTATTAGCGATGAGTTGATTTCGTGGAGGTGATCTTGGTAGAAAAATTACGACATATACCAGTTGAAGAATTTACGAGTCCTAGCCCTTTCACAGTTGACCGCATGACGAATATGGGAAAAGTAAAAGCAATGATGGAAGAACACGGAATTCGCCATTTACCTGTAGTTGATAAACATGAGGCTGTTGGAATTATTTCTGATCGCGATTTGAAAGTTTTGGGTAAGTTTCCAACTTGGACATCATTTGTTGCCGAAGACGTGATGTCGCCAGAGCCTTACACTGTCACACCGACGACAGACATTGATGAAGTTGCTCTTCAGATGTCAGAAAGAAAAATTGGTAGTGCCATCATTCAAGACGAAAGAGGCGAAATCGTCGGAATTTTTACCTCTACTGACGCTTTGAACGCTTTGGTGGAGGTCATTCGTGGGGATGTTTAGGGATTTGCTTCTTTCTCTTTTATTGGTTCAGAAACTTGCGGTTCTGCGGGTTGTGTTAGTTTACGCGTCGAAATTTGCAAGCCGTATTCTTTTTCTTTACGGTAAAGAGTTCGGCGGTTAATGCCGAGAATTTGCGCCGCTTTTGTCTTTCGGCCCCCGGTTTTATCCATAATGTATTCAATGTAGCGTTGTTCGAGCCGAGAAAGCGTCGGGTGATCCTTTGTCGCGGTCCCAAAAAAATCTTCGGGAGATTTATCGCCAATGGGTGGTAAGTCACCGATGTCAATGAGATTGTCAGAAGCAAGAACGACCACACGTTCAACTATATTTTCAAGTTCGCGTACGTTTCCTTCCCATTTTTGTTCCATCAAGTGAGTCAGCGCTGTGGGAGTAAATCCTTTCACCTTGGCATCATTTGTAGCGGCATATTTTCTTAAAAAATGCTCGGCAAGGATTGGGATGTCTTCTTTGCGATGACGAAGTGGAGGAATCTGAATTGGAATCACGCTTAAGCGATAGTAGAGGTCCTCTCGAAATACGCCGTCGCGAATTGCGGCTTTTAAGTCCTTATGAGTGGCGGCAATAATTCTGACATCGATATCGCGGCTCATGTTTTCGCCGACCGCGCGAATTTTTTTCTCTTGAAGAACACGAAGAAGTTTTGCCTGAAGGCCTAGATCCATGTCGCCAATTTCGT
>LWDK01000023.1 GCA_002083485.1 Proteobacteria bacterium SG_bin7 | reverse complement strand
ATGTACCTACACCCCACTAATTGATAGAGAGGCTATAGCGCCTGTTTCAGTCTCAATGGTACAATGAAAATGTCCAAAGTCTTTTAAAAGACCACGACATTTATTTTTAATGTTGGCAATTTCGTCTAAGCTATGATTTGGGTCTACCTGCAAATGGTAAGAAATAACGTGCCGGTGACCATCTAGCGACCAAACATGGATATCATGGGCCGCTATCACGCCGGTTACCGATTTAACTTTCTCAAAATAAGACTCAAGATCAAAATCTTTAGGGTTGGCCTGAAGAAAGACTCGGGTACTTTCACTAATATTTCGAAATGCATTGTAGAGCGTGAAAAACGCTATTCCAATTGCCAGTAATGGGTCAAGCCAAACCCAATTCACGAAAAAAAGACTTATAGAAACAGTGCCAACAGCAACCCAACCTAGAAGATCTTCGAGCATATGTAGGCCAACAGCCTTTTCGTTATGGCTATGACCATGGCGTAGAGAAAAATACGCCCAGCCGTTAAAAATTATTCCTAAGATAGAAAGAGGAAGCATGATTTCAGGATGAAGCACACGACTGGTATTAAAATTTCGCGTGGCGTGCCATATTATCAGGAGCGAGCCCAACACTAATATTCCACCAACAACCAACGACGAAACTAAAGATAAGCGACCATACCCGTAAGTAAATTGACGATTTTTCTTTTTTAAACTCGCGCGCTGTAAGACCCAGGCGATGACCAGTGTTAGGCTGTCACCAATATCGTGTAAAGCATCGGCAAAAACAGCCATACTACCTGAAAAATAGGCGCCTACTAACTCGATGATAACAAAAATGAAATTTAAGAAGAGGGCGCGTGTGATATTCTTCAAAGCGTGGTGATGATGATGATCATGCATGACAATAAAATAACATAGGTTTGAATTTCCCCCAACCTTCGAGTTTGACATTCCTAAAATTCCTGTGCTCCGATAGAGGAATACAAGGGGGAAGTATGAAAAAACTTATAGTTATGATGATTCTTTTGGCGTCATCGCAAGTTTTTGCTCGCGCCGACATTCGCTGCAATAATGCCGACTGTCTAGTCTATGGATGGAATTACCGCGACTATGCAAAAGCTGCCGATGGCTCGGTTATGTGTATTGAGAATAGCTGCTTACGCTACGGCTGGACGGTATATGATAGATTTGGAACCGCTGATGTACGTTGCACTAACCTGGATTGTTTTGGGTCTGGGTGGACAGAGGCGTATAATGGGAGATTCGTGCGCAACGTGAGTTGTTTGCAAAATGATTGCTTGCGCAACGGTTGGCGTACATCATCGGGCACTGATAACCTTGTGACCTACTGCCGGAATTCAAATTGTTCAGCTTATGGATGGACAACATATATTCCTGGCCGAGGTAATGTTGATGCGATCTGCCATAATCAGGCTTGCTTTGTTAACGGATGGGAAGTAGTTCCTTGAAGACAAAGTGAAACTTGATACTTTTGAATTTCAAATTTATAAAAAATTAAAAAATCACGCTCAACAAAATAATTCTTACTTGTTGGGCGTTTCTGGCGGGATGGACTCAATGGTTTTGCTCCATGCCTTCCATAAAATCTCAAAAAAGCTTGAAGTTTCGTTCTCGGCTTGTCATGTGCATCACGGGACCTTTGGAAAAAAAAGTCAGGTAGTCTATCGTGAAAAAGTAAAAAAATTTGTTGCGAAAATCTGTGCCGATTACCAAGTAAGTCTTTTGGCGCCAACGATTGCGCTTTCCGCTGGAGGAAGCGAGGCGGAGATGCGGGATTTTCGCCTTACTGCCCTCAGAGAAATCAAAAATAGAAATGGCTTTAGCCGAATCGTGCTAGCGCATCATCAAGATGATTTGCTTGAGACAAGAGTTATTAGGTTGATTCGCGGTACGGGTCCGCAAGGGCTAGTGAGTATGCAAGAAGATTCAAGTGAGTTGGCAATCTATCGCCCTCTGCTTGATTTTTCGCAAGGTGAAATTAAGAAATACGCAAAACATCACAAACTTAAATGGCTTGATGATCCCTCAAATCGAGATGAAAAAGTCTTGCGCAATTGGGTGAGAAAATCTTGGTTACCGGCCTTAGAAAAAAAACGTGTTGGCGGGATCAATTCTTTGGGGCGCTCCCTCGCACTTTTGGCGCAGTTTGTGGAAAACCACCAAGACGCTGCGTTAGTCGGGGAAAATGTAGAAAGTTTGGATAGAAGCTTGCTCTCTGCTGTGGGAGTCGCCAAAAAACAACAGATGATTGCTGGTTTTCTAAGACGAAAAAAAATCACCAACTATAGTCTTAACCAAATCAACGAAGTCATAAAACGCCTTAACACAAAGCGAAAGTATTTTCACTTTGTCGTCGCCAAAGTCGAGTGGCAAGTTGGTGATAAACTTGCTATATTAAAAGGATAATTGATTCTAACACCAATTTTTAGGAAGTGATCATGCGTTCAGTGCAAAAAACTCTTACCCTTTGGGTTCTCGGCGCCATATTAATTTTAATGGTTTTCCAGGTTTACCAGCAGTCTCAGCAGCAGTTTATCGATAAGTTTTCTTATTCGAAGTTTGTGGAAGCGCTCAAACAAGGAAAGGTAGCTTCGGTAAAATTTTATAAAAATAGCGATGAAGTCGAGGGCACGATAAAGCCTGAGTTCCAGAAAGAATTTAATGGCAGTCATTTTCGTATTGCTGGGAACGTTGGTGATGAGGGCTACAAGCTTGTGGTCTCGCACAACATAGTTCCTGATTACGAACATTCGGATTCGGGATCGTTAATTACCACTTTACTTTCCAGCATTTTGCCGATTGTTTTCGTGTTTTTTATCTTTTTGTTTATTATGCGCCAAATTCAGATTGGCGGCGGAAAGGCAATGAGCTTTGGAAAATCGCGCGCGCGTTTACTCACGGAAAACAAAAAGAGGGTGATGTTTAATGATGTGGCCGGTGTTGATGAGGCCAAGGCAGAATTGGAAGAAATTGTTTCGTTTTTAAAGGACCCTAAAAAATACACAAAACTTGGTGGGCGCATTCCTAAAGGTGTTTTATTAATTGGCCCTCCTGGAACCGGTAAAACTTTGTTAGGGCGTGCGGTCGCTGGCGAAGCGGGTGTACCGTTTTTTACAATTTCAGGTTCTGATTTTGTCGAGATGTTTGTTGGTGTTGGCGCGAGTCGTGTGCGTGATTTGTTTGAGCAAGGCAAGAAACACGCTCCGTGCGTAATTTTTATTGATGAGATCGATGCCGTGGGGCGCCATCGTGGAGCGGGTCTTGGCGGTGGGCATGATGAGCGCGAACAAACACTCAACCAGCTCTTAGTTGAAATGGACGGATTTGAAAGTAATGAAGGTGTAATTTTATTGGCGGCCACTAACCGACCTGATGTTCTTGATCCCGCGCTTCTACGCCCTGGCCGATTTGATCGCCGCGTGGTTGTAAATAAACCCGACCTTGCTGGTCGTCATAAAATTCTTATGGTTCATACCAAGAAGACGCCCCTATCAACAGATGTGGATTTAGAAAAAACAGCACGCGGAACCCCTGGGTTTTCGGGAGCCGATTTAGAAAATCTTGTGAACGAAGCAGCCTTAATCGCAGCTAGTGAAGATAAAAATAAACTCACTATGGGCGATTTTGAGAAAGCCAAAGATAAAATCATGATGGGAAGCGAAAGAAAATCCATGGTGATTAGTGAAGAGGATAAGCGCATTACGGCCTTTCACGAAGCTGGACATGCGCTCGTGGGAAAAAACTTGCCGGGTATTGACCCTATTCACAAGGTAACAATTATTCCGCGCGGAATGGCATTGGGCTTAACACAGACTCTTCCTGAAGAAGAGCGCTTAAATCTTTCGAAATCTAAAGCCATCAACATGATAGCTTTCTTGTTTGGTGGTCGTGCCGCTGAAGAGTTAATTTTTAGTGACTCCACAACTGGAGCCGGGAACGATATTGAACGTGCGACTGAGATTGCGCGTAAAATGGTTTGTGAGTGGGGGATGAGTGAAAAGCTTGGTCCCTTGGCATATGAAAAAAGAGATACCCCAGTGTTTTTAGGAATGAATTATTCAGGACAGAGCACGCGTGACTATTCGGATGCAAAAGCTCAAGATATCGATAAGGAAGTTTATGCGCTGGTCATGGGTGGTTACGAAAAAGCAAAAAATATTTTAGCCACTCATCGCGAAAAACTAAATACAATTGCTGAGGCGCTACTAGAATATGAAACTATTGATGGTGAAGAAGTCACAATGATTTGTAATGGAGCCTCTATCGATGCAGTTCGTGAGCGTCGTAAAAAAATATTTGAAGATTCCGCACGCGAGCAAAAAGCCGCGGCAGCGGTTGATGAAAAGGCTTCAGCATCCACCAGTAAATCGTCAGGAGGTCGTGATCCGGTCGGGACTCCCGGTGCCGTAACGGCATAGTAAGCTTTTGAACTACATCACTGAATTTTTCACCCAGCTTCGGCCTCTTGATTATGTTGACCTCTTATTGGTCTGGGTGGTCCTCTATCAAACTTTAATTTTAATGCGGCATACGGGTGCCGTTCAAGTTATTAGTGGGATAGGAATTTTAGCTTTCGGTTATATCATGAGCCGATGGCTTGATCTCTACAGCTTCAATTGGATATTAGAAAAGTTTTTCGAAAACATATTTTTGATTCTGGTGATTTTATTTCAAGGAGAGATTCGTCGCGCTTTAGCTCATCTGGCAAGTAATCCTCTTTTGCGAGAGACCGCCAGTATCGAAGAGTCTCATGTTGTGGAAGAGCTTTCTAAGGGGCTAACAATGATGGCTCAAAGAGGCTATGGAGCTCTCGTTGTTATTGAAAGAGATATTGAGCTTGATTACTTTTTAGAAATCGGCACCCGCGTTGATAGTATTATATCGGCTGAACTCCTTGCGAGTTTATTCCATCAATCGACACCTCTACATGATGGAGCCGTCATTGTACGACAGGGCCGCCTTGAATTTGCCGGTTGCTTTCTTCCCTTGAGCCGCAACCCGGCTCTCGATAAAAATTTGGGTACAAGACATAGAGCTGCGATTGGTTTGACGGAACAGACTGATGCAATTGTATTTGTGGTCAGCGAAGAGCAGAAAACCGTAGGTATGGTAAAGGGAGGGAGTTTTACCGCCAATCTGGATATAGCGCAAATTCGTAAAAATCTTTTTGATTTTTACGGTATGCGGGGACTGGATGCCTAGTGGAAAAAAAATTTAGAACTCTACAGAGCCTTATTTTGAAAAACTTTGGATTTAAGGTTGTCTCTTTTATTGCCGCTCTAGCGTTATGGAGTGGATTTGTTGGTCGTGGTGAATACATTTTAGATGTGGAAATAGGAATTAACTATCTTGTTCCAAGCAATTACTCTCTGCGCTCGTCCCCGAATTTTGTGAAGATAACTCTTAAAGGTCCTGAGATGGCCATGAAGAAATTCTCACGAAAGAGCCGCACGGTGGATGTAAATTTGACGGGAAAGACTCCCGGACACCACCAAGTTACCGTGACAAGGGAACTGTTAGATTTACCGCCGGGAATGCAGGTTTTATCAGTGCGGCCCGAAGTTTTGAATTTGGAAATGTTTTTGACCGAAGGAGAGTCTCGTGACCAATAGAAAAAATCGTTTATTTGGAACCGATGGTATTCGCGGTAGAGCTAATCAATTTCCGATGACTCCCGATATCGCCGTTAAGGTAGGTCAAGCAATTGGCTTGTGGTTGCGAAAAACTTCGGTTGCTGGTCATCGTCACAAAGTTGTAATCGGAAAAGATACCCGGCTCAGCGGGTACATGATCGAACAAGCATTAGGTTCGGGACTAAACTCTATGGGGGTTCATGTCCTCTTTGTGGGACCTCTACCGACTCCTGGAATTGGATTTTTAACGGCCAATATGCGAGCTGATGCTGGGATAGTGATTTCTGCAAGTCACAACCCCTTTCATGATAACGGCATTAAGATTTTTGGAAAAGATGGATTTAAACTCGGTGATCACATCGAAGACGAAATTGATAATTTAGTTTTTGAAACGGATTTAACAAAAGAGCTTCCGGCATCCGAGAGTATTGGGAGAAGTCGGCGTATTGAAGATAGTCAAGGACGGTACATCGTATTCACGAAGAGCACATTTCCTTTGCAGTACACGTTAGATGGTATGAGAATCGTTCTTGATTGTGCACATGGTGCGGCTTACAAGGTAGCGCCGGCGGTATTTGAAGAGTTGGGTGCAGAACTCATTACCCTTGGTAATGAACCCAATGGTTTAAATATTAATGATAAGTCAGGAGCTCTATTTCCGCAGAAAATTTGTGACGCGGTAAAAGCGTATCGTGCCGACGTTGGCATCAGTTTAGATGGTGATGGCGATCGTTTGATCATGGCAGATGAAAAGGGTCAGCTGGTGAACGGCGATCATATTTTAGCTGTGTGTGCAAGTAACCTGGCAGAGCAAAAAAAGCTTCCAGGAAATGCCATAGTCGCGACGCATATGAGTAATTTTGGTTTAACAGTCGCAATGGAAAAAATAGGTGTTAACGTTGTGCGTGCTGACGTTGGTGATAAATATGTTGTTAATGAAATGCGAAAAAATGGCTATATCTTGGGTGGAGAGCAAAGCGGTCATATTATTTTTCTTGAACATGCCACAACCGGTGATGGAATTATCGGTGCGCTGTCTGTCCTCGCGGTAATGAAACGTACAGGAAAACAACTCAGTGAACTTCATGCAATGATGCAAGATATGCCGCAGGTTTTAATCAACACGCGTGTAGGATTGAAAAAGCCACTTGACTCTTTAAGCGGTTATGGTGCCTTTATCAAAAAAATTGAGGAAAAGTTAAAGGGTAATGGGCGAATCTTTGTGCGGTATTCTGGAACAGAACCTGTGATCCGTGTTTTGGTGGAAGGCCCGGATAAGGTTGCAATTACGAAATACGCTGAAGAAACCGCCGAATTTTTACAAAAGCACTTAGCGGAATAATTTTTTATGCGACTTGCGACTACCGAACAAAGCCGACAAATTGAAGCAGTCACGCAGAGTGATTATGGTGTTGATTATGAGTTGTTAATGGAGTGTGCAGGTAGCGGCGCAGCTCGTGAAATTGATCAAGCCTATTTTCCAGAGCTAAAAAAAGGTGCAATTGCTATCGTCTGCGGACCGGGAAATAACGGTGGAGATGGTCTTGTCGTCGCCAGGCATTTACATTCGATGGGTTATCGAGACCTAACTGTTTATTTGGTGGCTGAAAAAGATAAGAGGTCAGAGTTATTTCAAAAGCAATTTCAGCGCGCAGAACTCATTGGGATCAGACTTGTGGATTTAATTGAAAGTCCTGAGAAGACCGATCAACTTCATGGTGCAAAAATTGTGATTGATGGAATTTTTGGAATTGGACTTGCAAGAAAAATCGAAGATCCCTATGACTCCATTGTTAGTCTCATTAATCGCTTGAAAGTGCCCGTCGTTAGTTTGGATATTCCGTCTGGACTCGACGCTGACCGTGGATATGTTTTGGGAAATTCTGTACGTGCAAGTATGACGATTACCTTTGGTTTAGCAAAGCCCGGCTTTTTTGTCGGTGAGGGACCTCTTCACGTGGGTAGGCTTCGGGTTTTACCAATTGGCTTTCCGTACGAAGTTTTACGGAGGGTGGCTGTGACTCATTTTGGATTTCACGAAAGACTTGCGCGAAGGTACCTGCCTTCACGATCTGAGACCTCAAACAAATCTGATCATGGGCATCTAGTGGTGCTTGCGGGATCTGAAGGAAAATGGGGCGCCGGCATTCTATGCGCAACCGGAGCTTACCGTATGGGCGCGGGATATGTGACTTTTGCAAGTTTTGATAACCCCAAAGAGATCCTTAAAGATGTTCCAGAAGTTTATACAGCGAAAATTGAAGACGAAAAGATATTGGAAAATCCAAAAATTAAAGCCGTTGTGATTGGACCAGGTCTTGGGGTAAATCAAAAAACCAAGAAACTCTTATCTTATCTAGTGAAAAATCAGAAACGGTTTCCCTCTGTCGTTGTGGATGCGGATGCCCTGACAGTTTGCTCGCAAGAAAAACTTTTTCCGTTACCGAGTTCTTGGGTTATTACGCCGCATACGGGAGAATTGTCACGTATTATTGGAGTTGAATCGCGGACGATAGAAAGCGATCGTTATCGCTATGCACTTGAAGCAAGTAAGCTTACCGGATGTCACGTCCTCTTAAAGGGTTTTCGCAGTGTTTTGGCGCATAGAATGAGATGTATGGTCATTATGTCAGGAAACGCCGCTCTTGCAAAAGCTGGAACCGGCGATGTGCTTGCCGGAATGATCGGCGGTTTTTTGTCGCAGAATGTAGAACCCATTCAAGCCACGGCTACGGCGGCGTATATTCACGGAAGGCTTGCCGACGAGTGGGTGCGGTCGGGCAACGATCGTAGATCTTTACTGGCATCTGATCTTGGTGTTCACCTCCCTCAATTGATGGGGCGTATCGCCCGTGGTTCTATGTAATGAGAAAGTTAGATAGTAAAAAAGAATTTTCATTTTCAAATCCCACTGACTTTTCTAAGTGGATAAAAATATTTGCGAAAAATTTAGGGAATAAAGAACTTATTTTACTCAACGGTGATCTTGGTAGTGGTAAGACCTTTTTTATGACAAATTTATTGCAGGAGCTTGGCCAAGATGCCGCGGTGTCGCCGTCTTTTGCCATTCACAATCGCTATGAAACGAAAAATCTAAGCGTCGATCACCTTGATTTGTACCGATTAAAAAATCTTGAAGACTTGGAATCAACTGGGTTTTGGGACCTGTTTATGCAAGAAAGTGGTATTATCGCCGTGGAATGGGCCAATAAAATTGATGTCGATGATTTTATGGATTCATGGCCTATTTGGGAGATTGAAATTCAGATAACAAGTGGCCAAGCTCGAAAAATAATTGTAAAACGCTTTTTAGGCAGCAAGCATCGTTGATTTAGTGCAAATTTGCGTGGCGAAGGAACCCATCATTTCAAGTGACGAAGTGAGATCGATGTCCTTATTTGAAATTCCAATAAGATGACCTAGTAAAGTTTGTCCAGTAACCAGAGGATAGACCGTTGTCGCTTTGGGAATTTGCGAGTTATTCCAGGTAGCAAAAAATGCGTTATTGATCGCGTTGAGCGAGACTGGGCCATGAAATGGTTTTTTTGTGTCATGAGCGATTTTAAATATATTTGGACTATCGATGACGAGAGGCTGATTCGCGCCGCTGGCATCTGGGCTGCAGTTACTTGTCCAATGAGCGACAACGAGCTTTGTTCCGTCATAAGCGGCGAATAAACATTTGTCATATACCGTACTAATCTCTTTAAACACGTAGGCAATGACCTGTTCGAAATTTTTTGCGACCTCTATGCTGGGAGGAAAGGCATAAGAATTTAAATTAATGGCGGTACCAACTTTTGGAGCCGTTGCATTTTTTGCTGTGGCAGGAGGAATTGGTGGCTTTAAATTCATTATTGGTGGTGGCGGAGGGGTAGCTGGTTTTGGTGCTGACGGTGGGGGTGAGTTTTCAGGTCTAGCGAGTTCGAAACGGGCAACGGTTCCAGAAAAAGTAAGAGTCGGTGGAGCGGGAGGAACTTGCGGTTTGATTTCGGCAGGGGGTGGTGCTATCTCCGCTGCAGGCTTCACCTTTGTATCTCCATCTTTACTGAGAGAAAGATTTGAAAAATCAAATGAAAAACTATCTGCCGGCTGTTGAGTTGAAGCCGAGGCGTTTTGATGGCTTTTTGCCGGTCGGGGTGTAAGGCGTCCACTTTCAGGAATTACCTCGCTAAAATTTAACGAACTCAACGCCTGCTTTTTATCTTCTTGAGTTAAGGGGGGAGCCGGAATAGGAGGTGGAATTGGCGCACCTGTAATAGTGAAATTAGTTTTTTGTGTGACTTCCACACCCATGTCGCCCATATAGAATTTCCAAAGGCGTTCAAGCCCAGCTGCAGGGCATAGTATATAGTGAACGGGAAGAGAAATATTAATTGGTGTTGTGGGCGGTTGTACACAACCGACAAAAAGTACATTGTCCCAAATTTTTAAGGGTAATAGCCACTGGTTCCATTGATGTTCAATTTTCATGGCGTACCACAGTTCCGCCTCGTGAGAAGCGACAAAAAAACTCCTTCCCAACGACGCTAAATTATACTCTTGACGCGCCCACCGCAGGTAAGCGTCTTCATCGATGTTTTTTCGTAACATCAAGTGATAGGGAGTAGGGACGTCTGGTTTTTTGTCCTGACACCACCCCTGAATTTGCTCCAGGGAAATGCCAAGAGATTCTGCCCACTTGAAATTTGAATCCATACGAATACGTTTCGGTATATAGTCAGGAATCTTAAGAACTTAGTTGGTAAAAAGATGCGCCTTGTCATTAAGGTTTATGTGGTGTATAGCTACCTTTCCATGAACAAAACTAAGACTGTGATTTACTTAGATAATAACGCGACAACACCGCCCCACGAGCGTGTACTAGAGAAGACTTTTGAATGGCTCAAGCTTTGGGGAAACCCCAGTTCTATACACGGCCATGGTCGAGGTCCAAAAAACCTGATGCGAGAGGCGCGGCGAAAAATTTCGGAAATGATAGTTGCGAGTAACCCTTTGGAGGTCATTTTTACGAGTTGTGGTAGTGAATCTAACAACCTCGTTATTCGTGGTACCTTTGACTATTTTTACAAAACAAATCCGAAAAAAAATGTGTTAATTTGCAGTGCCATAGAGCATCCGAGTGTTATTAAAACGATGAAAGCTCTAGAGCCTAGAGGCGCCGAAGTTAAAATTATTCCGGTCAGCCGTTCTGGTGAAATTGATCTCGCGGTTTACGAGAACATGTTGAATGATAAAGTGGCACTCGTGTCTGTTATGAGCGCTAGTAACGAATCCGGAGTGATTTTTCCCATAAAAAAATTAGCAAAAATTGCGCGCCAGAAAGAAATTTTGTTTCATACGGATGCAGTTCAGGCTCTTGGAAAAATTCCATTGGGAGTCACTCACTGGGATGTCGATTTTGCATCATTTGCTGGTCATAAAGTTTATGCGCTTCGTGGTTGTGGTGTTGTTTATGCAAAACGCGGAACGATTTTAGAATCCCTAATTACAGGCGGGGGCCAGGAGCGGGGGCGGCGCTGTGGGACAGAGAATCTTTTAGCTATAGCAGCGCTTGCCGAAATGAGTGTGGAAGTAAAATCCGTTGAAGCGAAAAAAAATAAAATGGAAGCTCTGCGCGATTATATGGAAAACAGGATTCTCTCTGAAATATCAGACGTTGAAATCATTGCTCAAACAGCAAAAAGACTTCCTAATACATCGTGTTTGATTGTTAGTGGTGTTAGCGGTGAGACGTTACTTATGAATCTTGATTTGAAGAATTTTAGCGTTAGTACAGGGTCGGCGTGTTCAGCAGGAAACCCTGAGCCTAGCGCAGCGCTTTTAGCCATGGGAATTTCGCATGCCGAAGCGCAAAGTAGTTTGCGTTTAAGTCTTGGCTGGAATACGACAAAAGAAGAAATCGATTTGTTTGTTGATGCTTTAAAAGATGTTGTCGTACGCTTAAGAAAAATCGCCCAAATGCGAGAATTAGAAAATACTTTATGACAGATAACAAAACGAAAAGGGTTTTAGTGGCAATGAGCGGAGGAGTGGATAGCTCGGTAGCTGCAGCTCTTTTGGTAGATCAAGGCTATGAAGTGATTGGTGTTACCATGCAAGTTTGGGACTACTCTTCATGCGATGTCGAAGAAGGAATGGGAACATGTTGTTCCAGTATTGATGTCGATGATGCTCGGGCGGTGGCCGACAAATTGAATTTTCCGTTTTATGTTATCAATTGTGAAGATAAATTTTATGCCAAAGTTATTAAACCATTTCTCAATGACTATTTAAATGGCCGGACTCCAAGTCCCTGCGTGAATTGTAACACCCATTTAAAATTTGATCACTTGATTCAAAAAATGGAAGAACTTGAATGTGATTACCTGGCGACTGGACACTACGCTCAGGTTGAAAATGAAAAAATCACAACAAGCGTAGATGATTGGAAGGATCAAACTTATTTTCTTTTTACTATGCAGAAAAAACTTTTGCCGAAGATCATGTTTCCGGTTGGTCATTTGAAAAAAGACGAAGTGAGACGGATTGCCGAAGAGCGTGGCCTAGTCAATGCTCGTAAAAAAGACTCAACCGGAATTTGTTTTGTGGGCAATAAAGGTTACGCGAGTTTTGTAAGAGAGCATGTATCTCCCGATCAGCTTAGTGCGGGAGAGATTCGTGAATATCCTAGCAATCGCGTATTGGGTAAACATTCTGGAATCCATCAGTTTACTTACGGCCAAAGAAAGGGCATTGGCCTTGATCACCATGAAACGCTTTTTGTTTTAAAAATTGATCCTGACACCAAAACCGTCTGGGTTGGCGACGAGAAATATTTATTTTCAGAGAAGCTTGATGCGGAAAATGTAAATCTCATTGACGATATTTCTCCCGGAGAACGTATAAAAATAAAAATTCGTCATCATCATAAAGGAGCTTGGGCGAAAGTTTTTCCGACCGCCCGTGGCTTTAAAATCGAATTCGAAGAGGCTCAGCGCGCGGTCACTCCAGGCCAGGCGGCAGTCTTCTACCGAGATCAACAGCTTCTTGGTGGCGGATGGATCACCTAGAGCCAATATCGTTTTCCATAGTTAATTATGGCTGCAAGGTAAATACCTATGACGGTGGTCTTTTGGAGAGTCGTTTAAAAAAAGATGGGTTTAGTCCAAGTGATAAGCCTAGGGTTTATATCGTAAACACATGTGCAGTCACTGCAGAAGCGACCAAAGAAGCTATTCGTCAAGTACGGAAAATTAAAAAATTGAATCCTGATTCTATTGTCGCTGTCACTGGTTGCGGCGCACAAGTTGATACCGACAAGTATGCTGAACTCAAGGAAGCGGATTTGGTCGTAGCGAACTCACATAAAGGGAGGCTCGAAACCCTAGTTCGCCAGTTCTTAGCGGGGAAGCAGCTCGAAAAAACTCACAAAGATAATATTTTTAGGAAGCTTGATTTAGAAGAAGGTGGAGGACTTGAATCGAGTCACACCCGTTCTTTTTTAAAGATTCAAGACGGTTGTAATAGTTTTTGTACTTATTGCGTGATTCCGTTTGCGCGGGGGCGTAGTCGGTCTCTTTCAATTGACAGTCTCGTTGAGCGGGTCAATGAACTTCATTCACAAAATTTTCAGGAAGTCGTTTTAACCGGAATTCATATTGGTGACTACGAAGATAGTGGAAAAGTTCTGGAGGATTTGATTGAAAGCATTTTAATGCGTACAAACATGCCGCGAATTCGTTTAACAAGTTTAGAGCCAGTAGAAATAGGTGATCGTCTTCTCGAGCTCTTTAAAAACGAAAAAATGTGTAAGCATTTTCACATGAGCATTCAAAGCGCTCAAAATGCAGTTTTGAAAAACATGAAACGTAAATACGGGAGCGCAGAAGTTGAGTCAGCACTTACGAGTATCGCCAAAAAGGTTCCAGGTTCTTTTATTGGTATGGATGTCATTGTAGGTTTTCCTGGTGAGACTCCAGAGCAATATCAAGAGACAAAGTCGCGATTAGAGGGTCTGCCATGGACAAAAATCCATGTTTTTCCTTACAGTGAAAGACCCGGAACAAAAGCACTTACACTTCCTGATAAGGTGAGCGGAAGCGAGATTGCGAGGCGTTCTGCTGATTTGCGAGGTTTAAGTTTAGAGCGTTATGCCAAATGTGCGTTAGAGCAAATCGGTTCCATAAAAGATGTTTTAGTTTTAAAGGATGGATTGGCCTTGTCGCGCGACTTTTGGAAGGTCCAAATTCCCGGTTCTGTCGCGTCCGAATCACCAGAGATCAAAGTCAAAATCTCGGGTTATGATCACTCCAACTTTTCGGCGATAGAAGGGGCGCTGGTGGGAGTACAGGACTACTAATATGCTGCGGATGTTGCTTCGATTTTTTTGGCAGCAGCTTCAGCATTAGCTTTGTTCACAGCATTGTTCACTAATGTTTGTTCATAGTTCAATTTTGCTGCCCCAACTAATCGGGGGAGGTTAGAATAGCAAAAATCATAAATTTCAGCTCCCGTTGTTGGTAAACTTTCAGTAATTATTTGGCCCTTATAACTGACGTGGATCCAACCGGTGGACCAAGGCCTGTTCGGCGGTACACGAACTGTTATTTCTGTGTTTTTTCCTACACTAGTAATGAATTTGTGTGTGGTATCTAGTCGGGCTAGATTAATGAGAGAGTGTTTGGCTGTCGTACTTGGGCAAAATATTTAAAATCAATTCCAGGCTCGGCGATATACGCGCTATTGAGATTTTTAGCAATTATTGTTGATGTTAAAAGATTTCCAAGTCTTGGTCACTTGCTCAGCTATGGCGGCTTAATTAAGCATGAGAAATTAAGTGGCGGCCGCTCTTATGGAAAACGAAAGGTGGGCTAGGGAGGGAAATTGCTAGACATCAACATTTTGGCAACAAAAACTAGACAGGTCCCAAGGATTTTTTTCTAGATCAGTCTTTTGCGCTGAAGCTCGGCTTGAACATGCGGACTAAGTTCATACCGCAATAAAAACGCTTCCGGGAGTTTTGTCGCGCCATCCACATATCCGATGCAAAAATCAGAACCACATTTACAAAAAAACGGATTGATCATCTCTGTTTCTGTTGTTGGATAAAAGTAGCTGAGTTCTTCTCCCTCATGGATGTCTCGCCGTGCAATGCATTCTCTGCGGATCGTATCTACTTTAATATTGGGATCACAGCTATGGTTCAGTTTCGCAAGGACTGCGTCCTCAACCACGTGCCAGCCCCTGCCAATTTCGATAGTTTGGTAGGTTCTTTCTCTTTGAGGGGGTAAATCTATGAATGACAGAACGAGTTCATTTCGCCTTATAAAACGAGATGCGATTAACGAAGCTCCGCGAATTGATGTTGATGGTCTGCATAAAGGTATTTCTGTAATATTTTTAATGGTGATGTTTTTCATATATTAAAGTTACATGCAATAGCTGGTCCAAATTCAGATATCCTATAACTCTTTTAAAGGAATGGACTTAATAAAAATGACACCATTTTTCGCGGGGTAGAGTCATGTCGATTATTTGACATAAGGGACGTTTTTTATTCGTTGGCGATCGGAATTTTAAGAGTCGTGTTCTGCACAACATCGCTGGCAGTCGTGCGAACATAAACTGCGTTTACGACTGGAACAAAGGGAATTGTACCGTCAGCCTGTACCCGGGCTAAGAAGGCTCCTGTAGTACCGGGAAGAATCGAAAACGAGATTTGCGAGTTGCCGGATGCCGAGCATGTCGTTGCGAGTTCGTTTAATCGGAGGCAAATTTCCAAAACCGTGATTGGTAGATTATTTCCTCCCTGGTCAATGCTGAAGGTACCAGTTAGAGTTTGGGTGGAGATGTTTTTAAGGTCTATTTTTGCGTAACCATCTCCAAGACCTGGATTGTTGAGATTTGAGCGGACCATCCTAATTGTACCGTCAGCACTCGGTGTGATATACGTTAGCTGTGATCCATTTCCACCTACTCCGCCATTACATTCAGGCTCATTGGGATATGCCGTGCAAAAATTTCGACTCAACAAATTGGTGCCAGACTCAAATGAGTTGCCGCAACCCACAAGAAAAAGGCCTAAAGAAAGCGTACCAGCCCGTAGTGTTTTGAGACAGCCCTTCATCGATATTCTCCCCCCATTTATGTGGTGCGAACCTCATGCCGTGTTGGCTGGAAGATATTAGATTTCGCCGCCAACAATCCCGACACTTGTAAAATCAACAAATTGACTCGAAATTAAAAAGCTTATATATCCATCAATAAGTTGGGCGGAGGCCCTTGATGACCTTGAAAAACAGTATACCTTGCTCGGACCCCGGTCTATTAAGACAAGCTTTAACTCATAAGAGTTTTTTTGTTGAAAACCGTGGTGAATGTTCTGGAGACAATGAAAAATTAGAATTTCTTGGCGATGCGGTTTTGGATTTGGTGGTGAGCGACTTGCTCCTTAAAAGGTTTCCTTTGGAATCCGAAGGAGATCTTTCGCAGCGCCGCTCAGGTCTTGTAAATGAAACTATTTTAGCATGCCTCGGTAAAAAACTCGATATTGGTAGCCTTATTCGGTTGGGTAGAGGCGAGATGGCATCAGGCGGAGCCAGTAAACCACGTATTGTCGCATCGGCTTTCGAAGCGGTTGTGGGCGCAGTGTTTTTAAGTGAAGGTTATGCCCGAGCTTGTGAATTTGTGACTCCACTTATCGATGAAAAAATTGAGGAGTCAAAGAGTTTAGATTTAAATCCCGAAGACTTTAAGACTCGCTTTCAGGAATGGGTGCAAAAGAAATATAAAACGACACCTGTTTATGAAGTTATTTCTGAAGTCGGCCAAGATCACGAGAAAACGTTTTCAGTTGTAGTGAAAGTTTTAGGAGAAGTAAAAAGTGAAGGCGTGGGAAAAAGTAAAAAGTCCGCGGAGCAAGCAGCGGCTAAAAAGGCGTTGAGTGAGGTGGGGAATGAATAAGAATTACCGTGCGGGGTTTATTGGTATCGTGGGTTTTCCCAATGTTGGGAAGAGTACATTAGTAAACTGCTTGGTGGGAGAAAAAGTCTCGATTGTATCCGCCAAGCCGCAGACCACGCGCCAACGGGTTTTTGGAATTTTGTCGCGTCCTGAAGGTCAAATTATTTTTACGGACTTGCCAGGTTTAACGAGTAGGCCGGGAGAAATTAATTCCTTTATTCGCGGCGAGTTTTATCGGGGTTTATCTGATGCCGATGCCGTTTTGATCGTGGATGATATCACCGAAAAAGCCAGCGAAAAAATGGCGGAAGTTTTAACGAAAGAGAAAATCACTAAGCCGGTACTTGTCGTGATAAACAAAGTCGATTTGACGCCGGTTGAAAAACTTGTGGAGCGGGTAGTGTTTTGGGAACATTTAGGATTTAAAACCATGGGTTTTAGTGCGCTTAAGCCCAAAGATTTGCCGAGAGAATTTTTGATTAACGATTTGATAAGTATGCTACCGCAGGCAGGGGCTCCTCTCTATGACTCTGAGCTTTATACCACTCAGAATTTACGCGAGATAGTTCGTGAGATCATTCGTGAGAAATGTTTTGAGAGACTCCACAAAGAGATTCCTTACGGCCTAGCAGTAAAATGTTTGAAGTTTGAAGAACCTGTGGGAGATAAGGGAATCTATAAAATTTTTGCCGAGATTATTATCGAGAAAAACAATCATAAGCCGATTGTTATTGGCAAGGGTGGGCAGACTTTAAAGCAAATAGGGCAATTAGCTAGAGTCGAAATTGAAAAAGTTTTAGATAAGAAAGTATTTTTGGATTTGCACGTTCAAGTTCGTCCAGATTGGGCCCGTAGTCAGACGGCTTTAGAGGAGTTGGGTTATGTTAACGAGCACTGAAAGCGAAATTGGATTCTTAGGATCTAGAGAAAGAAAAAAAATTGCGATCGTTGGGCGCCCGAATGTTGGCAAATCAAGTTTATTCAATGTCTTTGTCGGTGGTAGACCCGCGCTCGTAAAAGATGAGCCCGGAGTTACTCGCGACATTAATCTTCGTACTGTAGATGTTTGGGGACGGACATTTGACTTGATCGATACCGGAGGTGTGACGGGAACAAAGGTTCCTTTCGCCGGCGAAGTTCGCGAACAAGTTTTGCGGATTTTGCCATTTGTTGATTTTATTTTGTTTGTCGTCGACGGCCGTGATGGCTTAGTTCCTGATGATAAAGATTTGCTGGTGGAAGTTAAAAAAACGCGAAAGCCTTTTCTTGTGTTAGTTAATAAAGTCGATAGTGAAAAGGACGAAGAAACTCGGTTGATGGATTTTTTAGAGCTAGGTGAGAACATGCAGGCCACGGCTTTTGAAAGTCGACGTGGCATTGATGAGGTTTGTGAGTGGATTATAGCGCAATTGAGCGAAGGTGGTGTCACCGAAATGCCACTCGAAAAGAAAATCGCCATTATTGGGCGTCCGAATGTAGGTAAAAGTTCTTTAATCAATTACCTGCTCAATGAAAATAGAATGCTGGTTTCAGATGTTGCTGGGACCACAGTCGATGCGATTGATTCCGAAATCGGATGGAAAGGTAAGAAATATACTTTTACGGATACGGCGGGTTTGAGACGAGGCGCACGGCGAGATACAGATGTCGAAGTTCTATCAGCATTTAAGTCTGAAGATGCTCTCGCTCGTGCTTCGATTGTAGTGTTAATGGTAGATGCTCTTCAGGGTTTGCAACAGCAAGAAGCGCGGCTCTTAGATTTGATCTTGTCGGAAAACAAAGCTGTTGTTGTAGCGATTAATAAATCCGATCTCGGAAAAAAGGAAATTGAAGATTTTCGTGAGAATTTACAAGAGCAGGTAGAGTCTCAACTTTATTTTCATGAGGGAATTCCGCGTGTTTTTATTTCTGCGAAAACAGGCCAGGGTCTAGATAAATTGTTTGAGACCATTGATGATCTTTGGAAAAAAATGCACTTGAAGATTTCGACCTCGGAAGTGAATGATTTCTTTGGTCATCTTGTGCGCCTGGTGCCACCACCAATTTATGGATCACGTTCGGTGAAGATGAATTACTTCACACAAACGCGGCAGGTACCACCGAGCTTCATTGCCTTCTGCAATTATCCCCAGGGAGTAAGCCCTTCCTATAGACGGTTTTTGTTGAAAGAGCTTCGTAAGAAATGGGATTTATATGGTGTCCCAGCGCGACTGTATATTTTAAAGAAGAAATAAGCTAGAAATTCACGCCAAGAATAAACAGCAACTGATACGGGTCACCATTGAGCGTGATACTAGGGTTTGTGCTCGCAGGGTTGCTGAAGGGAACGCTTTCGTCTGGCATACTGATCATCGTATAGCTTGCTTGTGCCCCGTAATACATTTTATTTCTCATTGCAGGAATTTCGATACCCCCGGCGATGGTAAATCCATTGGAAGTATCTTTTCCGTACCTTGAGCTTGATGCCGTCGTTGTAAAAGTACGATTGATTTGTGACATTCCAATACTGACATAGGGATTTAATTTGCCCAATCCCTTAGTAACCGCTTGCGGATTAATGTAGTACTTTAAAGCCACGGACACGTCGTTGACTTCGACATTCCCAGAAACAGGAGTTGATGTTGGTAGCGCAATGGTGTGGTCAGAAAGTGAAAAGCCCACCTGAAGTGCAAAACGTAAATCAAAAAAGTAGCTTAAAAATAAACCGAAGCTTGTGCCGCCACCAAAGTGGTCTTTTAAATCTTGAGTGAAGTTACGATACCCAGCATGAAATCCCATCGTAAACAATCTTCCAGTTTTAAAAAAATTGATATCGGCTTCTTCTTCAGCGGAGGACTCATAGTCAGAGTAATCGGCAAACGGGTCATAGGTGTCATCATTTTCCCATTGGGCCAAAGCCGGGGAGCTGATTCCAAATGAAAATAGAACAACAAATAAACAGGCAAAAAACTTGTGTATTTTAGATATTGTCAAAACTGCCCCCTTATCCTAATTATAGCAAGAGGGTGGCCACTTTCAAACCTGTCCTTTAAAAAATAAGCTGGAAATGTTGAGTTTGGTGCCTAGGTTGTTTGCAGTTGTCACAAGTTTTGACAGCAAGTTCGTGACGGCGGAATTTCATTTTGTTAAAAACTCGTCATGGCCATAACTTACGGGAAATCTGGGGTAAACATCGAAGCTGGCGATGCTCTAGTGTCTTGGTTACAAAAAACCGGTAAAAAATCTCCTCATCAGGACAAGATAGTTTCAGGAATTGGTGGTTTTGGCGCCCAGTTCTTATTTGATTTTCCAAAAATTAAAGATCCCATATTAGTTTCCTGTACCGACGGTGTTGGCACGAAAGTAAAACTAGCAAGCCATTTTGGAAGTTATCGCGGAGTTGGCCAAGACCTCGTCGCGATGTGTTTAAATGATATGATTTGTGAGGGAGCGAGCCCTTTATTTTTTTTAGATTACTACGCTTCGGGGAAGCTAAATCTAGACGCAGCTCGGGAATTTTTGCAAGGTGTGCGCGAAGCGTGTTTTGAGTGTAATTGTGCACTTATTGGTGGCGAGACCGCTGAGATGCCAGGTGTGTATGAAAAAAATGATTTTGACTGCGCGGGTTTCGCGGTCGGTGTGGTTGGTAAGAAGGAGACTTTAGGTGCCCATAGGGTCGAAGTTGGCGATGTTGTGGTTGGTGTTAGTAGTTCTGGCTTTCATAGTAACGGCTATTCTTTATTAAGGAGAGTGTTTGCCGACGATTTGGAAGAATGGAAAGATGTTTTACTAACGCCCACTGCACTGTACGTAAAACTTTTTGAGAAAATCAAGGGTAAGGTAAATGCGTTAGCTCATATCACTGGAAGTGGAATTGAAAATATTTTGCGTGTCTTGCCTGCCAACACTTGTATTGAACTTAGTGATTGGGAGTGGCCAGAGCCTTTTTTGGAGGTCCAACGACGCTCTGAAATGAGCGATAAAGAAATGTTAACGACAATAAATTGCGGGTTAGGCTTAGTGATTGTATGTAATAAAGAGAATGCGGGTTTTGTTAAGAAAGAAATTAAATCCGCCGGATTTAGATCTCTTGATTTAGGTATCGTTGAAAAGGGTAAAGAAAAGGGAGAGGCTTATTTCCTCAATCGATGGAAGTAAACGCTGGGCCGTTTTTATTTCGGGGCAAGGTTCTAATTTTAGAGCTTTAAGTCAGAGCCCGCATTTAGCAAAAATCGTTCTTGTATTGAGTTCCTCGATAAATTCACCGGGAATTTTATTTGCGCGTCGCTATGGAATCCCATGTAAAATTTTGGAAAAACCAATTGATTGGAAGTTTGTCCATTCGATTTTGCTTGAGGACCATGTTGATTCTATTTTTTTGCTTGGATTTATGCGTATTTTACCAAGTGAATTTGTAAATTTATGGGAGAAAAGGATGCTTAATCTGCATCCGAGTTTATTGCCGGATTACCCTGGTCTAAAAAGTATCGAAAGAGCTTTTGAGGCCAGAGATAATATTGGAGTGACGGTGCATGAAGTCACTGCAGAAATGGATGCGGGGCCGATAGTTTTGCAGAGAATTGCAGTGGACAAAGAGAGCGTACAACGTTTTAATCTTAGTGACGTTGAATTTATGACGCACGTGCGTGAACAAGAGTTAATCTGCGAGGGAATTTTTCGGTGGACAAGCGTAAAGATATAATCATTGTTTCCGCCTACGGGCGTGGAAATTGGTTAGCGACGGAACTGGCGACTAAAGATTTTTCCGTTGGCCTTGTGGATGTCACGACTTCTATGGGGCGTTGGGCTCCAGACGATTGGGAAAGCCCTTTTGGATATTTTGCTATTGAAGGTCTGGATTCCATTCAAACAGCGCGTTTGACCGAAGATGCCCCGCAAGAGCGTGTTGATCAAGGCTTTTGTGTATGGTTGGGAAACGGGCTAATCGAATCTAAAGGACCGATGTTTACCCACCAGATTCAGCAATCAGGCATGTCGGCAGATGTTCAAACCTACTTAGCCGCGGGATCACGAAAAGTTGTTGCCATCGATCCCAAGTTAGCAGGTTGGTTGCGCCAACAGAGTTTTTCAGAAAACTGGCTGGCACAGTTGAGTCATAATTTAAGCTCCAATATATCTTGTGAGAGCACCGAGAGTTTAGATTTTGGTGCCCCTTTGCCGGTCTTAGCTGATCACTACTTGCGCCGAGTATCGCGAGATAGTTTAAATAAATCCTTAGAATGGTGTCAAAAAAATGGCGTGAGTGTTTTTTCGGGCGCAAAAGTGAACGACGTTTATTTGGAAGGAAGAAGTTTTGGTGGCGTTGAACTGACTTGGGAAAAGTCGGGAGTCGCGCAGGGCAGGTATTTGATTTGGGCATTGACTTCAGAAGAAACGCAGAGACTTCCGGATTCGGTTCATAGGCTCATGTTTCCACGTGGGTTTATTGACAGCGAATGGTCATGGACACGGTTTCGTTTTAATCTGAAAACGGAATACTTTTTTAATAATTTGCCGCCGCATTTAGTGATTATAGAAGATCTATTTTTGCCCTGGTCGGGCACCAACACCTTGATTTTGCAAAAAGGGGTCTCGATGGGTCTTGTGGACGTTTGGTTAAAAATTCCATCGAGCCAAAGATTTTTGAAACCTTATTTGCAAAAGCTTTCCGATAATATCTTGGATATTTTGCAGCGTCGAATGACGGGCGCCGAAGTGAGTTTAGAAAATTTTCCGCAAGACTACTACTATGACTATAGCGAAATGGGAGCAAATCCATTTCCGGTTTATGGCGAGACGCAAATTGATAGTCTCTATCCTGCAAAAATCAAAAATGTTTTCTTTGATGGTCCTGAGCAATGGATGAGCCTTGATTGGGCAGGACAATTTAGATCGCAGGAGAAAATTCGCGATGAAATAGTGGAGTTTCGCGAGAAAGAATTAAGGAATACGAAATGATCGAACGTTACACGCGTGCGGAAATGGGCGATATTTGGACGTCTGAAAACCGTTTTGAAAAAATGTTGAGGGTTGAAATTGCCGTTGCCGAGATCCAAGCGGGAATGGGAATTATACCTGCAGAAGCAGCGGCTGAGATTAAGAAAAAAGCCAAATTTAGTTTAAAAAGAATTTACGAGATTGAGAGAAAAACAAAGCATGATGTGATTGCGTTTGTTTCGAATGTTGCCGAGAATGTAGGAAAATTTGGCGCCTTTGTACACTATGGAATGACGAGTTCTGATGTTCTAGATACGGCTTTAAGCTTACAAATTCTCGATGCAGAAAAAGTCTTGTTAAAGTCGGCGCAGAAATTACGCGCCTCTTTGCTGAAGTCCGGAAAAAAATATAAGACGACACTCTGCGCAGGGCGTACTCACGGTATCCATGCGGAGCCGACTAGCTTTGGCTTGAAGCTTTTAGGTTTTGTCGCGGAACTAGATAGAAATATTTTACGACTAAAAAGTGCATTTGCGAATGCCGCTATTGTTAAACTTAGTGGGGCGGTGGGAACTTATTCTGGACAACCCAGTGAGGTTGAGGAAGAAGTGGCAAAGATTTTAGGGTTGAAGGCAGAAACCGTTGCCACCCAGGTAATTCCTCGGGATCGCCATGCTGAGTTATTTACAAGTTTAGCTCTATTAGGTGGAGGAATCGAAAGGCTTGCTGTTGAGCTTCGTCATTTGCAGCGCACCGAAGTCGGTGAAGTGATCGAAGGGTTTGCAAAAGGCCAAAAGGGGTCAAGTGCTATGCCACATAAACGCAACCCTATTAGTGGTGAGAATTTGACTGGGATTGCGCGACTGCTACGTGGGTATGCCATGGCAGCGCTTGAAAACGTAGCTCTTTGGCATGAGCGAGATATTTCTCATTCGTCGGTGGAGCGAGTCATCTTTCCGGACGCTTTTATTGTGACTGACTATGCACTAGATAGACTCGCCGGTGTCATTGACGCCTTGGAGGTTAACGAGGAACGCATGTTTGCGAATATGGACTTATCTGCGGGGCAACTTTTTAGCTCTCATCTTTTGCTTCATTTGGTGATGGCGGGCTTGAGTCGGGAAGATGCATATCAACTGGTGCAATCAGCAAGTCATAGTTTGAAAAAAGGCGAACACTTGCGTGATAAGGTAGCGAGTCAGAAGAAAATTACAAAGTACTTAACAAAGAAATCAATTTTTGAGATATTCTCTGGCAGATCTCACAAAAAAGCGATTGATGGACAAGTCAAAAGGGTATTACGGGAGCTTGGCTCCAAGGACTAGAGCGTGAGCTATCAAAAAGGATCTCTTCTCTACGAAGGCAAAGGTAAAAAAGTTTATTCTATTTCGGGCGACTCAAATCTTTTGTATTTAGAATTCAAAGATCAATTAACGGCATTCAATGCGCAAAAGAAAGGTGAGTTCCAGCAAAAAGGTGAGCTTAACCGTGATATCGCGAGTCTTATCTTTCGACACCTGGCCAAGAAAAATATTCCAATTCATTGGGTTGCTGATGTCGGTGCCAAGGATATGGTTGTTAAGAAACTTAAGATGATTCCTTTAGAGGTCGTTGTTCGTAACGTGATCGCCGGATCCCTAGCGAAAAAATTGGGAAGAGAAGAGGGCGAAAGACTGCAAGAAGCAGTTATCGAGTTTTTTTATAAAGACGATGCTCTCGGCGATCCATTCATTAACGATCATCATGCCCTGATGCTGAAAGCTGTTGAAAAGGTTAAAGAGCTTGATGATTTGCGCTGGCTCGGAAATATGGTGAATGAGTGCCTGAAACAGTTTTTTGCTGAGATCAATATTGATCTTGTTGATTTTAAGCTAGAATTTGGCATCAGCATCGGGGGCCAGATGACCTTAGGAGATGAAATTACTCCCGATAGTTGCCGACTGTGGGATCGAACCACGGGTGAGAAGCTTGATAAAGACCGTTTTCGCCGTGATTTGGGGAAAGTTAAAGAAAGTTATCAGGAAGTTTTTGATCGCATTAAGAACTATTGGGGAGGAAAAATATGATCGTCGGCGTAAAAATTATGCCACTCAAAGAAATTTTGGATTCCCAAGGCCGGGCTGTAGAAAAACTTTTTGATCAGCATGGTAAAAAAGTAAATCAAGTCAGAGTTGGTAGGTATGTAGAACTTGATTTGCCGGCGAATAGCCAAGAACAGGCATTTGCGCAGGCTAAGGAGCTGGCGCAGTTTGTACTCTGTAACCCTTTAGTTGAAAATTTTGAGATAGAGATTAAATGAAGAAATTAGGTATCGTTAGATTTCCAGGAACTAATTGCGATCGCGACACCTGGAAGGCGGGTGAAGCCGGCGGCTTTGTCCCAGAATGGCTATTTCATGCCCACCATTTTCATTGGAAAGGTTATGAGGCAATAGTAATTCCCGGAGGATTTAGCTACGGCGACTATTTACGTGCGGGAGCGCTAGCAGCCAGAAGTCCAGTGATGGAGGATGTTAGGGGGGCTGCAAAGGCAGGGGTCCCGGTACTTGGCATTTGCAATGGATTTCAGATTCTTTGTGAGTCGGGATTATTGCCAGGTGCATTGGTAAAAAATGAAAACCTTCGTTTTATCGATGATTGGGTAGAGTTGAAGTTGATAAACAAATCAGATGCGTGGGCTTCTCACTATAATTCTGGCGACAAAATTAAACTACCCATCGCTCATGGGATGGGTAGGTACTACTTGGAAGAGGATCAAATCAAAAAACTTTTTGATACTGATCTGGTATGGTGGACTTATACAAAAAATCCCAATGGTGCTCTTCACGATATCGCAGGGATAAAAAATGAAAGTGGAAATGTTGCGGCGTTGATGCCACATCCCGAACGGGCGATGAGGGAATGGATGGGTGGAAGTGATGGTTCATGGTTTTTTAAGGGTCCCGAGAAAAACTTATGATCGATTTAAATAAAAAATTAAAACAATATAGAATTTCTCGTTCCGAATATGAGCGGATTTGTAAACTTCTAGACCGCGAGCCAAAAGGTGTTGAGTGGGCCCTCTTTTCGGCTTTGTGGAGCGAACACTGCTCTTATAAGAGTTCTAGAAAACACTTAAAAAACATTTATCGAGATGCGCCGCAAGTTTTAGAGTCCTTTGGTGAGAATGCTGGGATTATTGACTTGGGAGAAGACGAAAAATTGGCTTTCAAAATGGAAAGTCACAATCACCCTAGTTTTATAGAACCCTTTCAAGGTGCCGCAACGGGTGTTGGTGGAATTTTACGTGACATTTTTACCATGGGCGCGCGACCAATCGCACTAGCAAATTATTTGTGTTTTGGCGAGCCTAAAGCAAGCCGCATGACAAGTTTAGTTGATGGCGTAGTTCTTGGAATTGGTTCTTACGGAAATTGCGTGGGTGTTCCAACTATTACGGGACAAACAGAATTTCACTCAAGTTACAACAATAATATTTTAGTCAACGCCATGGCTGTTGGTTATTTTGGTCCAAAGGACCCAATTTGTATATCGCGCGCCAAGGGTATTGGAAACTGGGTTGTATATGTTGGTGCAAAGACAGGGCGAGATGGAGTTCATGGCGCGAGTATGGCCTCCGAGTCTTTTGATGAGAATTCGGCTAGCAAAAGACCCACGGTTCAAATTGGCGATCCATTTTTCGAAAAGCTTTTGATTGAATCGTGTTTAGAAGTGATGAAAAAAGATTTGGTAGTAGCGATTCAAGATATGGGCGCAGCGGGACTGACATCTTCAAGTTTTGAAATGGCGTCTAAGGGGCAGGTAGGAATGAAATTACATTTGGACCAGGTTCCACTTCGCGATAGCTCAGTTGGTCCAGAAGAAATATTGCTTTCTGAGAGTCAGGAGCGAATGCTCCTCATTTGCGAACCGGGCAAATTTGAAGCACTGAAGAACGAATTTGATATCTGGGGGCTCGATGCGACCAAAATAGGGGATATTATTTCTGATAAGAAAATGAAACTGTATTGGAAGGATGAGTTGTTGGCAGATATCGATCCCGATTTGCTAGTCGATAATGCTCCCATTTATGAGCGGCCCTATAGAGACTGGAAAGCAACTAATCGGGTTGTTATTGCCCCAAAACAGAACGGGCCCTTACATGAAAACTCTAAAGTATTACTTGAACTTTTGAGTGATGTGCGAGGATGTTCGCGTTCGTGGATTTATCGTCAATATGATCAACATGTCGGTACCAGAACCGAGAGGGAAAGTAAGGATAGTATTGCCGTTCAGAGACTAGATCATACACAAAGACGTATGGGTATGGCTTTGGGGTGTCGTCCGCATGTCATGCGTTTTGATGCCTATGTTGGTGGAATTGACGCGATTGCTTATCCCGCAATTGAACTTGCGCTCAAGGGATTTAGAACGCTTGCCGTCACCGATTGTTTGAATTTTGGAAATCCTGAGAACCCAGACATCATGAGTGAGTTCGTTGCTTCGCTTGGTGGAATGAGTAAAATGTGCGAAGCGATTACAGCGCCGATTATTTCGGGAAACGTAAGTTTTTACAACGAAACCCAAGGGCAAAATATTACGAGTACTCCGAGTACGGGACTCATTGGTTTAAGAAGTGACGATCTGCCCCTTGCAACGGATTATTTTGTAAATGCTGGTGAGAGTGTCTTTGTTGTCACGCTACCGCAAGTTTATTTTGAGGGTTTAGTTGTAGAGAGAGAGAGAGCACCGCTAGGTAGTGGAGAGCTAGAAATTCCTGACATTGCAAAATTTATTGGGTTCCTCTACAAAAATTCAAATCTATTTAGCTCGTCGCGAATTGTTGGCAAATTTGGTTTAGGTTATGCTCTTGGTAAAATGGCGCTTCACGGCGTGGGAATGACAGGCGAAGTGACTTCCGATGTCGTCAATGGAATGTTCAACGAAACATTGTATCAAGTCCTTGTTTCCGTGAAATCAGACGGTGTTGACCAACTGACAAAGGTCGCGAAGGAAAATAAATATAGCTTGGACTTCTTGGGTATAACTGGCGGTGCGCGTTTGACTCTCGAGGGAGTTTTAGATCTTAAATGTTCTGATATTGAGAGGTCTTATAATTCGGGGTGGAGAAAGTCTTTTGAAACACTGGCATGACGAATGTGCAATCTTTGGAATATGGGAAAATGAGGAAGCAAGTCGCCTTGTATATTTAGGGCTGTACGCACAACAACATCGAGGACAGGAATCTGCTGGGATTGTTTCACTCAAAGAAGATGGAAGGCATGTTCATCATAAGGGGTTAGGGTTAGTTGCTGATGTGTTTGATGAGGCGGGTCTTGATCGTTTAAAGGGAAAAACAGCAATAGGGCATACCCGTTACTCCACAACGGGAAGTAATTTACTTAGTAACGCGCAGCCTTTGACGGCGCAGCTTATGAGTGGTCCAATTGCACTCGCACATAATGGAAATATCGTAAATGCGGAAGTTCTGCGCGAGGACCTAAAAAATAAAGGTTCAATCTTTCAGGGAACAAACGACACAGAGTGCTTACTGCATTTATTGGCGCGACATCCAAGTAATGACATCGTTAAATGTTTGCAAGAAAGCTTACCGATGCTCGAAGGTGCTTACAGTTTTGTGTTGTTAACTCACGAAAGAATGCTGGTCGCTCGTGACCCTCAGGGATTTAGGCCTTTGGTGCTTGGGCGACTTGGAAAGTCTCCGGTTGTTGCCTCTGAAACCTGCGCCTTTGATTTGATAGGCGCAAAATACGAGCGCGAAATTAACCCAGGAGAAATTTTTTGGGTGGATAGTTCGGGCGAGTACTCTGTGACCTCTGGCGAAGCAAAAAAGAATTTATCACAGTGCGTATTTGAACATGTTTATTTTGCACGTCCTGATAGTTTAGTTTTTGGAAAAAGTGTTTATGAATCAAGAAAACAATTAGGAGCAGAACTTGCCAAAGAGCATCCCGTAAAAGCGGATGTTGTAATCCCTGTTCCTGATAGTGGCGTCGCTGCGGCGCTAGGGTATTCGCAAGAAAGTGGAATTCCCTTTGATATGGGAATTATTCGCAATCATTATATTCGTCGAACTTTTATTGAGCCTCAACAAAATATTCGAAGTCTTGGGGTGAAAATTAAATTAAATCCACAAGTGGCGGTGTTAAAAGGTAAGAGTGTCATTGTTGTTGATGATTCTTTGGTTCGTGGAACCACATCGGCAAAGATTATTTCTCTCATTCGTGCCGCGGGAGCAAAAGAAGTTCATGTGAGAATTGCGTCTCCTCCGACAACGGGACCTTGTTACTACGGCGTTGATACTCCAAAAAAAGAAGAATTGATCGCTGCCAATAAATCCATTGAAGAAATTAAAAAATTTATTGGTGCCGATACTCTGGGGTACCTGTCAACCGATGGATTATTTAAAGCTGTGAAATCAAATTCAAGTAAGTATTGCGCAGCTTGTTTCGATGGAAAATATCCTACGAAGATTTATTGAACCAACTTATTTTGCCGTATTTCTTTAAGTACTTGCGGATAAATTGGTCGAACGCCATCGACTCCATAGGGAATTTTATAGGGCTAAAATCTACCCTGGATACTGAATCCGGGAGTATCAGCGGGAGATTTTTTTAGGTACTGAGGGTTAGTTCATTTAATGTGTCCCGGACTTGTTCAAGCTCATTGGCACGTTTGTGGTTTGAATATAAGAATGAGAATTCTGAGAGCTGGGAATGAGAATGGCACTGACAACTTAGGACTTAGAACCGAGAACCAA
>LWDK01000022.1 GCA_002083485.1 Proteobacteria bacterium SG_bin7 | reverse complement strand
ATCCTAAGGACATTTTGGGGAGGGCCATAATAATGGATGGTTTGGCGAAAAAGAGTATAATTTTTATAGGTCTTTTGTTTTGTGTTCACGTTGGCGCAGCAGAAAATAAATCTTGTCTAGATAAGGTAAAGGCAAATTCTGTTATAGAGAACTTTCAGTGGTGGGACAGCAAGAATACGCCTATTTCTGACTTTGCCCACGATCTCTGTGATTCTAAGAGCGTCGTCTACAAAGTCATACACGCATTGATTGCACTCAATGATTTACCACCCCTTAATGACAAGAAAGATGAATTAAACGCTAATATCATAAATTTACCTCCATTTGATTTTTTTAAGCAACGTATTGGCCATATATTTTTTAGTAATCAAAATGCGACTCATTGTGTAAGTGGCACAACTTTGGCTTACGTGATAATGAAGACATCGGCCGTTCACATTTGTCCCATGATAATAAATTCCTCTCTGACCGAAATCATGAAAGTCTTGATTCACGAAAGTCGTCATGCCGAAGGATTCGGACACGTTCTGTGCGATCACGGTGATCAATCAAACTCAAATATCTATGCCTGTGATCAAAGCTACGAAAGCCGGGGCTCTTATGGCGTTGACACAGAATTTCAAATTCGCCTGGCCCGCACGCCAGCGGTGCCATCAGAAATAAGAATAGAAGCTCGAGCCGGGGCCATCGCACGGTTGTTAAATCGATTTAATAAATATCCGGCAGGAATCAAAGAAGGTATCTTCGGAGAAACCGAAGACGGTCGCCTACTTTTCGTAAATGAGGACATGGTCGCAACTGTCTCTGAAAAAGTTAAAGATGCGAAATTGATCAACTTCAATGGAGTTCCAGGCTGGTATTACAAGTCATCTTCACAAATATTTATGCCAAATTATTCTAACAGCTTTATCACGACTAAAGGCACAATCATAAATCACATTACCGAAGTGCTAAACAAAAGCCGCGGGGATTTAAAAGATTATTATTTTAATATGCGCGATAAGTATTTCTGTATTTTGCACCTTAACAGTCTCACCTGCTCCATTTTTTTGACCAATGAGGTTCGCAAGGTATCTTATATTCTTCCCGGCCAGAGCCAAAGCTTTCTCTACCTTAAAAATATGGTGGGAATTCGCCTGCAGGATGACCACATCGTGGCGCTCCCTCAATATGTCGACTTATTAAGGACTGAGGATCAAACAAAGCTTTCCGCCCTAGAAAATCTAAAATCTTCCTTTCAAAATGTAGTTACATTAGAAGGTGGGGAGATCAGTTATAATTTGGATCCACTAGGCATTTTGCAAATGCAAAGAAATTCAACCACGGATACCCTGCCCGTGGCAAAGGATCTGCGCTTCAAAAAAATTATTGGACCTTTTATGTGGTCAGAGCGTTTTGAAAGTATTAAGTAAAAAACTAGGAACCAAAGGTTAAGATTTTGACCTTACTTGTGCAGGACCTCAAGACCTTAGGCGGGTTTGAATTTCACAGTCTTGCGAGCTAATATTTGTAATATGAAAAATATAATGATGCTCTGGTGGTTGTTGCCCATTGCAGGACTGAATGCCTCTCCTCTTGGCATCAACCCTGACTGCAACGAAAAAAAAGTAACCGTCGACGAAATCAAAAAAATCGCAGATTCGGAAAAAAATAAAACAATGCTCGATTTTTTACGGAATATTCCTGAAGGGTCTCTGCAAACTTTTACTTTTGTCTACGGAACAAAAAGTCTACAACATCATCTTGTTGATGAAAGGTGGCCAAGGGTATTACGCATGAGCGCCGACGGTAAGATCGTCCTCTCATTCATCTGCAACAAAGAAAGCCAGGACTATGGAAGTGTCGAAGTCCTTTATTTCGAAAATCCACCAAATGCCAGGTGGCGTTCAATGTCCTTAGTTTTTGAGAAACCCGAACTCAAGTTTAAGGAAGTCACCGCGACTTCGATAGGAATTAATAGACACCGAGTTCATATTGACCCTCCCGTATGCACCAATTGCCACGGTACAGGCCAAAATCTTAGAGCGATATTTCCAGCCTATCCTAACTGGCCAGGCTTCTTCGGTAGTGAAGATGACACTCTCTTTAAAAATGAAAAAGAACTTTCGCAGTTTCATCAGTTCAAAAACTTTGCCGCCAATAATCCTTGCTTTCAGACTTTACCCTGGCCAAAAAAATTACCCCCTGGATACAACGAGTACCCCTACAACTCTATCGAAAGATTAGTTAAGTCGACCGAACCGTATGAAGTAGGAAATTATTTACAAAAGCTTAAAATCGACAATTACCACATTAGAGCGAATCTCAAATTTACCGATGCCCTTAGCCATCTCAATGCTCAACGAATTGCCTATACGTTTTTGCGTCACAAAGACTATTCAAAGGTTGCCCCGCTACTCGCTATGGAGAGCTTAAGTTGCAAAAATTTGAATTTGGGCGAAGAACTGTCAAAGGTGCTAGGACCTTCTTATACAACGCCAAGCTACGTGTTGGATGCGAGTGGAATGGATCCTCGCTCACCCGACTCACGAACACTCCACCTTTACAGTGTAGGAAAAGTTTTTGGACTGGGCCCTCAGGATTGGACCCTGCATTTCAATCGCCCAGACGATCCTGAATATGCTACAGGAATTCAAGGAGCCCACGGACACGATATTTCAATAGCCGCCATTGTCCAGGGCCTTTTGTTTGAAGACACTGCTAAGACTGTTCCCGAACTAAAAGGAAATTTCAAACTGAGTCGCGGTGTATCCGCATTTTTTAAATCACAAAATTTTTCGTGTATTGATGATCTTGGTGGTGAGGTGGAATTCGACGCTAAAAATCAAGAAAAGATGTGTGCCACCTTAGCGAAAGTCTATCAAGCAGGCTATACAACATCAAAAATTTCAGACTTACCAGCCCTCGCATCGGCGCCTGAAAACCTTAGCTTAAAAATGGTTGTTGAAAAAATAAATTTAGTCTCCAATATTTCAAATATTAAAGATGGTGAAAAAAACATTCAGACCTATTGTACAGCTTGCCACACGAAAAATTCGTACCTCCCCCCCGCATATCACTTTTTCTCGTCCAACGCTGATCTAAAACGAAAAATGCAAACAGATCCTCAATTCTTATTCAAATCTCTGGCCTATATTGAAAACGGTCGAATGCCTTTTGGGTACCAACTCAGTAATAGCGACCGACAATCAATACAGTCATATTTAATCAATCTTGCACAAGGAGCGAAGTGATGTTGATACACCTGTTTTTATCGTTAATAGTCGCTGGGAGGGCCGAGGCAACCGCACCTGCAGGCACTCTCATCAATCATATCGAACTCTCTAAAGGGGGCTATATAGCTCTACAAGTAACAAGCTCAGAAAGTCAAAGCCGTCAGTTTCTAGTTACCTGCGAAACAAATTTACCTTCAGAAAAAATAAATGCTCTGACACTCGCCCAAGTTTCGCACATTCCATTGAGGGCTAAAGGTTACCAATCTCTCATAAATTATTGGCTACAACCGGCCGTCGACAACTATATTGTTTGTACTGATAAAATTACGACAAAGAGAAAAAAATAGGGAGCCTTTTGCAAAAGCTCCCCCAGTCCAATTAACTTGGCCAATTAATTTGGCGCTACGAAATTCCCTGCAAAAACAATGCGACCAGAAGCATTGTCTTTAACCAAATAAGCAAAAGGACGATTCAATACGACAGAAGGTGGTGGACAAGATTCTGGAAAGCCACCGATCGCTGACACAGCTGCAGCTTTAGTTCCTTCTTCTCCCACCTCAATTACGGTTTTTTGCTTGATCAATTTAATTTTCGAAGTACTCCAAAGAGCCTTAAAGTTGTTCTCAACCATTGGCGACATGTCGATATTTCCAAAGATAGAGCTAGCTCCTAAATTAGAGACCATTGTTTTTAGCTCCTCGCCAACTTCAGTTTCAACTTTGAATTTTGGCATGTTGAAAAGCAATGGGCGCACATTTTTCTCAAGACGTAATGCTGCGAGATCCTTTGACATCTGAGAAATGCTTTCACCAGTTAAACTTTCTAAAACCTCGCTAAGAGGAATAATGTTTGGTTTAATCTTGTTCTCACTCCACATTGATTTTCTATATTCTTCTGCATTAGTGATTTTTGGCAGAAGAACGATCATTGAACCTTTGGCGTTGCCGGTGTCGTCTAGAGTGTATGGAACTTCATAGGCAGTAAATTTATCATACTCTTTTTTGGCAATACGGATTTTAGGGTTGGATACCATAAGCTTTACTTTTCCAACGACCTCACCTTTTTCGTTTAAGAAGTCGCGGCCGTGCTCGCTCGGCGAATCAAATTTAGCATAAGCCCATTTTGCATCTAAAAAAGTGGCGTTAAGTCCCAAGAAAGCTAATTCCTGAATTTCTTTGTCCTTAACAATTTCTTTTATCATTCCTTGGGTTGACTGATCCGCCCATTGATTAATAAGTGCCGAAGCACCACTTTTAGAAAAATCAATTGTCGACGTTTTTGCGGCCAAATTGTTTTCAATCAAAGTTTTATATTGAGAATCTAGACTGACATTTGTGAAAAGGGCGTTTTGCGAAGAAACACTGTAACCTTCAGATTTTACCAAGCCTGATTCGAATTTTTTATTATCCTCAAGAGCTTCAGCGATTGTCGCATTTTTGTAGCCCAAAGACTTCAACACGAGAGCTTGATCTGCTTTGCCGGCTCCCGCTAAAACCATCAAAAAAGCGGAGTTTAAGCTTGTGGGAGAAATAACCACATTCTGATTACTCTTCTGCGCTGAAACGCTTTTTAACATTGTTAAGGCAAAATTATTCGAAACATCTGCCATATCGGCAAGCGCCACCTGTGACAGTGCAGATAGTGCAAGCGAATATGCTAAAGATTTTATATTCATGATAAAGGCTCCCTTATTATAAGATAGTTATTTAAGTGCAACGCCGGAAATGCAATAGATACGCCACTTTTAACGAACTGTATTTTTGCCAATCCCGAAATAATAAGCGGAAAAATGACATAGTTGTGACAATTTTTGTATCCAGGAATCGAATTGAATCAAATCATAATCGAGATCTGAAACTATTTTAAAGTCCATTCGATTGTAGGAACATTTTTCTAGCCTCAACTCCGTCGGCAGCAAAGTCAGTGAAGACTCCGTCCACACGCAAATCAAAATATTGGTAATACTCTGAATATTTATCCTTATACTTAGGCGCAACATTCTCCTTATCGCTTCGGAACGTGTACACAACGACACCGAGTCCCGCCTCATGGGCCCATTGAAGAGGTTGAGGTGTTGGTTCCGCTAAAAATATTTTTTTCTCTCTGACCTCAAACGGCTGGATATACCATTTCCAGAGTCCAACATAATCCGCGTACTCGGCTATTTTTTTCATTCCCTCAGGCGTAATGACATCTCGGAAGGTGGTCGATCGTTTTGCTGCGACTTCGTCGGCAAATTTCATTTGTGGTTCATCAATCAGCTGAAGAAGTTTATAACGAGAGTGCCCCTTAAAGGAATTTCTAATATATTTTAGATTTTCAATTTCAAAAGATTGAATGATTACGGGAGAAGCCCCTTCCTGATCGTAACCATATTTGTGAAGAATATCTAAAACTTTGTCTTCAAATGAGCAAGTACGCTTTTCTTTGCCGCACTTTATTGGGAGCTTTAGGGATTTTGTGAAGGTCGAATGTTTGATTTCGGGAACAATTCCAATTTTTTTACCGATTTTCTTCTCCTGCCTCTGAATCAACTGAATGAATTCCTCAAAGGTCATCAACGGATATTCTCCGTCGAATTCTTTTGTTCGGTAAGGCAATCGTTCGACAGCTCTTACCTTTCTAAGTTCCTTCAAGGTAAAGTCATTAACGAACCAATCATCAATTTTTTCGCCATCAACAACATAAGAATTCTTTCGGGATTTATAAATTTCACTAATATTTGTTGTTTCACCAATTTGATATTCATGCCTCAGAATGATTTCTCCATCTTTAGTTACCACCAAATCGGGTTCGACAAAATCAACGCCCATTTCAACGGCTGTTAAATAAGATGCTTCCGTGTGTTCGGGTTTATACCCACAAGCACCCCTATGCCCTAAGACTAGAGGATAATAATCTCCCTGAGAATTAGGCCGCCGGTCGACGGCTTGGCACGAACATAAAGATAAAAGTACAAAGAGAAATTTCTTCATCACATACTCCAGGTGAATTCAATTGTCGGTCAGACCTGCCAGTCAAATATATCACAATTATTCCGTAGGTGCGGAAAATTGGTCACACCGACTATAGTCTAAACAAATTTTAATTCTATAAACAGATATAATTGAGCTAAACTGGTACTGTTTTCGCATTTGCTCATTCTGCTATGCTTAAGTCAATTGTGGGTACAATTGTATTGTTGTTAGTAAATACTGTGTGGTCTGATGAAGCCTGCCTACTCGTATTTCAGGATCTAAATATGAAGGTATCTACCAAGAACACAATTAATAATGGAGAGCTTGAAATTGGCATGCTGCCTCGTGGATCTGCATTAATAACGTCTTCGGGTGATTTACGACAAACTGGGATTACATCAATTATTCATGCCGCTAGTGGAAGCATGACTCGCTCAGGAAATTATTTTGAACCTAACCTAGATAGTATAAAAAACTCAGTTTTTAATTCCGTATTGCTAGCAGAACAGAATAAACACCAATCCGTTCTTATACCGCTTATAGGTGGCGGAATTTTCTTGAATCGTGTTGGCATTTCACGCACTGAGCTCGCAAAGCAAATTATTTTAGCCGCACTACAAGCTCGTAAGAATATAAAATTAGGTTTCATTGGAATGGCAGATTTAGATTATGGTGCTTTTAAAGAGGCCTACTTAGAAATTCAAAGTACCGTAACAATTCCTGCTAAGAGTATAGAAATATATAAGGGATCCATCATTGATTTTAAATTTCATCAATGCACTGCCATAGTGAATGCCGCAAATACCGAGGTTCGTTTTGGCGGAGGAATTTCTGGCGCTATTGGACAGGCAAGTGGAAAAATGAATGAAATCGAAAATGAGGCTCAAATCATAATTCGCTCGATAAAAAACATGTAGGAAAGAGATTCGTTTTTAGACTCTCCATACGATCAAAAACAGACCTTGGGGAACAAGTAATATTAAGTAAGTCGATTTATTTGTTCAGGCGCCTTATCTTGCGGCTTAATTAGCAGGAGTCAGAATGAAAACATTTGTTGCCTTGGTTATTTTTGCCCTTTTTATTGTCGGATGTGATGACCCACGTGAGTTTACACATCCAACCTGTGAAATCTACGTTCCTAAGATCTACGAGGATGATGAATTTATTAATATATTGGATTTATTCGGTCAAAAAGGTTACATAATGACCGAAGTCAAAAGCCTCAATCAAATTGCGACACTTTCCCTTTCACTTGAAAAAAATTTCACCAATCGAGAATGGCAAGGCCCCCTTCTCGAAAATACTGTAAAATTAAACATAGAATTTTCTTTATCAGTTCTATCTCTTGCAAAAAGAGACCCTATAACACTAGTAGGGCGTGGCTACTGGCAGGCCGCAACTGATGGAATGAGTTCTGAAAAACTCAACTCAAAAACACGGACCAAACAAGCCCTTCAGGAGATTCACTCCCAGGTATATTGGCATCTGCAAAACAATCACATTCCAAAATGTGTTATTGAGCAAAAGGAGCCTGTTAAATAATTCAGTTGGTGAATACTCGAAAAGTAAAAGAATCCTAAAAATCTAACGCACTATTTCCACAAATGTTAGGACGCTTCAGCTGAGGCCGCTACTAAATTTTGATCACAAATTTTGAGACAGAGAAAGAAATCTTCTCTCTCTTGAGCCAGTTATGATACCTTCTACAAATGCAAAAATTAAATCAAAAAATTATTGCGTGCGAACGCTGCCCTCGACTGCGTAGGTATTGTAAAGAGATTGCTACCGAGAAACGTCGGGCGTTTTCTCACGATATCTACTGGGGAAAACCAGTTCCTAACTTTGGTGATTCCAAAGCAGAAATCATAGTTGTGGGCTTAGCACCGGCAGCACACGGTGGAAACCGCACTGGGCGCATGTTTACCGGTGATCGTAGTGGAGATTGGCTCTATCGCGCACTTTATAAGGCTGGTTTTGCAAATCAATCTAAATGCATTGATATAAAGGATGGTTTGAAATTAAAAAACTGTATGGTGACGACGGTAAATCATTGTGCCCCTCCTAATAACAAACCGCTGCCCCAAGAAATCCTTAACTGTCAGGAGTACCTTGATAAAACAATCTTAGAAACAAAGCCAAAAGCCATGGTGGCTCTTGGCGCAATTGCATGGAATGCAATTTACGATTATTTCCGTCGGCAAGATCTCGCGCCGTCTCCAAAACCAAAATTTGCACACGGTAAAAGTTTTCTATCGAGGGATCGTATTTTTGTAGTTGGCAGCTATCATCCGAGTCAGCAAAATACATTTACTAAACGTTTAACTGAGGAAATGTTAGATAGCGTATTTAGTCTGTTACAAAAACAAATTACTTGAATAAATAATCTCTGCTCTATAAATTAAGGGCATGGATTCATCTAAACTGCATAAGAAAAATTCACTCATTTTACCAGCGTTATTAGTTAGTGTCGGCGTTGTTGTAATTCTCGTAAATATAGTTGAGAAAATGCAGCAACAGAATGTGCCTCTAAATCGTCAACCTGTGATTGAAACTACGGTGACCAAAACAAGTGATGGTGTGCGGGTCGACAACATTGTAGGCAACCCTAACTCCACAGATGCGATGAGCGAAGGAGCTTCTCGGGCGGCAATCACAAATTTTTGGATTAATGCGAAAATTAATTTTCCTATGCCTCACGCTTTAAAATATGAAAAAGTTGAAATTGAAGCTGATGACGTTGAAATTTTACATGGGGTTGACCAGACAGATGGGACAGACCTATTTATCATTGCCCGTAACAAAATCACTAGCCCTTACGAAATTGCGCCATTTTTACACAAGACTGGCATAGGAGAAACCGACGACAAGGAAATATGGCCCAAGTCCCTTCCCGCTCCTGAAAAAAGTGTCACTTTACCGGCAACCACAAAACTTCAACCTGCAAAAATTTGGCGTTTTCGCGGCAGCTCGCAAAATCGAATAATCAGTTTGGCAAATCGGGCCGATAAAGTAGGTTCTTATGTTTTCATTTATTCTGTGCCCAAAAGCAATTTAAACCGCTCTGAAGAATTTTTGATTGCCCTATTGAAAGAAGCTATTGCGCAGTAAAAATAACTTTGGAACGTGGATGCGAGTAACGCCAAATCCATGCATCAAAAACATAGTGACAAATAACTGGCGTGACCAACACCGAAATAGCTAGCGCACCCCAGACGGTTGAGTCTTTCACATAATCAGTGTACGGTGACAGGCTAAGTGTTTCAAAAATATAGTCAGAACTACCAAAAACAAAGGCAGTTATAACAACGATACCTAAAGCCTTCATAAACGTATATTTCGTGGGCTTTAAGCGTCTTAAACTCAGGGCCATTACGGCAAAATAAGAGATTGCATGCGCGATTAACAACGGAAATACAATATCGACAAACACGTGTCCCTTCAAAAACCCATAACCATATAGAATAGATGGCACGAAAATACTTAAGACACGATTGGCCTCGAATACACTCTTTCTTACTAACAAATCAATTTCTAAAACGATCCAAACTAAAAGAGTCAAGACATAGAAACAACTTCCCCAATGAAAAATATCTCGATTCGGAATTACCAAAAAATCTCTGTCAGTCATGTAGCCCAAGGCAACGCCCGAGCGAAAATGAAAGAGGAAAAAGGGAATCAAACATAAAAGTTGAACTAAAGTTCCAGAGTAGAAACACTTTCGTTGATTGAGTTTCTCGTACCACTTTGTGAATCCATAAAACTGACGATAATTGTGATAAATCGTAAAATAAGCCAGAGCCACCCAAAAATGTGGAAGCCTTAAAATAATCCAAGAAAATATAATTTGGACTAATAACGATTCTTTTGGCGGAGTCTCGGTTTGGAAGTTCTCTTTTTACTTACATAGTAAGTTACCTCATTATATTGGGTATAGCATTTTTGACGGGATTTGAATTGCCGCTTATTATGAATATGGCCAACGACCCTTCCGCCGCAATCGAGATTTTGTCGTACGACTTCGGCGGCATGTTTGCAGCTACCGTTTTATTTCCATTTTTTTTACTTCCGGAACTTGGTATTTTTGCTACGCTAAACTTTTGTCTCATCCTAAATTTGGGATCGATGCTCTATGTTTTGAGACCACACAAATTCACTCAGAAGATTTATGCTTGTTTCCTTTTTACGGCAATAATATTAGGTTTTGTTTTTAACTCTCAGTTGATTTCATATTTTGGCAAAATGCTAACGGACTGATGGTGATCAAATTTACTTATCTCTCAGCTCTACTTTTTTCGTTCTCCAGCATTGGCTATTCTGCTCTACTCGCAAAGTTTATTACGCAAATCTCAGCCAAAGAAATAGTAGCACAAACCTTAACCCTTGGTCTTTATTTGCTGGCGATGGGAATAGGTGCCAATCGAGTATCTCGAAGGGTGCCGAAAACCCCGATTGATTGCCTCTTTCGCATTGAACTCCTCGTTGCCTTCTTGGGAGCCATTGCCATTCCCGCTTTATATCTCATGGTCTCCTATTTTACGGCCTTCTTTTGGAATCTCTTTCCGCAAATATCTGAGAGTACACAAAAACCCTATTTTCAAATACTCGCTCTTCAACCATTTTCGATATTGATCGGCTTTTTAAGCGGAATGGAAATTCCCCTACTTATCAATATTCATAATCCTAACCAGGAGCGAAAATTTGGTTTGATTCTGGGCCTGTGCTATTTCGGCAACCTACTTGGCATCGTCACCACCGCAACTTTTTTAATACCGTTTTTTGACCTAATATCCGCTGGTGTTTTTTTAGGTTTATTAAACCTACTAGCGGCGTTTTTTCTTTCGCTTGCTCAAAAATCACTTTTAAATTTGAGAAAAACATCAGTTGCTTTACTTCCTGCGATTGCCATCGTACTTGCGAGTCATTGGGCAATATGGATAACCCAGTTCTATTTAAAGACCTTCTATGCGGATCTACACCCTGTAAAAAAAAGCTTTGCTGCAGCTAAAAACTATGCCCAGACAATTTCTAACCTACCCACCATCGAGCGATATCAGTCAAAATACCAAGCGATTGACATCGTACCAGAAGGGTTTACCTCTAGTATCGGTGCTAAAACAAATTGGGGTCTCTACCTCAATCAACAAACTCAGTTCACCGAAAAAACTATAGTTCTTTACCATGAATCTATGGTTCATGGAGCACTCAACCTTTATAAGAAAATTCCCCGCAAGGTGCTAGTTCTAGGAGGGGGTGATGGCCTCCTAGTCACGGAGCTTCTAAAATATGAATCGGTAGAAGAAATCATTTTGGTCGAACTCGATCCCATGATGTTAGATCTAGCAACCAAACATCCTTTTCTTTCGAGTCTTAATAAATATTCGCTTACAAATCCTCGAGTCCATGTTATTGTCGACGACGCATTTCGATTCCTGCGAAAAAATAAAAATAAATTTGAGGCTATCTTTGTCGACTTCCCGTATCCTAATAGTTACGACCTTTCAAAATTATTTAGCACAGAATTTTATCGTATACTGAAATACAATCTAACAGGGGACGGGTTTTGCATCCTTGACGCCCCCGTTATTGACCTCGATCCGTTTTCAGGGCGTATACCGATTTTGAAGCCTCAGGAAATAATCTATCACAGCCTTAAGGCGGCGGGCTTCGAGAACCTTTTTTTCTTTGGATTGATTGAGTCCTTTGTTTATGTGAGTTCAGCTCCCGTGAAAGGCTTCGATTACGCAACTCTTTCCCCACGAATTCAGAATATTGGTTTCGTCAATACACACCAACTTGATGATGAGGCTTTAGCAATTAATAAGGATAAGCCAGTGGTAAACTCAATCTTTCGCCCAAAGAGGTTTCAGTGAGAACAGTCGACCGTCGCACCTTTCTTTATGGTATTTCGAGCTTAACCACGTTTTTCGCAATTCCTGGTTTTGGATTTTTTGAAACATTCCTTAAACATCCTAAACCAGGCTATTACACTTACCTATTGTTACGCATGATGAACTGGTACAACCAGACCTATTTTGACTTTTCAAAAAAATTTGGCACGGTTGAAAAAAATTACATTGCTGCTGTCTTAAAAGAGACAATTCAGCCCTGCTGGAAGTCTCCCGATGGCGTGGTTTACAAAAAAATATTTTGGGCCCCTGCAATTCAAAACCACAAGCCTTCGTTTGCGAGATTTTCACTGGGCTTTGAGCACCAACAAGACGACCTTCGTGAGCTAGCAACTAAAATAATAAAAAAAAATGAGATTTCAGACAATGCAGGATTACCTGTAGAAAAAATTTGTGGCCTTGGCTGGGACTTTGACAAGAATACTTTCAAAGTATATTTTAATTGTCATAAGGATGACATCCCCAGCTATATAACAACCATCAAACATCTTCCACCCGTAGATCTTCTACCTCAAACCCTGATAGCTTCTCTAAAATACGGTGGACGTGAGCTCATTGAGCGTCGGCTGTGCTTTGCCACTCAAAACCTAATGAACGCTCAACAAAAGAAAAATATTCTAAACTTTGAAAACGCAGTTCAGGTCATGGGTCACTATTCTAGTGTCCGTGACCCATTGTTTATCCCCGAGTACATGGGTATCAATTTCATGCGTCTTCCTAGCCCATTTAAAAAATTTTGCGAAAATACAATGACTAACTTCGTAATGGGCCCCACCACCGGGATTATAAACTTTTCCAACAACATGTCTCTTTACTACCCGTGACCAGTAAATCGCGCTTTTACCTTTTTGATATTATGAGAACCTACGCAGTTCTATTGATTATTTGGTATCATGGACACGAAACGATCTTTCAAACTCAAGATTTTAATTTTACAGTGGATGATAATTTTTCTGCACTTCTACTGCCTCTTTGTCGACTTTTTTGTCTCAGTGGAATCGCCGCGATTACCATCAGCGCATTCTTAATAGGATTTACGCAAAAACATCTCCCTCGTCGCATTATTATTTATTCCGCCGTTGGGATGTTGCTAGTCGGCTTCACTCAAGGAGGTTTCTTTCAATCCTATTTTTTGGAGTGGGATGTATACCAGTTCATCTTCTTTTCGTTTATCACTCTCGTTCCAATCTCGCGATCTAAGACCCTTATGAAAATTGGTCTGGGCATAGGTACATTGACGATGTTCTTTAATTGGTGGGAAATTTCTGCCTTACAAGAACTTCCCTTACTGTTACAACATGTCCTGATCGGGGTCTGTGATCACGTCAGGGCAGGTTGGCCGCTTTTGCCCTGGCTCGGACTTATTTGGATGTACTATGGATTTGGGTTTTACAGCAAAGAGAAAATTGACTATCTACCCCGTTGGAATAAGATTGAATGGTTTTTTTGGGTCCCACTAGGGCTGTGGTGCGCGCAATATATTGGCGCGTATTACAATGTAAAATTTAATTCCGAATTTTACTGTTATATTTTTCGCCAAGGAATGGAAATCTTCTGGGGGAATTGGTTTTGGTTAACCCTGTTTTTAAGGCTTGCTTTCTTGGATTCCGTAAATAATTATCTTGCTCAAATTAAATTTGTGCGCTGGCTATCTCGCCTTCATTGGAATCAACACTTTGGAAGAGTTTACTTAATTCAATTTTTTTGGTTGGCATTATTTGGCACCCTCGCTCCCTACATCCGGCAACACCCGCGCTTATTCGACTTTTATCTAATCGCGGTGGTTCTTATGGCGGAGCTTTCATCGCGTCTATGGACTTTTGGTTGTCGGTTCAAACTTTTACTTCCCAACAAATCTTAGGCATTTAAAGTCTAAAAAATAACCCCTGACAAGACCCACCGCGACCACTTTTTATACCACCTAAAAGAAATTCACCGGCTAACGATCCGTCTGTAAAGAAATTAGTTTTTTCGTCAGCAAAAAAATATCTGTCAGTGAGAACAACAGTATCTGGAATATGAACCCATGGAATGGCACGTGTCTTTGCCGCTAAAATCTGATCAATGACAACCTGACTACCACCAAAGGAAATTAATCCATCAAGGAGTTTAATGAACTCACCAACACGACCCTCCCAACTCTCAGCGACGACAAAAATACCATCTAAATTTTTTAACATTTGGTCAGGGTCTGACAGTGCTGCGGTCAATGCAATCACCGTAAAGCCTTTTTTCTTAGCCACGCGAGCGAATTCAGCCTCGGCGCCCAAATCACTGCCACTTAGTGCAATTATCACTTCATTAGGATTAAGACGATCTAGCAAATCAGACGAAAATTTTTCATTTTTTTCTGTAAGCTTCGCGTTTGGCTCCATCATTGAATAAGAGGTAATGCCGATCACTTTTTTTCCTCGAACAAATGATTTCAGTAGGTCAGGCCGTATAATATTTGATTCTCTCGCCAATACGTCAGACCTACCATTGAACCTTTTTTTCAGATTATCTCTGTATTTTTGCACCGCCTGTGTTCCCGTTGAATAAATCGGAAAGTCCTGACTCAATACTTTCACTGCGACACTGGGAGTACCAAGGTCGACGACAAACACTTCTTTTTTGTAACCGTGACCAGCGAGAACTATTTCGCGCGTTGTTTGATTACCACCGTTTAAGGCAAATACCGTATTTACAACTTGAGCAAAAGTTCGTGACTCTTTCCCAAAACTGACGCCGCGATCCAAATAGCCATAGCGCATTGGTGCTGGTTTGTATTCACTACCTTTGAGCGAAGTTAATCCCAAAGTCGTAAATCCAGCAAGCGCTGCTTCTCGAAATAAAATAGAGTTAAACCCCGTATCTGTAGCTCCGCCAACAATGACATCGTGGCGAGGATCAAGCCCGCTCAAAATACCCAATATGTGTCGCAAGGTAACGTCATATTCCTTTTTGTCAGTCGGGTTACTAAGGTCATAAGGTGAACTTCGTCCCGCAAACCCGATAAGGTTTTTCTCATTCTTGAGCAGCTGAAGGTCGTCCCAATTAATATATCTGAACTTTTGATTATTAAAATCACAATTTGCTCGACATGCATCACGAATAAACCCCGCCTCCCTTATAAGGTATTCATGAGCTTCTTCACCATCCGTACCAATTTCAAGATCGGCTGCCGAAACCGTTCGAAAAAAACAAAGTATAATTAGGATTGCAAATCGTAAAAGCCTGATCTGTTTTTGTGCCATTCGTCCTCCAAACATTGGACTAGCGTTCAAGCAAGAAATCTCCAAAACGTAATGGATCAAGATACGTGCCATGTTAGATGAGATAAAATGCGCCGCAACTTCTCGTCTGCCAAAATTAGCCCTAATTAGGAATTCAAATGTAAAAAAGTTTGACAGTAAGGCATAATTCTCGAAGTGACGCTAATTTAACAAATAGAAATCACTAAATAATTTACCGTTTTTACATCTTCAGTTACCCCCTAATTTCACCGATAACTATAACTAGACCAAAGGCGGGGGTTATGGATAAACATCTCATAGTTCTGCTTTTATCTCTTACTATTACGGCGTGCGCGGGACCAACGACACCATTTGGTGCCGTTCATACGATTAAAAAGCCAAATAAGAAAAAATTTGTCGAAGCACGAACAACGCGTGAAATCGTTATGAAACCGTCGACACCGAAGATGTATTTTTATCCGCAAAAGCAAGTTTTGCATCAAGCCAATGATTTAATAATTCAAATTCACGATCCTAAAGGAGTCGATTATGGTTATCAGTTTAATATTTATTACAATGGTTACGACGTTACTAATTCTATCTCATTACAACGCAAGGATTCGTTACAAAGAGATAAAAATCAAATCCTCATCACGATTCCGAAGTTAAAAATTCAAGCTGAAAAAGAAAACGACATTCAATTTGTTTACGCGCATAACTCTCGCTCAACTCCCATCATGTCGAGCTTTGAGAAACCGACGTGCAATATCTACGCGAATTTCCGCCCTAGGATGGAGAATACCTTTCGGGTGCCAGCAAGTTATGTTGAGGGAATCAATTTTCTTTCCACCGAAGCAAAATATAATCCCAGTTACTTTGCCGGTCTCATTGCGCAAGAAAGCTCATTTGATCCTAAAGCAGTCAGTTGGGCAAAGGCAATTGGGCTTACGCAAATTACAAATTTAGCGGAAGAAGAAATTATCGACGACTACCCTCATTGGCCGCGTAATCCTAAAGTCGGAGTCGTGAATTACGCTTATCTTAAAACACTTATCTACCTGGGAAAAATTAATGAAAGAAATGAATGGCGGCTTGACCCCATGTACTCGATGCGTGGGGGCATTAGTTACTTACAGTATCTTGATAACTATTGGCGAAAAGCTCAGAACATCACACTGGTTAAAGCCGTCTATGCTAACGTCGACCAAGGACTTACCGACGTGATCACTGCGAGTTACAATTCTGGACCAAGTCGAGTACGTCGGGCTCTTGAAACACGCGGCTATAATTGGATTAACGACAATGAGCTAGGTGAAGCGAAAAAATACATCAACCGCATCTCAAGTTACTGTTATCACTTTGCCGAAAGGGAGTAGTCATGAAGAAGAAACCTTTTGCTTTTGATTTATTAACCGTACTTTTTGTTGGGATCATCGTCGCGTTTCCAGTGCAAATCATGATCTTGTATCAACACATGCCGTGGGAAATAATACCAATCTTGGCAAAATTAAGCATTCTGAATTGGATGGTTGTGGCTTCATGTATGTATGGAAGTTATTTGTCTTTTCATGCAGACCCAAAACTGCGCTGGTTTCTGCCAATTACAACTTTACTTGTGGCTTGGAACAATCTCATTGTTGGTTATGTGGGACTAGACTATTCCACCACGATGACCTTCTTAGGTACAGTTGCATTTTCATCAATCAACGGAATCTTCTTCGTTCCTTCTGTAAATGCTGCTCTTGGTTCACCGCAAAAACGCTGGTGGCAGATACCCCAACGCTTTAAGGTCAAAGTCCCTGTTTTCGTAAATCCTACTCGTGGTGGCGATGGTTTTTATACTGATACTTATGATCTTTCAACTGGCGGAACTTTTATTCCGTTAAAGCCCAATCAAGTTAAAACATTTGATACAGGTGAAATGGTAAGTTTAAGTTTTACGTTGGGTACATTTAGATCGCTCCGCTGTAACGCAATGGTTGTACGCAACCACGATGCGAAAGGGAATTACCCAGGGGGCATAGGAATTAAGTTTACCGACCTTTCTCGTCGCCAGCGCGAAACGCTACAACAATATTTCAAGTCAGTTAACCCCCTACCGACAAGACAAGAGCTCCATGTTTAAGGGGGCGGATTAGAAAACTATTTCCCTCGGACCTGAATGCTGATATTCGCGTTGATTGCGTGACGACCTCCACCACGGGAATCCGGCAACGCATTGATCAAACCTTCATAAAAGTTCTTTGACTTTTGCAGTCCTGTCATTACGTTTGCCATAACTTTTGCTCCATCACCGCGTTTTGCCAAATAATCAAAAGTCTCTAGGCCATTTTTTAACAACGCCGCCGCAAGCTTTTCGTCAGTAACTTTTAGAACATCTTTGACAAGCTTTTGAAGGTTTGCGCTTAACTCCTCTCTTGGTGTTTTTTTACTAAAAGCTTCCGCAAGAGTCGCTTGAATTTCAAAGGGATTTGGTTCTAATACTGTCGCTATTTCCCAACGCTCATAGATTCTCTCCGCCAATGTATTTTCTGGAAAAATATAAAAGATATTACCGTCCGCAGCGGCGATTTTCTTATGCGTCCTGGCTTTTATATCTTCCGTATTTAAGTTCCGTGTGACTTGAAACTCACGTAGCAACTCTAACGACCCTTCGGGATCACGAATATTTCCAGCGTACCGATCAATTTGGCGTAACAAGATTTCGGCAAACGGAGTTTCACCATGAATACCAAGTACGTGATTAACGCGACCCGAAGCAGAAGGCTTGAACAGATTCATCCACCACATACTCATAACCTCCTTAATTTCTACCGTCGAACCATCCGTCAATGCCGCTGACACTTTTACCGGTACCTCATCAAGGATTATCGCCATATAGAGCTCCTTTAACCGTTCTCGTTGCTCAGGAATATCAAAGAAGTTTCCTGTCGTAGAATCACTTGATAGATTTCCCAAATAACGTGTCATTAAAAAGTGTGAGGCTAAAGCTTTGTCGATGGCTATACCACGAACATCAATCTCATCAACGAAAGGGTTTTCTGTTGTGGGGTCCTTGCGCGAGTTGATGTAACGCCCAAACTGTCCCACCCACTGGATTTGCTCGTTACTACGTAAATCTCGCAAACAACTATACACGCTAGGATTATACTGACTGCGGAAAGGATTTGCGTAGCGGTTTTGAATCCAAATAAGTGGATAAGAACGAACCTGTTTGTCGCCCTTAGCCCGGTACAAACAAATGGGCTCTGGTTGGACCATTACACTCATCATATGATTCGCAATTAAATTTATTCCTTCTTTCAAGCCTTTCAGATATTCTTTCGTTTGCGGGCTTAAATTGGGATCCTTTTCCCACAACTCGTCATTGGGTATCGATTCTTTGATCGCTTCGTAACGTTCAAAAAAGAGACGCATGTCACGAAACGAGCCCATCATACGCGACAAATACGCTCCATCACCCTCGACGTTGAAGAAACGTCGACCGTAACGGAAATTTCTATATTTGTAGTAGCGATCGTAAATATTGATCTGATGCTGAGCAATCTCTTTTAAATTTGTACCCGTATCAAATCGTTTACAACCCGGATTTGCGTCTACATGTTCATCAGTACAGTAGTCGTAAGATTTAAGTGAATACTTTTTCTGAGCTTCTGACGTTTGTTGGTCTTGCGGAAGTTTCTCAAGCTCCTTTTCGAGTTCTTCTTGTTTGGCCTTGATACCCTTTTCACCAATGCTCACTAATGTTTTTCCATCCGCAAGCAAGGCTTTTCTGGCGTAGCCAAAACGAAGCGCGGCGACATCGTACTTACCCATAATAGGGAGCGCCCCGATATCTTCAAACGGATACTCCATCACACTCGAAATGTGTATGTCATGATCAATGCCATGACCTTTCAGTTCTTCCTTAGAATAAAAATTATCTTTGTCTTCGGATCCCGAAAAATTATGGCGGAGCCCGAGTGTATGACCTATCTCGTGAATTAAAGTCACTGTCCACGCGACTGGCAAGACGAGATCAATTACCTGCGCTCGCTCGGACTCTGTCATTTGTGACCAAGTTTTAAGTAAGTTCTCAGGAATTTTTCCTTTGAACGCTGATAGTATCGCATTTTCAAAGCCAAAGTAGTCAGCGGGATAGTAATTGTTATTGGAGTAATACTCGAGGTCACTTAAATGCTTTCGCGCATAATCGTCGATGTCGTCTGCAACTATGCCCTTATCGATCTCAAGACCAGCAAGCGCCTTCTTACTCGAGTTTGTCGACTTCATAAATTTTGTTAAGGCGTTAACAGCCGCCACCGGACTGCTAACAACGACACCATCTGGAAGTTTAAAGCTGGATTTAGAATCTACAATGGCATTTTTCTTTGTTGAAGTCACCGGGTGTAAATCCAATAACTCGCCGGCAAAGCTCACTGACTGAGTTGGGCCAGAAACCGTTTCACTGCTATTACTTCCCGTATCTCCCGAAGGAACAGCCTTCGGAACTTTCTGATTTACTTGACTAAGAACAATTTCATCCCAAGTCCGATGAATGAATTGTTTCATGTTGCCAAGATACATCACTACCCGACCGTGAACGATCTCCCCGGTTTTTGGATTTGAAGCATGCGGTCCGTAACCTAAGAGGCCAGAATCCATCGCCTCTGGTACCATGATGATCATGCTATTACGTAAATCTTCACCACTCATTCCTTTCGGTGCTGGCTTCACCTTGAAATCAACACTTGTCCCCGCTTCTTTAAAAGCAGCATTGACAGCATCGGCAACTTTATAAGTTTGAGATTTGATTTTCGCAAACTCCGCCCCTTCAAAAGCATCATTTAAATAGTAAACAATTTCTTTGCGATTGGGACTCCAACGGTCAAGTTTGGTAATGACTTTGTCAGCTGAAGGGCGGTTGTCGATATCAAGGCGCGAACTATCAGTGGTGAAAAAACCAAACATACTTTGGTCACCCTGAGGATAGATAACTTCTTGGTAGCGTGAATCGGTTAAAGCCGCTGCCTTGACAATAGAAATATGGTAACGAACTTTAAAGGAAAGAGATGCTAAAAGCTCTTCCAGAGTTCCAACCAAAACACTCTTAGCACATGAAATATCCTTTACGGAGTAAGTGCGCTCAATTTCAATGTTTAAACTTTCGGGCTTCAACTCCGAGCTAATAAGTTTTTGACTTGTTTGACTAAAACAGCCCTCGGTAATCTGATCTAAGGCCAAAGGTAAAAAACTAACTTCTGTAATTTGAAGGCGTTCATAATCCGGTAAAAAGTATTCCCGCTTATCCCATGTACTGTCCTCTTCAGACTCTTCTTTATTAGTGCACTCCTTAAAGTCATTTTGTTTGCACCGGTAGTTCTTGTAAACAACTGGAATACTTAAAATTGACTTTTCGTTTGTAGGATTATTTTTGAAGCGAGGATCATCGACAACTTGCTTTACCTCCAAGCTGGTTTTATTGAAAGCAAACCGCACCAGCTTTGAAGAGCTCATCCAGTGGGGACGCGATGCCTCGGCAAGCGAATCTGCATCACTGACACTAATCAGATAGATAAAATCCTCAGTGGTTGAAACCGTACTTACTTTCTCCTGATCATTTTTCACAACTACTTCCATGGGGCGTTTGGCGCCACATGCACTCATCAATGTAGATATTAGTGTTAGACTCAAAAGAATTGTTAAATTTTTCTTTATCATACGCACCCCCATCCTAAAAAGCATAAGCCAAATCCAAACTTCCGATTGCACGTCCAGGATCATAAAAATTAACCCGGTGATAGTCTCCTGACGCAGCCAGTGTCCCAGATCTTGTGAGCACTCCCAACGAGGCAGAAAAATTCTTGGTGACCTGATACCCTACATCAAAACCGATCTCAGTACCACTCTTATCAACGCGATTATAATCTACTGAGTATATCAGAGCCGCCAATACTCCAAGACTCAAGACTCGCGAAATATTCCAGTTCAAATTATTTCTTATACTAAAAACGTCAGGAAAGTTCATCCTCCCGTTTGGTTCTGTATCATATTCAAACCACGCATGACGGTAGCTCCAACGCTGAACGACTCGAACTTTTCCAAGATCAAACTCGTAGGCAACAAACGGTCCCACTGCCCCTCGCATAGAAGTAATTGTTGTTTCCTTGTTCGCAGGAGCCAACCCACTGATACCCAAGATCAGCTTTTTAAATATTCCAAAATCCCCCGCAACAAAGCTATAGCTAAGTCTTGGGTCAAGAAAGTCACCCGCTCGCTCGCCCTCAAATTCATGAGTGTAGGCCACAACGTATCCTAAAAAAGCGCCAATATTTTGCTTGTGGCCTGAGAGTTTTGGTAACTGCAAAGCCACTTCCGCCCCATAGGAACCAAAGAGCTCAATTCCGTTTTCGTCATCAACACTTAAAGAATTAGTCGAAGTACTTAAAATAAGTTGACCAGACACAAGCGGTTCAGACCCCTCGACTTTAGAACTTTTCGCCGATGCCAACATGGCTACTAAACTCGTTGAGAAGACTAAAATAAGAATTCGCACCACAAAACCCATGTCGCCTTTCTGGTACTTACTTGGCACCAAAGAAATACCAAAAACTACATTGAGCAAGAGGCAGGCCAGCAAAAATGCTAATTTTTGAAGTCATTATGACACCTCAAAAGGTTCCAGGTTCTTTTTTTAGCAAGGTTGCCTTGTTACAAAAATTGGCGCCACTTTGAATTTTTTCTTTAGCGAAATCCTGTAATACGATGGAATTCGAGGAAAACTTGGTATTGAGATTGCTGTTAGATAGGAGGTCTAGTGACTTATAATTAGGGGGGTCTGAAACCATGAAACACTTACTTTCTTTCATTATTGCTATTGGTATAACGCTGCCGTTAATGGCTCGCGCGGAAGAAAATAAATTGCTTGATAGTCAAGTTACGGAACTTGATATGGAAGCGGAAGTCGAAGAATTTTCAAAAGAAGAAGATATCGAAGATACACGAGCTGCAAGAGAAGAGACAGCACGTTTAAAACGTGAAGAGCGCCAATTGCAAAATAAAATTGCCAACATTACAGAAGCCAACAATGCCGCAAAAAAGAAGGCATTAGAAGAAAACCTAAAACTCTTAAAGGTTCGTAACGAGGCCCGCCAAGCCAATGAAGAGCTTCGCAAAGCTTCACGTGACAATAAAAATTTGGCTTACAAACTCGATCAAGTTCGCCAGAAAAAACAAGAAGCCCGAAATCGACGTCAAACCACTCAAGCTCGGTTAAAGGAAACTCGCGAGCGCCTGAAAGAATCTCGCAACCGTGTAGCTCAAATGAATAAAGACATTAACCAGTCGAGCCAAGAAATTGCCGCTGCAAAAAAGCAACAAAAAGCCTTGCTTGCAAAAATTGAAGCAACTCGAATGGCTTTGAAAAGTGCAAAAAATCGGGCTAAAGAACTTCGTGCTAAGCGTGCTGCGGCTCTGAATAAAAACCGTGAGTTGAACAAAAAACTTAACAAATCGGCGCAGGAACTTGAGCAAGTTAAACGTTCGATTCGCCGCCTAAGAAACGCCTAGTTACATATATTCGAATACTCGTAAATTAGACAGCCTTGGGGCTGTCTAATTTTCTCGAAGTCCTTGAAAATTACCTTACTTTTCGCTCTAATAGCGGTACTATTTAATGTTTATTCCCTAGGAGGAATCACATGTCCGGTATCGAGCATGCTAAAAACTGTAAATTTCAGCCTTCTAAGAAATTTTCGCAAGACGCCCACTTAAAATCTTTTAGTGAATACGAAAAAATGTACGCTGAGTCTCTCGATAGCTCCGACACCTTTTGGGCAAAGATCGCCGAAGGGTTTTATTGGAAAAAGAAATGGGATAAAGTCTCAGACATCAACCTCGACCTTGCGAAAGGCCCGATTTCTATCAAGTGGTTCACCAATGCAAAAACAAATATTACCTATAATGCCCTCGACCGTCACCTAGAAAAAAATGGCGAAAAAACTGCTTTTTACTGGGAATCTAATGATGGGATCGAATCTAAAAAATTAAGTTACAAAAAAGTTCACACTGAAGTTTGCAAAGCCGCAAACGCACTCAAAGAACTCGGCGTAAAAAAAGGCGATCGTGTTGCGATCTACATGCCGATGATCCCTGAACTCGCATACTCGGTTCTCGCGTGCGCTCGGATTGGCGCAATTCACTCTGTGGTGTTTGGTGGACTTGCGGCGGAATCTCTTTCAACCCGAATGATTGATAAACAATGTAATGTTCTAGTCACCGCTGATGGTTGTATGCGCGGAACAAAGTTTGTGCCCCTTAAAGAAACGGCTGACAAAGCGCTTGAGCTCTGTAAAAAAGATGGGCTTAGTGTTAGCCATTGCATTGTTGTCAAACGCATGACCAAAGGTGCACCCCAAAATATTCCCTTTAATAAAAACACCGACGTTTGGTGGCATGAGATTGTTGAAAAGCAAAATAGTGTTTGCGAACCCGAATGGATGGACGCTGAAGATCCTCTCTATATACTTTATACAAGTGGTTCGACCGGAAAACCGAAAGGGGTTCTCCACACGACTGGCGGCTACATGGTCTACACGGCTACAACGTTTAAATATATTTTTGATTATAAACCTAACGATGTTTACTGGTGTACAGCAGATATTGGTTGGGTTACGGGACATTCTTATATTGTTTACGGCCCAATGTTAAATTGCGCGACCCAGGTTTTATTTGAAGGAATTCCCACGCACCCGGATGCTTCGCGCTTTTGGCAAGTCATTGATAAATACAACGTCAACATTTTCTACACTGCCCCCACGGCAATTCGCGCTCTTCACGCGTACGGCGATAAGTTTGTAACAAGATCTTCACGACAGTCTTTACGTCTTTTAGGAAGCGTGGGAGAACCCATTAATCCCGAGGCGTGGAAATGGTATTACGAAACAATTGGCGATAGTCGGTGTCCGATAGTAGATACGTGGTGGCAAACCGAGACAGGTGGAATTTTGATCAGTCCAATTCCTGGCGCGATTGCGACGAAACCAGGATCGGCGACTCTCCCCTTCTTTGGAGTTCGCCCCGCACTCTTTGATCAAGAAACAAAAAAGGAATTAACAGGGGCAAACAAAGGCATACTCGCTATGAAATCAAGTTGGCCTGGACAAATGCGTACCGTCTTTGGTGATCACAAAAGATTTGAAGACACGTATTTTAAAGAAATCCCCGGATGCTACTTTACCGGAGATGCTTGTGAGCGCGATGGCGACGGCTATTACTGGATTACGGGACGTACAGATGATGTCATTAAGGTTTCTGGCCATCGCATTGGTACCGCTGAAGTGGAGGGAAGTTTAGTTTCAAATAAGAATGTGGCTGAAGCCGCAGTAATTTCTGTGCCTCACGAAATTAAAGGAAATGCCATTTACGCTTATGTCACTCTGATAGCGGGCGCGATCCCTTCCGAAGAGTTAAAAAAAGTGCTTATCTCTCAAGTGAGATCTGATGTTGGGCCATTTGCAGCTCCCGAATTTATTCACTGGGCCCCGCAGCTTCCAAAAACACGCTCAGGGAAAATCATGCGAAGGATCTTGAAGAAAATAGCCGTTAATGATTTAGGCAGTCTCGGTGATGTGACAACACTTGCCGATCCAGGAGTAATTGATCAGTTACTCGCAAACGCACCTAAAACAAATTGAGATAAACTTGTGAGCCAAATTTTTAAAAATCTTGTCGTCGCCATTGATGACAACCTCGAGGAAAAACTCCAATTACTTGTCCCTAATTTTAGTGAATATCGTATTCAGCGCAAATCCGTGGATGCACGTGGTAAACCACATTTTGTTTATACTGTAGAAGTATTTGAAAAAAATGAAAAAGCCCCACCCATATCAGAAGAACATTTTCAAATAAAAAAAGTAAAATTTAATTTCCAACCTCCGATTGTCATCGGTGCCGGACCGGCAGGATTGTTTGCAGCACTGAGATTGGTTGAGAGTGGAATTAAATGCCGCCTCTTCGAACAAGGTGCAGACGCAAAAACACGGGTCCTTCACATCAATCAACACTGGCGCTATGGAAAATTTAATTCACGATCAAATGTATGTTTTGGCGAAGGCGGAGCGGGACTATATTCCGACGGAAAATTAATTACCCGCATTAAGTCACCTCATATTCCTTACATTCTGAATCGCTTGGTAAAATTTGGGGCGCCCGCAGAAATTGAGTATCTTGCTAACCCGCACGTCGGAAGCGACAAAATAAGGCGATTAATTCCAAAAATTCGCGAATTTCTAATCGCTAGCGGCTGTGAAATATTTCTGAACTCAAAAGTAAGTTCTTTATTACATAAAAATGGTAATGAGATTTACGGAGTTAAACTTGAAGACGACCGAGAGTTTAATAGCAATCATGTTATACTCGCCACCGGACATTCCGCCGAAGATATTTTTGCACACCTCAAAACCATAGGTGTATTTATGGAAGGAAAATCTTTTGCAATTGGACTTCGCATAGAGCATCCACAAAAATTAATTAACAAAATTCAGTACCGAGAATTTGCAGAAAACATTAAACTTGGGGCTGCCAATTATCGACTGGCGCATCATGATCATAATACAGGAATTGGGGTCTACTCATTTTGTATGTGCCCGGGGGGCTATGTTATATCAAGCATTTCAGGTGAAAACACCACGGTTTGCAATGGCATGAGTAACTTTGCCCGAAATGGAAAATTTGCCAATAGCGCCATCGTCGTTTCGATTGATCACGAAATGAATTTTGGTAAGGATGTTTTTGGTGGAATGACTTATCGTCACGACCTTGAATCAGAAACTTTCCATTTTGTAAAAGAAAAAGGAAATCCAAAGACAATTCCCGTTCAAAGCACAGTTGATTTTATAAAAGGAAAAAACTCTATCAACACAACAACCTCGTCCCCCTCAGGAGTCACTCCGGTTCGCCTCGATAAAATTTTACCAAATTTTATTCGGAAAAAAATTATTGAAGGACTAGAAAAATTTGAATCGCAAATGCCAGGATTTTTATCAACAGACTCGCAACTTCACGGCATCGAATCAAGAACTTCTTGTCCGATTCGCATTACCCGAGACAAAGCCACTCTTCAGTCCTTAAGCCACAAAGGTTTATATCCCGTCGGCGAGGGCGCCGGCTACGCCGGTGGAATTACCAGCGCCGCAGTCGATGGCGTGCGCGCGGCCGAAGCTATCATTGGCCAGTTCCTTTAGCCGACATTACTCAAGACAAACCGCTAAATATTTTATAAGCCGTATGATCAGGCCCAGCACCTCTTAGACTTATAACTAGACTTGTCTAGTGCTTTTCTTTCTCGGTACGATGGTCTTATGAAATTAGCTCCTCAAGCCACTCCCGTCGTTAAAATGGTTGAACTTATTATGCCTCAAGATGCTAATAATTTTGGTACGCTCTTTGGAGGAAAATTGCTTGAGTTTATCGATAAGTGCGCAGCGATCACAGCATTTCGTTATACTGGCACGCAAGTGGTTACCGCAAGTTTTGAACGTATCGATTTTCTCGAGGCCATTCACATCGCCGACATTATCGAACTCACCGGAAGAATTATTTTTACCGGAAAAACAAGTCTTGTGATTATAGTTGATGTTTACCGCCAAAAAGGAAATGGCCCCCTCACAAAAGCGACAAGTGGTTACACTGTTTTCGTGGCTGTTGATGCTAAAGGCAATCCTATCCCCGTTCCACCACTTGCTGTAAATACGCCCGAAGAAAAAAAGCTCTGGGAGCGCGGCAGAGAATTGAAAGAACATATTAAGCAGAGAGCTGAGAAGGACAAATCTATCTAAATCATCGTTATTCGATCTTTACCCCATTAGCTTGGTACAAAAAACGCCAAACCGTCAAAATTCTTGTCACTTTCCGAAGACCAAAAGACCGTTAAAATAGCCTCAAGGTGGCACAATCCTGGCACTCATCGCCACTGGTATGAAAGTCGGAAAATCGTCAACGTACTTGTTTGTGACTTTCCTAATGTGGGCAACGTCGTCTCGTCTGATGGCGAACCATATGGGAGACGTTATAGGAGCCGCAGGTCTCCAGAACTTTGCACTCATCATGCAGAGCACTCTCCTTCTCCCTTTTTGCCGCCATGATATAGAAAACGGTGTGAAAATTACGATAGATACTTGTGTCTTTGGTAACGGTCGTCCCCTGCCCACAAATGAACTAGAAATCATGCTCATGATTCCAGGAAAGCGACTAACAAAAACCGATTTTTTTCAAAACGAAGAAAGAATGGCCTTTGATAAAATCGACTTTGCAAATGAACTTGCAAAAACCCCTACGGGCCAACAATTACTTAGCCTTCACGGAAAAAAAACTGAACAACACGATGTCAGATTTAAACTTTTCTATCATGTCGAACGCTCAAAGGATTTACTTTCCAATGAATTGACTTATCAAAGATTTGCACGTCAGCCCCAAGAACATTTCGGCTTCACCGTTTCCAAGAATAATAAAGCGATTATTGGAATAAATGCTTATCAAGATTCGACGGAAGGATTTTACACTCTCGTTCACGAACTCTACCACCTTTACGATCCAGACCTTAAAGAAGAACCTTCACCCGTTGAGCTCTTCAAACAAGAACTCCGTGCCTTACTTTTTGAACTGCGAATATATATAGAACGTAAAAAGCTCGTGCCTCATGACAGATATTCCATTTCTAAATTTCATGATTCCTTTTTAGTTAATCATGAGGAAGAGGTTGGAGTTGATTGGGCAAAAATTGGGTATTACATAGACACAAGGTTTTTCCCAGAAACCAATAAGAGTAAGTTTACATTTAATCCCGCAAAGGACAGCCATTTTTTATACTATGATGGTGAAGGAGTATCTAAATTTAAAACTGTCGAGGGCGGCCGTCTTTTCAATGATGTACTTCTATCACTCTTTGAAGAGGAACTTAAAAAATCAACTCCGGAACAAGACGGGAGCACAATCGTCGCTCGCCTTAATTACTCGCTACCGCAAAAAAATTTGAATATCAAAAAAATTGAAAAAGACGCTGACGTTATAAAAAGAATGTTTAAAGGCATGGCAAAGACCTTCTCTAAAGACTATGAGCACTTAATTGATCTGGATAAATACGTCCCCTTACGGCCCGAGGGTATTAACAACATCGTAACAGGCGGTCCACGTCCGCGCGATGGCGGCGGATCTGATGGCGGTGATGGTCGTGGAGGAGGATCGTGATCGTCATAAAATCTGACATTTTAAACTCTCAAGACTCTGTGAATGAAGGCTTGGTATTGTTTGAAGCTTTTAGTGGAAATGCTAATCTCGCGAAAGTATTATATGATAAATTTAACGTCAACGATATTACGCTATCAGCTCGCCTTAGTTACTTGTCGGGTGAATATGAAGAGGCACTTAACCTCGCAAAAGAAGCCAAAGATATTTATTTGCAATGCGAAATTCTCATCACTATAAACCAATTTTCTCAGGCTCTGGAACTTCTTAAAAATGAACCTCTAGACCCAGTAAACTATTACCATACCGGAGTCATTTATTTACGAACTAATGAATACAAAAAGTCCATTGCTTGTTTAGAAAAGGCTTATGAAGGCTTTAGGAACGACTCCAACGACATTAGAAAATTAATGACTTTATCTAATTTGGCCGTCAGCTATAATTCAAATGCCCAAATCGAAAAAGCAAATTCTGTTTTTAATACCGCTGCAAAATTAATTAAAAAATCAGATCAAAAAAGATTTCCTCGTTTATGTAGCAAATTTTATGTCAGTTATGGCTGTCAACTTATGCAAATAGGTAAGCTCATACCCGCCTATAAATATCTAAAAACGGCAGAAAAACTGATAAATGGAAATCGCTCCGAAGAATATTTCCGCTGTCAGGTTTTTATAGGCTATGTCACGAAGCAACTTGGTTATTATAGAAAAGCACTCTCCGTCCTCGAAAAAATCCAACCCACGGCCACTTATCTAAATCTGGATCGCCTTCGCTATCTTGCCGAGTGCTATCTAAATATCGGAGACACCGAAAAAGCGAAATCCACTCTCGAACGTGGATTTGCACTGTCGGAACAAGATAAGTTTTCGCAGATATTTTTGAACCTTGTTTCTTACCAAATACAGATCGCCGAAGATTCTTCCAACCACGCGCAATCTACCTTTTCTGAAATAGAACTATTATGTAACGAAACCAAAGATGAAATGAGTTTAGATTTTGCGTTAGGAAAAAAAGCCTATCTCACCAATGACGTAAATCTCGCTCGCGAACAAATTCAAAAATTACAAACCACAGACTTTCAAGTAGAAGCTTTGGAATGCTCACTCGTCATTGCCAAAAAACATATAAGTACTGGGTCATTTCAGAAAGCCTTGGTCTTAATTAATAAACTTGGGTTTCAGTTTTCTCCGGTTCAACACATCGAAGCCCTGCTACTTAAGGCCTTATGTTACAAGCTGACAGATCAAAAAATACATTCCCATACTTCGCTTGAGTCCGCGTTATTGTTAACGAAAATGCGTAGTGATGACTTTCTATTGGCAAAGTGTCACTTAGTTCAGATGCATCTATGCACGCGGTTGTCAGATATAATTATTTCGCAAAAAAAATACGCCGATATCGCAACTCGCCTTGAACCTTGGCAAATAAAAAATTTAAAAAAATTTTTTGCTTCCCTCAATTGCCGTATCAGTTTTAACATTGCCCTCGAAGATAAATCCGTGCAGTTGCCTCTATTAGAGTTTGCCGAGCAGATTCTCGTTCGCAATGATCTTATATTGGATGTTGAAAACCAGTCACTCGTCTACCATGGCAGAGTTTTTGACAGCCTACGAGATTTTCCCGTGCAATGGAATTTATTAAAAACACTCGCGCGATGCTCAAGCGATCGTCCTCTCACTAAAGAAATGTTGGTTACTCAAGTCCTTGAGAGGCCCAACTACAATCCGATTAACGACGATAACAACGCCAACGTTACCGTTCATAGGCTCAGAAAAAATCTAAAGAAAATGTTGGGAATTGACCTGATCGTCAGTCGTCAGGGAAGCTATTTTTTAAACTCAGAATATAAGGTAATTATATTAGAAAGCTTGCAAGCTATTAAGTCTCTTCATGTTTCATAAGCTTTTTAAAAAAACTGCACTGACCGATGGGTGAACAAATGCACATAAATCGTGTTCATTGCATTACCACCCGCCCTGCCAAATGCCTGCACCCGAAAGGGACTTACGCAGAATTCCGCCGGCACAGACTTTACCATCAACGTCAAAATATTTGGGTACTTAGTTTTATAAGTTAAGCTATCAGGAGTTTTGGAGGCACCGTCAGACTGCCAATGAATATGAGGAGTGGTTACAGAGAGAAGCGAAAATAGTGGACCGAAGTTCTTATCGACAAAGATTTTACCTTTGGGAAACTTCCATTTGATCGCAATTTTAATTTCCCAACTATCAAAAATTTCTGGGTACACAGCAAGTATTTGCTTGCGTAACTCTTCCATTTTCTTTTGAAGCGCGAAGATGTGGGCCTCAGTCTTTTCATCAATGTAATCTTTTGCCAAAATCTCTGCCAGTTCAATTGCCACAGCCCTAAACTGACTAAAAAAACCGCGAGCATCTCTGATTTTCTGTTGAACCTCAAGGCACTTCCCTTCCTGCCAATTGCTAACAGAAATATCGCTGCTTTGGAGAGCGAGGGACGGAAGTTCCATTTCACTAAAACCATGAAAAAAATCTTTACTATGCGATGAAAGTTCTGTGGACCGAATCACCTGTTGCAAATAGTTCGTGTCGAGTAAGGCAGGCATGCGCTCAACGAGTTTTCGATCAAGCGCATGGCCGAAATTTAAAGTAAAAAAAACGACAAAAAAGAAAAAGAAATTAATTTCTTTTTTCACTCGTAAACACCGTAATTCCTGTTCGCAGTGACGCTGTATTTGTACTGAGTTCACGAGTCACTTCAGCTTTAACCTTTGAATAGAATTCGGTTTCAACTTTATCGCCACCAAAAATCGCATTTAAGCCTTTAAGAATAAAACCACCAAGAACACAATAGATACTTGATACACTAGTAGCTTCACAAAGTCCGCCTAAGCCTCCACTTCCACCAACGCCATCCGCGAAACCACCATATCCTAGGTCTCTCGAGCGCCAACCACCACCGAAGCCGCCACCGTAACCATCATCACCAAGAAAGTTCGGACGATCCTTCTCTGGATTTGGAATGCCCGTGATCTCTAACACTTCTAACATAATTTCTTTGCGAAGATCCGCAATAATTTTTTGTTTATCGGCTTCTGTGAGCTCACCGTCAGAATTATCTTGCCACTCGACTTTCATATGGGCCCAGGCGTCTTTGTCTTCAACAACCTTTTTCATTTGGCGAGTCGTAAATACCGCAGTGCCTTTACCTTCTTTTTTTATCTGATTGTAAACCGTATGACGATTATACGTAACTTTCACATTGGCAGAAAATACTGATGGGAATTGATAAGTTGCCGACAACCCAAACACGGGCATACCACTTTCGCCCCTCTTAATTTGAAATAAATCTGGGTTCACAAGGGCACAAGCTCCTGCTAGGCTTAAGCGGACGTGTGCTGACATATTTCCCGGCATTGCCGCCAATGATTGCGGTTTTTCGCTTGTTGGGGAATACGTCTCTCCATTTATAACGTAGTCTAAGATCGCAGGCAGTGATGCCTCATAAGATCCTCGATCTCCGGCTCCAATAAATTTCGCATAAATTTTTACGTCGCGAGTAAAAATGCGGTCAAATTGATAGCCTGGATTGTCAACTTGTAATTGTTTTACCTGGCGATCCCAACCAGTGTCATATTCAAAATTTGCAAACCCGCCCTCACGTTTAGCAAATTTCTCATACAAACCATCAAAAACTTTCTTAATATCGGCAATTCTAACCTCAAGGGTATTAAATCTTTTATCAAGCTCTTCGAAAGTACTTTGAATTTCTTTTCCTGAAGCTTTCAAATCGTCGTACTTTTTAACAAGGTCAGCATTTTCTTTTTGAATTTTTGCAAGCGCTACAGCGTTGCCAGAAGGGTCTTTAAGAAGTTTTTCGTACTCAACAAGAACGGGATGATCAGTTTTCAGTTTTTTCAGTTCTTCTTCTACCGCTTTCTTTCCTGCTTCTGCGTCAATTTTCTGATCCAAAATTTGTTCACGTTTTGCCGCCAATTTTCCCAGCTCACTCGTACGCGCTTTAGAGTATTTCACCAAATCTGAAAGTTCATCGCAAAATGCCAAATTTGTAGAGGCGCGAAAATTTTTGAGTTCGATGACTCCCATACTTGGTGGTAAGACATAAATGGCACTCTTGTTGACATGATCCCCGATGATCTTCGCTTCGACAGTGTTTTTGACATCACGAAGTTTGTTGCTTGCATTGATGTAAACACTTGGAGAAGAAAACGCATTTGAGGATAAACTGAGGACCAGAGCCACACCCATATAACGGCAAAATAACATAAGATTCCTCCCTTTTTTTGATCCTAACGTATCCATTCCAGACCTAAATTTATCAAGCTAATTATAGACCTTACGCGTTGCTTAAACGGAGAGCATGCAAATGTAGAAAAGTAATAAATTTGGACTTACAGAACCGAAAAGGATTAAAATTAGTTGTTTCAAAAACGAAAGGAATTTCATGATTCCAGTTATACTCTCTGGCGGCCAAGGAAAAAGATTGTGGCCAATTTCTACCGACTATACACCAAAACAGTTTGCGATGATCTTTGACGAACCTTTGCAGGCAAAAACGATTCGTCGACTCCAGCCCCTTGGTAAACCCTGGATTATCACAACTGAAAACTTACGCACCCCTACTGAAAACACAAATGAAATGTTTAAAATTCCTAGTAGCCAAGTCGTTTATGAGCCAATGGCGCGCAATACCGGCCCCGCAATTGCACTTTTATGCGCCATTTTAACGCAAAAAAATAGAGACCGAGAGGTAGTGGGAATTTTTCCTGCCGACCATTTGATCGGAAAGCCCGATATTTTTTTAAATGCGGTCCAGTTTGCCGAAGTCTGGGCAAGTCGTGGAAAAATTGTAACTCTGGGAATAAAACCAAGCCACGCCTCGACAGGTTACGGATACATTGAGATTGATAAAGAGGCAGATGAAAAGCGGGACGGTCTTTCAATTCATTTTGCTAAAAAGTTTCATGAAAAACCAAAAGCCGAAAAAGCCAATGAATTTGTAAACTCGGGGAAACATTTTTGGAATGCCGGAATTTTTGTCTTTCAGGTTTCCTCAATGATGGCGGCGATTGAAGAGTACATGCCTTCGACTTTTAGATCTCTAAGAGAACTTAATGCCAATTTAAGTAATCTTAAAGAGATTTATGAATCACTAGAACCCAAAAGCATAGATTACGGTGTGATGGAGAGAACCGACAACGTTTCATGCATTCCAGTTGATATGGACTGGAGCGACGTCGGCTCATGGGACGAGATCGCGCGCCACGGTATACAGAAAGGTTCAAAGATTCAGGTTTATATGGACAAACAGAGTAATTACGTACATCCGACAGCCTCTAAGAAATATGCCTTGATAGGTGTCGAAAATGTGATAGTCATTGATTCTCCCGACGGCCTTCTCGTCTGTAAAAAAGGAGATTCTGAAAAAATTAAGACAGCAATAGATGCTTTGACAAAGAGTTAATATGAATCGAATTCTATTTTTTTATACGTTCAGTTTTTTGGTCTTGGCTAATTTTTGCCAAGCGGAAGTTTGCGGAAAAATCTTGAAAATTCAAGGAGACGTCGAAATTTTAAGAATTAAAGAAACAAAAGATGTTCGCATAGGCATTAAGGCTACCGATCAAGCGCCTCTTCAATGCGATGATATCATTCTTACCGGAAGGGCTTCGCGCGCCAAACTCAAACTTGGTAGTACTGTGGTTACCATGTCCTCACAAAGTCGACTGGCAGCAGAAGAACATAACGAAAAAACGCATGAACCAAATTTATTGAGTCTCATGTATGGTAAAATACGCGCTCTTGTGAAACCGCGTGAAACTGGCGAAAAAAATCTCCAAATCAACACCTCGACTGCAGTTATGGGAGTGCGCGGTACAGACTTGTTTGTAGGTTTTGATCCAAATACCAGGCTCACCCACCAGGCCACAATTGAAGGAAAAGTCGAAGTCGAGCAAAAAGTCACCGGCCAAAAAATAATGGTCGATCCAGGTCAGCAAATTAAAATTGAAGCTCACATCGCCCCTGACGGTGAAGAGATTCAAGCGCCGCTAAGAGCGGAGCCAATTTCAATAAAAGTTGTCGAGCAAATTCGTCAGGCGTCGTTTATCGCCAAAGACGATAAAGAATTTGCCACGACAGAGGCGGTAAAAATTTTAGGCGAGCCCACAAAGTGGTTGCCACCAGACGAAGAATTGCCACTCGATTTACGGGGAATGAAAAATGAGTTCTAGTTCGGCAATCAAGTCAGGAATTTTTGGTTACACGGCAAATGGTTTACCAATTCCAGTTTATAATTTTGGTTCCCGCGGCCCCGGTGTCTTGATTGTTGGAGGTGTTCATGGCAATGAACCAGAAGGCATTGCCTGCGCCCATGGTTTATTAAATTTATTTGCAAAGTCTTTTCCTTATGTCTTGCGGCTAGATCTCGTTCCAATATTAAATTTGGACGGAGCTCTCAAAGGAGAGCGCCGGAATGGTAACGGCGTCGATCTCAACCGGAATCTTCCCACCAACGATTGGACGGCAAAATTTGATCAAGAAAAATATTTTCCTGGAGTCTCCGCAAATTCTGAACCCGAATCGCAAGCCGTAGTGAATTATCTAAAGATCAATAAAATTACTTTTATAGTGTCGCTGCACTCATGGTACCCCCTTTTAAATATCAATGGAGCCTGCCAGGACGAAGCTGAAGTTATAAAGAAAATCACACACTATGAAATTAAAGAAAGTATTGGTTATCCTACTCCAGGTTGTCTCGGCACTTATGCGGGCCTTGAGCGTGATATTCCAACTTTAACTTATGAAATTGAACGCGGACTTGGTACAAAAGAAATTTTGTCGACGCATTGTAAAGCCATAGTCGAATCTCTGAAAGTCTGTGAACGGCGAGGACGTTAATGCAAAAAGAAATTGAAGGCTCTGATCTGAATGCCAAAAACTTTTCTGCGAAGGAAAAAAGAATTGTCAAAGAAGTGATCAAGCAGCTAGATACGGGAAAATTGCGAGTCGCCACTCGCGAAGAAAATAATAATTGGGTCACACATGAATGGATAAAAAAGGCCATCTTACTTTATTTCCGAATGCAAAAAATGAATGTGGTTCGAGCTGGCGACTTGCGTTTTTTTGACAAGGTGCCCGTAAAAAAATGGACCGGCAAAGAGGGCGTGCGTGTAGTTCCCCACGCGCTTGTGCGTCTGGGAGCTTGTGTTGAGAGCGGTTGCATTCTTATGCCAAGTTACGTGAATATTGGTGCATGCGTCGGTGCAGGCACAATGGTTGATACCTGGGCAACTGTCGGAAGCTGTGCCCAGATTGGAAAAAATGTACATTTAAGCGGGGGAGTTGGTATTGGTGGAGTTTTAGAGCCCTTGCAGGCTCAGCCCGTCATTGTTGAGGACAATTGTTTTATTGGATCCCGAGCAATAATTGTGGAGGGAGTTTGTGTGCGTGAAGGTTCAGTGGTTGGTGCCGGCGTAACGATTACTAAAAGCACTCCAATAATTGATGTGACAAGCTCATCAGAAAAAATATTTAAGGGCGAGGTTCCAGCTCATTCTGTGGTAATTCCAGGCTCACGAAAAAAAATTTTTACCGCTGGTGAATATCAAGTACCGTGCGCACTGATTATTGGAAAACGCAGCGTTGGAACAGATTTGAAAACGTCATTGAATAAAGCGTTAAGAGAGTTTGACATTTCGGTGTGAGGTACATGAAGAAACATCAACACCTGGATTGTGACTTCGAATTTGTGCTCGTTGGGGCAGGTTTGGCGAATTGCCTGGCGGCATTAAAACTCGCTGAGCAAGGGAGACGATTTATCATCATCGAGAAAAAGTCAAAACTTGAACCATTACAGACTTGGTCCTTTCATTTGTCGGATTTAACTTCCGAAGAGTTAGAATGGTTACTTCCGCTGATCACCGCTCAGTGGCCAGGCTACGAGGTTAGATTTCCGAGCTATCACCGTTTTCTGAAACTCCCCTATGCCTCGATTTGTAGTTCCGGCTTTTTTCAACACGTTCAAAAAGTGATTGGAAAACATATTCTAACTTCTCAAGAAATAAAAATTGTAACGGGAAAGAATGTAGAACTTAGCTCTGGCAAAAAAATCTCTGGCCGTTGTATTATTGACTCTCGAGGTCTTGGACAGACGCAAAAACTGCCGACAGGTTTGCAAAAATTTGTCGGCTTGGAGATTAAATTTTCTCAACCCCACGGCTTAAAACATCCTCGGCTGATGGATGCGACAGTCGCGCAGAAAGAGGGTTTTCGCTTTTTATACACCCTACCTTTGGATGAAAAAACTCTCTTGGTTGAGGACACACGCTACAGTGATACTGCAAGAATTGAAAGCGATGATTTTGAGCGCGAGATTTTAGCGTACGTTCATGACTCATGGGGTGAAAAGTTTGAGATCGCGCGCCGTGAGAGCGCGGCTTTGCAGATTCCATTGATGTGGCAAGATGAGGACATGGCTGCTCTGGCCCTAGGTTTACGCGGTGGTTACTTCCATCCCACCACAGGTTACTCTCTCCCTTGGGCTGTTAGAAATGCGTTTTTTATTTCATCATTTTCAGAGCCTTCGACAGATAAATTGCGCTTAGCTTTAAGAGCTCGCGATAAATCTTGGATCTTTCAGCGCCAATACTTTTTGTTTTTAAACCGTATGCTTTTTGGCGCCGCGGTTCCCACTGAGCGCATTAAAATCTTTTCACGCTTTTATACTTTTGCCCCTGATTTTATAAGTCGTTTTTATTCTGGTAAATTTACTTATACGGATCAAGCACGCTTACTCTTTGGCGTCCCACCCGTAAAAATTTCCCGAGCCCTTAGGAGTTTGTTCAGCCGGTCTTGGATGGAGTCATTCCCACATGTTTAATGATAACTTCTTTAATGAACTCAATATCTCATCGCCAACGATCGAACACCATCTCTCGTTGAGCTTACTAAACCCGTTGCGAGAATTTTTAGATCGACCCAAAAAACAAATACGTTCGCAATTAGTTTCCGTTGGCTTCGCAATCTCACGCTCCGAACACCCAGAAACGGATGTCATAAAACAAATTTCAGAAATTCTTGAGAGCATTCACTCGGCTTCACTCATTGTTGATGATGTACAAGACGAAAGCTTAGAACGGCGCGGGCAACCGAGTTTTCACCGCTTGCATGGCACCGCCACCGCCATAAATTCCGGGAACTGGCTTTATTTTCTGGCGATAAAACGCTTACGTGAACTTGCCATTGCAAGTCGCCAGAAAAACGCCATTATTCACAAAACGTTGGATACCTTGTTTGAAGGCCATATTGGTCAGGCCTTAGATATTGGCGTTCCTATCGTGAAAGTCCCACGTTCTGAGATCCCCGAGATTTGTTACTCGACCATGAATTCAAAAACGGGCGCTTTAACTGGTTTGGCGATCTATTGTGGTGCTGTCACCGGAGGGATAGATGACTCACGGGCCGAATATGTTTTCAATGTCGGCCGTGAATTTGGAATTCTTTTGCAAATGATTGACGACATCAAAAATATAAAACTTAACGCTAACCGCGCACAAAACTCCAAACGCTTTGAAGATTTAAAAAATTTGCGTCCTGGTTTTATTTGGGCGTTTACGGCGGAATATCTTGATGCATCGGCGCTGTTGGCTTTGAAGTCGTCAGTTGAAAGCCTTCCCGATACAAAAGCCTTTGCCGATTGGAGCGAAAAGTATGACTTCTTTGAAAAGGTCTTAGGTCATATTCAAATGCGAAAACTTCGATTTTTGAAAAAATGTCCTGATCTGACAGAATACTTTACGCCCATTATCTCTCAACTGGAGGAAGCTTATGAAACAACCTAAAGTGGCCGTGATCGGCAGCGGCTTTGGGGGCTTGGCCCTAGCAATTCGTCTCCAGGCCGCAGGATATGAAACTACTATTTTTGAAAAACGCGATCAACCCGGCGGCAGAGCGTACGTATTTAGAGACAATGGCTTTACCTTTGATGCTGGACCCACAGTGATTACAGCCCCTCATTGTCTTGAGGAATTATTTCAAGTGGCTAATCGCTCAATGAACAATTATGTTAAGTTAGTTCCGGTATCGCCATTTTACCGTCTCTATTGGGAAGACGGTTTCAAGTTCGATTACTCCAACGATAACGCCGAATTGAAACGGCAAATTCTTGCAAAATCTCCACATGACTGGGACGGCTATCTCAAATTTATGGCTTACACGAAAGAAGTTTTTCGTGAAGGTTATATTAAACTTGCACACGTGCCATTTTCAAATCTCTGGAGCATGGTGAAAGTAGCGCCTCAATTAGCCCAGCTATCAGCATTTCGCCCGGTGTACACAATGGTTTCAAAGTTTATTCAAGACGAGCAGCTGCGCCAGGCCTTTAGTTTTCACTCCTTACTCGTGGGTGGTAATCCATTTTCAAGTTCGTCAATTTACACATTGATTCATTACCTAGAAAGATCTTGGGGAGTGTCTTTTCCGCAAGGAGGAACCGGCGCATTGGTGAATGGATTAGTGAAACTTTTCGAAGACATCGGCGGAAAAGTTTATCTTAATTCCGAAGTCGATTCCATTTTAACAAAAAATAAAAAAGTCATGGGACTAAATTTAAAATCTGGCAGCACTTTACCTTTTGATGTCGTCGTTAGCAATGCCGACGTAGGTCATACATACAAGACACTTTTACGCTCAGAGAAAACTCTGGCAGCAACCCGTAAGCGCGTCTTGAGTCAACGTTTTAGCATGTCCTTATTTTTAATTTATTTTGGTACTAATAAAAAATATTCGCATTTAAAACACCACAATGTGATCTTTGGAGCGCGCTACAAAGAATTGCTCGCGGACATATTTTCACGCGGGGTTTTGGCCGATGATTTTTCTCTCTATTTACACGCCCCTTGCCGCACTGATAACAGTCTTGCTCCCGAAGGCTGCGATACATTCTATGTTTTATCTCCAGTCCCTCACTTAGGACATGATGCGATTGACTGGCAAAGTACCGCGCCGATCTATGCCGATAAAATTTTAAATTATCTTGAGTCAAGATATATGCCTGACCTCCGAAAACATATCGTGACTAAACGCTATTTTACGCCGCTAAATTTTCGCGATGATTTAAACTCTCATTTAGGCTCAGCGTTTTCTTTAGAGCCAATTCTTACCCAGAGCGCTTATTTTAGAACCCAAAACCGCGATAAAAAAATCCAAGGACTTTATTTTGTGGGTGCGGGCACACATCCTGGCGCGGGTGTGCCGGGTGTCATCAATTCCGCAAAGGCCACGAGCAGCATGATCTTAAATGATTATTCAGGACCTACGGTACCGGCCGGTCATTTTCCTGAATGGGAGTCCCTGGCATGAACCGAAAGATTGTAAAATCGTCCCGTGAAGTGATTCGCCACGGCTCTAAAAGTTTTTCACTAGCGGCCCGGCTATTTGATACGGAAACACTTGAGGCCGCCGTTTTGCTTTATCGCTGGTGTCGCTTTTGTGATGATGAAATCGATCGCTCTAAAACTGGCGAACACCTAAAAAAGTTAGATTTTTTACGCAACCAAACCGAAGCCGTGATTAACGGTAAGACCTCGGACCTTGAACCTTTTCAAGCCCTAGCATTTCTGATAAAAAAATATGATATTCCCCCACACTATCCCATTGAGCTCATCAAGGGACTACAAATGGATGTCGAAAATCAGACTTACCAAACCATTGACGAGCTCAAGCTCTATTGTTATCGGGTTGCAGGTGTCGTGGGACTTATGATGGCTCACATTATGAAAGTTAGCAGCGAAACAGCTTTAAGACACGCCTGCGATATGGGAATGGCCATGCAACTTACCAATATCGCGCGCGACATCTTCGCGGACGCCGAGATGGGGAGAATTTACCTTCCGAAAGTGAATTTAAAAAAAAATCAGGTGCCATTTTCTCCCAAATCCTTCTCGGTTTCAGTTTACCATGGACGACTTGCCAATGTTACCCGCTTAATTCTTGACGAAGCCGATAAGCTCTATGGCTCGGGAGATCAAGGGCTAGAATTCTTAAGTCTCAGAGCGCAAATCGCCATTCTTTCGGCCCGCTATATTTATTCTGATATCGGTCGTATTGTGAGATCGCGTGGAGCTCTTGCCTGGAAAGAACGAGTCTATGTCCCCACTTATCGAAAAATTTTCTGGGTTGGACTCAGTATTGCAAAAATTTTGTGGAAAAATATTTGGCTGCCGCGTTTTGAACCGGTGGTAATTAAGCAAATCTGGAGGCATTCATGACCCAACAAACGAGTTTTTGGCAAGACACTCGCGAATACGCCAATCAAATCTGGCAATTTAATAAAATTGATTGGCAGGTTTACTTTGCGTGGGTTGGTTTAATGCTTGGACTTTTATTCTCGGTGACCGCTTTTATCTTAGTCGGCCATTTTAATAACGCAAACTTTCCACCTTATGTCTGGAATGTTCCCATTGGAACACTGATTTTCGTTGGTGCCATAGCTTTTGATACAATAGGGCACCGTACCACCTACAAAGAGTATTTAAAAAAAGGGGAATCGCTGGTTCACCATATCACTATTTTTGCTGGCGTCACTAGCGTTTTAGCACTTTGCCTATGCTACTCTTATCCTGATTTTTTCAAAATTCCGGCAATCAGCTTAATTGCTTTGAGCATTTTTTATAGCATGATCGACGAAGCTCTCCACTGGCATCGCTACCTCAATCAAAAATCCGATCGGGTTGAAATGTGGAGTCACTTTTTTATATTTCTAGGGCATACTATAATGGTGCTGGCTTGGTATCACTGGTTTGATCAGGGTTATCCGGGTGTTAAAGAAACGCTCATCACCATGCAACGCTTGGGATTAATTTAGTCGCAAATGCAAAATTATTTTCTCACCGCCACAGGGCTTTATTTTATAATTCTTTTTCGCTATTTTTTGGTGGCGGGTTTTTTCTATTGGCTCTTATGGGTTAAAAGACCGGAGCATTTTTGCCAGCGAAAGTTAAATATGGATGATCCCTCCCCTGCCACTATCAAAAGCGAAATCAAGTGGTCGCTTTTGACATCGGTCGTTTTCGCGCTACCAGGAGCTGTGATGATTGAATCGTGGAAGGCCGGCGGCACTATGATCTATTCCGACTTTGAAAAATATGGAGTTTTGTATTTACTTGTGAGCGCTTTTATTTACCTATTTTTACACGATACTTTTTTTTATTGGACCCATCGCCTAATGCATCACCCGCGCCTTTTTCGCATTTTTCATCAAGTGCACCATAATTCCCGAAGCCCAACACCGTGGGCGAGCTTTTCATTTTCGGCTTGGGAAGCCCTTATAGAAGCGCTAGTCGTCCCGCTTCTAACATTTGTCTTACCCATTCACATTGGTGTGCTGGGAATCATCCTTACTACCATGACTCTCTTTGGGGTTACCAATCACGCGGGATTTGAGATCTTTCCAGTTCGTTGGATGCGAGGGTTTTGGGGGCGTACGATGATTACGGCCACACACCACAACCTTCATCACCGCAACTACCAGGTCAACTACGGCCTTTACTTTCGCTTCTGGGATAAAATCATGGGCTCGGATCGCCTTTAAATCTGAATTTGCGCCTTAGCACGTAAACCTGATATTGGATCTGTCTTCAAAATCTGAGTAGCTGCAATCCACGCACTGAAGAACGCAATAACAATACTACCAGCGAAAATTATCGCAACTATGGTGAAATCAACTTGCGCAGTTATGCGGGTGTCGTAATAAATATTATTAGGCAAAACATCGAGTGGCCACTTTTGCAGTACCAAGGAAATTCCAGTCCCTAAAACCAATCCGGCGCCTAAACCAACACCCGCAAGCATCAAACCAACGTTTGAAAAAATTAGACGAGCGCGTTTTAGAGAGACTCCCAGTGCCATCAGAACACCAAATTCTCGCTTTTTCTGGGCAAGCAAAAGCGTTAAGACGGTAATAACAGAAAAACTCGCAATCAATGTGCTAAGCGCTAGAAACACCGCGATTACCGTCTTTTCAACTTTTAACGCAAAAAACAACGTCGAATTGCGATCAACCCAACTTTCGACTTTCCAGTTGTCTTTTTTTAATTCTTCCATCAATCCAGAAAAATTCATGGGATCTTTGAGGCGAATCTCAATTCCCTCTGTAAAAGAGTTTGATTTCCGCAGCCTTTTTAAGCTTTTTCCACGCACATAATATACGTTTTTCGCGTCGATGTCGGCGACACTGGTGGAAATAATTCCACGCACTACCGCTTGTTCAAAAATTGGAATGTCTCCCGTTGGCGTCAATAAGCTCTCCGGAGGCACAATCAAAACTTCGTCCCCTTCATAAAGACCAAGCGTATAGGCTAAATCTTTCCCCACAAAAATTTCACCCTTACCGGTATCTTGAATCGTCGAAATAACCGGGGACTCACGGATCTCACCACCAATATCCTTTAACATTTTGTACAGTGGTTCTTCGTCCACACCAACCGCGACGGCTCCACTAAAAATTCCTTCAGAGGTGCGAATCATAACGTCTTGCTGCTCCAACAAATAAGCTCCGGTGTCATTGCGACTACGAAGCGATTCCAAGAGTTTTATCTTACTCTCATCGAATTCCTTTTTGTCAAACCTTACCACTAAATGAGGCTCAACCTTTAGGAGACGCTCGCGAATCGCTCCATGAAAGCCATTCATAATACTATTTACAAGAATGAGCGCAAAAACCCCTACACCGATTCCAAAAATGCAAAGGCGGGAAATTGTACGAATAAGTGAACCCGAACGTTTGGAAAATAGAAACTTTCGAAAGAGCTGAAGCGTTAACATAATAGTTAGAAATTAACACTTATCGAAAAAACCGTCGAATTATTTTTTGCCAAAAACCTTTAATTGGACCAGGGTGGTCGCGGCCAAACTTTTTTAAGAATTCGCCGGGTTCCATAGATGCAATTTTAGGCGCATTTTTTAAATTATACGAGAGCGCGTCTTTATCAGACTCAGAAATACACTTTAAAAAATGGATGAGTTCGATGGCTTGCGTGACCGAAGCTGCCGCCGGGGTGCGATCAAATTTGACTTCATTGACGCCGGCAAAGCCAGCTTGCTCTTTTTCTTTATTCGGAGAATCTTTTTGCTCAGTCTCAACAACAAATCCTGTGCGTAAACCGTCGACAATATTCCACTCAATCACTTGCCCCAAAAGATTAACCTGTTGTTTAATTATATTTTGTTTTTCATCACGCCAAACAATTAAATCAGCATCCATGTCAGAGTGGTACCAATGGGAAACCACATTTTGATGAGTGGTTTTTACCATATCACTCCCCATCTCTTTAACACTACTTCCGATATCTTTTATATTGAGGTAGTTAGGGGTATTTGGTTTGGCCGGGCTCTTCCGTGCAGTCATTAATTCTCTCCTGCTGGAGTTCTTCCACGGCGCTCTTCATCCCTAACTTCTTCAACTTTTCCGCGCAACATAAAATTCTTTTGCAAAGCTTTTAAAGTCACAACCAATTCGTCTATTGCCTCAACAGATCTGCGACTTGTACGCGGTAAATCTGGTGCAATTGAACGAAGTGCCGGCACTATCACCTGCATTTCGACAATAAATTGATTAAGTTCTTCCATTAAATCATTGGCATTTTTCATTACTAAACCAATTTGCTTTTTCTCAGTTAGCATAGAACTCAGAGTGACAAACTCGATGGTCATTTTGTTTAAATTTTTTACGGTCGGCAACAACTCGTCAATAAGTTGAACCATGGCCTTTGAACGCGACGGTGCAAAAAGTTGCTCCGCCACAAAACGCATATTCTCAGCCATACTTCTCATAGTTTCCAAATATTGTCCCAGCTCCTTTCCGCTCAATAGATCCATAATATCCATAGAGTTTTTACTGGAAATGGAATTTCCGGCCGCCACCACACTTCCCGCAGGTGTTCCGACACTCACATCAATAACTTTTTCACCAATTACAAATGGACGTACCACTTGGGCAGTGGAATCTGATCTCACGCGTTTAAAGAAGTCTTCTTGAATTTCAAAATAAACGGTAATTTTATTGTCATCTTCAAGTACAACCTTATTGACGGACCCCGCACGCAGCCCCGCCATCTGCACGTGCGTGCCAACGTGAATGCCATCCCCAGAATTAAAATTTGTTTTTAGCTCCACTTTCGTGGAAAACCAACCTTGTTTTACTGCAACAATCACAAAACTAGCAACCGTACCCACGATGGCGACTAAAACAAATATCCCTGCGACCTTTTCAAACTTTCCGAATTTAACAGTCACGCAAACACCACCTTTTTTTCAAACTCCGCATAGCTAAAAATTTTCTTATCAAAAACTACCCAAGTCTCACAATTTAACTGATCCGTAAATGCAGAATCTGCACTCGTTACAAACAGATGTTTTAACCAGCCTGTTGATTTTCCTTTTTCAATAGAGTTCATAAGAGCACTGGTCGCCATTTTATCGAGCCCAGTCGTCGGTTGATCGAGAATTAAAACTTCGGGATTGGCCACCAGGGCGCGGGCCACACACGCGGCCTTACGCTGACCCCCAGAGACATTTGAAGGCCGAAGATTCCGATTAGGCCAAATACAAAATTCGCGCATGATCTCTTCGACACGCGCCATCGCCTCACCACGGTTCATGCGCTCATGATACTGTAGCGGCAAGAGTAAATTTTCAAGGAGAGTGCGGTTTGAAAGCAGTCCCCCCAAATCGAAACTAAAACCGATATTCAGTCGATACGGTAAAAACTCTTCAAATGAAAGTGGCAAAATGTCAACATCATCAAATATATATTTCCCCGCGGTCGGAGTTGAAAGACCAACGAGGATTTTCATAAGTGTCGATTTGCCCACACCACTTGAGCCCGTGAAATGAATTCGGCTCCCAGGTTTAAAAGTTGCAGAAACGCCTTCAAGAATATTTTCGTTACCTGGATAAGCAAAGGACAAATTATCTAAAACAATTGTGCCGATAGATTTCGCTCTCATAAAATCCCCAAACGCACAAGATGCTTTAAGTAAACCAGGAAAGTAACGACCATATTGAATGTCACCACATAGCCAATCGACCGCACCACTGCTCTCGTAGTTGCTTGTGGAACTTCGTGAGGTGATCCCTGAACTTGCAGACCGTTGTAACAACAAACCGTAAAAATAATCGCTCCACTAAACGAATTTTTTAATAAGAATACAAATGCATCTGAAGAGTCAACCGCCCGAGCTAGTGAATCAACGTAGAAAGAGAAAGACATGCTGTGAACAAAACTTGAAACTAAAAATCCGCCTATCAAAGCAATAACGTTAAAGTAAAATGCCAGACACAGCACACTCGCTATTCCGCCGAGAATTCTCGGAAATACAATATAACTTAGAGGGTGAATTCCCATTACCTCCAAAGCTTCAATCTCTCGATTGACTCTCATGTTACCAATTTCACTCGCCACTGCGGTTCCGGAACGCGCTACCACAACAATCGCCACGAGGAGTGGAGCCAATTCACGAACCACAATCATCACCATTAAATTGCCGATCATCTCACTTCCGCCCAAGAGGTTCAGTTGATACGAACTTTGCATTATGAAAAGACTTCCCACCGCTAGCGCTATCACTGCCACGATAGGCATAGCCTGCCAGCCCGTAAAATAAATTTGTGCACTCACCACACGAAAGATGGTTCCGAGACCTTGTTGTTGATCGCGAAAAGTGGCACGGACCGACAAATAAATCATAATGAGGATATTATAAGTATCTTCGATAAAGCCCGCCGTTGAGCGTCCCAGACCGGCTGCAAAATTTAAGGATAAAAGATCCTTCATGATGATTTATTTATCGGAAAATACAGGCTAAAACTGACAAAATTTAGTCTAGTAAGCCCATAACGAATAGAATGTCGACTTCAAGGTTTCAAAAAATAAATCACCATAGCCCGCGCCAGCCCTCGGTCCAGTCGGAACACCGCGCTGATAGATTGGAATGGTTTCCGGAAAGATGGCGCGAAAAGTTCGATAAGCCCGCGGCATATGAAGGTTTGATGTAATTAAAACTATGTCTCGACACCGTAACGCCTCAACAAGAGACAAGGCCTGCTGGGCATTGCCATAAGTAGTTTGTGACCGACGCTCTAAAATGACATCTTTTTTATTTACACTCCCGTAGTAAGGCCAGAGTGGAAAAATTTCTTCAAACTTTGAGCTCGTATATACGCCCGCGAGAATTAATTTACTTACTTGTTTCTGTGCGAGGAGGTCAATGCCATCACGAACTCTTCCCATCCCCCCTGTCAAAACAACCGCACAATCGGCCCGATGATCATCTTTCCAGGCGCTCACCGTGTGGGCGCTTCGACTAATTTTTTTTGCTTCAAGATAAAAACGAACACCTAGAAAGAGTCCGATGATGAGAATTACAATATTGGTTTTATGATACCAGCGACCCATTAGAATCGTCGTGCGATTACTTCCACTTCAACACTTACGCCCTTGGGAAGTGCGGCAACCTGAATTGTGGAACGCGCTGGTGGATCTTTTTTAAAGTAGCCGCCATAAATTTCATTGACCTTGGCAAAGTCATTCATATCGGTCAAAAAAATTGTCGATTTTATGACGTTATCTAAAGAGAGATCTGCATCCGCTAAGAGCGCTTTAATATTTTCCATCACCATTTTGGCTTGTTCACTCACATCTCCCTTGAATACCTCTTGGTTCTTAGGATTGATTGAAATCTGACCGGAGCAAAACATCCATCCATCGATTTCAACAGCCTGTGAATAAGGGCCAACGGCTGCAGGAGCCTCTTTTGTAAAGTGAATTTTCTTTTTCATATGCTGTTTCTTTCTAAGTAAATTTTTAATTAAGAATCAAAAATAAAAAATCATTCCTGCGCGCAGCGGACTATCGCCAAAAGTCCGAAAACGAACACCGTTAGATATAGAAGTGATCCCTACTCCCGCTTCAAAACTAAATCCTAAGCTATCAAGTCCCATAATAAAAAATTCTCCGCCTACAAAACCAGACAACTCAAATCCTGAAGAAGTTTGGCCAGAAGTTTCTTTGGACAACAACCCCGCTCCTGCTCCCATATAAAAATTCATATGCTCTTCCTGCATATTCGGCAACAGACGATAGAGTTTTACCATCAAACCAAACCCTGAATTATCGGTCCGCGTATCAACGCCGAGAGCCGCAGAAAATCCTAAATCATCATAGGGATAGTATTGCGCCGCCACCGAAGGGAGTGACTCAGAAAATTGATCTTTAAAACCGACGCCTAAACGCCTGGCCACGTTTTTTGCATCCGCCTCAAAACTAAAAACAAAAATGTTTATTCCCAACAATAGCCAAAAAAGTTTCTTCACTTCTTTGCCCTCCTCACAGTTGTAACGATTTCTTCTAAAGATGATCCGGGACCAAACACAGCAAAAACCCCCGATTTTTTAAGCTGCTTAGCATCATCATCAGGGATTATTCCGCCTAAAAAAATAGGTTTCTTCATTTTCTTTTCTTTCATTAACTTCTGAATTGCTCGAACTAATGGCAAATGCGCACCCGAATGAATCGACAAGCCGACGATGTCGACATCTTCTTGTATAGCCGCTTTCACAACCATCTCCGGAGTTTGATGAAGACCGGTGTAAATGACTTCAAAACCGGCATCACGAAGGGCCCGAGCTACAACTTTGGCACCACGATCATGACCATCCAAGCCCGGTTTGGCAATGAGGACACGAATTATCGACTTGGAATCACTCATATCTCGATGTTGCCACTACATAAGACCAGTGTAAAGTAATCAGTAAAAGTAAAAGGAGTTTCAATGCCACATTTAGCGCTCACTCAGTTCTCACAAGAAGAAATGGATTTTGCCGAAGCCGTTCGTTCATTTGCGAACGTAGAAATCAAGCCTTTGGTTTCACGCATGGATCAAGAGCAAAAAATGGATTTGGGATTAGTCAAAAAACTCTTTGAAATGGGATTGATGGGAATTGAAACTCCAACCGACCTAGGTGGTGCAGGCTCAAGTTTTACGATGGCATGTATTGCTGTGGAAGAAATCGCAAAAATCGATGGCTCGGTTTCCGTCATGGTAGATGTGCAAAATACCCTAGTTACCAACGCGCTTTTACGTTGGGGAACTGATGCGCAAAAGAAAAAATACTTGCCGAAAATGGCAAGTGAATGGGTAGGTGCCTATGCGCTTTCGGAAAGTACTTCGGGCTCAGACGCGTTTTCATTAAAACTTCGCGCCACCGATAAAGGCGATAAATACATTCTCTCGGGAAATAAACTCTGGATCACAAACGGCGGTGAAGCAAATTTCTTTATTGTATTTGCCAATCTTGACCCCGCAAAAGGTTACAAAGGTATTACCGCATTCTTAGTCGAAAAAGACTTCAGAGGTTTTTCTGTTGGAAAGCGCGAACATAAACTCGGAATTCGCGCCTCTTCCACCTGCGAACTTATTTTTGAAAATTGTGAAGTTCCAAAAGCAAACGTCTTAGGCGAAATTGGAAAAGGCTATAAATACGCAATTGAGACTTTAAATGAAGGCCGCATCGGCATTGGCGCCCAGATGTTAGGAATTGCCGGCGGCGCTTATAAAGCGGCGCTTAATTACGTGCAGTCGCGTGAGCAATTTGGCCAGCCAATTTCAAATTTTCAAGGCGTACAATTTCAAATCGCAGAGATGCGCACGCAGCTAGAAGCAGCAAAACTTTTAGTTTACAACGCTGCCCGCTTAAAAGACCAAAAAGCGGATTTCATTCAGGCCGCTGCAATGGCAAAACTTTTTGCTTCAAAAGCCGCCGAAAAAATTTGTTCAACAGCCGTTGATCTCTTTGGCGGAAACGGATTCGTAATCGAGTATCCTGTTGAAAAATATTATCGTGATGCCAAGATCGGTCAGATCTACGAAGGCACCACGAACATGCAACTGCAGACGATTGCAAAAATGGAACTTACCCAGTAACGGGTTACATTTCTGTCTAAACCTTTAACAGCGTGACGGCAAACGTCTTTTGCCGCTGCAAATTCCAAACGCCAAAACTCATTTGCTTTGAATTAGCGGGCATTCTCCTTGCATTCCAACTTAGAGCTCAAAATTAGGAGATCAAAATGAATTTTGTTAGTTTGATTTTGCTATTATCTTTTAACGCAAACGCCAGTTTAGATTGCCGAAACCTTTTTCACGTAGGCCCTAAACATAGCTACGTCCACCATATGCAGGGCGATCGCGAACTGCCCAAAGCGCTGGAAAAAATTGAAAAGCTTTATGCTCCAACCAGAGAACTTGTCGGCGAAAAAAGAAAACTCGAAGAGAAAAAACTTGCCCTTCAAAAAGTTCAAGAAAATCTAACTTGGCGAGAAAAAGGAATTTTTAAAAGATGGAGTAAAAATACTGATCTGTTACAGAGGCTCAAAGATGCGGAAGACGAAGTGGAAGCTGCTAAACAAAGTTACTTTGCCCTTCGAGGGACAGCATTAGTCGAAAAGAAGAAACAACCTGAAATCTTAAAACTTGTAACACTTTACCTGGCAAAACCTATTTTCAAAATTTTAAAAGCTGGACTTATTGAAAAAAATGCGTCCTGGTTGCGAAGTTTAAAGATTGAAGATGTAATCGTGACCCAAACTAAATCTAGTATTATCGGAACTGACAATGAAGTTAGAACCTTGGTTTTTTTGACGGCAGAAAAAGATAATGAATATTTGCGATTTTTTATCTCTATGCATGTCGACTATACGAGCGGCGAAATCAAGCGTGCGGCCCTCATCGATGGCAGTAAACTAATGCCAGGCTCGGCAAGCAAACGATCCGTGACTCGCGCCAAGCAGCTCCTAAAAATCGGGAGCCTCATGAACCCTGAACTTACCGATTCCGTCGACAATTTAGCTCTTGAAACATCTGTAAAAAGCCTCAAACTCAACACGTCCGCTGAAACTTTAGAACGCATTCAGTTACGGTCACACATAAACCCTGCGATTGGCAAACAAGCACAACAAGTTTTAAATTATGTGCAGAGTAGCCGTAAGCAAGTTGAACCAAGTTTTCTTGAGTCTTATCTTTTCTATTTGGCATATGGCGATGCCAGTCTAATATTTATACCACCAACTCACTGGGTTTTCTTTCATCTCAGCTCATCTCAAGATCAGCAAACTCGATTAGGGCATGTATTTTCAAATTTTGCGAATCATCAGTTCCAGAGTCCTATTGAAGTCAAAGATGAATTTGACAAATCACTTACTATCCAAGGAATTTCTAGTAATGGAATCCCCCTGGAAGTAAAGCAAGACCCCACCCAATTTGATTTCTCAAATTTAACTCCTAATCAGCAAGAAATTCTGACTGATCGAATTTCAGATTCCGTTGACCATAGAAAACTTACGCGCATAGATGACGCTTCTGGAGCTACTTCCATTAGTTTTTTAGATGATCACCACACAAAAGTTTTCAATGATAGCACTTCGGCGTCAGATCACACGAATGCCTACTCATACAGTCACGATACGAGCTATGATACCTCAGTGAGCGTAGATGCCGGAGGTGGTGGTGGTGGCGGAGGCGGTGGAGACTAGTGAAATTCATATTCGCTTTTTTGTTTCTGTGTTCACTTTCAGCGCTGGCCGAGAACCTTCAATGTGGGATGTTATTCTCCGATAACGTTGTTGTATTAAAGGCGGGCTCTCCCAGACTCTACGACAGTTACTATAGTTTCAGCTTTAAAAATTTTAAAAAGGTTTTATTTCTCAGCAACGGTGGCAATGGACTCTTTACTGAAAAGACCGATCCTACACAGCTAATCGTAAGCACAGAATACCAGTACAAAAAAAATACCGGAATAAACGTGCTCATAGATAATAATAGTTTACCATTTAAGGAAAATACTTTTGACGTGATTTTCATGAACCGTGGCCTTTGCTTTTGCAAAGGCTCAGGCAATGCGTGCGCCGGAATTGGCACGCAATACGACTCGATGAAAAACTTTCTTCTAGATTCCATAAGGATTCTCGACAAAACACACGGCAATTCCGTCGCTATTTTTACAGGCTATAACTTTCCAGGAGTCGAGCATTCGGGAATTCCTAAACTTTGGAGATCAATTTTGAACGAATTAAAATTGCAGTTTCCTGAAATTCAGTTTGCTGTTCTTGAAGCTGACAACGACTTTATGGGTCTTGCCATCTCAACTGGCCCACAACCAATTAACAAAACTATGAATCAACTAAATCACTATTTGGTACCTGAACATGCCTCTGTTTTGGCCCCGGTTTCGCAATAATATTCAGTGGAACTTGAAGAAGGACTATATCGATTATGGGAAACCGACTTGTGTCTAACCTTTTGACACTGCTTACATTTTTGGTCTCTTTTCAGGGATCTGCTGCTGATTTAGAACCGGCCACAATTAAGAAAAAAATTATCGAGAAATCTACCTTTAAAAAATGGAGCAACATAGTTACAGCGGAGTACACGCCAGAAATTAGCGGCTTTGAGAGCTCAAACATGTTTTATGTCGGCGATTTCAACTATCGAACCTCTCCTCGGAACCGCTTTCGCTGGTTTCAAAGAGTTATTCATCAAATTATTCCCGAAAGTGGAAAAGAAAATAGTGGCGAAACAATAGGTCTAAATCCACGCTTACAGTATTTTTATTATTTCAAAGAGCCCGAAGACAAGTCCTATCAATTCGGACTTCGCTTTGGCACAGAACTGGGAACATCCCCTGACTCACGGGAAGATGGCGTTAAAGCAATTCCTAATGTACGTTTTGAGTTCGATAAACGTTTTGGTTTTATGACGATAAGCTTACGCCCTTATGTTTCTTATTGGATAACCGAGTATTCAACCGGGAGAACCGGCAACCCTCTTCCCATGTTTACCTTGGGGCATAATCTTAACGTGCTAGTTAACTTTACAAAAAAATTCTCCTGGAATTTGGAACTCGACACAGGATTTCAAATGTTTCAACCTGCTGACGTCAAAGACGCCCAAAGTTTCAATTCAAACCCAAATGCTGCTCCACTTGAGACTTCTAAAACAGCGCTATATGTTGCAACGGATTTTGGCTATCAACTGAATAAAAGTTTTCTAATGCGAATTGGCTATTATCAGTTTGATAAATTTGTTTCTGATGGCAAATACGATTTAGAACTCCTCAACAATAAAACTACAAGATTCTTTGTGGGACTTGATTTTAGTTTTTAAAAGGGTATCCCTATATGTTTCTTCGGTACTGACCACCGATTTCGTATAATGCCTGAGTCATTTGATAAAGGGAACAATATTTCGCAGCACTCATAAGAGCGGCAAAAATATTTCCACCGGCTAATGCTACAGATTTGAGGTTTTCAATTTCCTTGGCACATTGATTTTCGTTACGTTTCTGAAACACGTCGAGATTTTTTAATTGAGTTTCCTTCTCTTCTTTTGACGCTCTTGCCATTGGAATTTTCTGCGGCAAATAACTTGGGTCTAAAGTCTTAGGATCAATGTACGTATTTACCCCAATGATGGGCAATTCGCCACTATGTTTGAGCGTTTCGTAGTAAAGAGACTCCTCTTGAATTTTTGAGCGCTGATATTGAGTCTCCATCGCGCCAAGAACCCCACCACGCTCACTAATTCTTAGGAACTCATCGAGTACCGCCTCTTCGACAATATCAGTGAGTTCTTCGATAAAATAACTTCCCTGCAAGGTATTCTCACTAAAAGCCCAACCGAACTCTTTATTGATTATCATCTGTATGGCCATAGCCCTACGAACTGATTCTTCCGTTGGTGTCGTAATCGCTTCATCGTAGGCGTTAGTATGGAGAGAATTACAATTATCAAATATCGCGATCAGTGCCTGCAGGGTTGTACGAATATCATTAAACGCAATTTCTTGAGCATGGAGAGATCGACCACTTGTCTGAATATGATATTTCAATTTTTGCGAGCGTTCGTTTCCGTTATAACGCTCTTTCATCGCAATTGACCAAATTCTTCGCGCCACGCGCCCAAGCACCGTATACTCCGCGTCCATACCATTGCTAAAAAAGAAAGATAGATTAGGAGCAAAATCATCAACTTTCAATCCGCGGCTTAAATAGTATTCAACGAGCGTTAGACCGTTACTTAAAGTAAATGCCAGCTGTGAAATGGGGTTAGCTCCAGCTTCGGCAATATGGTAACCAGAAATACTAACAGAATAGAAATTTCGAACATCATTCTTGTTAAAAAACTCCTGAATATCACCCATCATTTTCAAAGCGAAATTAATTGAAAATATGCAAGTGTTCTGCCCCTGGTCCTCTTTCAAAATATCAGCTTGAACGGTCCCGCGGACACGAGATAGAGTAAAAGCTTCAACTTCTTTTAATTCTCCCTCGCTTAGCGGCCTGCCAATCTCCGCCTCCTTACGTCGCACCTGTTGATTAATAGCCGTATTCATAAAGAAAGCTAAAATTATCGGAGCAGGCCCATTAATGGTCATACTCACACTTGTATTAGGAGCGCACAGATCAAAACCTGCATAAAGCTTTTCCATGTCTTCGAGCGTACAGATACTAACACCGCTCTCACCGACTTTTCCGTAAATATCAGGACGCAAATCAGGATCTTGACCATACAACGTGACAGAATCAAAAGCCGTCGAGAGTCTCTTGGCGAGTTCATTCTGACTCAGAAAATGAAACCTCTTGTTAGTTCGATCGGGGGTACCTTCGCCCGCAAACATGCGCTTCGGATCTTCTTCGGGTCTCTTTAGTGGAAACACGCCAGCCGTGTAAGGAAAGTTTCCCGGAACATTCTCAAGTCGCAAAAACTTTAACCGGTCGCCCCAGTCTTTCACCTTAGGAAAAGAAACTCGATTTACTTTTTTTCCACTCAGGGTTGTCTTCGTAAGTGGCTGGGAAATTTTCTTGTCACGTACCTGGAATTCAAGGTTTTCACTATGATATTTTGTCTGCAGATCTTCCCATGCTTTTAAATCTCTAATGTCTTCGCTTGAAAGTTCGGCCTCGATCTTCTTTTTCTCGACTTGAATCATTTCATCTTTGGAAAGCAATGCCTGCGCAGTCTCAAGAGCCCCAAGTTTTGAAGCAATCTCACTCTTTTCTTTCACACTCTTCTTATAACCACGAATTGTCGCTACAATTTCTGATAAATAATTTTGTCTTTCAGGTAAAATAACTGGCTTCTGATCCACATGCCGTGTCTTATTTTTAAATTCTTCACTTAAGAAAAATGCATTATCTCTGCTAGCCAGTAAGTCACAAAGTCTGAAAAATAAATTATTTATTCCACGGTCATTAAACTGGGAAGCTTGGGTAAGAAAAATTGGAAATTTTTCCTGCGCGTTTTGGTCAAAAATCTTTTTACTACGACCAAATTGCTTCCTCACATCACGAAGAGCATCTTGTGCGCCTCGGTGGTCAGCTTTGTTAATCGCTATCAGGTCCGCGTAGTCAATCATGTCAATTTTTTCTAACTGGCTAGGAGCCCCAAATTCCGACGTCATGACATAAAGACTCAGATCACTAACGGAGGTAATGGCCGCGCTGCTTTGGCCAATTCCAGAGGTCTCAACAATCACCAGGTCAAATGCCAATTTTTTTACTTCATTTAAGACAAGTGGCAAAGCACCCGACAATTCATTTCCTGATCCTCGGGATGCCATCGAACGCATAAAAATTCCCGGGCGCATTAATGAATTCATGCGTATTCTATCGCCAAGCAATCCCCCACCGGTTTTCCTTTTACTGGGATCTATACAAAAAACCCCAATTTGAATATTTGACCAGGCGTTCAAAAACCTCTGTAATAACTCATCAACTAAACTTGATTTTCCAGCGCCACCGGTTCCAGTTACCCCAAGCACGGGGGGAATTTTTCCCTTGTGTGAAAAATCTCGCGGTGTATATTGACCACCTTTGCCTTGCTCCAGTGCGGTCACCATCAAGCCAAGGTCGCGAAGACGATTTCCGGAGTTTCCTTTAGCAAAATCTAAAATATTAAAATCACAATGCTGCAAAATAAAGTCGATCATTCCCTCAAGACCCATGCGCCGGCCATCATCAGGGTGAAAGATTTTTATAATTCCATAACTCTCAAGTTCGGCCTTTTCTTCGTGAATTATAACGCCGCCCCCGCCACCAAAGATCTTGATATAAGCAGCGTTGGCCTCACGAAGCATGTCATGCATGTATTTAAAAAACTCCATGTGACCGCCCTGATAAGAGCTAATACAAATTCCTTGCGCTCCCTCACTAAGTGCGGCTTCAACAATCTCTTTGACAGAACGGTTGTGACCAAGATGAATCACTTCAGCACCACCATCTTGTAATAGTCGGCGCATGATATTGATACTAGCATCATGACCATCAAACAGGCTTGCTGCAGTTACGATTCGAATATTATTTTTTGCCTTATACGACACTCTTGCTAATTCCCCTTAAAATCGGGAGTGCGTTTCTCAACAAATGCCGCTGTCCCCTCTTTTTGATCATGAGTTCCAAACAAGCTTGAGAATTCCCCGGCCTCAACCAAAAGGCCCTGCTCTAAAGCGTGCTCAGTTTGATTAATCGCCCTCTTGGCAGCAGTGACTGCCAATGGCCCGCGAGCCGCAATTAATTCCGCAAACTTCATCACTTCACTCATTAATGTATCGGGACTCAAAACTCTTTGCACTAACCCAAATTCATAGGCTTCTTTGGCAGAATAAAACTGCCCCGAGTAAGTTATTTCACGCGCCCTTCCGAGACCCACCCAGCGCTTCAATCGTTGCGTACCCCCATAACCTGGAATAATTCCCAGAGAAACCTCGGGTAACCCAAGTTTAGCTTTTTCACTCGCCCAAATCATGTCGCAGGCAAGGGCCATCTCCAGCCCTCCGCCCAGCGCAAATCCATTCACGGCCGCAATCGTGGGAACTCTTAAACTCTCCAACCGCGAGAGGGTTTTCTGTCCGTTGAGGGCAAACTTCTTTGCTTCTTCACGACTGAGCCCATTGATTTCTTTAATGTCAGCACCCGCAATAAACGCCTTGTCTCCTGCTCCTGACAAAACTAAAACGCGAATGACTTTATCTTTTTCTATTTCATCCAAGGACAAATTGAGTTCCGTGATTAATTCTTTATTGAGTGCGTTCAGTGTCTGCGGACGACTAAATTTTAATACGCCAACAAAATTATTTTTTTCTAGCGATAATGTATTAAACTTCATAATTGTAAAATCCCCTGCCGGTCTTCTTACCAAGCCAACCCGCCTCGACATACTTGGTTAACAGAGGACACGGACGATATTTCGGATCACCCAACCCTTCATGTAAAACCTTGAGTATCGCTAGACATGTATCTAAACCAATGAAATCCGCAAGCGTTAGTGGGCCCATAGGTTGATTCGTCCCAAGTTTCATAGCTTGATCAATATCATTGACACTTCCTAAGCCCTCATAAAGAGCAAAAACGGCTTCATTAATCATCGGCATAAGAATTCTATTGACTATAAATCCCGGCATATCCTTCGACACAACAAGAGTTTTATCAAGTTTTGTCACAAGACTAGCCATGACATTAAAGGTCTCGTCTGAAGTTTGTAGTCCACGAATTCCCTCTACCAATTTCATCAACGGCACTGGGTTCATAAAATGCATGCCCGCAATTTTTTCTGGGCGCTTGGTCGCCGCCGCAATTCTGGTAATTGAAATAGAAGAGGTATTTGAAGTGAGAATCGCGTGCTTCGGCGCGATTTGATCCATCTCTTTAAAAATTTCCAATTTTAAATTTAAATTTTCCGAAACCGCTTCCACTACAAAATCACAAGCATTAAAATCTTTAAGTAAAACACTTGTGGAAATATTTGCCAACAGTTTCGTTTTTTGTTCTGCCGTCATCAAATTCTTTTTGATAAGGCGCTCACAACTATTTCCAATGCCTTCCTGTGCGGTCTTTAGCATATTGGCCGACACATCCACGAGCTTCACCTTGAAATCTTTAGCTGCAAAAACCTGCGCGATTCCCGCGCCCATTTGTCCAGCACCAAGCACACCAACATTTTTCACTTCCATTGCCCACTCCCTATGCAGACTGGTATTTTATACCTTGATATGGGGCGGAGGTCAAAGATTACAAATCAAACGCCCGCGGCGTCCAACGCCAAGAAATTTGAAAACGATCGTTATTAATTTCTGCGTGTTCCTCGAAATTTTTAATAAAATATAAAAATAAATTTGAGGTTTGATTCCAATTACTAAAAACAAGACCCAAAGTCGTCTGAATAAATTTCTCACGACCTGCTGAAGGATAAGCACGCAACTCATCATACCGAATAAGATACTGCAACCAGGAGTTTTGACGATATTTTAAATCGATGTAAAATCCTCCAAACTGTGACGTATTACTATCTGTTAACACCTCAGCCAAATAAACCTCTCCTTGGTAATTCAAAGCCTCTTGTTTGTTGTTAATAAATAAACTTGCCAACCTCAGACGATGACTTTCCGTGGGAGAAAACAAAGAGTCTTGTGAAATATTTCCCGAAACGTTTGTGCTCAACGGAGTTGTTTGTCCCGCTTGTGCGGAAATTCCAAATTCTAGATCTTTGGGATTCACACCCCATTTTCCGGTAAACCAAGCGCGATTATCGAGATCCGTTCCTCCCTCACCATTATGAATGGTCAAATGAGAAAAATAAAGGCCTTCATGAATAGAAAAGCTCAAACCAAAATCCCTAATTCCTAAATAGCCTTTTTGGTAAATAAGACCCCGTGGAAACCACAAAACCTCTTCTTCGCTTCCACCCTGCAGGCCAAAATCGATCGGCAACATACCTATGCGCCACAACCCTACTCCGCTATTCCATTCGCCAAACCCTTCGACCAACGAAAAATCAGCAGGCAAGGATCCGTAGCGCTTGGGAACTCCAATTAAATTCGAAGATCCAAACGCTAATTGCGCCGACCACCGATTGTCATTTCTCCACTCTACGCCAAGCATAGATTTGGTCATCTCAAAACTCGATGTTTTCGGCTCCTTGACGAAGAATGACGGCTCCAGAAGGAGCCGACTGACCACAAGTTCGCCCAGACTTTGGGGTGTCGCAGCGAACGCAAGATTTTCCAAAAATAAGAGAAGAAAAAGATACTTCACGGCCTTATTTTACCGTGACGAAATCACTTCGGTCTAGAACGTTTTCTCCTGGTCTTGTCCAAAAAGTAATTTAGGTCAAAATTGGTAAATGAACAGACTGCTATCTATTCTTTTATCCAGCCTAATGGCTTGGCCAATCTCAGCGGCGATTCCAATATATTCCAAGAGAGAAAACACCCACAGTTCGGCACTTGCTCCTAAAAGCGAACTCTTAAAAAGCATTTTAGAAATTGTCGAAATTCCATTAGTTCAGGTTAGTGCTTCAGGCGATCGCCTGCAATGGGTCCGTGAGGAAAGCCTATGGAGCCCCGTAGATCTGACAGCATCCATCTATCTCCGTCCAAACGCTGAAATAAAAAAATTTAGTAATGTAACATCCCCCAATATCCCGGTCGAAACCAACGGAGTTTGGTCCATTGTGCAAAAGAAAAATTTTTGGTTACAAGTAAAACAACCCGTTAGCGGCGATCTTTTTTGGGTCCGCACACGTCACGCACAGGCAAGTCCCGATATGTGGGACTACGCAATGATTTTCGATGCCACTCAACTTCTTCTGCTACCACAACAAAATTCAAACCGCATTTGCCCTTTATCAGCTAACACAGCAGTCAAACTAATTTCATTTCACGGTCACTACGCAAAAGTAAGCGCCTGCGGCGGAATGGGTTTTGTCCACCTCTCAAAGATGCTTACCAAAGCTCACTTCGCTAAGCGCGTGCGCACTCAAGACAAACAATGGCATCACGTGGCGCGCGTGAATACTAATGAAATTATTGACACTGACTATCGCCCCATCTCCTTTGCCACCATTAGCGGTTTTGAGTTTGAACCCAAAATGCGTTACACCAAAACTCTTACTAAAGTAACCGCCATTCAGTCACGCCAAGAACGATGGGCACGCTCACACATTAAGGATTTTGGTTTCTTTTGGTGGAACATGAACGCTCACGAAGTAAATGAAAGTCACGATCAGGTCCGCGTAAAGTCAAAAAATATTTTTACAGGAAAAATCTTTGATGCCGCGACAAACCCACTTAATCCCGCCTTCAAAATTATTTCGAGTTCAGGAATTTATCTCACCCGCGACGGCTCTGCATGGGAAAAATTGGACTACTTCGCCGATGAAAATTTCCCGATTTTCATCACCTCGTCCGGGAGGATCTTCATTGGCCCTTACGTGAGCTTTGACCAAGCGAAAACTTTTAAACCCTATATTCGTTGGGAACGACTGTTTTCTGCTCTTGGCGCACGCGGACATTTCTCGTTAGCAAAGCTAAGAATTAGCGACATCCAAATTTTCGACGACAATGGCGAAAGGATTAAACTTGTCGTTTATGTCGGCGAACGTTCTGCCTCGATATTTTCTGAAGATATGGGGCGTACTTGGAAGTCTCTCTAAGTAAGAGTTACCGCACAAAAAGTGGCGGATCAATCGCCGCGGCACGCTCTGCTTGAGCCTCGCGCAGGCCATCGATCATCATGGCTCGGACTGTGTCTTTGAGTTCATCCACCCGTTCGAGGGTCCATCCTGAAGTCGAAACAGGTGGCAATATTTTCACATGCACACGTCGAAACATTTTACCCAAATTAATCCAAAGACTCTTCTTGCCCAAAACCTCCGAAACCCCCGAAATAACTACTGGCACCAAAGGACAACCACACTCAATTGCAAAAATAAATGGACCTGACTTAAATGAACCAATTTCTTCTATCATTTGCCGAGTGCCTTCTGGCGCCAAAATTACATTTTCACCGAGGTGCTTTACTTCTGGATATATTTTGCGATAGCTAGCTAACACTTTTTCACGATTACCGCGATCAATAGGAATGACTTTCATGTTTCTCATTCCTAAAGATAAAAAAGGGACTTTAAAGAGGGATTCCTTGGCACCGAAACGAAGAAATCTTGGAACCGCAACGTAACAAACTGGAATATCGTAATTTGAGGTATGATTAAAGAGATAAACAGAGCCATCGCTAGGAATATTTTCACGACCAGAAACCTTGACTCTAACACCCGCAATCAACATTAGTCCCTGAGACCAGATCACTCCCACCATGTCGCGCCGCCAATAATTTGGTAAAATCGGATAAAGGATCGTCTGCACGCTTGCCACAAATACCGTCCATAAAACGCTGAATAAAAGAATAAATGGACTACGGATCATCGTCAGAATAATTTTGATTTTGTTTTTAATTTTATACATCGGCGATACCCAATACCCGCTTACGAGCAGATTCTATCTGACGCTCCTTGTACTTACTATGCGCCATAGGACCAGAAAGAGTCTTCAAATAAGTTTCATGATCCATAATTTGCACTTCGTAAGGATAAAAGAATGAAAATTTATGGCCATCCTCACTTGTCACTGATATTCGCCGACGATTAATAAATTTAATCGAGCGATATTCTGCTCCAGAGAACGCATTATATTTTTCTTTATATTGGGCTCGCTCCAAAGAATCAGTCAATTTCTTCTTCAAAGCCTCTTCAATAATGACACCATCGAATTCTCGTCCCGCTTTTTTTAATTCATCCATCAATTCCAGAAATAAGTTTGTTGGATAGACTGTGTTTCGTGCTTGATCGGGAAGGTTATTAGGAAAACTCACGAGGTTAGAACTCACCAAATAACGCACGACCCGAAAGGCGTCATATACGCCTTTGCTGACGCAACGAATGCCCACACGATCCATAACATAGGGAACGAGATAGGTTCGATTCGCCAACAACTTAATAACTGCGCTCGTCGATGTTTTTACCGGCTTCACTTCAAATTTATAAAGTTTAATTTGATCATTGCCTCGACCAAGAGTCATTCCCTGTACTCCCGGCACTTCGACAATATGATCTTTAAAGGGTTTGGTAATTTGACTTTGAATTTGATCTAAAAACACTGAACTCAAATCGTTTTTCAGATGAACCAAAACATGCATGATGCGCAAAAGCGCACATGAATAGCGCTGAAATTCATTGTTAGCTCTGGGGTCGGTGCTCGCGTATACCAATAGATACCCAAGGTGCTGTAGCTGATTTGGATCCGATAAAACATCAGGAATCTTTTCCTCGTCCTCCAACAGCACTTCACGCAACAAAATCACCGCTTGACGATGTATAGACCACAATTGATCTCGATCTCTTTCGTTTTCCCATTGGTAACCATAAGCAGACAGAAAGCGATGGGCTTCTTCTATATTTAAAATATTAAGGCGTGGAATATCGATTGCCGATAACCCCTGAAGCATAGCTTCAAAAGTCTGCGAATGAAAATCAAAATCGGAAGACTTAAACATGTGTCCACCGATTTTAGCGGAGGATCTAATTAATTACAAACAAAGAAGTCGCAAACGTTAATAGTAATATTTCCCAGTGGTCCACTTTGCGGGTAGGTCCCTCCAGATAAGTTTACAAGATTTTGAAACGATATACTTCCTTGAAAGAGTCCACCTTGGATTGTACCAGCGATACTGATCGAGCCGTAAGCATCTGAGAATGTTAAATTCACCTGATTGCCGGCCGCCACTCCAGTTGCGCCAATCAAATGTATAGGGTACTCAGGAATGATTTTACCATTAGAATCGGCAGTTCCAGCAATAGAGTCCCAAATTGCAATGCGAATTTGAGCTGTCGGCAAATCCACGTTGGAAATCATCCCGCCAGAAAAACTCGCACGAATTCCGCCTTGAAGGCGAACTCCGGAATGTCCGCCAGCATAACTTGAAACATTACCCATTTTATCTGGTGTCAGTGTTGCTGACATAAGTCCACGCCACTGGGTATTAAATTGCTCGGGGCTCAAACTGACGTTTCCAGTGACATCACCCCAAAAACCGGAGTTATTGACATTTAGTAAACCCATCTGGTCATCAACAATATTCATATAAACGCTTTGACCACGGGCTAATCGCTGTGTCACTTCGATACGTTTTGCACTCTTATCGCAGGCAATGCCTGAAACAAGAACTAATAACAGACCTAAAACTTTAAATCGCGTTCTCATGGGCGACTCCTTTATTTCAACTTCTATATTTCAAGCCCTATGCCGGAACAACTCAATTTAAATCGCATACAATATCATCTATCAGGGTGTACCAACGCGAGAGACATTTACTGTATCCACGTGTCTCATATTTTGACAGGCGTAGAGGATGTAACATCGGCAACGTCCCAGTTTGATCTCCTATGGTACTAGGATTGCATTTTAAGAGGTTAGGGGGAGTTATCAAAAATTTCATTTTAACACTCTTAACTGTTTTTATTTTTGCCGCTTGCAGTGACGTCGAATTTGCGGTCCAGGACAAAGTCACTAAAAACGGTAATCCTACAAATACGTGTACGCCAATTCTTCCTCAGTACGGAAAGAATCTGCGGGTGTCGTTTATGGTCGACAGCTCGGGTTCAACCTTTAGTACTGATCCAAATAAATACTACCGTGTAAAGGTGCTGAATGATTTCATTGCAACTTATGGTACAAAGACAAATTTAAATTATAGCTACGGAATGTTTACAACAAATTTCAAATATTTTAATCCCGATGCAAACAGCTTTGTCGTCAATGGAGAAGTACCTTTTTTCAATTCATCATCCTTGCAAAGCGCGCTCGACGTTTATAAAAATCTAAGTCTCGATCGGAACGGTGGGACCTACTACAAACGGGCTTTTGCCGGAGTTAAAACTAATACTCTGGCAGACATTGGAGCGGTTGGAAGCCCAAAATCTTATTCTGTAGTCTTTATGTCTGACGGTAAGCCTGAAGACTTAGACAGCACGCAGGAAGCCGCAGCTCTCGTCGAAGACCTGGTTATGTCTGTTGCCAACAGTGGCGGAGCTGTGCGGGTCAGTGGAGTGTATTTTGGGCCAAGCAGTAATAATGACGCTAAAAACGTTATGAAAGCTATTGCGACGGCGGGTCATGGCCAATTTATCGATACGAATGTTCTTCCCCAAAACTCTATAGATATCGCCGACGCGATTTCAATTCCCGGCGAACCTTGTGGTGAATAAACCACTTTCGTAACAAGTTAAATCTGTGGTTTCTAATCAAATTCTAATGTTTCCCTAATAACGTATATGCCGAAAGAGTTAACATGATCCATAAAAATGCGTTATTAACCGATAACATTATCACCTGGATTTTGCGTTTTAATATTTTAATTAGTGTGATTACTACAATTTCAGTTTTCGTCGTTATTGGCACAGAAACATTAGCTTTTTTTAAACACGTAAGCTTTTTCGAATTCATAACCGGAACCCGTTGGGAGCCACTTCTTGACCCACGCTCCTTTGGTATTTGGCCATTGATCTGTGGTTCCTTTATTGTCGTTGTTGGCGCCATGATCCTAGCGCTTCCCAGTGGGATTGCTGTGGCCGTTTTTTTTAATGAATTTTCTAGTCCCCAATTGCGGCGCTGGATTAAGCCTATTGTTGAAATTTTGGCTGGAATTCCTACGGTTGTTTATGGCTATTTCGCTCTCACTTTCGTAACTCCCCTACTTAGAAATTTTCTTCCCGGGATCCAAGTCTTTAATGCACTTAGCGGAACTATAGTTGTTGCGATCATGATATTACCTATGATTTCTTCGATGACTGACGATGCTTTCCGTGATGTACCGCGCACCTTACGTGAAGGCGCCTATGCCCTTGGTGCCACCCGTTTTGAAACAATCACACAAATCTTAATCCCCGCAACACTTAGTCGCATCGGTGCAATTTGCATTCTCGCAATGTCACGAGCCGTTGGGGAAACCATGGCCGTCACGCTTGCTGCGGGAGCAACCCCTAAAATGACACTCAACCCTCTTGAAAGTATTCAAACACTCACAGCATATATTGTTCAAGTTAGCATGGGCGATGTTCCTGCCGGTGGAGTTGAGTACCTTACGGTTTTTTCGGTCGGCGCTGTTCTTTTTGTTATCACATTTTTCCTCAACGTTATCGGTTATCGTCTTATTCGCAATGCCCAAATGGAGCTCGGATGAACCGAACTCACAAGGACCACCTTTTTAGATTTACATGCATACTATTTGCAATCAGCGCTACTACCGTACTCGGGATTTTACTCTTGCAAATTGTCTCTGAAGGTGCAAAGTGGATAACTTTGGATTTTCTAAAAAATTTTCCGTCGCGCTTACCAAGTCGTGCAGGGATTGGTGCCGGTATGGCTGGAAGTCTCTGGCTCATGGGTATTGCCGCTATGTTTTCAGTTCCCGTTGGTATTTTTTCAGCGATTTTCTTAGAAGAATATCTGCCGAAAAATCGAATAAATTTTTGGCTACAAATTAACATTGGAAATTTAGCGGGCCTTCCTTCGATCGTCTACGGACTTCTGGGACTTGCGGTATTCGTTCGCGTTCTTGGATTTGGAAGAAATCTTTGGGCCGGAGGGTTGACTCTAGGTCTATTGATTTTGCCGGTGATCATAATATCAACTCAGGAGTCTATTCGTGCTGTTCCACAAAACATTCGTCTCGCTGCTTACGCTCTCGGAGCAAGAAAATGGCAAGTTACTTTTATGCAGGTTCTTCCCGCAGCAATTCCCGGAATTACCACGGGAGTCATACTTTCTCTTTCACGCGCCATTGGAGAAACAGCCCCACTGATTGTGATTGGCGCACTTTCATTTGTTTCTTTTTTTCCGCAATCCCCTAGTGATTCTTTTACAGCTCTTCCTATACAAATTTATAACTGGTCATCGCGTCCCCAGGAAGAATTTCATGGACTTGCGGCGGGAGGTATTTTAGTTTTGTTGGCAATATTATTTGCACTTAACCTCATCGCCATTATTATTAGAGAGCGCCGCCAAAGGTACAAATTATGACAAGTTCGAAAGACTCCGTGTTTGCGATTAAATCCTTAAGCGTTTTCTATGGGCCTAAGGAGGCGGTTAAAAAAGTTTCTTTTCAAGTTCCTGAAAAACATGTCACGGCAGTGATAGGGCCTTCGGGCTGCGGAAAGAGCACCGTTCTGCGCTGCCTCAATCGCATGAATGACTTTGTCGAGGGCGTTAGAATCCAAGGGGAAATTATTTTTCATGGTAACAACATTTATGACTCAAAAATCGATGCTGCTGAAATTCGTCGGCGTGTGGGCATGGTCTTTCAAAAGCCAAACCCCTTTCCTAAGTCCATCTATAAAAACGTCGCATGGGGACCTATAATTAACGGCTTTGAGGGAAATATTGATGACCTCGTTGAATCTTCACTCCAGCGTGCAGCCCTTTGGGATGAAGTTAAAGACAGATTGAATGATTCCGCTTTTGCACTTTCTGGCGGCCAGCAGCAGCGCCTATGCATTGCACGTACTATCGCGATGAATCCAGAAGTTATTTTAATGGACGAACCCTGTTCTGCCCTTGATCCCAATGCCACAAATAAAATTGAGCAATTGATTCATCAGCTCAAAGAGCGCTACACTATTGTGATCGTGACACACAATATGCAACAGGCAGCACGTGTATCAGATGAAACAGCTTTCTTTTTCGAAGGTGAGCTCGTTGAGTTTGGAGATACCCGAAAAATATTTACTAACCCTTCGGAAAAGAAAACCGAAGATTATATTACCGGCCGATTCGGCTAAGGACCCGAAGCCCCATGGCAAACCACTTACGCATAGAACTTGAAAAGCTAAAAACTAATTTACTCTCACTAAGCTCTGAAGTTGAACGCGCCCTAAATAAGGCCGTATTGTCAGTTCGTAACAGCGACACCGAATTGGCTAAAGAGGTCTTAGCCGCTGACCATGTTATCGATCAACATGAAGTCGAAGTTGAAGAACAATGTTTGGCGATCTTAGCTCTTCATCAGCCTGTCGCCAAAGACTTACGTTTTGTCATTGCGGTATTAAAAATCAATAATGACCTAGAACGTATTGGTGATTTGGCCGTCAACATATCTGAGCGGACAATTTTTTTAAAAAAACAACCGCCAATTGAAATCCCATTTGATTTTGTCAACATGTCACAAAAAGCGGTGACTATGTTAAAAAAGTCCTTGGATGCCTTTATCAATATGGATTTACGGCTTGCCCACAAGGTTTGGGAGTCTGATGACGAGATCGATGAAATGAATCGTCAAGTTTACGACAAAGTTTATAGCACAATCAAAAGCCATCCTAACCAAGTAGAAGCCTTAATTCATTACCTATCCATCTCCCGCCACCTGGAGCGCATTGGCGACTACGCTACAAATATTTGTGAAGATGTAATATATATGGCCGAAGGAAAAATTGTTCGTCATACCCCTGAAGGCGCATAAAAACACTTCTGGCAGTGTAAATTTTCCAAAATTTATCTGTTATTGGCTTCAATTTGCCATTTCTAAAACCGCGCACTAATTCTCAAAGAGAGTTGCGAGGTTATGATGAACATATTTAAATCTATCGCCTTCGTAGTGTTACTACTTTCCTTAACCAACGAAACGGTTGCATCTCTACATGAAATCCAAAAAAGTTGTCTCAAGTCTAATAATTTATGTTATCAAACAGCGAGCCAACTCCTCAGCGTTTATCAGGAAAACATACGCAATGAAATTCATCGTAAGACAAAAGGATATCGCTTACCTTCCGCGCCGTTTGCGCTCCTTCACGGATATCGAACCCGACACTCAGTACTTTTAATTCATGGGCTAAATGACTCCGCTTATTTTTTAAAAGATGTTGCTCAAGTCTTATTCGAACAAGGCATTAATGTTGTGACTATTCTTTTGCCAGGACACGGCCGAACGTTGCGGGACATAGAAGAAGTCAGTTACCAACACTGGCTCAGTCATATGCGTTGGGGACTCGAAATTACAGCAATGGTTGGAGAAAATTTGTCAGTTGGAGGCTTTTCCACGGGGGGCCTTCTGGCAACTGTCGCAGCACTAGAATCAAATACTATAAAAAACCTGTTCTTATTTGCTCCGGCACTTGATTTTTCAGGGCCCGCAAATTTGGGACCGAGACTGGCTCTTCTCACTTGCTTAGAGGCTGCAAAAAAAATAACCTACAAGTCAGATATTCCAGAAAATCCGGTCAAATACGCATTGCGTAGCGCCAATGCCCTTTGCCAGCTCGATTTACTCCTGCGCGATACTTATTTGCGTCTTGGATATGATTTTTTGAAGACGACGACAAAAGATTTCATGACTCATTTGGCGGCGCGAATCAAAATTCCAGTTTTTACCGTACTCACCAGCGACGATCGTTGGATTAACCCTGAATCAATCTTTCACTTCATTAAGTCATTAAGGGGTTCGCAAAAGACAATTATGTTTTCAGCTGATCCTAAGCCCTATCGACAATACGAAAATCTCGCACAAATCATCTTATCCAATCCAACACCCCACTCATCGATCCTTTTAAAGTCTGATGGTTACATAGGAAGAATCAACGATAATTTCAATTACGTCGAGATTGGGCTGCGATTATTTTTGGAAGAAAATTTTTTGTAGGCCCGGCAAAAAGATCAGCTTATGAATGCTCTAAAAAAAAATTCGTTTCTTCGTAATTTTTACTCCATCCCTACTTAGCGTTGAAATTAGATACCTCGTCCCGTAAAATCCCGTTCTTTAGCGAGGGGAAAGTATGTTTAAGCAATTTCTTGTTCCATTGACATTATCGTTTCTTGTTGCCTGCGCTCCCAAAAGTGACGGCATCCAACCTAGAGATGAAGTTCGCGCAAAACCTGATCCCAATGATTCATTTTCAACTGAAACTAAATCTGGGTCCGACAGGTCAAAAATTTACATTAAGAAAGCAGCCCTCGAAAAGGAGTTTCTGTTACAAGGCAGTATGATTGCCCAACCAAATGCCAGCATGGGCAATGGAATCCGCAGCCACGTTGTTGCCTTTAGGCAGCGCGAAAAAAACGTCTACATGTTAGAGGCAAATCAAGGCCATACCGTCACCACAGATTTACCACAAAATATGATTCTTGCAGAATTCCCTGTTTTAGAGGAGACCGAAACGCAAGTGGCGATTGATTTTAATAAAGGAATGTCGTCTATTTTTCACGCCCGTGACTGGTATGCGCAAGACATTGCGGGCTCAGGATATGATCCGAAAAACACTTTTAGTTCCGTTAACGTTAAACTGAGCTATTTAGAGTCAGCTGAAGTTAAGAATGGTAAGCTCACGATTCGACAAATTGCTCAGATTGAATCACCAGGTAAAGATGGTGTCATACCTGTTGAGGCCAAATATTATCTTTCCCCTTATTTACCAAATAAAGATTTTAAGCCAACGCAGCAATTAAGCTTAGAGCGTACCGGTTTTTTTGATGTCGCCCCTATTATAAATGAAAATGGCATGCCGATTGTTCGCGCCTCGAAATTTGATCATCGCAAAAAAATTACTTACGCGATTTCGTCCAACACACCTACTGAGTTTCGACAGGCCGTTCGCGAAGGTATTTTATATTGGAACAAAGCTTTCGGCGAAGACATTGTGTCTGCTATTGATGCACCCATTGGGGTCACAGCACCTCACCCCGAATACAATATGGTTCAGTGGGTTCCTTGGGACCTAGCAGGGTTTGCTTATGCCGATGGCCAAATGGATCCGCGCAGTGGAGAAATTCTGCATGCCCAAGTTTATATGACGAGTGCATTCTCATTTTTGGGAAAATTGCGCGCGCGCATGGGGCAACATAATCTTAAACAAATAACACTCAATGGTTTTGGACCCAATCATCTCTGCAACCTTGACTTATCAGAACAAATCGATGCGAGTGTCGCAAAACTTGTAACTGAAGGCGCTAACGAAAAGCAAATTCTCAAAGCCGCACAAGATTATGTCCGTGAGGTGGTGGCCCATGAAATTGGACATACTTTGGGTCTACGTCATAACTTCGCGGGCTCACTGGCCTCTAATGTAGCTGTCGATCAGCGACCAAATATGATGAAAGCTTATTATGAGACTGGTAGCGCTCCTGAAGGAACTATCGTATCAAGTTCGGTTATGGAATACTCCAATTTTGAAGACTCTATAGTCTCTGGCGATCAACTTTTAAAACACAAAAAGGCCCATCCTTATGACGAAAAAGCAATTCAAACACTTTACTATGGTAAAAGGTTTGCGGACAGTGAAATTCCCGCGTTCTGTACGGACTCTCATAGTATTAGCCAACAATTTGCAGATTGCGTGACTTTTGACTATGGTAGTTCATTTTATGAATGGGTGAACTCCACTTCTGAAATGACCTTACGCGAACTTCCTTTTAGTACTTTCTTAAACTACCTACGTTCGGTTCGTCCGGTTTTTGGAGAGGAATCTGTACCCGCAAATCGCGTAGCTCTACCTTCACCCGCAGTTTTAGCAAAACAGTTGATGGCTTCACGGGCCGCTCTGGTAAATCAATTTACCACCAAGGGTGGGTTACTAAAAATTCACAGGCAACATCCTCTTGTTAACGAAAGCAACTCTGAGAAAGTCCGCAAAGAAGAACTCGACTACGCACAAAATGAAATATCTCGTCTTGGGGGTATTCATAATGTGGTACCACTGATAACGCCTGAAAAATTGGACGCGGTTTACACTCGTTTCGTGGACGTTTTAGAAAAAAATAAAAAGGGTGAAATCGTCGCGGGCAAACCCTATGAATTGACGGACCTTGAAATTACAACCATGAAAGAAAATGTACGCAATTGGGTCGAAGCTATAAAAAAAGAGGTCGTAAAAGCAGAACTTGTTGTTTTAGCGCAGGCAGATGCCAAAGAACCATCAAAATTTATGGACCATCCTGTCGGAAAAAATTTAGTAGATCTGTTAGTAGCGCGTGCGCAATACTACTTGGAAACCCCGAGTGACGAAGTTATTATTGCTGACATTCAAGTTCCTAACGAAGCGAAGGCCGATCCAAATGCCAAAGCTGATCCCAACACGCCCAGCACAAAAACGATAACCGTAACGCTGCCGAAATATAAATTTCCATTTGAGGTGCGTGGAATTGCTGCTGGTCTTTTAAGAGAGGGCCGAAGTGAAGCTGTTGACTGGGGTTACTCAGAACGCGCCACTATTCGCGCGGGGTTTAATAAGTCCCTTGAAAAGGCTTTGACGATTGGTATCGAAAAAGTAAGAATAGAAGCCTTACCCAATACGGTAACACGTTGGGCGCTAGAAAATATGCGATTATTAAATATCATTGGAAAATAAAAAATAACGCTAATTTTTGAAATGAGATCTTAGCCCCTGCCAACAATCCAAATATTTCTTGTCACGGAATTTCGCCTTCAAAGCAAATTCCGTGGGATGAAAAACCAAACACGACTCAAACATAAAGGCCATAGTGTCAGAGATATACTGGGGCTTTAATGTTGCTTTGACAGCCTTTTCAAAAGTCTCGGCATCAGGCCCATGCGGCGCCATGCAATTATGAATGCTTGAGCCTCCCGGCACAAACCCCCCGGCCTTGGCATCATACTCGCCATGGATTAGTCCCATATATTCACTCATCACATTTCTATGATAATAAGGAGGACGAAAACTATTTTCAGCAACCATCCAACGCGGTGGAAAAATCACAAAATCGATATTGGCGGTGCCAGGTTTGCTTGATGCTGAGGTCAGCACCGTGAAGATTGAAGGATCGGGGTGGTCATAACTGACCGTATTTATCGTCTGAAATTTTCGTAAGTCATACTTGTAGGGAGTGAGGTTTCCGTGCCAAGCCACCACATCTAGTGGTGAATATAGACTTTCGGTCTCCCACATTCGTCCTTGAAACTTACATAGAGTTGGAAACGGCCCCTTTTTTTCTTCAAAATGCGCAACAGGAGCCAAAAAATCGCGTTGATTGGCGAGCCCATTGGCGCCAATAGGGCCAAGCCCTGGAAGCTGAAATGGCGAACCGTAATTTTCGCCAACATAGCCGCGGCTAAAACCCTGGACTTCTATTTGAAATTTAATTCCTCGAGGTATCACGCAAATTTCCTGCGGTTCTACAGCTATTATTCCCATCTCTGTATGAACGGTCAGGCCTCCAGTTTGAGGAACTATCATCATATCGCCATCAGCATTATAAAAGAATCTTTCCATGGTTTCAGTACAAGCATAAACATGAACGGCGACAACAGAATTCCCCGCCATTGTAATCATCCCATCCAAAAAATCCTTTTTCTCTTTCGGAATTGGTAGTGGCATCCACCGCAACTGATGTGGAGGTGTAGGCACATGATCAAATGGAGTACTTTTTATCAATGGAAACGAAACCTCTCTAAACTCTCCCTGACTTACAACCGAGGGACGAATACGATAAACCCATGAGCGCAAATTTTCATGACGTGCACTTGTAAACGAAGTTCCGCTAATCTGTTCGGGGTATAAACCAAAGGGACTTTTTTGTGGCATGCTTTGGCCAAGCGGGAGCGCTCCCACTTTCGCTTCGGTAGAAAACTGATTGTTAAAGCCGGATTGGTATTTTAAATTTTCCACGATGAATACAGCTACCCCTTCTTTAACTGGTTAGCAACGCCTTCAATGCGCGCTTTTACCACTTCTGGATCGCCCAAGTAACGCGAACTTTTGGGTTTCAGATTTCTATCTAGCTCATAGGCTAATGGAATTCCTGTCGGAATATTGAGTTCAGTAATTTTTTCGTTAGAGATTTGGTCCAAAAATTTCACCAATGCTCGTAAACTATTTCCATGCGCCACAACTAAAACTTGTTTGCCGTTTTTTAACTGTGGAGCGATGACTTCATGCCAAAAGGGCAAAAATCGCTTTTCAGTTTCCTTTAGTGACTCCGTACTTGGTAAATCTTTAGGATCAACATTCCGATAGCGAGGATCAAATCGGGGGTGACGGCTATCACTTTCTTCAAGCGGGGGCGGCGGAACGTCAAAACTTCGCCGCCAGATTTTCACCTGGTCTTCACCAAACTTATTTACCATTTCTGTTTTGTTTAAACCCTGTAAATTTCCATAATGACGTTCGTTGAGGCGCCAGCTTGGAGTCACCGGCAAATACATTTGGTCCATTTCGTCTGCTACGTGCCAGAGCGTACGAATAGCTCTTTTCAACACCGAAGTGAATGCCAGATCAAAACGGTAACCGCCATTTTTTAAAACGTTTCCCGCTTCTTTTGCCTCAGCAATGCCCACAGGTGATAGGTCAACATCCACCCATCCCGTGAAACGGTTTTCTTGATTCCATTGACTCTGACCGTGACGGACTAATACGAGATTTTCCATGGTACCTTTAATGTCCCCTCGAAACGAATAAAATGCAATCTTTTATACAGGTTAACAAAATTTGTCGCTAAAATTAAGGCATTCTTGTATAGAGAAAATGCCAGAAATCTGGTAGATTAGGATCCCAAATGAGCACTGAGAACTTAGAGAGAAGTAAATCCACTCCTTCGCCAAAAGTTTACCCATACTTTACTTACACTGATATTGCCACCCAGGGACTAAAATCGGTCGGTGGCAAGGCATACAATCTGGCAATTTTAAGTCGCAATGACTTTGCCGTCCCCGCGGCCATTGTTATTTCAAAAATCCCTAATGAAAAAGAAATGCTTGAGATTCACAGTTGGTGGAAAAAGATGGGACAACCAAAACTCGCCGTGCGTAGCTCGGCGCTCGGTGAAGACTCCGCCGAACTAAGTTTTGCTGGCCAACAGACTACTTTTTTAAACGTCGACTCAGAAGATGCTTTATCAAAAGCCATTAATGCCTGTTTTGCTTCGATTCATCGTCAAGCTAGCCGCGCCTACCGCGAATTTTTTTCGCGCAAAAGTACGGTTCCAGAAATGAATGTAGTCTTGCAAGTTATGGTAAACGCAAAATTTGCTGGAGTGTTTTTTTCTACTGACCCAAGAGGAAAAAATGAATCTTGGGTAACTGAAACTATCGAAGGTCTCGGGGAAGATTTAGTCTCGGGAAGAAAAACTCCGGCGCGCTTTACTATCGATACTCCAGTAGAAAAACAGCTAGTGGGCTGGAATAAAGATCACTTAAATCAAGTTGTACAAATGGGGTTGCAGGCGCGCGAAATCCTTGGTTTTGAAACCGACATGGAGTGGGCATTTGATCAAAATGACAAACTTTGGTGTTTGCAAGCCCGCCCGGTTACGGCGTTACAGAGTTTTTCGAATCAACAAAAAGAAATTAATAAAGAACTTGAAAGACTAAAAAAGAAACACCCTCAAAACGTTTATTGGGATGGGCAAACTTTTTCTGAGTGGACGGGATTTCCTAGTTACCTTACGTTTTCTATCTGGAAAGATGCCTTCGCACCCAATGGAGCCTTCTCGTCGGCCCTGAAGGAACTTGGTTATTTTGGGTTTACTAACGACTCCTTCTCACCTAAGGACACTCTCTTAGAGCGAGTTTTTGGCCGCGCCTATGTAAATTTAAGTTTGCTTGAGCCGCTTTTCTTTGGCCCTATTCCCTATTCAATTAACCCGTATCCCCGACCCCATCTAAAATTTAACTGGCGAAAGATTACGTTACAAAGCGTCCTTCGTACGCCTTACACTATATACCGTATGGCTAAAGTCGGATGGAGTTTACAGACTGAACGAAGAAAACATATTAATCGCTGTGCTTCGGCTCTCACAAAATACAGAACTGATTTTTCACGGCCTGCAAATCCTGAGTTCTATAAGGATTGGGATCAAGAAAAAATACTAGAATATCTTGGCAAAGAAGCCAAAAAATTCTCTGAAGAATACCTGAAATGGCCGTTTGTTTTGATTGTGATGGCAGAGGCAACAATGCAGTCACTGCAGCTCATACTGACTCGAATCTATGGAAAAAAAGGCGGTGAACAGACGCTGCAAAAATGGCTCGGCATGGGGCTCTCTACGATGACTGCAAAAATGAATGCCGAATATCGAGAGGCTGCAGCATTCAAAGAAAAACAGGCATTCTTTATGGACCGCTACGGACACCGAGGTCCGGGCGAGCTTGATCTTTCAAATCCTAGGTTTGTTGAACTGGGAGAGCGGGCATTTGGAAAATCAAGTCAGTTTTCTCCTTTTGAACGCGATGTGGAAGAGGAAATAAAAAAACTGGGACGCTTCCAACAACCCATTATTTTACAAGAATGGCGTTTTCTAAAGAAAATGTTAGAACTCAGAGAACAATGGAAGATGGAAATAATGCGGCCGTACGCCCATCTACGTTGGATGGCAGTCGAACTTGGAAAGCGCGGAAAACTAAATGATGATATTTTTTGGCTGCGTTTAACTGAAGTTCTAAAGAACAAAGACTACCTCGCTCACAAAGATAAAATTGAAGATCGCAAACAGCGCTTTAAGTCTTTTCGCAAACTCTCTTTTCCTGTTGTTGTATCACTCAACGAACTCGAAAACATCTTAGCGGGAAAAGAAGTTTCTAATAAATCAGCTCTCGAAGGCGAAGGACTATCTCCGGGCATGGCATTTGGCGAGGTACGAGTTGTGACGGATCCAGAACAAGAAAAAACAAATCAGTGGCCAAGCGACGTGATTTTGGTCGCTGAGGCCACCGACCCAGGATGGACTCCGCTGTTTCAGCACGCCAAAGGTGTTATTGTTGAAAAAGGTGGTGTACTTTCTCACTGCGCAATTGTCGCTCGTGAAATGGGAATTCCAGCAGTGAGTCAAATTCAAAAATGCCATTTACGTTTAAAAAATGGCGATCACGTATGGGTGGATGGAACAAATGGTCGGATTATTTTGGCGTAGTTTCAATTTTCTTGCCGTCATACCTACCGCTATCGTACCTCTTACAATCATTGGTGTGATTTTGAGTGCAATAGCTTCTTTTATCGCTGGCCTTTTCGGACTTGAATTAAAGTGGGAGGGTCCAAAGAGACTTCTCGAAGTTTTTTTAAAACCAAGGGTCATCGTTTCCCTCGTTATCATGAACCTTGTAATTTTTGGTGGTATTCGTGCCTACGAATACCTAAGCACGCGCGCGCGGCCCCTTTGGTATATCGAAATTAAAAATAATATGATCGCTAAACCCAGTGAGGGACGAAAATATACAGATGTTGTTGAGAGTTTTAATACGATCGAAAATGTCCCTGGAAACATCAAAAAAATTCAGTCTCTAAACACGATTTGGGAACTTAAACTTGACAGGGGCTCATTTGGAGGCGTTGCTTTTTCAGGGAATTCTCTATTTGTCGGAACAGACGATGGTTTCGTCTCAGAAATTGACGATTCCAAGGGAGCGGTCTTAAGAAAATTTTTTATGGGTACTCACGCTACGCCACGAGTCGTAGTTTGGAATGACATACTATTTGTCGGCGAAGGGCACCATGCTACTCATCATGGCCGCATTTACGCCTTCGATTTAACCACCGGAAGGTTGCGTAATGCCTATCAAACCGAAGGTCATACAGAAGGTGTTCCTGTCATCGCCACAGTAAACGGTCGAAGTTTACTGTTCGTTATGGGTGGAAAGAGCGGTATTCACGCCATTGACCCTATGACTATGCAAAAGGTATGGCATCAAAAATTAGGACATGTCGACTCAGAAGTCCGAGTCGAAGGCCAAAAAGTTTTTTTCTCACGCGGCATTGAACGCGATCATGATGTTCGCGATCATCGCGTTTACGCTCTTGATTTTATGACCGGCAAAGTGATTTGGGAAACCGATTCGGCGGCCTCCTCGTGGCGAGCTCCACTTATCTTTCTTGACCGCGTGTGCTGGGGGATGGGAGAAATTTTTGTCCCCAACAGGTTTGGGCAGTTTGCTTGTTTTGACAAAGAAACGGGAAAACCCCTGGCAGCAATTAATCTTGACGCTCCCGTTATCGGAATTCCCCAGCGCTTGGGACTAGCTGTAATTACCGCAGATCTTAACGGCGGAGTTTGCTCTGTAGATCCCTTTAACGCCACTCGCCAGTGGTGCGCAGATTTACCAAAAGCAAAATACTCTTATGCCACCCCAAGTTATGATGGGAACGGAAATATTCTTTTCCCAACTGAAAAAGATGGCATTTTTGCACTTGACTATCGCACGGGTGAAAAAGTTTTTCAGTGGAAGCCTGGAGAAAAAGAAGCGCCTTGGTCTGCGGTAATGGCGACAGTTCACCAACACAGTGATTTTTGGTATGTAATTGATTGGAAGGGAAATTTCCGCAAATTGAAGCCAGAATATGCAAACGTGCCGCTAGAAAAAGTTACGGAGACTAAGAAATGAAATTGCCAATATTCGTAATTATTTTTCTGGGTCTTGCTTCTTGTGGCCCTGGCGATAAAGACAGCAACTATTCACCAATGAGTATTCCTCAATACTGTGAAACGGGTGTCGATGATCTCGGCAATAAATGCAGTACTGGCGTCCATCGCTTCACAACTTATAAAGAGCTGTGCGAGGCAATTCAGAATGATAACTATAATTCGAATTGCGCATTTACAGAACGTCGCCGTTTTTTTTCTCAATTTTGTGATGGTACTTTTAAAAGAGATGGCACACCTAGATCTCCACCTCCGTTTGAACCTTGCTCCGAAGTAGTTATTCGCAGCTTAGCTCCGTCAACCTCATCTTCGGCCCAGTAATTGACACGCTAGCGCTTCAAGGCTAACATTTTTGGATGAAAAATTTTTCACCAGCACAATACCAACTCCCACTCAATTTAAAAAAAATTATTTTAGAAAATCCAGAAAGTAGCCAAGAAGAAGTTCCTGTCGATGTTTTATTTGTCGGTGCCGGACCGGCAGGATTGGCGGGAGCCATCGAACTTGCTCGACTTGTGAAAAAAGCCAACGAAGAGGGACAGGGCCCAGGCCAAGTTGAAATTGGTGTGCTTGAAAAGGCCGAAGCTTTGGGGAATCACAATCTTTCGGGCGCGGTTGTTAATCCCGTTGCGTTTAAGGAGTTGTTTCCTGAGACTCCGATGAATGAGTTCCCCTTTAAGAAGGCTGTTGATCACGAAGCCGTTTATCTCATCACCGAAAAAAGCCAGATAAAATTACCAACTCCACCCACAATGAAAAATAAAGGCAACTATATCGCCAGTATCAGCGAATGCGTACGTTGGCTCGGCGAAAAAGCGCAAAATGCGGGAGTAAATATTTTAAATAATTTTCCCGCTGATAGCTTAATAATTCGCGATGGCGTTGTTGCCGGTGTGCGTACTACCCCGATGGGGCTTGGTCGCGACAACCAACCTGGCAGCTCATTCATGCCCTCCACTGATGTCACTGCAAAAATTACTGTCCTTTGTGAAGGTACACGAGGACAACTCACCAGCTCCTATATTGATTGGAAACAAATCCATTCGGAGGCCCCGCAGATTTTTGCGTTGGGAGTTAAAGAACTTTGGAAATCTCCAAATCCCCCTCTTGAAATTGTGCATACCCTCGGATGGCCACTTCCGAGAAATGCATTCGGTGGAAGTTTTATGTATCCCATGGGTGACAATTTGTTTGCGATAGGCCTTGTTGTGGGCCTTGACTATCACCAACATAATCTCGATGTACACAACCTACTGCAGCAAACAAAAACGCACCCATTGTTTTCACCACATTTCAAGAACGGCGAAATTCAGGAGTGGGGGGCCAAGACAATTCCCGAAGGCGGATGGTACGCACTCCCAAAAAGATTACACGGTGATGGCATTATGTTTTGTGGTGACACCGTTGGAATGGTCAACGTACCAGCGCTTAAAGGCATACATTACGCAATGATGTCGGGAATTTTTGCTGCCCGCACAGCGTTTGAAGCGTTGATGAAAAAAGACTTTTCGCAAAACACCCTCAAAAATTACGATCAAAAAATTCACTCCAGTATTATCGCCAAAGACTTGAAATACACTCGCCATATGCGGAACGTTTTTAAAAACGGTTTTTATGTGGGCGGAGCAAAGGCCGCTATGCTTACGGTATTCGGGGGACACTTTCCCGGTTACCATGGGGCGCTGCCGTCCGATAGCGCTGAACCGAGAAAAGTTTCTACTGCAGTGACTCCTAAGCCTGAAGGCGCGATTAGTAAGGTCGACGCTGTTTATCTTTCGGGGAACAATACCCGTGACGACATCCCTTCACATCTTTCTGTAGGTTCTGATATTCCCAAAGAAGTCGCTGAATTTTATAGTGCACTATGCCCTGCTGGGGTCTATGAAGTTAGAGATGGCAAACTTGTTATAAATGCACCAAACTGCATTGATTGCAAAGCTACAGATGTGTTAGGGCCAAGATGGCAGCCACGCGAAGGTGGCTCTGGCCCAAAATATAAGATGATGTAAAAAAGTGCCCGACACTTTTTTCCGTCTACAGAGCGTTAAAATCATTTGCTACTTTTGGCTCTTTAGATAATGCAACAATGCTTCCGGATCATCGGTAATAATTCCGTCAACTTTCCAGGAAATTGCATTACGCCACTCAGATTCTTTATTAAGAGTCCATGGCACAACTTTCACTCCCATATTGTGAAGTTCAGAAACCTTTTTTGCCGATAGCAATCCAAAATCAGGACTCATGAACTGCGGCTTTTCTTGGCGTGCAATCTTAACTATATTAGAAAAAAATCCTTCAACTAAAGTTGAAATTCTCAACTCGGGCATTTTCGCACGAGCTGCTCTTAAAGTACGAAAGTCAAAAGACTGCAGAATCACGCGTTCCTTCATATCGTACTTACTAATTATGTCCAGAACTAACCTCGCGAACTCCTCTGGAGGCGGGCTCAGTTCAGGATGATCCTCTTCAATCTTAGTCTCAATATTAAACTCAACTGTTTTTGCCGAGGTTTCTTTTGATTTTTGTACCAGCTGAAAAACCTCCTCCAGAGTCGGAATTTTTTCACCGGGAACAGGAATTTGTTTTGGAAACTTCAAATTCGGTTTTGTTCCGCAATCAAATTTTTTTACTTCCTTTAATGTCAAAGAAATAAATGGAATGTTTTCGGTGACAGGCCTTCCATCTTCGTACTGGCAAATATCTTTGTTGACTATTTTTTCGTGCGAAAGCACCGGAATGCGGTCTCTGGTAACCACCAAGTCCATTTCCAAAACATCGACACCGATCCGAAGAGCTTCCGCCATTGCTGCTAGAGTATTTTCAGGTTTTACAGCCCTTGAACCGCGATGACCATGCACTATCATTTTACCTTCCACCGAACTTAATACTAAAATCAAAAAAAGACATAAAACATGTTTCATCAAAAGATATCCGTACCCTTCACCTTACTTATAATGCTGGCCCAACGCTTAAGAACTTCAATCGCTCGATCTACGACCTCATCGATTTCGCTAAAATTTCCAAAAGGCTTGAAGGCAAAATCAAGAGCTCCATAAGTTTGGCAATGAACAACATCCGCAAGATTCGATAGACCGGTGATCATAACGACAATGGAATCTGGACTCACAGCTTTAATTTTTTTCAAAAGCTCAGCACCTGACATTTCGGGCATCTTAACGTCAGACAAAACAATGTGATATTTGTTTTTGCTGACCAGTATAAGCGCGTCTTTGCTGCTTTTTGTGATATCGACATTGTTAAAGCCGCGCCACTCCAAATGAGTTTTTAAAATTTCAGCAATGTCTATGTCATCATCGACGACTAAAAAGCGCAAGCTATCCTTGTTCATTTGATTATTATGAAAAAGGAAATAGCTTGAGGCTAGAAAATTCTAAAAAATCTTTTACCTGATACGTTATGGTCCCCGTGATCTTGGAAAGACTTTCGACACCTGTAAGGCAACATTTGTAAATGGCCGTAAAATGTCACTTTTAATCTTGTAATTTCAGGTATTTATAGTCCCATTTTAAGGCAAGTCCTTTGCTCTTTCAAAACCTGAGGTGAGTTATGAAAAAGATGACTTTAGGACTCTTTATTGGCCGAGATTTGATGAGCTATCTTATTGCTACAGATTTAATTCCTTTCTTCTCGAGTGCAGGTCACAAAGTTGAGATTTTTCTCTCGTCCGAGCACGAAAATTTTGTCCCTGAAAATGCTGAGTTTCGCAATTACCTTTTCTTCACGTCAGAGCTTATGCAACGTCAAACCTTAAGACTTTCTGACGAGATCCCCGAGAGCTATCATTTCTGGGCCCCAACTCCCCGTCAAATTAAAGATAAGTTTGGATTTGATACCCACCAAGTTTCAAATATCAACGCCCAGAATTTTGTAAAAAAAATGGCCGATCTTGGAATCAACTGCGCGCTCAATATTGGCTTTGAACAAAAATTTAAAAAACCCCTATTTAACTATTTTGATCTAAAAAAGCCAGATGGCGGCTTTTGCCTAAATCTTCATTTTGGTTTGCTTCCGCATTATCGCGGAGTTCATCCACTCTTCCGCGCCATGCTTGGTGGCGAAAAATACGGCGGCTTTACCCTTCATCACCTTGAAGACAACACGCATACTGGAGCCATTGTAGCTTTTGATAAATTTGAAATCGATTACACAGAAAGTATTTTTACAAACCTTATGAATAATTATGGTCTGGCGGTCGCAATGATCCTCAACAATATCCTTGATGAAAAAGTTGAGGGTAAAGGTCTTCGCGGCAGTCCGCAATCAGTTTCTGAAGGAAATTACTTTACCTACCCTACCTCTATCGAAGTTAATGCTTTTTTAGCAAAAGGTCTGAAATTTTACGAGGAAGATTCTTTACTCTCTTTAATGGCCCATATATTCTTACCATCAGAGAAGCACGCCCACTTTTACAACGAAGTTGCCGTTGAGGTAAAACGCGCTCAACTGATTGAAGCTGAGCCCATACAACTTGCCAATGTGATTCCGTTGATGGCTTATCGTCAAAAGAAAAAGGCTGTGCAGTAAAGGCGCTATGAAACTTAAAATTTTGCGTTCCCATACGCGACATTTACGCGTAAGGGACATTGAACGTATTATGCTCGGTTCAGAGCCATTTCGGACTTATGGGTTTGATAAAAAATCCTGCCGTAAAATTATAAATAATAATAGAAAAAATGAAATCTTGATTGCAAAGCTTAAAAATGACATCGTTGGTTTTGCTATCTATGAAACAACTTTTCTTAACGGATACTACTTAAAGCTTATTGCAATCGATCCTAGCCAACGCAGTATTGGAATTGGCAATAAACTGATGACGGCTCTAGAAAATGAAATCCTGAAGAAGAAAAAAAAAGTTCTTTACCTTTGTGTTACTGACTTTAATAGGCGTGCTCAGAAATTCTATAAAAAGCGCGGCTACAAAAAGGTGGGCAGACTCACGAATTACGCAAAAAAAGGAATCGACGAATTTCTTATGCGTAAAGTTTTTAAAACCTGAATCAAAAATATCAATGATAATTATGTTTTAGTTTCCAAATGGAAGTCGAAGACCGTTTCCAATTACTTGGATCGCGTTCTCGATCCCACGACTAATCTGTTCAATAAACTCTCGTGGCCTAAAGACGGTAAGTTCTATACCAGCTGAAAAATCTTGGCGCCGATCGATCGGTAGGGGAATATCTCTTCCCTCTCTGAATGTGATTCCAACGTCATAGATTTCTGTTCCGTAACGGACAGATAAAATATAGTTTCCGCTGTAGGCCTGATGGCTGCCATTAGGATCCTGCATATCATAAATTCGGTTACGGTCGTGAGTCATTCCAATGACCGTATATAGACCGCCCGGTTCACCAAGATCAGCAGCGCCGCCGATAAAGTAGCTGTCACCACACAACCGCTCTCTGACTTCGGGGCCCAGTGATTCTGATTTACCCATCTTACACGACACCGAGGCTGCCATCATTAAACTTACCGAAGACAATATCTTCTGCTGAAGAGCCACGGGTATGGTTTTCTGAAGTGCAATGGTCGCACCAACTTGTGGTTTATTGAGATCATTTTCAAAGCTCAAAGGCACTTGAGTCACTAGAGAAACCGCGACATCAGGATTTCCAAAAAATGCGCCTTTTGAGTCTTGGTTTAATAATTTTACTTTAACAAAGCCCTGCATATTCTGAGTGAACCCCGCTACGTTTTTTCCATTAACGTATTCACCTGTGGGGCCGTTCCTGTTTGGAATATATCCGTTCGCACCGATTGCGCTATGGACGGCATCCGCTCCCATTCCAACAAGGTTTCTCCCATTAAAAAAACGGTTATATTTTGCGCCGAACTCCATTTCAAGGCCACTTCCGTTCAAGAGCACACCTTTGGATATAGAAAAATTAATTTCCTGGGAGTTTAAATTTGTATTCTGGTGACTCGGTGAAAGTTTTCCAGCAATTGTATCGTGGGCGGTTTGGTTAAAGTTAGCAGATATTATCCATCTCTGCTCAACAGTAGCCAGTCGACAACCTATATCCATAGATTGAAGAAACATTCGCCCCATATAACTATCATTTGTTGTCTTAGGAAAACAAAAACGGACTTGTTCCCCAACTTCTTCGGCAAATGAAGAGGAATTCGAAATAAAAATCGTCATCAATATGACAAAATTTGCTAAAATATGTCTCATAAACACCCTATATTGATTTGGACATCTCAAATCTTATTTTTTGAAAGTTTAATGCTAAATAAATACCACCCGTGTCTCAAAATGGAATGCTTTACGAGCCAAAAATCCGAGTATCTTTGTACCTTAAAATTGTTTATCCTATTCTTAGTGGTATTGGAGGACGAATTACTATGGCAATTCTCTACTCTATTCTTGTTGCTGTCATCTCTTTTGGCTTTTTCCAAAATTGTTCGCAGATACAATTTTCCGCCATGGAAAAAGGTAATAACGGTGGGTTATGTATCGAGTCCGATGGTGAGGGCTGTGGTGAAGTTCATGAAACTCTTAAAACTTTGCAACCGGCATTGGCGGTTCGAGGAATGTCTTGCCTCATGTGCCACGCTGACGTGCGATCTAATATTATCACCGATTTTGGTTACGGCAGGCCATATTATTTGGGCGGCGAAAATATTAACCTCTTCGATAGGGATCAGAACTGGTACAACAATCTTGCCAACTCATGGCAAACTGCAAAATCTATCGTGGGAACCGTCTATGTTCCTGACAAACCCATCACAGCAAAAGCTCAAGCTGTGTTAGGACCAAATTATGCAGGTCAGCCGTTACTCAGTTTGCCGGAATTCTTTGTCACGAAATACGATGTAAATTGGAATTATTTTAAACAGCCAGAAGTCAGTCACTCTTCGATGTCTTTGCGGGTACAACCTTTATCGGGCCCACCTGTAAAGGGATTGTCTCAGGTGATGATTAGAGCCCCTTCAGAAGCGGAGATCCAAAGTTTGGCGCCTAGTCTTTTTGCCGGCCAGGGTTCTGGATTTCAACGTCTTGGAGATACGAGTCCAGTACAGTTTATTAGCAAAATGAATGGTTCGCAAAGTTTTGTTATTAACGATGAAAATAGTATTTTAGAGTGTTCTAATGCTGATATTGTTGTAAAGGGAACTCTTTACTTGCGCGGTTTACGGGTCAATGCCCAGCGGGGCTGCCGACTCTATGTCAGTGGCTCTGTATTTATCGAGGACTCGATTACTTATGTGGGCCCCAGTGATAAACAGAATATTCAGATTACCAGCGCTAATGCGATCATTATGGGTATTAGCAAAACTCGCCTAAAAAGACGTTTAATAGACGACCATAGAGGATTACAAATTGATGGCACCCGTCCATATATGGAAAGAGCCAATCAAGCGATGAATGAGGCGGAGATCATCGGGAGTTTGAAGGATTCGCAAGATGACTATGGCGGCGTGAGAAAAAGCGTAGATTTCACAAGCATACTACTAAACGCACCAATTATTCATAGTCGCTACCTAGGGCGTTTAAAGGGAACTATAATCGGCGACGCTGCCCTATTTGCCCTCGGAGAATTTCACTTTGAATTTGACTCTATATTTGGAGAGGTGGCGGTTCTTCCGCTCCTACCGCCAGTACTGGTAGCAAAATAAGGTCACCCATTGACCCGTTCCTGAACTGCAAATGACAATTTATGGCTTAAATTAGTTAGGTCGCCAAAAAAATACCTGATTCTATTATTTGTTATTTTGATTAATTGCTTCGTACAATTCAGTAAAGATTTCGCAATAAGTAAATCGCCTGAACATCCTGTTGGGTCAGGGGCCGAGTCCATATGGAAACTTCATCGAGATCACCCCAATAATTTCTGATTGGTAAATCCGAAGAGCCGATGGTGAAGTTTCCATTATAGGTAATGCTGCCAAAAGCACTTATATCTCTGTCTGGATTCATCTGAACGCCGTCCATAAACTGGCGAATAATTCCCGCAGTACGATCATAAACCACAACGAAATGATGAAAGCCTGGTGATGGCAACGGTAGAGGTACAACTCCAGTGGGATCCAAATTCGTCCCATCTGATATGCGGCCCTGTAATCCGCTGTCCATATGCATGATATTCCAACCTCGTCCGAATCCCCCTTGGTCGTTACGTTTAGATATTACCGTTCTTTCATTCGCAATTGCCCCTGAATCTACATGACGAAGCCAACCGTTAAAGGCACCCTTAGAATCCTCTAAAACAATTCCGTCGCGAAGCAAAGGAACGTCGAATTTCCAGTACGCTACCAAGTTTGCGGTATTGATTCGAAGAACTGGATTTTCACTCATTTTCTGGCAGACTACCGGATATGACTTAGTCGTCCCATCTATCGGGGTAGTTAACGTTCCGGAGAGATTTTTGTAATCCTGCGGCTGTCCGTAAATCCTGAGATCAAACCCCTCCGAGGAGCTAAATGTTGTTACTGAGGGACTATTAGTTTGACTGACATTTGGGTGCACAATCCTAGCCACACCTAAGCTCACGTAATTACCCATAAGTACCGTTGCAACTAGAACTTTGTTAGAAAAATTAGATGTGACAATGGCGTCAATTCCCTTAGAGTCATCTTTAAAGCGGCAGAGGGCATGATTGAGTAGCTCGGGAGAACCAGATTCAACTTTTTTAAAAACTGCTCCCGAAAACGTAAAATAAGACGGATTATAAAATTCAAATCCAACGTTGCTCTGACCTAGTGGGAATTCAAAGTTTGACTGGCGACAGTTATCGTTTAATAACGTACCTGTCTTCACTCCAACTTTGACCCGTGCCTGACGGTGGCTCTGATTTTGCTCACAATCTAAATTAGGATTTGTCCTAACATAGTCCCCAGGATCAGGTTTTCCATCAACTCCATCCCCATTACCTTCAAAATGTTCAATTTTAAGAACGGAATTAAAACTAACTTTATTTTCACTAAAAATACAGTTTTGAGAGGTCAAAAAAAGGACTAAAAGAACTGCTAATGGAAAACATAAATAACGCAAGTTCACTCATTCCCCCCCAAGCCCTTTAGTCGGAACATACCTACACAGTTTACCACGCGTGTACAAAAGTGTACTTAGATTTTTTGCTTTGAAACTGTACCAAAATGAGAATGTCGCTAAATTTGTGTGATTTAAACCCGATAAAATTAAATGTCTGACCTAACTAAAGTCATTGATAATCTAAAACAGCTTCTTACCAATGGCGATATTGCGACGGTTCAGACGACTTTAGATGGACTGGATCTAAAGAAAATAAAACGAAATCAAGTTTTGCCTCTAGCCAATATCGCCCGCAGAGTCGGATATACCCGCCTTGCAGTGTCATTGCTTAATGCTATCGTACGGCCCAAAATATTTCCGAATAAATCTGACGCTACTAAAGACGAGATTGTGGAGTACGGTCTTTGTCTTTTTCGGTTAGGAATTTTACATGAGGCAAGAAACCTACTGTCGTCACCAATCGCCCAAGACTCCTTAGATCAAAAGTTATATTTAGCATTTACCTACTTTGGTAGTTGGGACTACGAAACTGCCCAAACCCTTTTAGAATCTTATCTTAAAAGCGAGGGCCTATCTATTTATGATCGCCTCATAGGAAAAACTAATTTGGCGCAAGCCTACTACGTAAACGACAGTCCGCAAAAGGCAGTCTCATTATTAAATGAAGTTATCGACCAGGCAAGGTCCAATAATTTTAAACTTCTGGTGGGAAATGCACTACAAATCCTGTCAGAAGCCCATCTTGTCCTTAAGGATTTCGACCGCGCCAAAGACGCCCTCTCAAAAATCGAAGCTGAAATTGGCCAATTTCATCACCGGTATAGTATTTACATAGACCGAAATTTTGCCACAATTGCACTTTATAAGAATCACGACAGTGGTCCTCTGATGAAGGTTCGCGAGAAAGCCAAAACTAAACAACTGTCAGAAGTTTGTCGGGAATGTGATTTACTTATTTCCTGCTTTTTACGAGATGCTGATTTATTTCGACGAGTCTACTATGGTACGCCTCACTCATCCTATCGCGTGCGTGCTAAGAAAAAGTGGGGCAGTAACATAGAACTGGGTGAACACTACATGTGGCAAATTCCAGAAAACTCAAAAGCAGCTGATATTTTTGACCTTGAAAATGGGTCCGACCAAAAATCTGGAGCTTCACTAAAGAGGGGCTTCAACTCTCATCGCCTCTTGCAAGCCTTGACATCGGACTTTTACAAATCCTTCAAATCTGAGTCCTTGTTTGGATTGTTATACCCAAATGAGTGTTACCTACTGGAAACGTCGACTCAAAAGGTATGGGACACCATCAGCCGAACCAGAATCTGGTTAAAAGAAAATCAGATAGCGATGGATATTGGCGTCAATTTTGGATCCTACAATTTAACATCTGAAACCGGAATAAAAATAAAATTAAAATTAAATGAGGATCAAGGTTTAAGAGATCCACAAGATAGTTTTTTAATCGATTTAGAGAAAAAGGTTGTTAACAAGTATTTTACCTCTCAGGACGTCGCCAGTTACCTTAATTTTTCGGTCAGCTCTGCAAACCGCCACCTCAGACGCGCGTTCGAAAAAAATCTCGTCGAAAAAATTGGCGTCGGCCGCAACACTAAATATCGAATAAAAAAGACAGCTTAAATGTGCCGAGAGTTTCAAATCAGAATTTCTAGTGCAACTCCTCCTCCCCCACATATACATTTAAAAAATATAAAAAGGGGGAAATATGAAACTATTTTTGTATTTTATTATTATGTGCACCCTGTTTTTACCGCCAACTGCACTTACGGCTACTTATTATGTCGCAACTAACGGAAGCGACAGCAATTCTGGGTCGTCAAGTTCACCTTGGAAAAATCCTCAAAAATGCGCCTTGCCGCCTATAAAAGCAGGAGATACTTGCGCCGTTCGTGCGGGAACATATACGGATGTCGATGGGAATGGCGTAACTATTTATATTAGTTCCTCCTCTCCGGCGGGGACGTCAGCAGCTCCCATTACCATCAAAAGTGAGATACCATTAGCCGCGACCATCTTAGTGCCCAGTATTATTAATAGTGGTGGAAAAGGCAGTAATACAGCAATCGTGGTTGGTAGGCCATATTACAGGATCGAGGGCTTTAATATTACCGGTGGAACAAAGGATCTTGGTAGCACCACGAGTTACTCAGGAATTTCATTTTATCCGGGTGGTACTGGGAGTATGGCACGCTTCAACTCAATTCACCACGTAGGCCGAGCTGTTTGCTCTAACACATCGTATGGTATGTCAGGGATATTCACTAAAGACGTTTCAAATGTCATCATTGAACAAAATCGTATCTATAGCATTGGTAGACGGCTCAATGGTGAAAGCGGCTGTGTCACCGACAAGTATCAACATGATCACGGGATTTACATTAGCGGAGCTACAAACCTAGTTGTTCGCCGAAATGTGTTCTATGACACCACTCGTGGTTGGCCTATCCAGCTTTATGGCGGAGTCATTAACAATATAAATATTTATCACAATACCATCGATGGTCGTAATCCTAGGACCAGCATGCCAGGACAGATTTTACTAGCAAGTGTTATCAACGGTGGCGTAATTAAAAATAATATCTCTAGTAATGCTCAAGGTGGTCTAGTGGGCTTTTCACCTTACTCTACTGTTCTAAAACCAACTTCAGTAGTGGTCAGTTACAACATTAGCAGTAATTCTGACAGAGTAGGAAATCGAGTGGGAGTTACATTTTCAAATAATATTTTAAATGTAGCAAATCTGGGTTTCGTTAATAAGACAGCAAGTGACTATCGTATCACTTCGACCAGTTCTGCAAGAAATCGAGGTACGAAAGTAGGAGTTCCCACTGTCACCGACGGACTCCCAGATATAGGTTACTTTGAATTTAAGTAAACTGGCGGCCAGGCACAAAGCATCTTCAGTTTTAGAGTGACCTGGCGCCTCATCCGCATCAGAGCAAAACACGTATCATTTCGCTACAGCAATTAGCCATTCAAAGCAAAAAATCTAGTGCTCCATTTTGTTGGAATACAGTAATCTGAATTTGAGGGGGACTTCATATGGCATCAAAGTTTTTGTTCTTAGTCGCAGCAACAAGTCTTATAGTACTATTTCAGTCTTGCTCGTCTTACAAGACGTCAAAAGATCTTGGCTCCGGCTCTTTTTCTTCGTTCTCAAAAACTTGTGGGCCTGACGATTTGCCAGCCTATCGCACACCTATTCTAACCAAGCGTGAAATAGGATATATTTTGTCTGATTTATTTCGAGAAGAAATCACCGCCAACTCAAACATATCTAATAGGGTAAATGAAATATCTGCGCTAACAGTCGATAAGTTATCGGACCTGACTATCTTTCCAGAAAATAATAACGGAAAGATCAATAGCGAAGTCTACTTGCTGCAATTGATAGACATCGCACAGACAGTTTTTGACGAATATGCGAAAAGCAGTCGAATTAATCTTGAATGCTTAAATACACCCGACCGTTGCCTGCCGAATTTCCTTGATAAAAAGCTAAAACGACTCTGGAGACGCCCACTGCTTAAAGAGGAAGAATCCATCTTTTCAGACATATTCAAATCCACCAAATCTCTCAAAGAAAAATTAAATAGTGCCTACCTCGTGGCACTTAGCTCTCCCCAGTTTTTTGTTAAAGGTTACTTGCCAAAGAAATCTACTACCCAATTAACCTATTCCCAATTTGATTTGGCCAGTCGAATTTCATTTTTTCTCTATAATTCAGTTCCAGACGACTTACTATGGGCTGATGCTGAAGCTGGCAAACTCAATAACGTTGAAACGGTTAACGCACACGTAGATCGACTATTAACCCAGGAGCCTTATGCCTCACGATTTGTGAGAAACACCTTATCTGGTTGGCTTCATATTGACGGAGACTTAAACTCAACAATAATATTACAGAACAAAGAGGGAGTGTCAGTACCACTCAAAGATTTAGCGCAACAGCAGTATCTAAAACTTTCTGAAATTTTAGCTAAAGACAAAAATATATCTGAGGTATTTTATTCTGATACCATCTATATGAATAAAAATATCGCCACTTATATTGGGGTCGACAGCAGTCGTTATCCCGCTTCGCTTGAAAGCACTGAGTCAGTTCCTGGTAGGTTAGAGTCTAGTTTTTTCGCAAGCGCTTACTTTGCCAATATTACAAGTAACAATTCCGACAAGACTCTCGTCACCGAGCGAGGAAAGCAAATCGTTAGAAACTTTTTGTGCCAGCCAGTGCCTGTCAATGAACTCAACCCAGCAGCCGTAGGAGCCGTTCTTGGCCCCAATGCTCCTAAAATGTCCCAAATAGAAATCAGTACCATTCGTAGAAGTAATAATAATTGCCTGGGTTGTCATAAAGAAATTGATCGCATGGGAATGGGAATGGAGTTTTTAGATTCATTCGGTCGATTTCGTCAAACGTACCCTTCAGGACAAAAAATAAGTATTAACCTCGATATGAATGATGCCAAAACAATTTTTGCAAATGACTTTAGTAGTTTTCTAAAGACTTTGTCTCATGATGAGAAAGTACATTCCTGTTTTTTGAAGTCAACTGCAAGTAAAGTAGCGCCGATATACTTAGACCGGGACAATGCGTGTGTTAACGAAATACTTGAGAAAAGCGCTAATCTAGGAGTTCGAAGTTATATTAAAAGTTTAATTACCTCTAACTATTTTACTATGTCTACTTTAAGGAGCAATGAATGAATCGTCGAGAAGTATTAATCGCATTTCGCAATTTCTGTATACTGAATGGTTTGAGTGGAGTACTTATTCCGCAATCTTTTGGGCAGTCAGCTCCTAATAAAACGCGATTTGTAAACTTTGTCATTAAGTACACCGGAGGCGCAACCTATAACAATGGCCTTGGCCACTGGAATTTCGACTCTGTGTTAGCGCCCCTTGCCCCTTATCGCAATGAAATGTGCATTCCACTGGGACTCAATTGCGAATTTAAAATCCCCATGAACTCTCATGCAGCACCGCAGATTAGCGCGCTGAGCGGTTCATTGTCAGGATACGAATACAAAGAAGGTACCGCGTACCCGATTGGAAATTTAGCCAACTATTCAACCGGAGGCGGAAAATCCATTGATGTCCTCATTGGAGAGAAATTAAAGTCTATTTACAACTGCCAACTGCCAACAATTCAGATTTCAAGTTACGTCGACCCCACTTTAGCACTTCAAGCCTCTACTTGGGCTCAATCTTCGTACGGAACCGGAGGGGCCTTGGCACCAACGTACTCTGTAGTCAATGAGCTCTCCGCCGAACTCAAAAATCGAATTCAATGTACGGCCCCGACAAATAGCCAAACCCTAAAGGCAACAGTAGAAAGAAAGCTTGCCGCCTTAGAGGCTGTGAAAAGAAATAGTCAGATTTTCAACAGCAAATATTTTATCGACAAAGATAAGTTTGAAAACATAGAGGCAAAAACTAAAGAGGCTATGAATAATCTCTCAGGTTCGCTCAACAGCGCATCGGGTGTCCCATCAATTTGCAGTCAATTTCCAACTCTCCCGCGCTTGCCTAAAGAGTATGTCGATGAGAACTCAATTAATCGAAAAATGAATGCCATGTTTGATCTCGGTGTAGCGGCATTACAGAGTAACGTCACTCGTGTATTAACCATAAACTTACAGGGGTCGACACACAATGTTTCACACTACATCCAAGACCCTCCCGTCGATCAGTACCTTCATAGAAGTAGGTTCCTTCAACAACAAGTCGCCAACTTCATTGCAAAATTAAAAGCTGCGGGAATGTACGATGAGACACTAATCTTCTGTAATGCCGGCTCTTGCATGACCAATGAATGTCACAACTATGAAAACATGTCGACCTACGTTATCAACGGCGGTAAAGTCGGCCCCATTGGATCACCCTCGGCAATTAAACCCATTGGTAGTTTATTGGCAGATATCTTAGGAAAATTCGATGTACGGGTCGCCGAGTATGGCGGAAGAAACCATCGGTACGGAGTCGGCAAGCCCGGCAGCTTTATTTAAAAACTTTAGAGAGCATCGGCGCCCAGGCATTGCCACTTTTACCATTTGCTTGAATTTATTTCTGCCGCTGCTCGTAGGCCAGAATGTAAAGCACCCTGCATCCAACCTGTCCAAGGAGAGCTATCGTCACTAGCAAAAAGAATTCGTCCTTCTGTTCGCCCCCGGTGTTGCATAAACTTTTTTACCTGTCCCGGCCGCGGTATGGTGTATGCTCCATTGAACCATCGTTCGTTTTTCCAAACTACTGATTGGACCGAAATAATCTCCTGAGAAATTCCCGGATATACTTTTTCAAAATACTGGATGGCTGTGCGATGGCGCTCGTCGGCATGCATCTTTCCAAAATCGAGGGCATGTTCTCCTGCTGAGTAAGAATGAATAATGCCCGTTTCACCGTCCTGGTTGATAGTATTGTTGCAAATATTCATTATTGGCAAGTCAGTGGCTACCGTAGAAACTTTCTGAACTCTCTCTAAAATTTTTGTTTTTGTCTGAATATAAATTCGTGTACAAGGTAGAGACGGGTTACTCTGTACCAATTCTTGCTTTTCTCGTGATAAATTGGGTTTGAATTCAATTTTATTTAAGACTCCCGTCGGCACAGTACAAACTGCATAATCAGCCTTCACCTTTTTAGGCTTTCCGTCCTGCAAGAATTCGACCTCGATATTATCAGACGAATATTTGTTCCGAAACTGACTTATTTTGACCACAGGAGAATTTAAAAAAATGTTTCCTGTAAGATGTCTAGCAAATGCCTGTGGGAACACATCAGTTCCACCTATAACAGTCGATGCGGTCGTTGCCACCATTCCAATTTTAGCATCCCTTAACATTGCTAACGCAGACAAATTTCTAAAATCTCCCCACCATCCATCTTGAGACAAAGTGATTATGCGAATGGCAGCGGGTGAAAGTGATTCTTGCAAAAAATCTAGGTAACTTAGGCGATCAAGCCGATCTAAATCCGGAGTTGGCCAATCTAAATCCAGCGGATCACCGATTTTTTCTAAGGAGGGAGGGAAAGTTTTCATGTATAGGCCATTAAAGCCCAATTCTTTTTCTTCTACAGATAAATCAAGTGGCCAAGGGTCCGTAGTTTCACCAGTGACCACGAAGCGGTTGTTTTTTACAAAGGCTTCCACTTTTGTGTTGTCATCACCGTAAGGTCTTAATTTCACCCCTAATAAATTAATGTAGAAATTTGTCAGGTGATGAGTACCTAGCACCCAAGTCGCACCGGCGTCAGCAACTTGTCCATTAACGAATGGTTCGCGAATTGACCTAACCCGGCCACCAACCCGATTTTGCGCCTCAAGTAAGATGACTTCGTGCCCCAAGCGTTTAAGTTCAAACGCACACGACAATCCAGACAAACCAGCACCAACAACTACAATTTTCTTCTGACCTTTTTCTGTAGCAGATAGCAATTTTTGTCTAGGTAAAAGTCCACTAGCAGCTATCAATCCGTATTTAATAAACTCCCGACGTTTCATATTATAACTTGCTTTTTATTGAGACTCGTAACCTGATGGTCTCTCATTGACAAACTCAGAACGCTCAAAAACATTTCCATTTTTTATCACCAGCTTAATTTTCGCTAGATTCCCAATATCCTTTACTGGATCAGCATCCAACACAAGAATATCAGCTTTTTTACCAGCTTCGATTGTTCCAAAGTCGGGTTTGTCGGTCACTAGATCCGCAGCGTTTTTTGTGGCGGAAACAATCACCTGCATCGGAGACATTCCCGCATTAACCATTTCTAACATTTCCTTATGTACTGAAGCGCCCGCTAATACACCAAAATTTCCGGAATCAGTCCCCATAGCAATTTTTACTCCGGCATCACTGAGTGCCTTCAAATTTTGGCGCGCGATTTTTAAATCAAATGGCACCGGGTTTTTCGAGCCTTTAGGGACATCTTTAAAGCTATTGAGTGTACCAACCGAAGCACACTCCTTTTCAATTGGTAAAAAATCTAGATGCGGAGGATAGTTCATAACCTGCTCCATGCGGTCAGCGACACTTATCGTTGGAACATACGTGACAGATTTTTGTTTTAAGATATTTATGAGTTCCTGATCGACTGGTAAATCAAAAACCCCATGCATGATTGCATCTGCTCCAAGCTTGGCTACCGCTTTGTGGGTTGCTAATTCCATTGCGTGGACCAACGCTTTCATTCCACGCCGATGAGTCGCTGTAATTCCCGTGGAAATAGCTGGAGAATATTTTTCTATCAAACCTTTTTGAACTTTTAAAAGTTCATCTGGTGGCATATTAGGGTCAAGGCCATCGTCCCAGGCGATAAGTTGAAATTTTATGAAATCGGGTCTGTAAGGAATTAATGACTCAATGGCATTCAATGCCTGTTCCGAAGTTCGCGAAAGATAAGCGATAGGCATATCGTGAGGCATGGTAATATTGTAAATCGAAGGTAGCGTTGAAACCATAAGGCCCGAGGTATAAATCGTCGGAGAGCGTGGATTGTTCCGCGAGTCATCACGTAATTTAAACATTACGTTTGGGGCACCAATATCAAGAGCTCGAGTGACCCCAGCACATAAATAACGGCTTAATTGATAAGGCGCCTGGCGAATTATTCGCTCCATTGCCTCTCTTACTTTAGGGTTATCTGAAACCATATTGTCAATATAAGATCCATCTCCCATCACATGCACGTGAGCATCAACGAGCCCGGGCACCACAAATTTATTTCTCGCATCTATAATTTTCGTATTTTTAGGTACTTTAACTTTGTTTCCGACCGATACAATGCGATCGTTTTCAATAAGAATTGTTATACCAGACCTTGGTTTTTTTCCGTTTCCATCAATCAACCTGGCGCCAACAATTGCGGTCGGTGCTGCCAATAACCAGGCAGGAAAGATTACAATTAATGACAAAAAAATGAATAAAGTACTTATCATATTGGCACCATTTCTTAAAATTCCCTTTTATTAGTTTTTTAAACTACTGTAGCAAATCGAATGCCAAAAACTAACCTCATAAACCCCCAGGAATTCCCGGCCACGTGATGTTTTAGTTTTTTAGTTATGTAAGTCCATCGATAAAACTTTTAACTAAAGGATCGCCACTTTTTGATGATAAGTGCATGGCTTTAATTTCGTAAGGAAAAACTTTAGGGATCACCACTTCGTATTTAAATTTACCTTTGGTACAAGCTGAATGCAGTAAAAAATCTGGAACTAATCCGCCGCAAATTCCTTGAGTAACTGAATACCAAATGGCATCCCAACTGTGGATTTCAGCTAAAACCGGTAAGGGCTTCTCATGAAGTCTCTGATATAAGTTTCTGAGTCGCTCTGTTTCAGGACGCTTTTCAGTAATAGCGTAGCAAATACTTTTCTCGGGAATTGAGGTTGGCTTCACTAGAACAAAATGCCCACGCCCTAAGACTGTGTGTTTAGCTCCTTCTAATGTTTCGTCGCCAATCAATAATAAAAAATCTAATTCACGGTGAGACAGTTTTTTAACTAGCGATGCTGAGTTCGCCATTTGTACTCGAAAAGACACATCAGGGTACTCTTTACTCAGTAATGCTAAAACGGGTGGCAAATTGAATGTGGCGAGGCTACGAGATGTTCCAATCTTGAAATCCCGAACTAATGGACCTTTTCCCTGCCTTACAAGTAGCGAGATTCTTTCTGCTTCAGATAAAAGTTTTTCTGATTTTTTAAGCAGGAGGCGACCAGGTTGTGTTAACTCGATGGCTCGACGCTGATGCACAAGTAGGTCAACGCCAATTTCTTCTTCTAACTTTTTGATGGCTTGGCTGACAGCCGGCCGACTTAAGTGATTGAGTTCAGAAGCTTTTGTCATGCTTCCCAGTCGAGCAGTATCGACGAAAATCTTTAAATTATATAAGTTCATTTTCTATACTTTCAAAGTTAATTTAATTCACTTTTTTAAACCATACATTTCGTTTAAAACGCTTCCGAAGTCAACGGGGGTAACATGAAAGTCAAGGTTAACGTGGGGTGCTCTAACAGAACCGACTTGGTTGAGATTGAAAAAGAGAAGATTAAATACGCTTTAGCCAGACAGGTCGACTATATTTCCGAGATCTCTCTTATTCCGGAAAAAAAAAGAGAGCTTTTAGAGTTTATTAAGTCACTTGATCGCCGTGCTACTAAGTTCTGTACGGTCCCCCTTTATGATTGTGTATTAACAAAAACCGATATTTTAGAAGTCATGAAAGCACAGTATGAGTCAGGGGTCAGGGCGTTCACGCTTCACCTAACGCCCAAACATTTAATCAAAGCTGCTATAGAACAGGAGTTCATCATTAACTCCCGGGCCGGTAATTTTTTAGCAGGGCTAGCTAAAACCGACATTGAGAATCCTCACTTTGCCGTCTTTCAAGAAATCATGACTTTTTTGAGGGAGAAGGGCTGTGAACTTTTTGTTGGAACCTCTCTTCGCCCTGGGCGAGTGGCTGAATCTAAAAGTAGCTGCCTTTGGCAGGAAGAACTTAGATTTATCATTTCATACTTAGAAAGACAGTGCGTCGCACGTGACGAATACATTCTTGAGTGTGGAGGCCATTTAGACTCATCGCTGCTTGGAACTTTTGTCGATATCGTGCGGGATCACCAGATATGTGTGATGGGTCCGCTTTTAACTGATGCGACCAATGCTTTTGATGATCTTTCATCGATTATTGGGGCAACCACATTAAATACCCTTAAACCGATTCATACACATCTTTTACTCACTCGTGATGAACATATTCGCCTTCCAACACTTGAGTCTTTGAAAAGCGGGGTAGATACGGTTTTAGTTTTGAAACACAATGTGAATCTTTTGGAAAAAGATGAAAGTACTTTAAAGCACGAAGATTGCTTTCGCAATCAGTCCAATCAATGCACGTTAGGAATAAATCTGTTTGGTCCTCTAGAGGGTGATCCCAAGATTTGTTCGATGTGTGGCCTTCATTGTCCTCTAAGAAATATCAAATATCCAACGGTCACGCTGGACAATATCTTGGCTCAACGAAAACGTGAGACTAGACCATGAAAAGAGTCATGATCATTGGTCCCAATGGTGTGGGTAAAACAAAAATGGCTTATGATCTCGCGCGAAAGTGCAGTGGTGAGATTGTTAACTTAGACCGCACATATTTATATAAAGGGTTTCCCATTACAACGGGATTGCAGGATACATTGAAAGAAAAGGATGTCATTAGGCACTTATACGAATTGCTTGAACCCTTTGAGGAGTCGCCGCCAGCTGCTCGTTTTGCCGGAAGTGTTTTAAATGCAGCTCAGGATATCATTGGAAGGGGCTGGGTGGCCATCGCAGAGGGCGGCTCGACAGTTTATGTTCCTTACCTTTTAGAAATGAATGCTAAGCAGAGATTCTTTGATCAGATTATCGGTTTAAGATTTCCCGAAGGCTATAGGATTGAGAGTGACTATCGGGCGCGAATCGACCAAGCTTTTGACGAAGGTTTAGTTGAGGAGTTGAATGCTGGTCTTTCTAAGTATCACGAAAGTTTTTTAATTAAAGAATGTCACTTTGCTGTACCAACGATTAAATATATAGGTGGTGAAATTAGTCTGGCAGATGCCAAAGAAGAAATACTTATCAGATGCCTCGCTTATCAGAAGCGGCAATTGAGTTTATTCTCAAAATATTCCCAAGTGAATTGGATTAAAATCAGTGGCAGCGACTACTAATGGCTTTAGATAATGAAATGATCGGGTAAGCCGACCCATCTCTGAGTCGGC
>LWDK01000021.1 GCA_002083485.1 Proteobacteria bacterium SG_bin7 | reverse complement strand
AGTTCTAAATTCTTCGACTCTCAGTTCTGTTTGGCTCTCGGTTCTAAGTCCTAAGTTGCCAGTGGCCATTCTCATTCCTATTTCTATTTCTACTTCTATTCTAATGCATTCCTAATTTTCGACCCCCGACAAGCTCAATGAAATTTTCAAAAAAACCCTATGACTGCCACCGGCAGTACCGCTGAAAAATAATTGGCAAAAATTAACAAAGACTGGAATTTTGACTCTGGGCTGTCAACACGTTAGACACTGACCGCAAAATTGCGCCTTTTTTGAGTAATTCTGCAGTCCTAACCATTATAAATTCGACCTCAAAGGCATGGAGATTGCTCTCTGAAGCTTCGAATGAAGAATCTTAAAAACCTAATTTTAATATTATTAGTTGGCACGGATACGGCTCAAGCCGTCCCCACCTTTAGTTGCAGACAATCTAAAGTTGGAGTTATTCGTATAGAACAAGGCCAGGTCACAAAATTCTGTGCAGATCCAGATCACAAATTTTTTTTGAAGTCTGAACGCGAAGAAAGTAGTGGAATTTTAGGTTTTTTAGGTTTTGGAACTCAAACAAGTAAGACAATAGTCGTTTCTGGCACGTCCCTCAATGGAGTTACTGACATTTTTTATCAAGATAATATTCCAGAGCTCAAGGGTTTGCTTAAAGACTATGTTTATCCCATCGTTGACGAAGAAAGAGTGATAATAGGAACTGCTTTCCGTTATGGCGGACAAACAATTACCGCACTTCACACGGTTGTAACGGCCTCCCCTAAAAGACCATTATTTATCTATGATCGCGTTAGTGATACGGCTTGGCCAATTACTGGATACGCACCATCGAGACGTGACACGCACGCCGTCAACTCCATCGGGTACTTTGACGATTTCAGCCTGTTGCAAGTCCCCCAACTTGAAGGTGCCAACTCATTCTTAATTTCAGATAATCCCATTACCGAAATTTTTCAATACCTCGAGCTCAGTTACCCACGTGACAACACGGCTTTAAAGGATCCATCCGCCTTCAGTTCTCACCTTGCTCATTCAAAAACAGATAAAGACGGCATTGTTCTGCTCAATCGCGGCGGCCAAAGTTTTAATTCTAGCGGCGGCCCAATTATAGAAGTGAAGTCCCAACAAGCTCGGGCTCTTAACATATGTATTGAAAGAGACAGTAATGCCGTTAAGGCGATTGATCTTTATAATATCAATGCGGGGATTAACGAGGCCCTAAATTCTGGCTTTATTCCTTCTCTTGCTGAGATTAAATATAACTTTACCTATTCTGAAAAATGTCCACCGATCGGTGGTCGCGGGAGCGGTCCATGAGACTAAATAAAGAAATACTAGAACACATTCATACGGGTCGATATCAGAAGGCACAAGACCTCATTGAAAAACATCTTGAGGAGGCTGCGGATGATAGAGAGAAAACTGCCATTGCCCTCTTTCACCTTTCTTGGCTCCAACATGGACGCGGGCAGCAGCTTACAGAAATTGGCGTGGCTACCGTAGCCCAACTCGCAAGTTTAGCTATCGATCTAAACGACAACTATGTCACCGCTCTCGCCCTTTTCCGTCGTGGCGCGATCTCTTTCTGCAAAGGTAGACTCGGACAAGCAAAAGTGGACTGGGACAACGCCGATTTATTATTCTCCAAATCCATTGAAGCGGATTCTTATGAAGTCGTCTGGTTAAAATATCATTTGGCACTTGCGATCCGCGATCTGCATGGTTACCAATTTGCTATTCCTAAATTCCAAGAGATAATTACTTTAAAGTCATGTTCACAGGATTTACGTTATAAAATAATAAGAGAATTGTTCTTCTGTTACTGTTATCTAAATGAGTATAAATCTGCCTACCAATGTTTTGAAAATTTAGAGAGTAACTCTTCCCATATTAATCAAGAAATTGACTTTCAAATTTTTAGAGCTCATCTCGCTATTCTGAAAAAAAACTATCGTTCGGCAAGAAAATTAGTATTGAAAGCCATCGTTTCAGCACGCAGACTAGGTTTCGGTCGAGATCGCTACGACTTTAATTTTCATCTGGCCTACCTGTATGCGCAAAAAAATAATTTCAAAAAGATGCGCAATTTCATTTCCTACACTACAGATCCGATCTACAAGTTGCAGCTATTCAATATTGCGCTAGAGAATGGTGACTTCTCAGTTCTCCCCGAGTTTGAAACACTCGCATTTGACCTTGGCATAACTCAATTTATTGAAAAAGCGCATCAACACCACAAGTCTCGGCCAGGGCTCGGCAGTTTGGTTGTAAATGCGAAAAATTTAACGGTGACATTCAAAAACAGAAAATTACTAGGATACGGACAAAAAGAGGTGAATTTTTTGATTCTGCTTGGAACCTCAACCGCTGTTTCGAAAATTCGAGTCACACGCGAGATTTTTGGAGACAACTTCTATGAACCAACTTACCACGACCCGAAGATCTACAGGCTTGTGTGTGCCGTTAATGCTGCAGCCCCTTTCGCCCTCAACCGCAATGGAAACTATATTTTAAACCCCGCAACCCGCATGGCCGTTTTAAATACTGATAACGAAAAAATTAAAATAGCAGCTGGTAAAATAGCTGCAGCATTTAAGTAATAAATGAAACAAATTGCCTTTATTCTCATTTTTTTAGTGGTAGGGGGTTCAGCGCACAGTAACCCGAGTGACTGCCTTAAATACGAAAAAGGTAAGGTCACGTCTTGTGACCCCAAGGCGACAGTATACCATGAAAAAAAACCTAATGGCGTGGAAATTTTTGCCTCGGGCAGTGCTGGCAAAACACTCGCAGAAAGGCGCTTTGCCTATAGAGAAAACAGTATTCTCGAAGTCATTGATGAATTCAAAAATCTGGTTTTTCCGATTACCGAGAAAAACGGAAAAATTGTTGGCACTGCTTTTCGTTATAATGGCCTGTCGCTAACCGCTCTGCACGTAGTACACACAGCATCTGCGGAACGGCCTCTTTATGTTTACAGTGCTAAACACCATAAATCCATTTTAATTCGTGGTTACGCTACCCTTAAACGCGAGCTCGACGTGGTTAACTCTATCGATTATTACGACGACTTTTGTATATTGGACATACCCGAGCTCGATAACACAACTTCGTTTGCGGCCTCGCCTTTGCCAATACTCACACGTTTCGAATATCTGGAAATGAGCTATCCTAAAGGTAACAATTCTCCTCTTGAACCTTCGGCATCCAGTTCTCATGTTTCACTTCCTCAGACAAGCCGTGATAGACTTGTCACCCTGAATCGAAATGGACAAGATTTTAATTCTAGTGGCGGCCCGGTCATTGACGTAGCGACTCGACAGGTTCGTGCAATGAATATCTGTCTTGAAGTTCCAAGCAACACAGTTAAAGCACTTGATTTGTATTATTTGAATCCCCGAATTGAAAAAGCGTTAAGTAGTGGCTATGTACCTTGGCTATCTAACTACGCGTATCATTTTCCCCACTATACCGCAAATGAACGTCCTCCTATAGGCGGACGCGGTGGTGGACCGTGAGGTTGAATACAGATCTTCTAAAATTAATTCATGAAGGAAAATACCTAGAAGCGCAAAGACAAATCGATGATCTACTAGCGAAATCTTTCGACAATAACTACGATCTTGCAATCGCGTTGTTTTACCTTTCGTGGTTACAGCGTGGACGTGGCCTACAGCTCACTGAATTCGCATTAGCGACTACGGGTCAACTTGCAAGCGTTGCACTTAAGACCCAAGACCCTTATCTTATCGCACTGTCATTATTTCGTCGCGGCGATGTTGCCTTCTCCAAAGGAAGTTTAGCCCAAGCAAAAGCGGATTGGGAGAATGCCGAATCTTTATTTAAACAACTAGAATTAAGTGACTCATACGAAATGACTTGGTTAAGCTATCATTTAGCGCTGACGTATCGAGATCTTCATGGTTATGAGACTGCCATTCCCCGTCTGCAACAAATCCTCAATTTGAATTCTTGCAGTCACAATATGAAGTATAAAATTTTTCGCGAGTTATTTTTTTGCTACTGCTATCTTAAAGAATACAAATTCGCCTATCAATGTTTCGAAACTCTCCAATCCCTGTTCCATCATGATGGTTTAGAAATAGATTTCAAATTATTTCGAACACACTTGAATATTCTCAAAAAAAACTTCAGAGGCGCCCGCAGCCTCTTGCTCACTGCAGCCAAAGAAGCGCGCGCATCTAAGATCGGAAGAGACCGATATGATTTTTCGTTTCATATGGCCTATTTATATGCTCAGAAACAAAACCACACCCGCATGTTTCATTTCATTTCGAAGCACACTGACCCAATTTACAAACTTCAGCTATACGAAATTATCATCGGACAAGGAAGTTTTGAGATCTTAAGCGAGTACGAGACACTCGCAATTGAACTTGGAGCCGCACAGCACATAGGCAAAGCATATCTCTTTCGGCAGCTACGTCAGATATCAATTACGAACGGCTTGGTTATTGATCTTGAACAAACATCAAAATTTACCCCTCGAGAAATTTATTTTTTAGCTTTGTTGGCAACGTCTTCCTCGGTCTCAAAAAACCACATCGCACGAGAAGTTTTTCAGGATAGCTTTTACGAATCAACCTACCATGATCCCAAAATTTACAAAATGGTAAGTGGCATAAATAGCTTTGGTCCGATTGTTAGCAACCAAAATGGCAACTACCTACTTAACGCTGAAACGAAAATCTCAATTGTTAATGCTGAAAAAATTAAGATAAAAAATGCGGCAAACAAATTTATTGCCGCTATAAGGTAATTGTTAAGGTCACTTCATTACATATCCAATTGCGGCGCATGTATGTCGATTGGCTTCTTTCATTTTTTGCAACGCCAGGGATATAGCTTCATTGCGAAGCATCAGCTGATGAGGTACATCAAGAACCAAACCAACTATAAAGAAATTAAAAATGCCTGCTCCCCATTGCCCTGTCGACAGTTGTTTAAGATCAACTTTCTTATAGTAATTGACATACTTGTCTATTAGTTCAACGGTTTGGGTACAAGCGGCAGCCGGTGCTCCCGCAGAGCCTCCCCATTCAACCCATCCTATCTTACAGTTAATTGTGTCTTCGGTAAGCACATGGTAAACGCAGTACCTATTATAATCAATGTCTTCGTTTACCAACGTATCCGCTGAGACCAGTTGAGGTACAATTAGAAGAAATAAAAATGCGGCAAAATTTCTAATATCTAAATTCATGTTTTTTCCTTTGAAAATAGTTCGCTTCGCCCAACCAATATAATAGAGATGTATTGGAAACAATTATTCCAAAAAAGTTAATTTAAGCCCCTGAAAACACTGTTTAATACTTTGCGAAGTTCAAAAAATGACAAAATTCGCCAGTCAGAGTCTCTTCAGGAACGGAACGTCTTGATTTATCTTTGAGGCCTGTGCTGCATTCACATCAATATGAGAACCGCTGTGCCAACTAAAATACGATAAACTCCAAACCCCGAGTAGCCAACCCGACTAAGCAGATTCAAAAAAGTTTTAATGGCGAGAATAGCAACTACAAATGACAAGAAAATTCCATAAAGTAAAAACAAGATTTGGTCAGAAGAAATATCTTTAATAAGACCGGCGCCCTTAACTACACTTGCGCCCATCAAAGTCGGTACCGCTAAAAAGAACGAAAACTCCGCAGCTTCTTTTTTTGAAAGGCCCAAAAAAGAACCGCCCAACATCGTCGCGCCAGCTCGCGAGACTCCAGGAATAAAGGCCAAACATTGAATCAATCCAATGTACACGCAGCTTCTGAGAGAAATACTTTCAATAGAAACCGTCGACCTTCTACCCCTCTCATGCCAATCCATACCTATTAAGACAAATCCTCCCACCAATAGAGCCCAAGCAACAATGGTATCACTCCCTAAAATTGCATCAATTTTCTTTTTGACTAGCAACCCTAAAACCGCCGCCGGAAGAAATGCAACGGCAATTCTAAAATAAAACGCCTTGGCTTTTTCGATACTTGAAAAAGAAAAAAATCTTTTCCAATACAAAACTAAAACCGCAGCGATCGCCCCCGACTGAATAATAATATTAAAACTTTTTACATAGGTATCTTCATGAATTCCGAAAAAATGGGCTGTTAAAATCAGGTGACCAGTAGATGATATAGGTAGGTATTCCGTAATTCCCTCGACTACACTCAAGATTGTCGCCGTAAACCAATTCATTTTTGAGTCCCCGAGGTTTTCTTAAGTAAAGCTTCTGCCGTTTCGAACGAAGGAAACATATAGGCAGTTAGGGCGATTCCCGAAGTCATAAAAATTTTAATCGCAAAGCCAAAAGACCTCCAAATCATGCGAGTAATCAGTTTTGTTTGTCGCATATTCTGCATATCTCTCAAATATAACCACAAACCCTTTCAGGCGTAGCCCAAAATATCAGCACTCACATGAATCTTTTGACTAACGCTTAATCGCCAACTACTAGATTAGCTTTGGCTTTTTAAATTGTACCGATTCTGGTGGCCGGGTAGCTCAGTCGGTAGAGCAGAGGACTGAAAATCCTTGTGTCGGCGGTTCGATTCCGTCCCCGGCCACCACTTCTACAAAAACTCTCAGATGATATCATTTCGACTTGTCGGCATCTCCGTCAGAAGAATTACTTGCAAAGCGTTGATCAATCCGCAAATTTGCCGGCTCCCTGCCACAGCCCCGTATTGAAACCACGCCAATGTAGTCTTCCGTTTTGAGCCTGATGGCTTCAGAAAACTTGTCACTCGTGGATTTTTTCTTACGTGCACTGATACCTAGATCAGTTCCATTTATTCTTTGTACAACGAGCACCCATCGTTTTCCAAGTTCGGCTTGTGCGAAAGATTGGTTTTTGAGAAGTTGCTTTAAAGATTCGAGAGCAAGTTTGATATCCTTGTGCCCTGTAAAGTCTTTTCCGGCAGCAAACTTCTTACTTAATTTTTCCAGGCGTTCTTCCAGAAACTCAATTTGATCCTTAAAGTTTTGCTTCCAAATCTTTCCATCGGAGGAAGCGGTATCAATGGCGAGATTTTTAACCATATGATAAATTCCGAGAAAACCCGTATCATCTTCAATAATTTGGGTCGTCTGTCCATTCTCGACCGTCTGAACCTCAAAAACGCCGTCGCTCTCGCCTGGCAAAAATGAAACATCTTTAGACGGCAAGTCTTCCGCGGCACACGAATGCGCTTGACGAGGAGAAAAACTAAATAAGAGAATTGAGAAAATAGTTAGGAAAATTATTTGATGAAACATTCTTTACCTCTTTTTTTAAGCTTGCTAGTGACTACACCTGCTGTCAATGCTGGCGTTTGCCACCATGTTTTGGGTACTGTGATTTCCTTTGACGAGAAAGTAATTACCTTCCAATCATTTAAGAGAAAAAAACCACACGAATTTCAAATTGCCAAACTCGGTTCAGAACAGATTCAGTTTATGAAGGAAAGCGTGGGCAAACTTGTGGATGAGTGTGTTCCAATAAGCGCAGTGAATCGTTCCCCGGCATCAGTCAAAAAAACTAAAAAACAAAAAAATAATTAATTTTAAAAACCTATTGAGTTAATTTTGATTTTATTTTTTGCATTAGCTGTTTTTTATCGCAAATAGCCTATGGTAAGTTATTTCAAAACCGAGTTTATTCTTGTAAGGTGAGATCCCTTCATAAAATGAAGTCTCCTCGTCCTCGCTAGTTGGCAGTGGGTCACGTTTTTGAAAAATTTTATATCCATCAAGCAACACGAACGCATGTTCAATTACAAGATCAAAGGGATACCCAGATTTTTTACTCTTCAAGTCACTAATTTTTATTTTTGAGTAACTATTCGATTTCGATCGGGTC
>LWDK01000020.1 GCA_002083485.1 Proteobacteria bacterium SG_bin7 | reverse complement strand
TGTGCAGAGGAGACCTCGCTAAGGAAACAGCATTAGCCACCTGGCAGTACCACTGAAAAATGATTGGTAACAAATTAAAGAAACCGAATTTAAAGACCGAATCTACTTTAAAATACTGCAGCAAATTGCCAAAGAGAGCTATGATTTAGCAAGCCGTCTTACGACTTTAAAAGCTTCTGGTCAATTGCAGCCAAACGAGATTGAGCGAATTGATTCTATCTTAAATGAATTACATTTCATTAACCAGAATACAATAGGTCGATCGTATATTTTTGGTACCAATTTAAATTTTTCCCGATTTTACTGATCATTTAGTTAAGTGCCTCAGCGTTTCACTTTATCCCGCACTAAGAGAAAGCGGCGCTGGCAAGAAATTCCGGGCAAAATATTTTCCCGACACTGAGCAGGCTTATAATTTAGCTGAACGCGAAGTTCCATCCCCTGTTCGTTACGTTCTTGACGGTGTTGTGACAATTTGGGGAGCATTGCTGACAACCGCTCTTTCCAGTGTGCGTTGGAATTGAATCAGCTTTTACTGATTTAAAAAATAGTTATGAAGAGTACCTCCCCGATGGACTAGGGCACGTAAATCATCGCGCACGTCTTATTTCTTTTAAAAACCTGCCTTACGGTTAGGACAGGGCGAATCAACACGATATAAAATGCACCTAGAAAATTTAGTCCGCAAAAACTCGGGAGTGGTTGTTTACCAGTAAACTATTTTTGTAGAACTAAAATAACTGCAGCGCTGACTGCGCAATCGCTTTCGCATCAATACCATTGCGTGCATACAACTGATCTGCTTTGTATGCACTCTGTCCAAAAGTATCGTTTACGCCCAAAGAAATAAGAGACAGGTTTTTAAATCCAGCACGCAATACGGCGTGTGTAACCAATGCACCCATACCACCAATGTCTTGATGATCCTCAACGGTTAACATTTTTCCACCGGTTTTTTCTAAACACTGAATAATTGTCTCTGTGTCGGGACGATTAATAATAGAGGGATTGATCACTATCGCCCCGATTTTATCAGCTTTCAAAGTTTCCGCAGCCTTCAGGGCTTGTGGCAACATCGCTCCCGCAGCAACTATGGTAACATTATTTTTAAACTCTTTGGAATTATCAAACGCAATTTGCGCTTTACCCAACGCATATCTGTAGTTTGCATCAACATAACGACTTAAGAAATTTTCCCGACCTAAAAAGAAAATCGAAGACCGAGGGGTTTTGCCTTGCTTTCGATCACTATAAAATTTGTCCAAAGCCTGGCTCACAAGTGCATATGCCTCTTCACTGGAAGAAAGATTGTAGACATCTGTATGCGGAATGGAAGCTGTCATGGAAAAATAACTAAGGGCCTGATGAGAGGCTCCATCAGCAGCGTCTTGAAAGCCAACGTGGGAATAAATCGCAATCAACGGCCCCTCCGATAGAGCGGAAAGTATCATCGGCAGAGCGCCCTTGGTCACACCAAACTGTGCAAAAGTATCGACTATAGGGATGTATCCAGATTTAGAAAGTCCAATTCCCACACTCACCATATTAGATTCTGCAACACCAACATCTAAACTGCTTTCAGGAAATTCTTTGTGAAAACCCGCTACCCCTGTCGAACCAGGAAGATCCGAAGTTACAGAAATAATTGGGTATCCGGCTTTCTTTTTATCAATCAGCGCCTTTGAAACACCGTTTTGAACTTTTTCACTGACTGTGTTTGTAGGTGAAGAAGATTTCGTTGATTTGGCCGCATGTTTATCTTGGATTTCCTTGGCCCAAGCCAAGAATTCTTCAGGAACATCCTTGTCGCCATAAATTTCTTTTAAGAAATCATTCAAATCTTTAGGATCACTGAGTGGAAACCCGTGGCCACCACTGGCTGACTTCATGGTTTTCTCGACACCATATCCCTTTATTGTTTTGGCATGAATGCAAACGGGAACGGTAGGATCATCCATAACATAACTCACTGCCTGCTCAACCGCGGCGACACAGGCTAAGAGATCATGACCATTACCAACAGGAATAACCCTCCAACCAAGAGACTTAAGAGCCACAAATTGTGGATTCATTGAAAAGCTATCGGTATCAATTCGTCCCGAAAGTTTTGTATTGTTATCACTGATTACCGCTATAAACGGAGCAAGTTTCTTTTTTGCCGCAAATCCCGGAATCGCGGCAAACGCTTCTTTAGCTTCGCCCTCGAAAGTTGCACCATCAGAAACCGCACATATCGTTATGCGATTTTTTGCCGCTAAATAATCTGCGCTTGCCAAACCCTGTGCTTGTGGAAAAGCCGACCCAAGTGGCCCATTACTTATGAAAACACCTTCAGGAAATAAATGAGCTTCGCCGTGACCACTGAGTTTACTTTCAATCGAGCGAAATTTTTTTAAATCTTCAATTTTTAAATCCGCAAAACCATAATTGGCTTTCAATGCGTATAACCCGTTTTCGCAGTGGCCAGCATCGTTAACAAGGTGAAACCTATCATGCCACTCTACATTTTCTTTTTGCGCCTGATAAAAAACAAATCCGTGAACTGCTGACATCAATTCTGCAAACGCTGCCGGTCCGCCCCAATGCGAAGCGGCTCCACCTAAGACAGCCTCCATGTCCATCAGCGCAACCATGGCGCGAGTAGATCTTGGATCTGCAATTTTTAACCGAGTACCATTACGAAGAGAAACTTCGACCCAATATTTTGGATGATTCTGAGGAGTTGTCGCGAGCTTATTTTTAATATGGATCGGTTCGATCATTACTGAACCTGAACATAGTAGTTCGACTAAACTGTGTCAACCAACCGCCCATTGTTAATTTTGAAGGTTTTTTGAGCTATTTTTAAATCGTCCTGATCGTGGGTAATTAAAAGTGATGGAATTTTTCGCTGAGTGATCACGGATTGGACAAGACTGCGTGCTTCATTCCGCAAATCACTGTCTAAAGCTGAGAACGGCTCGTCCAGAAATAAAAATCTCGGTTCGCCGATCAAGGCTCGTGCCAAAGCCACACGCTGCTGCTCACCCCCAGAAAGCTGATGGGCTCGACGAAATAGAAAGGTATCAAGTTTCAAATCAGAAACAAGCTTTGCTAGGTGATCACTAATGTTTTTATCATTTAACTTTCGTGCCTTTGCCGCAAAAACAATGTTGTCACGCGCTGTTAAATGCGGAAAAAGCTCGTAGCTTTGAAAAACTACGCCCAAACGGCGTTCGGGAACAGAAAGTTTTGCAATGTTTATTCCCTTAAAATTCCAATCTAAACTTTCACAAGCATCAAGGCCCAATAGAACTCGAAACACCGAAGTCTTCCCAGCACCCGAAGGGCCCCAGAGCGCTGAAACTCCTGTATCTGGAATTTCCCAACTGGGAATTTCAAGCGAAAAACCATCATAGTGACGAATAAGATTTCTTACTAAAGACACGACTTAAAATACCTCACTGTGCTAGACTAAACAAGTTAAAGCAGCAGCTGCGCCCTTTTCGATAGTCGGCTCCCTAACCTTTGAAAAAATAAAAATAGTGAACCTCCGATTGCTAATAGTAGCCACACAAGTACCGAAGCTGCACCTAAACGATAAGATCCAATGAGATCATCCACTAACATCGCAACACTTATTGTACGGTTGGCAACTAGGCGAGAAAGTCCAAAATCCCCGACAGCCCAAAAGGCGCAAAACCCCGACAGAATAGAAATGCTTCGCACACACTGAGGAAAAGTAATGAAACTAAAAATCTGATTCCAACTTGCGCCCATCGTTCTAGCCACTTCAATCTGGTTTCGTAAACTTTTGACATCATCAGCAAGTAAGAGCCGATAGAGGCCTGGCAAGACACTCATGACTACGCCAAAAATAATCGCCAAGGGAGCAAATAAAATATTTGAAACTCCCAAAAGTAAAAATCCAAACCCGATTATAGGAATACTAGGACTCACATATGACAATAAGAATCTTTCAAAATAAAAATGAGGTAATCCAAAACAAATAGAAATCAAAAATATAAAACTTACGAGTCCGGCTCCAAAACCGATCATCGCGCTGCCAAAAATCCTGCCTGGAAGAACACTCCATAATTCAGCAGGAATACTCGGACTTATTAGGAACAAACCAAAAACCGAAATTAATACCAGAATCGTTCCATAAATATTTCCTGGCAACCAAGCAATAGATTCAAGATTGGCAAAGCGTCGTGAACGCAACGATGTCTGAGGAGAGTAAGAAATAACTATCGCTCCTGTAATTAGGAGTTGCGTAGTGGCGAGTCCGAACGCTTGTGCAAAATTCCCCTCGATAATAATTTTCTGATATGTCAAAACCTCAAAGGTAATTGCCCCAACCGCACCCGTCAAAAGAGGTATAGAAAAACTTCCAAAAGAAACAACAAAAACAAGAATAAATAAATTCATCAAATCACTTTTCATGACGGGAACTACCAACCTCGAAATTATTGCGAATCGACTTGCCCCTTCTACATAGGCAAGCTCTATCATTCCACCAGCGCGCTCGCGCAATTTAGTCATCAAAACTGCACCAACAAGCCCCGAAAGAGTAAATGTATGGACAAGAACCGTGCCCCACAAACCAAAAGGAAAGGGTTTAATTACATTCATGACCGAGATTACAACAAAAAGTGACGGGACAAAACTTGGTAATAACATCCACGGAATCAATTTAAATCGAGCACGCGCCAGCCCCAACGCTATCGCAAACCCGCCAAGTAAAGAAAAAACACCCGACAACGCAGCTTGCAAAACCGTAAACGAGAGCACTGGCCCGAGCTCATCCCAAGCCGGCAGATCCCAAACCTTAATTTTCGCAATAAAAATCAGATACGGAAAAATGAGAAACAACACGACCAAAACACGCGCCAGACCAGTCATCGAATCACTTCCACAGGTCAATCCAATTAGCCAACATTTTTTGCTTCGTCGCCAAACTGACTTCCGTAAGGTTTTCTCTAATTTTTACTTTAGGAAGTATTTCCAAATCAGTTTTATCGGAAACTTCAACAACCGGGAACATATAATTCTTATGCAAGAAAATTTTTTGAATCTGATCTTGCAAAACAAAGTAGGCAAACTTTTGAGCCAGCTCACAATTGCTACATTTGTTCGGAATTCCTAGATACTCCACTTGTACAGGATGCCCAGACGAAAATATCGCAGCCTCAAATTCATTTTCTTTTTTTTCTTCCCATCGATGGTATAAAAGCGAAGTCAGATACGAAAAAGACAACTGACTCTGTCCTGACTGAAACAATCCATAAGCTGATGACCACGATGGCGGAGCTGAAAAAATCTGACTTTTGAACGCCCGTAGATAAGAAATCGCCCCTCCTTCACCTTTGTCAGCGACAATCCACTTTATAAATTGCCAACCGAGATTGCTTGTGCGCGGATCAGGGAGAGTTATTGATTTTTTGTACTGTTCACCTAATAATTCATCCCAACTCCTAGGCGAGTTGATTTTATTTTTTCGTAATATAAATGTCAGTGGAGCCCAATCAAACACCAGAAAATCGCTTCGCCACCAATTTTTTGAAAATCCAGGTGAAAATTTGATTTTATTATTTTGTAAATCACTCGCTTCAATTTTTTTCCAACCAATATTTAAGTTCTCATCGCTAAAACTATCTTGGTCCAACCCGATGACTAAGTCGATTGGCAATGGGTCAATTTTTAATTTTTGGAGCATTATTGCGGAGTCTCCCGCGTCTACGATTTCCACTTTGGAGGCGAACGCCTCTTCGAAAGTCTTGGCAATTTCAGGGCCTGCCGACCATGACTTTGCAAAAGACGAATACGCATAGATCCGTAAATTATTTTTGTGAGTATCTTTTTCATTTTGAACAAACAAAAATCCTGCCGATATCACGGCAAAAACAAAGACTAAAGAAGTAAAAACTTTTACCACAATATACCGCGGTGACGTTTAAAGAAATAGTAGTCGAAGCCAAGACAACGGCCAGCACCGATCCAGCATAGTGAAAAGTTAACTATCAATAGCATCTTATTCACCGTCACAACTTCGGGACTCGAAATATATAGAAAATGCCAGCTAATGATTAACGCGATCAATGCGATAGGCCGTACTAGAAACCCAAGCAAATAAGAAACTCCAATCACCATAAACAAAAATGTGATGACATAGGCAAACGGTTGCCAATGCGTGACCATCGTTTTCTCGAAAAATGCTCTGTAAAATTCAGGAACCTCATGCTTTGGCAGCCACTCATTAATCTGCGCCGCTAGTCTAGGCTGGGTCAGGAAATCTCCATAGTAACTTTTGTAAGCTTCTTGAGCATAGTAATATCCTACCAACATCCGTAAAAAGGTTATCGGATAAAGGTGACCCACGTATTTTAGACTTTCAAAAAATGAAACAATCACAGGGCTTATTTTGACGCAGACCGAATAGCTGTGTCAATGAGGCCATAGACACCTGACCCCAGAAGTGCGAGAATAATGTACATGGCGAAATTCATATTGCAGATTGTCTTTACTGGCTTTGTATTGGGTCCATCTATCGCTTGCCATGCCAATCAATCAGAAACCAACACAATTGCCAAAAATGACAAGGTTGAGAAGCATAAAGAAAAAGACCTTAAAAAAGACGAAGCTAGCGCTTCCAAAGCACCTATCGCCGATATGATAGATAAACTCCGCACACGCAGTAAAAGCTATAAATGGGACAGAAGTATTTTTGTTGTTGATGGTTGGAGCCAGCAAGGCGAAACAGTTAACAGCCTTCCTCTCATTTATTGGACTTGTGGCAACGAAAAAAGTGACAATCGTGCCCTTATTCTCTCAGGAGTTCACGGCGATGAAGTTACACCAATTTATTGGGGCTTTCGGGTGGTTGATTGGCTAAAGGCAAATCCCAAAATTTGCGAAAATAAATATGTTGTTGTTGCTCCGATAGTAAATCCCGATGGTTTTCTTCGTTATGCCAGAGGAACGCGAACGAATTTTAATAAGGTTGATGTTAACCGAAATTTTAATACTCCCGACTGGGAAAAAGATGCTCACCGACTCTGGAAAACCAAGCTTGCTAGCCAGCGAAGATATTATCCAGGTGACAAACCTGATTCTGAACCTGAGACCATTTTTCAAAAATGGTTAATTGAACATTTTAAACCGAAAAAAATTATGAGCGTGCATTCACCTCTTAATATGCTCGATTTCGATTCTCCTGGAAAAGATGACCTCAAAGAGTTTTCTCAAGCTTATATTGAATCATGCGACTTACTTCGTAGTGAAATGAAACGCACAACCACAATTCTTCAATTCCACGCGTACGGAGTTTTTCCGGGAAGCCTTGGCAACTATGCTGGTAAAGTTTTGGGAATACCAACAATCACACCGGAACTACCGACGTCAAACCCTTCAGAAGCCGCTTGGTATTTTGGCGAAATGGAGGCGAGTTTGCGGATGTTTCTCGATTATAAAATGGTCCCAAAGCCCGATAACGCCAAACTGGCGAACAAAAACTAATTTCTAAATAAAGCCTTTGTGCGAACGCGAATGATGACAGGGCGATGATCCGATGGCTGCTTCTCTCTTTGCTGAAAAGTCTCGGGGATCGGCATCAAAGCGCCATCGGGATATTTGTATTGATAAATTTTTGCGGATACGATCTGATTTTCAAGTCCCTCTGAAATCCAAATGTCATCCATTTGTGCTTTGTGAGTAACACCGCCCCTGGGATGATAAGTGTGCGTGATACGCTGATCAACAGGAACAGAATCTTCTGCATGATCAAATGCGCTCGATAATTTTTCCTTCAGCTTGTCGGCTTCATGATCACGCCCAATGTCGATATTGAAGTCACCCGCAAAAAACACCGGGATCCCTTTCTTTTTATAGCTTTCCACTAATTCCGCCGCACGATCATACTGATTCCTTCGCCAGTTTCTGGATTCGGGATCATGCGGGCGATCACGTTTGGATTTCGCATGGTTGCCAAAGATTACAAACGAAGGTTTTTCTTGATTTTCGTCTATTCGAATTTCAAGCGCTGGAAGGTCGCGAGAAAACAATTTCTCTTGCTTTCCTGAAACGGGATCCAGCCACATCTCGTCTTTATAAGTTACGTGCCGAATATAGAACGGTAGATCTTCTTTAACCATGAAGCCAATATCAATGCCGCGACTGTCGTTTCCCTCAATTAAAAAAGTGCGAAATTTGATTTGTGAACGATCAGCTGCGTTTTTTAATGCGTTTAGACTCTCGACTTCTTGTGCAACAACAAAATCGGGTGCGACTTCATCTATGATTCTTATAATATCATTAATTTCGTTTTCTGGCTTCGGGCGCTGATTCGTATTGGGGCCCTCGACTTTACGCATTTTTCCAGGAAGATCATGCTCATATTTACCTTGAAACATAAAAAGGTTTTCCAAGTTCCAAGTCATGATTGTAAGTTCCTTGACTTGATCAAGCGACCTAACTTGGCTGCTTTGAACAAAATTTGTCGCCGAAAATAATTTAGAGCAATCGAGATTCTGTGCATTGCCCGTAAAAGGAATTAGAAGGGTGAATAAGAGTGCAAATAGTGCTGTTCGTTTAAATTTAGTCATGAACATTATTATAAGCAATGAGGGGGCCAGGGCTACGAGGTTTTATGATGTCTGGTTAGCTATTTCATGTAAAATCGGTTTAACCAGGCAAATTTGGGCCTAGGGATAGAGTTCAAGACCCAAAGTTTTGGACAAAGGATAGACATTCGATTGCCCCTTTTCGGTATCAAGGCACTGTATAAGATCTCTAAGATATTAAAACTCAGAAAACCGATCTGACAGGCATGTGCTGTGCAATTGATTCTAGGCTATGGCGAAGTCAATATCCTTTTCTCAAACTCTAAGTACGATTTTTATGATCTTTGCCTTTTTGGGGCCTACCCATACTTGGGGACAAATTTGCGAGAGTCTCTTTACGTCGGCAGCATCTAAAATTCAGGTGAATGGTAATTTCGCGTTGGAAGTTGGCCCGAATGAAACAAAGGTATTGATTTCAGCAATAACCTTTAGTCCAGAACCAATTACAATCTTTAATTACAGTCGGCAAACCCAAGAAATTACCTATAAGAGAAGTGGAGATGGATTCTATGACCATGGCTCTAGTCATTTTAGATCTGTAAGTGATGGGCGAGCGCGAAGGCTAAATGCTAAGGCACCGCCCGAACCAACAGAAGTTTTTGAAAAAATGGGTTTTGGGGGCGACCCAAATAAACCAGGTCTTTGGCGCGGGGCTCTTTGGGGATCTCCCACCATAGCGGTGGTTAAACGTGGAAAAGTTCAATTTTTTCAAGAACCAAAAGGCGGCCTGAGCGAGATCTTGAGGTCAATTAAAAATCCAGAATTTGAGAATCTAGAGGTTAATGGACAACGATACTTGAAAGTGACGTCTGAAACATTAAACTTTCTAATTGATAGTTACGGCACCCTTAAAGAATCAAGTGTGGAAATGAAAGTACCACTTGAGGAGATCGGAATTAACTTCACCAATCCAAAGGAAACACTCGAAACAGATTCGAATTTTGTTGTCTCGGGACAAAATACAAACGCGAACATTAGTTCTCTAAAATCTTTAACCGGGATTCCACTTGAAGAACTTGAACAAAGATTGAGGCCCGGAAAAGCTTCATTTGGAGGTTTCTTGGGGAAAACTGAAAGTCTCCTAGAGGTATTAATTCATGACAATACAAGTGTATTTAATAGTGGTCTTACCCATCAGAAAATTGGAAGGGAATTGCTGCTAATTCGTGATATGGTACTAAAGAATCTCTTGCCAACCCAATTTATTTGGCATGGTCGCAAATTTGAATTTAGAGCATTTCGCTGGAAGAGCGCACAGTTCTCGCCATTTAGCGACGGTACTTTCGCTGGGCACGATATTTATCTTAAAAATATTGAAAATGGAATGGAGATTACTTTTTCGGCCCTCATTCCTGATCTAATTTACAGATATGGCTTTTACGAGGGCTTAAAGTCTCCGTATAGGGTGACCCCGAAGAAGATCATTCAAGTATTAGATTTTCTGACTGACCCCAATTAGTCTAAAATCTCAACGAAAAAACTTAATCTGTGGTATTTTTACGCTCTGAACGCGTTCCCAAACCCAGCGAGGTTCGTGAATTTCAGGAGCGTCGTCACGAGCCTGCGGCAGCGTCGATACGTTGGTTAAAGACAAGTTTAAGGAGCTATCTTTCACGCGATTGTAGCCGTCCCTCGCGTCTTTCAACGCTGATGACAGTTGGGTTACACGAAGTTTTAGCTGATCGATTGTCTGTTTAAACTTGGTTAAATCTAAACCAAAAGAAATAATATCGGGATCGCTCGAAATTTTTTTCAGGGTACTCTCTGCTGCATCGATGTCGGCATTTAGCGATTTTTCCGCCTCTTTACTGCTTTGAACTATATAAGCTGCCGAAGACTTAAATGCTCTCGGCAAATAATTAAACATATCATAACTACTCATTATCAAAGTCTCTATGGCCATTTCTTCCAAGGGTCCTTGGGTGATGAAAAAATTCTTATAATCATAGAAGCTAGTTAAAGCAGCTAAGATGTCCTCAAGCAATTTCTTCTGCTTTTCACGTGCATAAGATGCGAAAGAATCTGAGTTCACTTCTGGCGCTAATTTCTGCATTTTTTCAAATGTCTTAATATAATTCGTAAGCATGGCTGCTTGTGCCTGACCATTTTTTTCCCGATAAATTTCAAATAAATGATGCATAAACTCATGTACAACAGTCCATCGGTCAGTATCGTCCCTAAGAATAATCGTGGGCTGATTGCCAGGAATTTTATGGTGATCCTTTGGAAGGTAAAGGCCAAGTAAAACTCCCTTGCCGCCGACACCTCCCGAAGCCTCCGACCAAATTGCTTTAAATTTTTCTGGAGCTACGGCGAGCGACTCAAAAAATTGGCATTTCCCCGCATTTTCATTTGCACGCCATACCCTTAAAGACCCAACTCTCTGAATGTAGTCTATAGTTTGAGATCCTGAGGCCGAAAAAATTGCACGTAAATGATTACTTTCGAATCGCTTGTCAAAATAAGAAGTTGAAACTTCCTCGGGGATCGAAATATGCGTTCCTCCAGTTTCGTATCTAAATTCGCACGAGGAATCGAGGGACTCGCCCGGCAAAACGAGCGGAATGTCGAACGGTTTTAAAGATAAACTTGGTGTGCCAGAAGGAACGGGGGTACAACCAAAACTTAAAATTACTGCGAAAATAAAACTGCCAAATGTTAAGAGTCTCATAAAATCCCCTCTAGTTTTATGTGAATAGGCGGGAGTGACTATGATAGAGATTCACGGCAAAGCCAAATAGGTAAGAATAAATGGAAGAAAATACACAGTTTGACTACCTAACTCTTAAAAAATCTAAGTTAAGGTAGGCGACTTCTTCAGCTGGCGATTCATGTGCGGTTTTCAAAAATTTTTTTATAAAGCTCACCATTTCTTCGCGTAAAGCTTCAAAATCTTTCTTAGAGAGTGATACGGCTGCGGAATACATAAGTTCTTCATCCGAGATGGTTTCGCTTTTCTGAATCGAAAGTAAGCGCCAATTTCTATAATGATGCAACAAATGCGGAGAACCCTTTTCAATATGAGTGCTTTGCGTTCCCATTTTGTAATGACCATTTTGTTCGACACACAAATTCGTTTCGTGCAAAAAGCGAATTACTTCGAGTACCCGAATCCGTGGTAAGTCAAAGTATTCTGCAATTTCGTCGATTGTCTTGCCGGTTTTCCCAATCGAAGTGAAAAGCCAAATAGCGATATAGATGTGGCTTGAATAAAAAACCGCACGCTCCTCGTTCGAAAGTACCTTTGAAACTTCAATACGATTCGAGATTTTTAGGGACTTTTCCCGTAGGATTTCTATTTTATTCCGATAGTATTTTTTTAATGCAATCGTACCCGCCCGCTCTAGATGGACGAGCAAGATAAAATAGTCGGCTTCGATTTCTGAAAGGGCCAGATATTCTGCCACTCCTTGCGCCTGTTCAAGACTGAAGTTCTTGTCGCCGCAGAGGACTTGGCTCACCAAAGTCGTACTGACATTCAGATGCTCAGCTATCTTACTAATTACTCCTCGACCCTTTTTAGGTAAATGACTGAAATGATCGTGTAGATAACGTCTATAATCAGAGAACTTAAATACTCCCATATATAAGTATTATCGGATAATTATCTGATAATTTTAACATTTAGTTACAAAGAAATCTTAATTTTTACTAAAAGAATCTGGAAAGATTTTGCGCTACGCGTATATTTGGAAGCAACACATTACCAGGAGGTATTCATGAAAACACTATTGATCGCTATTTTGGCTTTAGTCCCACATTTTGCGAGTGCAAAACATTTATCAATTCTTGAAGACGGAGACTACGGTCCGTTAGATCCAGGACTTTGTGGGTACAGGATAACAAAAAATTTGGAGAGTTTATTTATCCACGGAGAAGTTATCGATAACCCAGCCTATCGCAACATACCTTGCTCCGATCGTGGAAAAGCGACGATTTTTCAATGTTCAGATATAAACGGAAAGGCCTGCTACGGTGATTCCGTAAACTGCAATATGACTGTGATAGATTCAGATACAATAACCGACATTTGTTACCGTCGTAACGGCTCAGTGATGAGCAGCCATACGTATAAACGCTACAGATAAATTATCTTGGCTTAATATTTGATTAGTCTATTTAGGAGTTTTTTATGAAAGCGTTATTTGAGTTTAACAAGATAATTCTGATCATTCTATTTACAGCCATGACAGTTTTTGCCGGTGAGGAGGGCGGGTCTGGCGGCGGCGGTGCAAATCAAATTGAAGAGCAATTTGAGATGGCACGCAGTTATATTAAAAATTCCCTCATTAGGTATAAAAACAAAAAAGAAATCGGGTCCAAAATGGACGAAAAAGAGCGCAAAGCTATCGACGAAAATCTTGACTCATTAATTTCAGACGTTTCAGATGTTCCTCTCGAATTTGACCACCAGATCGAGACTCCATTTGCCAACGGCAGGGGTTCAGATTCTGGCATCCGGACCGGTGGCAACCCATTATCCCCGATAAAAATTCGATCTAAAGTTCTTGTTCCCAATATGAAAATTTCAATTAGTCGTGTCATCTCCGAATTTGGACACGAATTAGGCCACCACGTCCCACCCATCAAAGGTTATGATGAAGAGCAAAAAGCGTGGTTGGTTTCTAGAGCTCTAAATAGCCTTTTGTGGGCACAAATTGTTGCGCCAAATCTTTTAGGAATTGACGGCGACTACGTAGCCGTCGGCGGTAAGGTTTGTCGGAATCTCATTCATGTCGAAGGCGATCCTCTGACAGGCATGCTAAGCATAGCTTCATTTACTTCAGAAGGAAATGGAGCCTATTTTCCACAGTGCACGAGAGAGCGAAACGATTATGATTCCGTTGGAACATTTTTATTTCAACTTTGGCAGAACGACATCAAGTTAGTCTCTCACTCCACGACTGAACAGGCTTATCCACACCTTCTCCCGAGTGGCATCCAAATTCACTACTCACTACCCTCACATGGAAAAATTAATGATAAACCCCTTCTTCAATGGGATTTTGACTTAAAGTATATTCGAATAAAATCGCCCTAAAAAATTAAAAACTACCTCGCCACACCAGTCTTCGGGCAAATCTCTTGCAAGAAGCAAACTTCACACTGCGGTTTTCTGGCTTTGCAGATTTGCCGGCCATGATAAATCAAGAGATGTGACCACTCGATCCAATTTTCCTGGGGGATGACTTTTTCTAAGTCCTGTTGAATTTTTTCTGGCGTTTTATTTTTCGTAAGCCCCAATCTCTGAGACAATCTTCCCACATGGGTATCCACAACAACACCACTAGCGATTCCATAAGCGGTTCCTAAAACCACATTTGCGGTTTTCTTTCCCACTCCCGACAAATGTGTAAGCTCATCTAAACTTCTTGGGATCACTCCACCATGAGAACTCATCAAGATCTCAGCCGTATTCTTTAAATTTTTCGCTTTGTTTTTATAAAATCCCGTTGATCTAATTAACTCTTCCAAATCGCTAATCTGGGCCTTGGCCATCGCCCTGGCATCAGGATATTTTTTAAATAATGCCGGCGTTACTTTATTAACTCTCTCGTCCGTACACTGTGCCGACAAAACCGTCGCCACTAAAAGCTCAAAAGGGTTTTTAAAATCCAAACTACATTTGGCATCAGGGTAATATTTTTTTAAAAGTGAAATGACGTAGTTAACTCTCGCCATCGTTGCCGATAGCTTCGACGGGACAGGTTTCCATGGCTTCGCGGGCGCGCTCTTCTTCTTCTGGAGTGTTCGGCTGCTTTTTAACATAGGCATGACCATCGTTTTCGTCCATCGCAAAACATGCCGGTGCAGCAGTGACACAGGCGTCACAAGCAATACAGCTATCATCGACATACATCTTGCCAGCTACATTATTTGCGAATTTGTTATTTTTGTTCGGCATAACGCACTTTTACCTGGACCATCGTCCTTTGTCAAACTTGCTTAAATTAAGAGAATCTCGATTTTTCATGTATACTATAAAAAGGAGATCGCATGGAAGGTTTTGAGGGACCAAGACCCCCAAATAAAGAAGAGCTCGGGAACGTGGTGCAGTTTTTAAATTCGCAGCTACGTCGCGAAGCTAAGTGGTCCATTGCGGACGAATACCCTACTACTTATTCTGCTGAAAATAGAGAAAATATCAGGATCATCAAAGGCGATGGTCAAGTTCTGTCCCATGCAGCTATTAAAACTCTCATAATAAAAACCCCCTTTGGACTCTTTAAAGTTGCTGCTATCGGCGGAGTCGTAACGGCCGAGACCCACCGCCAGCAGGGATTAGGAAGAAAAATACTTGATGATTGCGTAACCATAGCGAAGGAGCAAGGGCACGATTTTGCAATTCTTTGGACAAATCTCTACGAACTATATCGTAAAGTCGGTTTTGAACTGGGCGGCAGCGAGATTAGTGTCGTACTCGAAAAACCTATTCCCGTTGCTTCTCCGTTGAATCTCAAATTTTTGAAGGGCTCAAACATTTCCGCCGAAGCACTTGAAAAGGTTTACTCAAAGCATACTGTTACAAACATTCGCCGCATCTCTGACATCCAGAAATTTTTGAAAATTCCAAACTCCACAGTTTATTCTGCTTGGACGCCGCAAAATCAGATGGTCGCCTACGCTGTTGAAGGCAAAGGTTCCGATTTAAATGGATACATTCACGAGTGGGGTGGCGGAGTAAACGAAATCCTCCATCTCCTTAACTTTGCACTTAAAGATCAACAACGAAACATTACGGTCATTTGTCCCGGCCATGCACAAAACCTCATTAAAAGTATCCAACCGCACGCAAAAGTCTTTCACCCCGGTTATTTGGGAATGATCAAAATACTCAATAAAAAAAACCTAACAGAAAAAGTAAATCGCTACGCTCGCCTCATTGGTCACTCGCGCTTTGATCTGGCGCCGCTCATCGACCAAAGTCATGAGTCACAACTTGTCAGGGTCTTTTTCGGACCTACTGACAGTAATTTTATATCAAAATGTGACGATAAAAACAGGGAGATCCTCAACCAAATTTTACCAATACCCATGTGGGTATGGGGTTGGGATTCGGTCTAAACACAAAAGGATTGTGTTATGCAAATCTCCCTTAACCGATCAAAGATCGGAATGTTAGTTTTTCTACTAATGGTCTACTCACAAACAAGTTGCTTAGAGGCTGAAGAACGACCTGTCAATTTCGGTCCTGAAGTTCCTGAAGCCGAGGTCATGAAGGCTATCAACGACTCCCGTGGAAAAATGAGTCATCGCCAAATTGGTGAACACGAAAAAAACGAAACAACTACAATCGCGGTCGATCCTCAAGGGAATCGTTATCTGATACAAGTTAATATGCGAGATGTCCTTAGAAAGAATGAAGACGCCAATAACCCAACCGTCACTTACACCTCAAAACTCACCGAAATAAGATGGGTTGATGGAAAAGAACAAAAGGTCGAAGTGGAAAAAAATGAAATGTACGCAAAGTTTGAAGAGGCCGAAGAGAATTTTGCAGCCAATTCTCTTTCTGAAATTCCATTTCTAAAAGTGAGTTCAGATCCCGCTGAGAAAGTTACTTTTCATGACTTAAAGGTTACCCCAAAACAAAGGGACCTTCCTTCTAAAGTCAAAGACAAAGCCAATTGCGCTAATATTCCAAATTGTATGATAACAGTGACGGAAATTCGCCTTACTCAGGTGGTTTGGAAGTCAACGGGTCCGGAGAAACACGATGTCCTTATCGTAACGGCCAAAGATACCCCATTTTACTCCAAGGTACTTCAGTATTGCGATGGCAATAATTTAAAAGACGATCTTGGAAGAAGCATCTACATTATATTTTGCCAAGAAACGACAGATTTTGATTACGGAAAGCCCTTCCCATTTTCTGAAACAACTCCCTAAGTTGACGGAAATATCATAACTTGTTAAGACAGCGATATGAAAAATATCGCTGTTGTCTTATCTGGATGTGGCCATCAGGATGGCGCAGAAGTTACAGAAACCGTTGCAGCTATTGTGACGCTCAGTCAGTTAGGCGCAGCTATAAATTATTTCGCCCCTAACATGGAAGTAAACGAAGTCAACCACCTCGTCGGAAAAGAAACTGGTCAAAAAAGAAATTTACTTGTCGAGGGTGCCCGAATAGCGCGTGGAAAAATAAAAGATTTAAAAGAGCTCAGCGAAAAACATTTTGATGGACTTGTTTTTCCCGGTGGAAAAGGAGCTTCCCTTAACCTTTGTGATTTCGCTGCAAAGGGCGCAAAGGCATCTCTTCACCCGGAAGTTTCCCGCATTGTAATGGAATTTCACCGAGAATCAAAACCGATTGCCGCAATTTGCATAGCTCCCGTATTACTGGCTCTTGCCCTTGGTAAAAAGAATGTAGAGGTTACAATCGGCAATGATAAGAAAACGTCTGTCGAAATCGAGAAGCTCGGCGCCAAACACATCGACTGTCCAGTTGATGACTTTATTACCGATCGCAACCATAAAGTGGTGACAACGCCTGCATATATGTATGGAAACGCTAAACCATACGACGTCTTTTTAGGTATTCAAAAGACCATTAGAGAATTTTACGAAATGGCTTAGTTTTTGAAGCAGCGTTCCCTTAGACTATTAATGCTAGACAATTAGATTCGCCAAGATACACTTTTTTATATAAAAAGGGGGATGAAATGCGAAAATTATTTTTTGCGCTTATTAGTATAGCTTCTATATCCTGGTCCAACAATGCACTTGCCGAAAGTTACTCCATAACGTGCGAAAGTAATGCTAATCAATGGAGGTCTTGTTGGGTTGGCGAGCCGATTAAAGAAGTTATTCTTCAACTTGAATACTCGCCATACGCATGCAGTGAGGGCTTTTCTTATGGGTTCGAAGAACTTTTCATGTGGGTAGATCGAAGTTGCCGTGGTTGGTTTCAAGTGATAACAGAATCAGGAAAAACTTTTAACGTAAACAACTCGCTTGAATAAATGCCGCCCCGGCTCGGCGATAAACCTTAAACCAGCTTGGATTTACCTCTTCAACCCATAGGCGACTACGAGAACGGGTTTTTCCAAGCTCTTTTGACGCTGAGCTCGCCAGCGCACGCATAGAGCAAAATGGTTTCACTGATTTTATACCAGCCACCTTTTTTTTCAAAGGTACCGCCGCGAGATTTCTGATAGAAGAGGTTCTTTTTTTCTGCGGTGGAAGATTAGCAATTTTTTTCGCTACTGGCTGCTTTACTACTTTTAAAACTTTGTAAGGAGTCACGGGTTGATTTCCAAAATGAGACTGCCCGGGATCCGCGTCGTAAAAATCAGGTGGAGGCGGCTCATCCACCATCTGGGAATAATCCTCTGGCAGTGGCTGCTCCTCTAACGGCTCTACTGGAGGAGGTTCTTGGTTGGCTTGATGCTGTTGCTCTGTTTCTCCTCCAGGAACAAACGGGGGAACTTCCGAAGGCATATGACTTTGAGGGTTCTCGTTGGCCTGTACTGTCGCCATAAAAAACATACTCAAAATAAGATTCTTTACTAGCATAAAGCCCCCACAGTTTGCTCCTATTTTTAGGTGCAAATACGATGCTAGTACGAATGCGTTTTATTACATTTAATTAGGTAAATTCATTAATTTTCTGTTCAGGAGTCAAATAGGATGACGGTCGTTTAAAAAATGAATTTCTCAAATTGAGAAATACTGAACGTAGGCTTTTCATAATACCAACATGCAGGTCGACCACCTACATGTCTAAATCGACAAGCCCCACTATTGGGATCATTTTCTCCCGCTGGAATTTTCCAGTCAGCGTCGCAAAGCGCTCCTTGAAAATAAGTGTCTAAACGACATTGAGAATTGATATGAGATTCATTGGTTTTTGTGACTACGGTTTCGTCGGGGGCCCTAAATTCAGGAAAGCTATCTTCACCCACTAACACCGACAAGAGACGTGCTAAACTCTTTCCTGCCATTGCAGATCTCATACAAATTGCTTGATCTAATTCCTTCTTCCATTGTTTTTCACATTTTTCTTTGACGGGTCTGTCAATTTCCATTTTTGCCACAACCTCAATAGAATCGCCGTTAGACCAAATACGGCGCAGACACTTTAAGGTTGAAAAATAATCGGCATTCGCTTCGACCGATGACCACTCCACTCGAGGAAACCCGCCCAAGTGGTGCCCGATCGCATGACACGCGGTCAATAAAAACCCATCTTCTGTCATCTCAGAGTGTCGAGCCATCCCACCATAAAATGATATGTACCATTGATTGTTTTCGCGAAAAGCATAGGCATTGACGGTGGTGTCCATCCAATCCTTTAATATTACAAGTTCCGCGCCCCGATCTTTAATAACAGGTTCGTAAGCCTGTTTAATTTTTTCAAGGGCACTGTCAAATTGCTCCTCAGAAATGTTACTTCTATTTTGATGAACAAGAAGGCGAAAATTATTTTCTGGCAAAACAGAAGTAAAACCCAAAGAAATGAGAGCCGCTACCAAGATGAAAAATAAATTTTTAAGTATAACTACCTCTTAAGATAAAGCTGGATCTTAAGAGAAATTATGTCAATGTGTATTTTTATTGGTGACCAATCGATACCCTGTCAAAAATTGACATTAAGGTTACTTTTGAATAACCGTCTGGATGATATTTTCAAAATCTTCGAACTTATTGATCTTTCTTGCCATTCCCTATATCTCTCTGAATTTTAAAAGGAGAACACATGAAACATTTAATCCTTCCAGTCCTTCTGGCTTCAGCCGTAGATGCCCAAGTTCCTGACCTGCCAGCGACAAAAGAGGTTCCCGTCAATGACATGAACTATGTTTGTAAATCTAAAGGCGCCCTGTTCTGGCTAAGTCATGAAACAAAGCAAATGTTTGTTGGCGACCCTGGCCTTAAAAATGAAGGTTTTGAATTAACGGATGTCGAAGTGAAAGCCCACCGCTGTATGGACACTTTTGACTTTACAGGCTCACAAATGGTTGTCGGCCATGTCATTTTTTATGTTATAAAAATCCAGGGCTGCAGCGGCCGCGAAAAAATTATGGGGTCTGCAGTTACACTGGATAAAAAAAGTTTACCGATTAACAAACCGATTTCTTTAGAGTGTAAGCGAATTGTTAGATAATTTTAGCGGGCAAAGACTCTAAAGCTGGCGCGACAAGCATCTTTAACCCAAAGATGCTTTAGGCCGTAACCCCAAGTCACATCTTCGATGCAACGTTTGCTGGACATTTCAAGTTCCACATTTGCCGAGCGAATTGGGTAGTCAATGTTACATTCTAGATAATTGCCGTCGGCACTCTCACAAAATATAATCTGACCCTCGTTTGATACACGATTGGTGGCGGTGCTACCGAGGTAGATTGGAAATAGAAAAATCGAGCAAAATCCTACGTACTTTTGATACACGCTCTAGAGTTAGCTAAGCCATTACATAAAAGCAACCTTTGTTTTAAGACATTGGGCTGCCCATAAATGCATCAAAGTTCTGGAGCGAAGCTCCCTGTCGCGCCTCACACGACGCCTTAAGATTGTATAAAAAGTCTGCAAGACGAACCATCCTAAAGGCATTCCAGTTCGGTGGACACTCCGAAGTTATGAAATTTCCCTCTCGAGCTGATCTAACCCTCGTCGGAACTAGATAACTATGAAAGCATCCCGTTTTAAAAAAAGAACATGTGAAAAATTTTCGAAATCGGTACCGAACCCTGGCATCCTAAAATACATTTTAAGAGCTAAAATGAATCAACATCGACCTGAACCTGGCATCTGCATTGCTACACTTCGGCTACACAGTGGAGCGTTTTTTGAAGTATTTCTTAATATTATTTTTTCTTTTCTCTCGGGCATCGTTTGCAGACAGTCCTTGCACCCGCTTAGCCAGCTCTTCATGGGTGAGTGGAGGTGGCGATTTGAAAGATCAGAGTCTGCTGGAGCGGCTTTGCCCTAGTGACGATATCAGTCCGGCCCAGTGCTACAGATTCACCCGAACACTTTGGTCGAGCGGAGGTGGCGATGTCAGTAGTGATAGTTTAGCCGTTGACCTTTGTGAGGGCGTGAAAACTCAAATACCAGCCCAATGTTTTAGGAAAGCCAGAGCAACGTGGGACAATGCCGGCGGCGGGATTGGCAGTGAAAGCAGAGCTATAGCGTTATGTAAAAACGCTGCTTCTATGCACATCGTGACGTGTTATCGTGGAGCTAGAACTACCGTAGAAGCAGGCGGCTTGGGTATGCACGATGAAGACGAAGCCATTAAACTGTGTGTTCGCGAACAGAAACAACGTTTATTATATTACTCAAATGGATCTGACTAAACTCGCTATGGTTAAAAAGTAAAAAAAGAACCTGGAACCTTTTTTAAGCCATATTCAACATATGTCTGTAAACTTGGTTATCAGGAATAAAGTGAACTCCTGTTCCGAAGCCGCCCGACGTACTTGTGAGGGGTGATAGCCAAATAACTTTAGCGTGGACACTGCGAGTTTTACGCAACTGATTTAATTCTACGTCTAAGCGGATCAAATCTCCGACAGCAAATTTTGGGCTTTCGTTGCACTCAAGGTAAGCCCCGGTACGAGAAACATTCAGCATGCGAGTATTAGTCTTTGCCGCCGTGCCAAAAGACTCTATGCGTGAGGGATTGTCAGTGTAAAATCTTTCCGCCAACCTTTGCGGTACATTCTGTTCATTCATATATTTTTTAATTACGCCAAGTAAGTCATTTTTACGAACCGGCTTCTGAATGATTACGGATTTATAGATTTTTTCCATTTTTTTTAACGTGGGATGATCCATTTGCGGGCTAAGAATCACTAAAGCACTAGTATTTCCAAGCGCTCTTAAGTCGCGAGTCAGCTGTACTTTTTTGGCGGACAAACTATCAAAATTTAATACGATAACATTCACAGTATTAAGGATGAGAAACTTCATCATTTCCGTTTCATTACCAACAACGTCTACAGTAACATCTTCGATGTCATTATCAATTTTTTGCTTAATGAGTTCGGACTCATTGCCAGCCGTGCTGTAAACAAGAACGCGTCCCAAGAAGTCCTCCCTAGTTAATAATTAAGTTAATACTTATATTAAAATTATCGGTAAGTTTAAGTTAAGAGTGAAGGTTAAGATGTAAATGTAAATTGCTTAAACAAAAAAATTGAAATTAACTTTGGGTATTGCGTGCCAGCTTAATAACTTTGTCTTTAACTTCCATAACTAGAACGGTGACGTCTCTTTGAATCTCTTCTTTTTTTAAAAAAGTCTTAATTTGAAACAGTATTTCATTGCGAATTTCATGGACTTCTCTTTTTGCAACCCCCATGACGGTTCTAAAAAGCCTCTCTTCGCCGAAAAACTCTTCCTTGTTTCTCGTCTCAAGAACTCCTCGCGAACAAATGACTAAACGATCTCTGGAGTTTAGTTGGACATTCATCGAATTAAGATTTGGCTCCTTAGTTTTAGAAATTGGTCCACCAGCTGGCTCCAACTTTTCTAACTCCCCCTGATGAAATTTATAGTGAAGCACAATCATGTCGCCAGCGATACAATACTTAAAATCGAAGCTGCCCCTGTCAACCTGTCCATAAAAAAGGTGACAACTATCCTTAGCACCCATAGTGCTACGAAGTTCTTCTGAAATTGACTTTATTACTTCGCTCGGAGCTCCCCCCTTTTTTGTTTTAAGCGGCCCCGACAAGCGTAATAGTATCGAGAGGAGGAGTGCCGAAGTTCCGTACCCAGAAGCACTCGTCATAATAATCCCAAAACGAGACTTAGTATCGTGTTCAAACAAATCAAAGTAATCGCCACCTGAAATTTTACTCGGCACAAATTTAAAGCTAAATTCAAAACCAGGTATATGGGAAAACTCGGTAGGTGTTAGGTGCTTCTGTATTGCTTGCAAAATATGAATTTGTTGCTCCATATTTGAAGTCAGAGTCTCAAGGGTCTCGTTGGCCTCCTCAAGCTTAGCTTTATAGTGAACTAAATCCTTTTCTCGAAGTGAAAGCTCAGATTCAAGGCTAGAAATTCGCTTTTTTAACTGTTCGATCTCACTATTTGCCATCTCGAAATTGTCTTAAGCTTGCATGGATTATGTCAAGCCAGATACAATTTTAAAATATGCCCGCAATACTGCACTCACAGGATGACATACAGATTATCACCTTCAGCGACCCTCTAAACCCTCAAGACTTTTCCACTTTGCGCCTAAAAATAGATCAAAAAATCATTCAGGGACGAGTTAACTTCATTTTTGATCTTAGTGACATTGACTTCAAGGTCACACGCTCTCTTTCGGCAATTATTGAACTCGTCGACTTTTGTTTCATGCGCCAGACCACCCCTTCTGTAATTTCTACCGACAAAAAGAGTTGGAAAAAAATCGAATCTAGGACTGGAAATAAAATACAGTATTTTGCAAATATCCAAGAAAACCTAGAAAACCTTAAACAAGTGATCGCAATTAAAGACCGCGATAAAGAACAGAAAGAACCTAAGGATCCACGTCGCAGCGATTTGGAAAAACTCATTGCTGAGTACAAAAAGAAAGTACCAATCAGATCTTACGACCCGTTGGGGTTAGAAATGAAAGCAAAACAATACAAAACAGCGCCCAGTAAAGAAATTTTAAAAGCTCTTGAGGCTGCAATTCTCCAATATAAAAAATTAAAAGCAGAAAATGAAGATACGAACCAAGAGGTTACTCGCCTTGCCGAACAGATGATGAATTTAACTTCTCTACGAAAGAAAGCAATTCGAACTGAAGAAATTGCTAAGAGAAAAAAAGAATTAATGATCTTGCTAAGAATTGCAGAAATTGAAAAAGAAATCTTAAGGATCAATAACGGATAATTTAGGTTTAATTTTTATTTCTCTAAGAACTTTTGGGGCCTTATCAGTACTCACAAAGGAAAAATAGCGACGCAAGTCCATCGATGCCAGCTGATCTTCCCCAAAGTTTTTTAACAATAGAGCTCTTTCGCCAAGCTCTTTTATACTCACCGGATAATATTCCAAAATTAAATCATAAATTCGTAGTAACTCGCGATTTAGACGGTGCTTTTCGCACGTCGATTTCAGGGTATTTAAATACCCTTTTAGGACTTGCGACGGTGTACTCACCTCAAACATACTCATAATCTTATCAACAGACTCTTTTTTTTGACGATTGATTAATGCTAAAAGTTCTTCGGTCGAAAGTATTTTCTTATCAACAATGTCCACAAAAAATGACTTTCCTTTGTGAATAATCTTAAGCAAACGATATCCGTGACAAGAAACAAAATCCAATTTCACACCTATTTCGTGCGAAACAGCTTGAAACAGAATTGCAATAGGCAGCGCCAAGCCCTTTCTCTTTTCTAAGATCTCGTCAACTAAAACTTGGTCTATCGAAATATTTTCTTTTCCATCAGCAACCTGGAATTTTTTGTGTTCAAATAGAAACCATAACAATATTTTGATTTTTTCAATGGGGTCTTCTTTTTTTGAAACAAGAGCCCGAACTTCACAGGTAAAAAACTGAACTTGACGGGTAAGCCGCTCAATTGTGCTTTGAGGATTAATTTCTGAATTAATCTTCAGGACCGACTCTAATAAACCCATGTGGATACAAACATAACGCGAAGGACTTTATTTACCAAGTCCTGTTTGAGGGCCTGTACGCGTCATAGCGCACAGATTTTCCCGAATAGCTGTGTATAAGGGGACGGTCCACAGGCCTGGCCTTAGGCGGGCGCTTTATCACAACTCTGAGGTTCGCTTTTTTTTGAGCAAAATCGATAAGATTATGAATATTATTTTCTGTAACCAATAGATCCCTTAGGATCTGCATACTCGCCTGAGGAGCGGCACTGCTCTTAGTATCGGGATACATTGGATCAATATAGATAACATCAAAATTATCTTTATCGATTTCCAGCGCATCACAATTGTATATTTCCAAGTTTTCCACAATTGAATACACTTTTTTGTCGCTTTTGGCCCGCTCAAGCGCATCTTTGAGCAAAGAAAAGATCGTTTCAGAACGCTCTGTACCCGTTACCTTGCATCCTAACAAGCAAAAGAAAAATGCGTCTTTAGCTAAACCTAAGGTCGAATCCCATACAGTTAACGGCTCGCCTTTAAATCCAATCGCTTTAGCCAGTAAAGCATTTTTAAGCGAAGACTTTTGATGATCCCAATGAGACAAATATTCGCCGAAATCAATATAAATTGGTTTGTATTTCGGTCGCTCTAAATCTTTAAGTTTTAAGACTCCATCTTCACGAAACAAAACGAAGCGTTCCTGAATGCTCATGGGATCATGAAGCTGACGGACACGCAAATCAGTACAAGTAAATGGAGTAAAAACCTTTTTTGCACGGTACTTCTTAAGACACTCGACATCGGCGAAGCAGATTGAAGAACCTGGGCAAAAATATATTTAAAAATAATTCCCCCCGCAATCCAAGGACCAAAGGCCCACGGGCTTTTGTGCATGAGAATCAAAACATTCCACCAGACAAACGAGCTCAAAATAAGCATAAATCCTAGAATTCTTTTGGACTTATCAAACCCATTTCGAGTAACGATATTAGAGACGCCAGCCTGTGCCGCGCTTAAAATCTCGCGCAAATTGTTAAGGTGCATAAACAATAAGGTAAGGAGTCCTAAAAATCCTCCCAACGCCAAATCTCGAACTTGTAAATTTCCATTCACCGCTAATACAAATCCGACTACAAGCAGTGGTCCGGTCAGCAAAAAAAGAGTTATTTCCCCATAACCTAAATATTTTAAACCAAAGCGATTCGACGAAAATTCCAAAATTCCAAACGCGGCGAGGGCGACTATCAAATAGATTGGTGCCGTACTCGCTGCAAGAATAAAAACTCCCGAAAAAATTCCTAGCCCCAGCGCTATCCATCCCCAATTATAAAGATCTATAGCTCGCACCCAGCCGATCTGAATAGATTTTACCGATCCAATTCGGTCTACGCCCCTGACATGATCGTAATAGTCGTTAAATAGATTCATGGCGATATGCAGACAAATAACCGGTATAAAGCAAGATATAGCCAATCCAAAACTGAAAGTTCTCTCTATCGCCTGCAGAAAGAACAATGTCGCAATCAAACCCCCTACCGAAAAAGACAGCCCGTCAAGGCGAAATACCTTTAGAATAAACTGCCAAATACTTACATGCGGGACTCTTTCTATAGGAATCAACCGGAAAGTAATATAGTCCTTTTTGAGATCTAAATTCAGTGACTCTGTTGGAATCGCCCGCCACTGACTAGAAAATGTACCCTTCATATAGCTAAAGAAAGTTTCATCTTGGCGGCGGACCGAAATTAGAGAATCCATTACTGCACTTTTCGCCAATAGAGCGCCTTACAAATCCGACTAAGCTCGCCAGTCAGCGAAGTTTGCCCAGAAGTTAAGTAATTATTTAATGAACCCAAGTGGTGATGAAACAACTCAATCATACCACTATTGATTTTGTCAAACTCATCGACGCGTCTAAAAAACTCCTGCTCACCAATATTTTTATATACGTCCATCATACAGGTGCTTTTTGAAAATTCTTTTTTTCTAGTTTCTGAAAAGTCCTGAATCAAAAACGCCGCAAAAGAATTTATATATCCCGATTTCAAATCACCAAGTATGGCTTTGTTCTCACCATTTCGAATATCGTAATCTAATAGGTCGTCAGATCTCTGGAACAATTGTCCCAAAAGCGTTCCCATCTCTTCTAACAAATTATGCAGGTTTTCATCGTAGTTTTCGGCACCATAAAATGGCGCACGCAAACACCATTTAAATAAAGATGCCGTTTTTAAGTTATGAACACGATCTAACTCTTCAAGACGTACATCTAAATCACTCACTAAGGAGTCTTGAATCCATTCACCTTCAAGGAGATCAGAAATAATCTCACTTGTATAATGGACAAGTTTAATGTTTCCATGACTTGATAAATTTACCATAACCCTTGCCAAAAGGTAGTCTCCGGCAAGTACAGCGTACTCAGGAGAATACTTTAACCACGCCGTCGGCTTACTTCGCCGCAAATGCGAACGATCTACAAGGTCGTCATGAAGCAATGAAGCGTTATGAATGAATTCAATGGTCTGAGCTAACAACGTCGTTACTTTTTCGCTCAGACTTAAATGCAAACTCATCAACCCTATCAAACGCGAGCGCAGACCCTTTCCGCCGGTAAACAAGTCATCATAAATTGCATTAAGTTTGGGCAGGTAAGGGGGGAAGTCGCGTTGGTTATAGATCTTAATCGATTTTAAATCCATGAATGTAAAGACGGTTTAAGTTGCACTCCGGATTTGGTCAAGTATTTCCACGGGAAAAACTCCCCGGCGTCCCAATAGGCTCGCCCCACGCAAGTTGAGAAAATATCTATCAAATCAAAATAATAGCTTTACCTCAGATTTCCAAACTCCAATTTAGGCGGCTTGCTATGGCCGAAAGATTGCACGGGATTCCCTCGAACCGCTTTCAGTAAGGAGATCAATAAACAATTTCTAATAACAGGGGGATCAAATGAATAGGTTTATTCTAGTTTCTGTAGCCACTTTATTAACTCTCAATGCCGACGCCAGTATTTGGGGAGGGCGCAAAAAACAACAGGCACCAAATGAACAACAGGTTCCGACACAGGGCCAAGGACAATCGCAATCTACGGGCGTGCAAAAGATCCGTTTCGAAGATTTGCGAGTCGCTTGCGAGACTCCAGCCAAATACCACAACCAGACGGCACCAACGAATATTCAAATCGGTTGTCAGGACTTACAATTGAAATGGGTTCCTGACACTGGCAAGGACATGTCAGTAAAGACTTCTCGCCAGCTAACCGTACTCGCTTACTCTGACAAATACAATGTTGAAGCTGTAACAGCCATTTTAGATTCCGCACCACAATCTATTAATTGTCCCCGATTCAAGCAAATTGCTGAAAAGGTTGAGTCTATGCGTTCGGTAACTTGTGCTGACATACTTGCCTTCAAAGGTACCGCGGCTGACTTCTGCGCAGAAACAATAAATGGGGTTAAAGGCGCAAACCCAGGTGCAGCTCAAGTTACAGATACTGGTAAGGCTGTGGATCTCTGTGGTGGCAATGTTTCTCAACAAGCTCCTACTCAAGGCCAAGGAAACCAAACACCATACTAATTTATAGGAAATCTCCATGCTGCTGTACTATTACGGTTTCTTTTGCGTTTTATTTTTAACGGCACTCTCTGGCTGTAATCTTTCAAATGGAGGAGAACTCCGTGGAGTTCTTTTTACAGCCAAGGCGTGTCCGCAGAATAATAACCTAAATTTTTTCGAAGAAGTACGGATGCATGGAGATTTTTTACGATCCGACTGTGACGCCGTGGCCGAGGCACTCAATGACCCCGCGCTGACAGCCGTCACTCGTGAATTCGGGCCTACCATCATTTCACTTGATAAACTCCCTCTCAAATCGGATATCGCTATATCACCTCACAAGCCTTGGTCATCATGGTGGTATCCGAAGCGAGAGGATTTCTTGTTTGTCAAAGGAGAAAATTCTACCCTTGGAAAGTATGACTCGATTCGCAGACTCATATATAAGCGTGCGAGCCGACCTACACCGGGCTCAGCTCTACAGCATGAGCAAAAGAGCTATAATCGGAATTTTGCGATGTGGGAAGGCTTATGCGATGCCTGGGCCATCGCTTCGATCTTAAAACCTGAACCCAGAAAACCCGTCAAATTTAGTTTTAATTTTTCGAGTCTGACTTTTGATGTCGTTGACCTTAAAGCCCTACTCTTGAAAACTTTTGATGCCGCCGATGAATCAAACCTACGTTATTATGGGCAAAAATTCACGGGGTCTGCCAACAGTTGGATATACCCAGATATATTCCCCGAACAATTTCACCGTCTGATGGAAGAACAGTTATTCAGTCGCAAACAGCCGTTCGTCATGGATCACGATGCCGGTGTAGAAGTCTGGAACGTTCCCATTTACAAGGCTAATTATCAAATGCACACTATCGCGGGCGAATCCAATTCGGTTGTTGTTCGTACCTGGATTTATGCGGCTGAACCAACCTTACCAAATGACAAAAATCTAGTAGGCACGCGCGAAACCATTCGCGAATACAACTATGTTCTTAAAGGAAATAAAAATGAGCACGGCGAGCTCGTTGTTACCTCCGGATATTGGATCAAAGGATCAAACGGCGTGGATTCGCGTCGTGATCACCCCGACTATCTCATCCGCGTGGTTGATCCAGAAAAGCTGGTGCGCAAAAGCTGGAATCCCGAGATCGAAGTACAAATAGTAGATAAGATTTTGGAAAGCGCTTATTAATTTTGCGAATTACTTTCCGAGCTCACCGCGCGGTATTTGGTCGACCTTACGGACTCCCTGAATCCGCTCGTAAGGCATTACTGTATTATTAAACTTTTCAACGAGCGCTTTCACCTTCGGCTCATCAACTGTTGTGACTAAATCAATGGTTTTCCCAAGACGGGCGTGAGGTCTCGACTCTAGGTCAAATTCCCCCTCGAGACCTTCTTCAAATTGGAATGAGTGTAAGACTCCACGCAAGCGATTTAGGTACACTCCTTCACCCCCGACTTTGATGAAGTCTTTTCCCCGTCCCAAGGGCTTAAGGTAACCATCTGCCAAATCACCAAAATCCTCAGTCAAAAACTCATAACCTATTTTTGGATCATGATAAGCCAAATCTCCGCCTTCTCCAATCATACAGTACTCGGTGAACAAGCTGGGCCCCATCAAAATAATCTTTCCCATTTCAGAAACGCGAAGCTTTACGTGAGGAAGGACCCGCATGCGCGAATCTTCGAGATTAGCCGTTGCTACTTGCGAAGAGCATTCGGTCATTCCATAGGTTGGTGCTATCGGCCACTTTAACTTTTTTGCCTCCATATAGAGCCAGTTTTCTAAATCCGCTCCACCCACAAATACATAACGTAGAGAATGTGGTGCTACGATTTTATTTTTTACTAAATCATAAATCTGTGTCGGCACAAGACTTATCAAAGTCGCCCCAGATTCGTTTAAAAGTGCCGTAAATTTGTTTGCATCCCATTTTCCCAAACCAAAGTGATGCGTGACTACTTTAGCCCCTGAAAGGTATGAACGCGCGTAGATACTTAAACCGCCAATATGAAATTCCGGCAAAATCTGCAACCAAATATCCTTTTCACTGCTATTAATGAATTTATTTACCGCATCCGCGGAGGAAAGAATCGCCTGTTTATTTAGACCCACTATTTTGGCACTACCTGAAGTCGCAAGCCAGATATGTGAAGGACGGCGCCTCTGAATTAATTTTTGATCAAACGCAAAATTTAAGCGCGGGTTCAAAAACACGTGGGACGACTGATCGGTCCAATTAATTTCCATGTAAAAACTCCCATTTTTCTTTTTCCAACAGCTCGCCAAAGCCAATACCGATTCCATCATCAGGAACAAGAGCGGCATTTTTTATTTTTAGCCGCTCAGAATAGGCATTGGTCCGATAGCAGGTATGATAACAAATCCCTGCTTCTAACTTTTCTCCTCGCCAGCGCGCGGAGGATAAAGCTGCAAATGACTGACCCACTGGGTGATCAAGATAACCCATGATCACGGGTTTAATTCCGTCCGGTAGATTTATCGTCTCAAGACTTTGACGAGCCGGCTTAAGAATTAAATATTTAAACCCCAAATGTTCAAATTCACTAAAATTCTTATCAGAGCCGCAGTCGAGCGCAAGTGGAATAGCGTTATTAAATTTGATCCAAGAACTATTTTCAAAAGGTGTGGGATCTTCTACAAATTCAATTAAATTTCTTGCCGAAGAGTCTAATTGCTCCAGAAATTTTATATATTCATTTTCAGTCAATTTATTGTTGAAATCCAGGCGAATTTTTAAATTTTTAGACAATTGGTGGTTTTTTAATTTATTAATCCAATGAACACCATTTTCTAATTTTATTTTAATAGTATTAAATCCATCACCAACGATTTTTTCGAGCTCTTCCATCTCAATCTCTGGCGACATAAAAAGATAGTGACTTCTTGCGATCTTCGAAACCAACCCATAAAACAGACTTCGCTTCTCGGAGCGAGCAATGGCATCTTCTTTCGCAAACGCTACACTTCGCTCGAGAAGCGGAGATAGCCTTCCCAATCTCAAATTATTTATCTGTGTTTTCAAATCCTCATCGCGGAACTCTGGCCATGGAAAAAGATCGGCATAACCAAATCCGATGTCTTTAAATTCAAAGCGAAGGAGTGCCCCGTTTCGGGCTTTTTTCGACTCCCGAAACGTCAACTCGTAAGGCGCCCACCAAACTTTCATGCCAGTAAAATTCCAAAAGAAAACAACAATCCAAATCCCAAATGAAGTTTCGCAGATTGCGCTAAAAGCATGTTGTATTCAGCGCTGGGCTCGATCGTCCAAACCTTTTTTGCAATACGAAATGCAAGCGGTATCAGGGCATACGTAAAGATAGCAGCGACAGTATAGCCGTGTACAATCCAATAAAAATTTAAAAGAAATGGTGAAAGGAGTAACGCTGAAATCTCCACCCTACCGAAAGTTTTTCCGAAACGAACAGCAAGTGTAAGTTTATTCGCCAACCTATCGCCCTCATGGTCCCGCAAGTTATTAATCGCAATAAGTACAGTACTAAGAGCACCAATTTGCAATCCAGCGACTAACACGCCAAAAGAAAAAGCTCCCGAGTGTAAATAGAAAGTTCCCGCCACCGCGACAATCCCAAAAAATAAAATTACAAAAAGCTCTCCTAATCCCTTATAGGCAAGCGGGTATGGTCCCGCCGTGTATGCGTAGCCGCAAATCAATGACACAAGCCCAATCACTAAAATTAACCAGCCACCAGCCATAATAAGCGGCAATCCAAAGACCATCGCAACGCCAAAACAAATTAGCCCAGCGAGGAAAACTCTTTCGTGAGAAATTAATCCTGCTTGTGTAACTCGAGTCGGCCCCAGTCGGTCCTGGGTATCTGCACCTTTTTTAAAATCAATCGCGTCGTTAACTAGATTTGTTCCTACCTGAATAAATAGCGCTCCCAAAAGAGCAAAAACGCTTAACCACCAATTGACTTGATAAGATGACGTGTAAATTAAAACCGAACCGACAATGACTGGTACAATTGCCGCCGTTAGAGTTTTGGGGCGGATCGCTAAAAACCAAATTTTTAAATAAGACAGAGCGGAAGTCATTGAACTCATGGAAGCCTTGGAAATTTAGAAAAATCAGGTTTGCGTTTGTTCACATAGGCATTTTTTCCTTCTTGGGCCTCTTCGGACATGTAATAGAGAAGAGTTGCATTGCCGGCGAGATCTAATAGTCCCATCTGGCCATCACAATCGGCATTTAAGCTCGCTTTCAGACAGCGAAGCGCCAAAGGAGAATGGTTCAACATTTCTCGACACCAGGAAACTGTTTCCATTTCAAGCTCACTCAAGGGAACAACTCTATTTACCAAGCCCATTTCCATAGCTTGATCAGCATTGTACTGACGACAAAGATACCAAATTTCACGCGCTTTCTTTTGACCAACAATTCTTGCGAGGTATGAGCTGCCAAGCCCACCGTCAAACGAACCAACTTTTGGCCCTGTTTGACCAAAAATCGCATTATCTGCGGCGATCGTTAAGTCACATACGACATGAAGAACATGACCTCCGCCAATAGCATAACCGGCAACCATCGCAACAACAGGCTTGGGCATTTGGCGAATCAATTTTTGCACATCTAGAATATTGAGTCTTGGTACTCCGTCTTTACCAACATATCCCGCCTTGCCGCGAACTTTTTGGTCACCACCGGAACAGAATGCTTTATCACCGGCCCCCGTTAACACAACCACGCCGACCGATGACTCTTCACGAGCCCACTCAAAAGCTGAAATTAATTCTTTTACGGTTTGAGGGCGAAAGGCATTGCGAACCTCAGGGCGATTAATAGTTATTTTGGCGATTCCATCCTCGGTTTTATGGAGCAATATATCTTCAAATTTTCTGACTTCTATCCATTCAGGTTTATGAAAAGCCGTAGCCATGCTTCCTCCTCAAATATCAATAGATTTATTGGGTTATATGCCACTAGCAAATGGAGTCAAGCCATAGCTCTGCACAAATTTTGGACTTGTTGCCAAGATGTTTATACACCTTTATAATAGTAGTGTTGTGATGAAAAAGACTTTAGTTTTATTTTTTGTTTTTTCGTTTGCCGTGGGCTGTGTTTCGTCTCCCTTGGGACGAAAACAATTAATTATAGTCTCTGATGAACAGATGGACCAAATGGGGTCTATGGGCTTTGATGAAATGAAAACCAAAATACCAAAAGCTCGCGATCAACGCCTTGTTAATTATGTAAATTGCGTTGTAAACCCACTTACAAAAGTGGTCGGGGGAAATTGGGAAGTTGTGGTGTTCCAAGAAAAAAGCGCTAACGCATTCGCTCTTCCGGGCGGAAAAATTGGCGTGCACACGGGAATACTTGAAGCCGCAAAGACCGATGCGCAGCTGGCCGCTGTGGTCGGTCACGAAGTTGGTCACGTTTTAGCAAAACATGGCGCGGAACGTGTTTCTCAAACACTTGCCGCACAAGGCGGTTTAGAAATTCTCGATAAAATTCTTACCGGAAAGTCAAATGGCAATAAACGCGAGGCCATTATGGCGGGAATTGGACTTGGCATTCAGTATGGAATTTTACTACCATGGGGACGCACACAAGAAAGTGAAGCGGATGTGATTGGACTCGATTTGATGTCACAGGCGGGATTTGATCCGCACCAAAGCGTGGAACTATGGAAAAACATGGCTTCCCTCGGTGGTGGCCAACCACCAGAATGGCTTTCAACCCATCCTTCCAATGAAACTCGAATCAATAATCTGCAGGCGAAGATTCCCGAATATTTGCCGAAATATCAACAAGCCGTTAACCGCGGCTTACATCCACGGTGTGCATTCTAAGCTTTTTAGTCTGGGACCTCTCTCATTAATACTGTGACAATTTTTTAGCAAAGAGGTAATATCTCTCGCTAAGGGAGGCCTCATGAAACTCATTGCTATACTGTTTTTATTTATTTTTTTATCGGCTCATAGTTTGAACGTATATGCAGTCGATGAAAAACTAAAAGGTCATTGGGTTTATAAAATTGATCAATGCAAAAGCGGCGCGAAACCTAACGATCGTTGGTCTCAGTTGGCCTATAGAAGCATTGGCCTTTTTATTTATGACAAAGAATTTGCAGCGACAGTGGTCTTTCAAACATCCGATTACTCAGTGACTTGCTCAGGAGGAGTTGGCGGTACTTATGTTGTTGATGGCAATAAATTTGTTGAGACAATTAAACTCGTAAACAACGGCAATCTCAATGCGTGCGGTATCGGAATTCAAACTCCCGTAGACACGCAGATAACCGTGCCGTACCAAATAAAACAAAGTCTTTTATTCTTGAATAAGCCTGCTGGCGGCAAAACTGTGTGTGACAAAGAAGGAGATCTCATTGAGGTTTATGAGCGGGCTCAATGACCTAAACGGCTGGTAATAAGAAAATAAAGACAGACTTCCCCGCTCAGAGGTAAATTTGACTCGATCGCAAAATGAGGCCTGATAATCTCTGATAATAAAGACAATTATCCTGATTTACATAGACTTCGGCACTCGAACAGAGCAAGATACACTTAACATGAAAAAGGCTTCGATACTTGTTATCGACGATAGCGTTGATACCTTAGAACTACAAAGAAAATCCCTGGAGCTTGAGGGTTACAGAGTCTTCACCTCGCAATGCGGGAGTGATGCCTTGACCTTGTTGTCAGCCTTGCAAAAAAGCCAGGAATTAAATCTTATATTGTTGGACATGAACTTAGGCGATATGACCGGATCAGAATTTCTAAAAATTTTAGAAAAAACTAATCTTGAAATCTTTAATAACGTTCCCATTGTTTTTTTTAGTGGCGCTGATGAAATTCCCAAAAGCAAAGCCATAGGTTTTATCCGTAAACCAATTGATTTAGAAAAATTCATTCAAGATATTCGGCACTTCATCGAAATGGGAACTCATGCTCTTTTTGCGCATTAGCCCAAAAAAATGAAAAGAAGAAAATATTTTCCTATTGTGGGCATTGGAGCTTCGGCAGGAGGATTAGAAGCTTTTCAACAGTTATTTTCTAAAGTCCCGGTCGATACGGGTATGGGTTTTGTTTTAGTACAGCATTTAGATCCAACTCACCCGAGTATGTCTGTCGAAATTCTTCGGCGCTCCACAAAAATGAATATCGAAGAAGTAACTAATGGATCGAAAGTAAAACCCAACCACGTTTATGTAATTCCTCCTAATTCCAATTTAAATATCGAAGAGGGCATTCTAAAGCTTTCACCACGCCAACTAAGTCAGAACCTGACGATCGATTTGTTTTTAAAGTCATTAGCAAAATCTGAAAATGAAAGGGCTATTGGGGTCATTTTATCAGGAAACGGGTCAGATGGCACAGAAGGGTTGATGGCAATTAAAGCCGAGGGTGGATTCACCTGCGTACAAGACCCAAAATCTGCCAAATATAGTGGTATGCCTCAAAGCGCCATCTCAGCGGGAGCTGCAGACTCGATTTTGAGTCCCGAAGAAATTGCGAAGGAGCTTGTGCGGCTTGCTATTCACCCCTACATCGCTTCAACGAACCTTAAAGTTACCGCCGAAGAAGGCCCTCAAGACCTTGACCGCGACCTTCGTAAAATCTTTGATATCCTTATAAGACATACCAAGGTAGATTTTACGGATTACAAACAGAGTACCATAAGGCGTCGTATCGAAAGACGGATGATGGTACACAAAACTCAAAATCTACAGAACTACGTGAAATTTCTTTTAACTCATCAAGAAGAGGTCAGCGCTCTATTTAATGACATCCTTATAAACGTGACGGAATTTTTCCGCGATCCAGAGTCTTTTAAAGCCTTGCAAAAAAAAGTGTTTCCTGCCTTTTTAAAAAACCGAATACCGGGAGAGCCTATACGCATATGGGTGCCAGGCTGTTCTACTGGCGAAGAGGTCTATTCGATTGCAATTTCATTGGTAGAATTTTTAGACGAAGCTGCTGGAAAGAGTCCCATTCAAATATTTGCAACGGACATTAGTGAAAAATCCTTACAGAAAGCCCGAGCTGGTTACTATCCCGAGGACATCGCAAGAAAGATCTCAGGGGATCGTCTGCAGCGTTTTTTTTACAAAGTTGCTGAGGGTTACAAAATTCATAAATCGATTAGGGACTTGTGTTTGTTTTCGCGCCATGACGTTACAAGTGATCCGCCTTTCGCAAAACTCGATCTTATATCATGTCGCAATATTTTAATTTATTTTACCGCGAACTTGCAAAAACGGGTAATGCCGATATTTCACTATGCACTTCATACTGGGGGATTTCTTTGGCTTGGTAAAGCAGAAAGCCCTGGGGAATTTGCGAAGTTATTTCGTATCATTGATAAGACTCATAAAATTTACCTAAAATCGAATATGCCAACTCCTTTGGTGGCGCATTTTAAAACGAACAGAAGTCGACGGGGGGTTGTTGAGCCGATAACGCTAAAAGCTGGCCCGACAAAGCTTACCTTAGATTTTAAAACTGATGCTGATAAACTTATCCTCTCCAAGTTCGCTCCCCCAGGCGTAGTCGTTAATTCTGAAATGGACATTTTGCAATTTCGAGGACGCACCTTTCCATTTCTAGAACCTGCAACCGGGCAGCCCAGTTTGAACTTATTCAAAATGATTCGTCCCGAGCTTTTGGCCAACCTTCGACGCATCATGAGTTCAGTTAAAAGAGAAAATAAGGCAATGAGTACTAAGGGCATTCACTTTTCAACCGACGACGGCTACGAAATTAAGGTCGATATCGAAATATTGCCCATCAATAGATCCGTCAGCCCTAAGGAAAGGACGTTCTTAGTTCTCTTTAAGGAAGTAGAAAATATGCCTGCTTTTGGCGGAAAAAAAGTTAAGGGCAGAGTCGGAAAGAGAAATATAAAGCGGCAGCAAGATCCAAAAGACGTTAGAATAGCCGAATTGACTCAAGAACTCGTCGAGTTAAAAGATTATCAACAGGCTCTGATCGAGCAATACGAAATAGCCCAAGACGAGCTAACCTCTGCTAACGAGGAACTGCAGAGTGCCAACGAGGAATTTCTAAGTACGAATGAAGAAACTGAAACCGCCAAGGAGGAACTGCAGTCTACTAATGAAGAGTTGGTGACGGTCAATGATGAGTTACAGATGCGCAATGCTGATTTAACGGCCCTTTCTAGTGACCTCAATAATTTACTGATCAGTATCGACATACCGGTGCTCATGGTGGGACGAGATCATCGCATACGCCTTTTTTCGCCAAAAGCTAAAAATGTTTTCAACTTGATTCCCACCGATATCGGTCGACCCATCGGTGATTTAAAGCCTAACATCGATCTAAATTTAAGCGCACTGGTGACCCAAATTGCCGAAGATTTGACCCCCAAGGAAATTGAGCTGCAAGACCACAAGGGCCATTGGTTACAGGTGCAGGCACGCCCCTACAGGACAGTTGACAATAGAATAGAGGGTGCCATCATAGCTTTGATTGATATCGATGCCCTTAAGCAAAAAGAAATTAGGACAAAGGAAACACTAGAATATATTACTGCTGTTGCCAACACGGTTTCTTTGCCTCTCGCCGTCGTCAACAATGAATTCAGATTTCAATCGGCAAATCGTTCTTTTTACAAATTTTTTAAGCCGGTTAATGACCTCGTAAGTCAAAATATTTTTACATTTTTAGGTTTGCAAGATGAAATTTACAGAACGTTCCGCCAGCAAATGATTCAAACAATGTCAGAAAATAAGTCTTTCACCGACTTCGAAATAAATTGCGACGTTAAAGCTATTGGAAATCGCAAAATACTTTTGTCGGGAGGCAAGGTTCACTGGACGGGAGGGGACCAAGATTCTGTCCTTATAAGTTTTGTGGATGTTACTAAGCAAAGAGCACTTGAGGATGAGCGAAATCATCTGCTTTTACGTGAGCAAGAGGCTCGCAGCCAAGCCGACAAGGCGAATCAAACAAAAGATTTATTTTTAGCCAATTTGTCTCATGAATTAAGGACCCCACTGTCGTCTATTTTGACTTGGGCTCAACTCATCCGCCAACAAAAAATAGACGCCGATTCCATTATTCGCGGGGCTGAAGTTATCGAAAAAAGCGCCAAAACTCAGAGCCAGCTGATTGACGACCTTCTCGATATCTCGCGCATTATCGCCGGTAAAATTGCCTTGAAGATGAAACCTTTGGATCCTGGTTCTGTGATTCAAGCGGCCGTTGAGTCAGTCAGCTCAATGGCCGAAAAAAAGTCGATTCGAATCAAAGTAGATCTCGCTAAAGACTCTCGGCTCATTCAAGCGGATCCCACTCGATTGCAGCAGGTCATTTGGAATTTGCTGACCAATGCCATTAAATTTTCTCCTGAAAAGAGCACTGTTAAAGTTGAACTGAAATTTTTTGACGAAAACGCCAACCTCTTTGCTCAAATTAAGGTATCTGATGAAGGAAAAGGTATTCCTCCTGACTTTCTTCCATTTATTTTTAACCAATTTAGTCAGGCTGATAGTGCGTCTACCCGCGCGCATGGAGGATTGGGGCTGGGTTTATCGATAGTAGAAAGCCTGGTTAAATTACAAAATGGGACAGTTACCGCGAAAAACTCAAATTTAGAAAAAGGCGCCATCTTTACCATAACTTTTCCCGCTTTATCAGGTAACATTCAGTTATATGATTCCGAGCCCTCTGAAAAGAAAAATAAAACAAAAAGTACGCCGGCCTTAAAAGGCTTGCGTATACTCTTGGTCGACGACGATGATAGCGCCCGAGAATCCATGCGAGTTTTACTTAATTTATTCGGAGCCGAAATTCATACGGCCAATTCTGTGAAAAACGCCCTGCAAAAAATTTCCTCAGTTCGGCCCGACGTTTTGGTTAGTGACATCGCGATGCCCGAAGAAGATGGTTACAGTCTTATAAAAAAAGTGAGAGCGCTAGGAAACAGTCACGATTCAAGTGTACCGGCCATAGCACTTACTGCATATGCGACGGCTGAGGATATTAAGCGCGTCCTCGAGGCAGGTTTTCAAGCCCATCTGGCCAAACCCATAGATGCCCATGAACTCGGGCATCGAATTTTAGAGATTTCTAGAAAAAAATAACTTCTAGTTTTAGGCACATCTGTTTGGGCAAATGACGGAATAAAAATTGAGGTGGAGAAATTTATAGAGCAACTGAAAAGTGACAAATGCGGTGGTAAAGGAAAGCGGCTTTTTTCCGATCTCACGCCAGCAATAGTAATGGCGAGCACCGATGCTAATTTCGATCAAGCAGTACAATTAATTAGCGACATTAAAGAAGTGCCCTGCCAAGATTTATTTATTGACACCCATAAAATCGAAAAAAGAAGAAAAAGTAAGAAGGCAGCCTAATCGGGCTCGCTTTCTCTCAAAGCTTTAAAGACACGAAATCAAATTTCGCCACATCCACCAAGCCACGATCCGTAATTTTCAATGAAGGAATCACCGGCAAGCACAAAAATGCCATTTGTAAAAATGGCTCGTCCAATTTACAGCCAAAACCTTTTGCAGTCGCGCGCAGAGCTTTTAAGTTCTTATAAACATCTTTGAGTGGCGCCTCTGTCATTAACCCTGCAACTGGCAACGGAAGGGATGCTTTGACGTTCCCGCGATCAATCGCCACAAATCCTCCACCCGAATCTAACATCCATTTAAAACAAGCGATCATGTCGTCGTCGTTTGTTCCCACAACAACGATATTATGAGAATCATGCGCGACACTTGAACCCAGCGCGCCTTTTTTTAACCCAAATCCAGAAACAAGCGCTTTAGCCATAGGAATACCCCCGCCGTAGCGTTCAAGGACCGCAATTTTTAAAATATCTCTTTTAATATCGGGTTTAATTTGCTGATCAGTCGCCACGATATTTTGCTCGAGAGCTTTAGTTACAATTTGATTGGGAATGACTTCAATCACACGATATGAACCATCTTCCCCATCTATTTTTAGATCAGCAACGCCCGGAATGCTATAGCGCACTGAATTTTCGGTCGGGGCTGAGACCAAGACGGGAGGCACTTCTTCCATTTTTTTATAGCAAATTCCATCTTTGTAAACCGCATCAATAGTTACATTTTTAAAATCTTTTAGCACAACAAGATCGGCGAAATACCCTGGAGAAATTGCACCCCGTCGCCCCAGCCCATAATGCTGTGCTGTCGACCAACTTGCTGAGCGATAAGCAACCTCGGGTTTAATTCCTTTTTTAATACAAAGTTTAATCAGGTAATCAATATGGCCTTCATCAAGAATATCGACAGGGTTTCGATCATCAGTGCACAAAGAAATTTTTGGGGACGAATAGGCGTTTAAAATGCTACAGAGGTCGTTTACATTTTTAGCCACACTTCCTTCACGCAACTCAACTTGAAGGCCTTTTTCTAACTTTTCTTTAGCCTCATCTACAGTCACACTTTCGTGACAAGATCCAATTCCGACCGCGGTGTAGGCATTCAAATCTTTCCCACGCAACATTGGGCAGTGACCATCGATTGGCCGGTCCTGAAATGCCATAACCTTATCGAGAACTTCTTTCTCTTTAAAAAGTAACCCCGGAAAGTTCATGAGCTCAGCCAGACCGAGTGCATTGGGATGATTTTTCAACTTAACCAAATCTTGAGCCGAAAGCTTGGCTCCAGAAGTTTCAAGGTGAGAAGTTGCAGGCACACAGCTCGAAAGCATGACGTAAATATTCATAGTGCTTTTTTCCGCACAGTCTAAGAAATATTGAAGCCCTTTAACGCCCATGACATTTGCAATTTCATGCGGATCAACTACGGCACCTGTGGTACCGCGAATAAGGGCAACGCGCTGAAATTGGTCGGGGACCATACATGTACTCTCAATGTGCACATGCGAGTCAATAAAACCCGGTACTAAGAACTTACCTTTTATAGAAACGCTCTTCTGAGCTTCATAACCCCCGCCAACACCAACAATTCTCTTCTGTGCAATGGCGATATCACCTGTAATCCATTCTCCGGTAAAGACATTTAGGTATTTACCACCAGTTAAAATGAGGTCACAGGGCTTGTTACCGCGGGCGTAATCTATAAGATCTTCAAGTTCATTTCTTGTAAGCATAGATCACATTTTTACTCTGAAATGCGATGCATTGCCAACACGGCCTGTGCCATAGCCCAGTATTTCTTTGACTATGAGAATCAATAGGTCCAGAGAATAGGCGAATAGTTTAATAATATGTCTCTATTTCCGAAAAGATGGAGTTGAATTTTGGATTGGATACGAGGTTAAAAACGTGGACAAAAAATTACTCGATAGCATAGCGGCTCGCGCACATTACTTAGCAACGCAAATGATTTGGCTCGCCAACAACCGAGCCGACAAACAAAAGGGCGATCCTAAAGTAGGTGGTCACCCGTCAGCAAGTGCGAGCGCACTTCACATCATGGGAGCGATCCATTTGGTTTGTAAGACAGGTTTTGATCATATTGCGAACAAGCCCCATGCATCTCCCACAGATCACGCGTATAACTATTTATTAAATCTATTTTTGAAAGATGATTTATCAAAATTTACTTTAGATGAAGCCAACATTGCCATGCATGGTTTGCGGGCTTTTTCAAAAAATGGCGAACCTGTTTTTCAATCCTATCATTCTGCTTTTGACCCCGATCATCATAATTTCTTTCCGTCAGGAACTGTCGGTATTCCACCCGTTAATGCTGGTTACATGGCTCTCGGCTATCGTTATGCACAGAAACATAACTGGAAAGTTCCTGAAAATGCCCATTTCTGGTCACTTATGGGCGACGCAGAATATCGTGAAGGAAGTTTGTTTGAAGCTATGCCTGACTTTGCCGAACGCGAACTCGGTAATTTAACTTGGATCGTCGATTACAACCGCCAAAGTCTTGATGGTCACCGTTTAACTCACAAAGAAATCATGGGCGGTACTGACGATCAGCGTATCGAGCGCACGGCCCTTGCAAACGGTTGGGATGTTATCAATCTTCGTCATGGCGGGTTTCGTGAAAAATTATTTTCAAAACCCGAGGGTGATAAGTTTAAGAAGTTCTTAGAAGATGAAGTTACAGACTTTGAGTTGAACGCATACATGCAACTCCATAATAAAAAAACATTGAAGGATACCATTGGAAACAAACATCCCAATTTAAAAAAATTTTTAGCTGGAGTTGCTGACGACGATCTTTTCAATGCGTTCCACGATATGGGTGGGCATGATTTTGAAAAACTTGTCGAAGCTTTTGAAGCTAGTAAAAAGAATCAAAAGAAACCCATGCTCGTTATCGCTCACACCATCAAAGGTTGGGGCCTTCGCTGTGCGGCCGTACAGGGCAACCATAGCATGCTCCCTGAACAAGATGAAGTCGATGAGTTGAGAAATAAACAAGGAATTTCAGAAAAGGAATTGTTTGTTCGGTTTGCTGACAACACTCCCGAAGGAAAATTTTTAAAAACGCGTGGTGAGCAGCTCTACAAAGAGATTAAAGAACAAAATTCAATAAAAGAAAAAAATTTGAAATCGGTATCAGATAAATTGCAGGACGTGGAACTCCCCAATGGCTTTGATATCAATCTAAAAATGGCAAGTTTCCCGCATACACAGTGGATGCTAGGTCAAATCACTTCAAAGATCACACGTATCGCCAACACGCCCCTTGATGAAAAGAAGCTAGAAAAAGGCCAAAAGGCGTTGGATAGAAACGAAAAAATCTGGAAGATCGCTGCCGAGCAGTTTGTATTTATGGCACCAGACGTGGGCACAAGTACAAATTTAAATCCCAGTATGGACGGAAAAATCTTTAACCCACAGGAGGTTGAGGACTTCGAGGCCCCCCTTGGTATTAAAGACAAAACTCTTCCTGATTTAATTCCTGGCGAACAGGTTCATGATCGATTTCTTCGTTTTGACATTACCGAAGCAAATACAACTTCATGTCAAGGATCGATTGGTAAAATGAAAGACGTCTTGGGAATTCCTGTCTTTCCGCTAATGACAGTTTACGATTTCTTTGTAAAACGGGCTCTCGATCAATTTTTCTACAATCTCTATTGGAAATCGTCTTTCTTACTGGCTGGAACCCCGTCGGGTGTGAGTCTCTCCCCAGAAGGTGCGCAACACGGCTGGAAATCTGACTTTCAAATTCCGAATCAAATTGTTTGGGAACCATTTTATTGTGTTGAACTTGATTGGATTATTGCCGATGCACTAAAACGTCACATGGTTGGCAACAACGATGGACGCACTGGCGTTCACCTTCGCTTAACCACTAGAGGCGTAGAACAAAAAGAAATGATGCAAAGATTGCGCCGCCATCGCCGATTTAAAACAGACCTTACGAGCGACGCTCTCCTGGAAAGCGAAAATGAAAACACAATCGCCGCAGTTTCCGACGAAGAAATTTTATCTAAAACGCGAATGGACTGCCTAAGTGGCGCATATTACATTGTCGATTATCGCGGCTACAAATCTTATGAGCCAGGCGATAACGTCGTAAATATTTTTGCCATGGGAACCCTCGGGACGGAGGCACTCAAGGCTAGCGACGAACTCCTCAGACGCGGAATTTACGCTAACGTTATCATGGTGACCTCACCCGACCTATTAATTGGAAATCTTGGCGCCGAAACAGAGTATTTCCATTTACGTAACACCCTAGGTGTTAATGGCAACTTATATCTCGAACCGACGATCAATGGCAAACTTACGACTCCTGAAATCGTAACCCTATCGGGGCGAAGAGTTCCTATCGTATCTGTTCACGATGGCGAACCTGGTTTACTTGATAACATCGGCTCTATCGTTGGCACTCGTCATGAAACTCTCGCTGTACGCAAACACTCTAAGTGTGGTCGCCCCGACGATGTCTACGCTTACCATCATATTGACTCAACCAGTGTCGTTGAAGCTGTTGGAAAAGTATTGTCAGAAACTGCACTTGAGCAAGTGACAATTAGCCGCCAAGTGGCCAATCAAGTTAGTGGTTACACACATCCACAAACGGATTGGCGCGCACTTTGGCCAAAAGAAAAAGCGCACTGATAAATGTCTGAGATACTCAAATCCCTCCCTTATCACGGCTCATGGCACTACGCTCAAGATCAGCGCTACGAGGAGACTATTGTGTTTGTCCACTATTTCGGCGGTTCACCCAAAACACTTCGCCGCCACGTTGAAATGGTGAATAACCTAGGATTCAATGCCGTAACTTTTCAAAATATCTTTAACGAATTAAAATTGCCTGCACCCCTACCTATTTCTCCAAAAATGGATTTCGGAATTTTTGCAGTGTGGAGAGATCAGATCGAATCCATATTAAATGCTATTTCCGGTAAGAAAATTGTTTACAGCTTTTCGAATTTGTCTTTTTCGGCAATAGCGGCTGTTGGCGAACGTCACGCCAGTGATATCACCGGGATCATTTGTGATAGCGGACCAGCCCGCGATATTATCCGATCTTGGTGGAATCTTGTTGGTGATAAGTATAAAATTAAAAACTTTTTCTTAAGAACGGCGATGTTGCCGATCGGTTATTTATTTATTGGCCTGTCATTCAAAGAAAATATTCCAAAAGTTTTAAGGGCTCTTCCGGATGATCTTCCCGTACTTTCTATTCGTGGGTGGCAGGACCATCTGGTCCCTTATGAAGAAATCGAAGCGTTCTTCGATCAACAGGATCATTTAGATTTACGCGTCCTTTCTCTGCCAAAGGGGGGTCATGTCGATGGTCTTAAGCAATTTCCCGATGAATATATGCCAGCAGTAAAAGAGTTCTTAACGAAAATTTCTAGACAAACTAAATAAAAAAATAAGGCCAGCAATTCCAATCTCCAATAGCGAAGCGGCGTGCAGAGTTTTACTTGCCGCAAAGTTTTGTATCAGAACTCCAGCCACAAAAACGGCGCCGACTCGCAATGGCTCCTGTAGACTAGAAATAACTGAAAAAACTCGACCAATCATATTTTCAGGAGTTTTAGTCTGGATCTCAGTAATGGCATACGTGTTAAAAAGTGTCTCCGTAACACCCAAAACGGAAGCGAAAGCCAAAGCGCTTCCAACGAAATTTACCTGTGAAATAAAATAAAGAGCTAAAGCATCAAGCAATAATACCAGTGCAGTGGCGGAAATACTGTGAATCGGCAAACGCTTTAGATGAGCTATTGCGAGAGATGTTATAAGAGAGCCGGAGGCGATACAAGCAACAATAAAACCGGCAATATTTGCCCCACCCCATTGTTTTTCAGTTACCAAAGGAAAAAACATCGGACCCTCAAATCCAATTAAAAAAACCATCAGCGTCCAAACAAAAATAGGATAGAGAACAGATTTTTCAGATCGAATAAATGTCGTACCTTCTTTAATATTCTGCCAATATGCGTTTGTTGAAAAACTTGAAGCACGTGACTCTTCCCGCTCAAAACCTTTTAGAAACAAAATGTTTAAGGCCGCTACAAAATAAGTAAAAGCGTCAAAAATAAGGCACCACTTTGAACCAATAGCACTAATGAGGACTCCAGCGAGAGCTAGACCAGTAATCGAAACTAAACTCCGTGCTGTCTCAGCGAGAGAGTTAATTTTTAAGAGTTCTCCACGCTCCATCCAACTGACTGTTAAACTCTTAACACAAGGGTCATAGGGAACGGTGAAAAGTGAGCCAAGAAAAACTAGGCCATAAAACCACATTAGGTTGGTACAAAATGCCAGACCTAAGAAGATAAACACACGAGTAAAATCACAAATGATAAGAACATACTTTCGATGGAAACGATCAACTAATAACCCCGAAACCAAACCAAATAAAATAAAGGGAATAGCACGTATACTGAGGAGAATCCCCCAATCTTGAGCTGAGCCCGACAAATCATAAAATTTGCTCATTATAGCAACAAGAGAAAATGATGTCCCTAGCCGCGAAAAACTCGAGCCATAAAATAGACGCCAAAAACTCCTAGTCATTTTTAAGCGATCTTATTTGAAATCTGCAAGTCTCTCCGCAAATCCGTAAGCAAATTCAAAACTCGATCAACATGCTCTTGAGTATGTAAGGAGCTAAGTGCAAAGCGAAGGCCACACTGAGTCTCTGGGACGACAGGATAAGCACGCATACCAGCAATGACTCCTCCAGCCCAAAGAAATTCAGCGACCTTAACAAGCTGTGGTAAGGTTCCAATTTCTAAATAAACAACTGGCTGCAAGAGTTCATTAGTAAAACGTAAATTCATACGCACTAGGCCGTTTAAGAAGTAAGAAGTGATTTCTCGAATTTTCTTTCTTTCAATCTCACCGCGTTGATCATTTAGATCAAGTACCGCGTCGACTGTTCCAATGATATAAGGATTTGGTGGCGCAGAAAATAGATACTGCATCGATGAGGCTCTCACACTCTCTCGGTACAAATTCGGCACGGTCGCAAAAGCCGTGTAGGTGCAAAAAGCCTTTCCAAAACTTGAAACGTAAAACGTACGATCAAAATTTCCACCAAAATAATTAACAACGCCATTTCCTCTTGTTCCATACAGATTTAAATCGTTTGGATTTTCACCGAGAATCCCAAAACCGTGAGCATCATCTACATACAACCAGGCATCATACTTTTCACAGAGTAACTGGAGTTCTCTGATCGGCGCAAGCTCCGTAGAAATACTATATACGCCATCAACAGCGATCATTTTTGGGGTAACATTTCTATATTCCTGCAAGAGCCTCTCTAAGTCATTCATGTCTTGGTGTTTAAAACGCAAAAGCTGAGCACCATGATCTTTCGCTAAACGACAAGCCTCATAAACGACGTTGTGCACTTTCGCGTCCGCGAAAACAATTCCTTTTTTTACGATGCTTGGAATAATGCTAAACCCAGTGATTGTAATCGTATGTGATAGGTGCACGTTTTGGCAGTTTAAAAATTTAGCGATGCGATTTTCAAGATTATAGTAAATATCAGGGTCAACCTCCATACGTGACCAGCCAGAAATACTACTCCACTTTTGTGCGTACTCGACGCCCTTGTTTGTCAAGTGCGGATCAAAATCAAATCCCAAATAATTGGTACTGGCGTAGTCGATGTATTTTTTACCGTTAGAAATAAACTCTCGACCTTGCCAAGAGGTAATCGGTAAATTAAATAAACCAAGATCATCAAGAATTTTAAGCTGATTTTTCGACATTTTTCTTCTCCGATTTTTCTTTTCCAACTCCTAAAATTGCATTTGATAATTCATCAAATAAAATAATTTTTTGTTGTTCTTTGCTGCCACCTAAAAAGCGCATGGCCATATGGTCTCGCAAAACTTTTTGGGCGACGTGAGACGTCGTGAAAGAAGGAAATCCAAAAACTTCATAGAACGAAAGAAGCGCATTGCCGGCATCAGTAATTGTCGTCGTTTTCATGACCGAAAGAAAAGGCGTAAAGTGAACAAGATCTTCAGAGGAAATTCCTTTATGGCTCGTGATCTCGCTTAACATTCCCGAAAGTTTGCAGGCCGTACTAAAAACTTCGATAATTTTATCTTGAATATATTGGTTATCGGCCAATCGCGTACCCGTGGGGCTTGTGGCACACGCAAAGGTCATAGCCTCTTGAACGAGACCTTCAAGAACTCCTGTGATTACAGCGGTAATAAAAATTCTTTCAAGATTAAAACAGTGTTTAAGAATCGAAAAACCAAGCTTACCTTCTCCTAATTGCCGATTCGTAATATTAAAATTTTCAGTTTGCATCAGAGCTGAGCCAGTTAACCCCGTATAAAAACCAGCGAGTTTATCCACCAAATGTGTTTGGACAGCATCGCTACGCTCTAACACAAAAACTTCAAGTGACGGCTTTTTATCAACTTCATTTTTCCAAGCTGAGCAGAACATAAGGTCCGCGTCGGAAAGGTTCGTCGCACCACGTTTTTCAATTTGCATTTTACCCATCTGCTTTCCGGTGATTTGAATATTTGACCTGATCCCTCTAATATTGGTGCCGGCACCGGCCTCAGAATTACAGATTGAGCCAATGTAATTTCCGTTTACCAAGTTTTCAAGATAGGAGACTCGTTGGGTTTCATTTCCAAATTTACGAACTAAATCAACAGTGATCGCTTGCGCAACTGCAGAGACAGTAAGCGGGATGTCTAGTCCACCACGACCAAGATCCTTAAATGCACTTATAAGCTCCAGAAGTTGAGAGCTTTCTCCTGCTGCAGGATTTGCCGATGCCCGTAATTTAAAAAAGCCTGTCGCCGCTAGATTCTTCCAAAGCCCGCGGTCGAAATACATATTTACATCTCGCTGAATAAGAGAAGTGCGAATTTGTTCTTTCGCAAAATGAAAATATTTTGAATCAGCGACTTTAATCATAAATTTACTCCTTCAATTTATAAACGCGACAAGTGTTGCGACTATTGCAATCCAGCAGCCATCTTCAAAAATCAGTGCTTCCCCACACTTAGGCGCCAAAAATCAGCAACGAGTCCGTCTAACAAATGGCCAATAAAATATTTATTGTCACTGGCACTATATTTGAATTCGTATTTGAAGTGGTTCACTAAAATAAAAAATAAAGGAGCCAATTGTGTTAAACCTTGCCTTCGTAAAATTGTCGAGACTCATTTTAGGCGTCAGTGTCTACTTGGTTTACAGTTACGGACTCAGCCAGGAAATCACTTTTGGACCAGAGTGGGAGTTCACCCACAAGCGTATGCAACTACCGATCTGGGGTTTGAACGGACAAGAAGCTATTGCAGCCCGCTCACTTGCAAAACGTATTGAAAATCTTTGTAAGAACCGAATTTGCCAAGTTAAAGAAGTCGACGGAAAGTGGGAAAAGGACTTCCGTGTGACATTTTCCGACGGCTGGCATTTTACTGTCAGTTATGATCCATGGTGTGTTGAAATTCAAGCGAAACCGATGACCATTAAAGAGATGCGCCGTCGCGCTGAAGTCATGAATAAATTCATCTTTGATGCCGCAAGAGCTGAAGAGTTGTACGTCGATATTAAGGACGGAGCCGGTCACATTGATTTCGGCGCGCGCTCTGCTTTCGGTAACGATGGCGAACTCTTTTTACGCTTCTTTGTTGATTTTGCGAATCACCCCGAACTTCCCTCTGGAATTTTGAGAAAGAAAAATCTTGTTAATGCTCCCCCCATTATTTATTTGCCAGAAACAGAACGTCAGGGACTAGAAGATATCATCCGAGATTTTAACTTCTCCAACCCGCCGGATATAAAAACTGTCGCACAACTGATCACAAAAAAAGTTTACAGCCACCAACCCTACATGCCGCCCGATGAGTCTGCAGAAGAAAGCATTCATTACCAAGCGCTAGGAATTAAACATCTGCTCGAAGATGCATTTCCTGAAAAAGATAGAGCCATGGACATTCGCGCCGCGCGTTCGCAAAGGAGTGTTGAGGAATTTATTCTCCTTGCCGAACTCATAGGAGAAAGAATCGCATATTTAAAAAAACAACAGCAATTAAAAGCCCCGATGGTATTCAATAATATTAGTACTTTTGACGAGGCACCCGAGGCTCTTGTAAGTTGCTATTACGAATACATTCGTCAAATGGGTGGCAACTGGAAAAAATATAAAAAGATACTTCCCTTAGAGTGGCAACGCATCCAACCACGTCCCCACCAACAATGCCCTAGTTCTTTTTAGCTTCCCACTCAGATTTAAGAATTGATCCGACAAAGCAATCGAGTTTTTTGTCGCCAACAGAAATGAAATAGCGCAAGCGTCCCTCAACCACCATTCCACATTTTTCCCAAGTGCGTAGAGTCACCAAATTATCGCAAGGGGTAATAGCCTGGATTCTTCCTGTGCTATATTTTGTAAATACGTGGTTAAAAAGTTCCAACATTAAATCAGTACCAAGCCCGGCACCACGAAATTTCGGCAAGAGAACACGGCCGACCTCCATATGATCCTCATAGAGATCAAACTTCCAGGCTTGAGCGACCCCAATAATATTTTGACTCTTATCTTCGCATATCCATCGTGACAGAGCCTGTGTTTGCCAATGAGTTTTTTTAAAGTCAGTAATCAGTTCAGAAAGTGAACTTGCCTCGCCACGCACATACTGTCCTGTGATGTTTTTGTCGGTCATCCATTGATGATAGAGGTGAACTTCTTCAACACGAAAAGGCCGTAACGTTACTTTGGACTTCATGTTTTACTTCCTACTTTATAAACCGTGGTACGCCCAGTTTGCCCCCCCTGCATTGCCAAGAGTTTGGATCCGCCGGGCACAGAATTTCTGCAGCTAAACCCGCCGAGTTTTCCGGCAAACATAAAAGGAGCACTAATCTGATAAACTTCCCCAAATTTAATTTCACCATCCACAAGAAAAGGCATCTCTACTAGAGGAGCTTCAATAACTTTTTGCAATATCCAATCTCCATCCCGTAAAGCATTTGCTATCGCTCCTTTCCAGTCATCAACACTACTATTTGCTCCCATGACCACCTGGCGGCCCTGCCATCCAATTCCTTTTTTTAAAACGAAATTATTTTTTTCTCTTTCGGCAACAGAAACTAATTCCGAATTAAAACGTCGAGTCCACGGAAGCACCTTATCTAAAAAATCTGACTCTGATTTTGAAAAGTAGTGGCGGTATTTTTCATCTGACAGGTAGGCAAGAATAAGTTTATTCATCAAAACTAGATCGTAGGGAGTCTCGACCATAAAACAGTTACGCGCTCCACACGATTTTAGAATTGGCATAAGATCTTTTAAGCGCGCAGAAATCAAGTCGCCAGGAAAGTTACGCAAAAAAACTTCGATGTGCTTTCCATCAAAATAAACTTTATCGTTCTTTGATGTCGCATGTTCAGTTTCAAAATAATGGATTAAAGCACCACGCTTTTTTAATTCGTCAACGAGAAAACTACCCTCCATATCGTACACCCTACCAGTCTCCGGCACAATGGCATCAAGATAGCCAACCTGTTTGCCGCGAAAAGTAGGTTCATTAAAAAAATTCCTTATTCCTTCAATAACCGATAAAGGCTGCAAGTCGTACTTCGCCCTTAGTTGTAAAATGGCAGGATGCTCCTCAAAGAATCGATTTACGAGTTCGACAAAAGAAAATCCACCGATACCCGTTGTTAAATTTTGCTCCATAAACTGAACATTGTCTTCCCAAACATAGGCATCCGGTCTCGCCCAACCAATTGTATTAAAATCCGGGGGAAAATAATCGGTAATCCATTTTGCCTTGAGTTCCGGTAACCCAAATTCGACGGAGATTTTTTCAATATCATTTTTAAAAATTCTCTGTGGAACAGATCTCACCAGAGCAAGAAACTGATTCGTGGTTTGCTCTAACTGAGCAAGCTCCAAGTCGGTAAAAAAACGTGGCATGATGGGTAGACGAAAATCCTGCGGCAAACCTTTTAACGCATATTCTTTAGTCATTGAACTAAGAGCTTTAGTAACTTCTTTTGAATGATCTTCTAAAAATTGAACAAAGTCTTTCTCGACTTGTTGGCGCACGCTCATCAAACAATTCTCGGCGACCCTTAAAATAAGTCAAGCATCTAGTCCCTTCATTTTCCAAAACGTATCGATTACTACCCGCACCCGCCGTGGCAAAATACGATCTTTAAGAGTGACGATGTAAATCTTATTTGTCGGTGGCATAGTTGGGGCACCACGACACTCGTGAATCTTACTTGCTTTCATTGTGTTTTCGACACAATGGCGCGGAAAAATACTTACGCCTAGCCTGTGCTCGACCATAGTTATTGCTGCGTGGATGCTATTAACTTTGCCGACGTAATTCAGATTTGTTGGGGTCAATTTTTTCAATTTGGGAAAGTGGGCCTGCCGCCAGAACTCAAATAAAGTTGAAAAGCCCGGATAATCTATAAAGCCCAATTCGGCGACATCGTCGACTGCCAACCGGTGGTTGGCTTTTTCAGTACCCCCAACCAAGATGTATTCTTCGGTAGCGAAATGTCTGGCGTCTACACTGGGGTTTCTGGGGTCAACGGTGGTAAACCCAAAATCTATATCACCCGCCAACAGCGAGGCTATAGCTTTCTCATTGGTAACCAATTTCAGATCAATGACAAGATCGGGAAATTTTTTTTTGCGTTCCTCCAGCAGCATCGGAAAGTGAGGAGTAAAAAGACAACTTGCTGGCATGGCGTAACTGACAGTTCCAGCTATATTCGTATCCGCTGAGGAAAGTGTTTCCAAAAGCTCATCTATATCATCTAAGTATTTTTCGGCATAAGCGAGCAGTTTCTTTCCGCTTTCAGTAACTTGCACTTTTTTCCCGATCCGCACAAATAGTTGGGTACCCAAATCCTCTTCGAGACGAGCGATGTGTTGGCTAATCCCAGACTGAGTAAGGTTGGCGCGACGAGCGGCCTCCGTGAAATTTTGTAAGAGCGCCGCGTGGTAGAAGGCCTTTAAACTCGTAGGATCCACAGTCCTTTTAAAATTTCTCACTCAAACTATCCTATCACAATAAATGATCGAAATAATCATTTCAATTAATTTCTATAATTTATAGTTTTAAGGCATAACGTCTATGAAAACAAGACTAACTGTGATATCTACTAAGGAGATTTATGAAAACACTATTTATAAAAGTCCTACTACTAGGATTTATTTATCAAACAGCCCCGGCTCAAGAAGTCGCCAATTACTATCGAGTTTGGCAGGGATTTCAACGCTCTGACATTTCTGGCGCGCAATTCTTAGGTGATTTGCCCGGTTTCATGAGAGACACAATAAAAATGTATGAAGGCCGCGCGCTAAGTAATTATATCGTTGTGATTCCACCCAAAGACAGTCCCGATTTCTTACCTCATGAATTTGCGCTCGTGGCGCTAACTTCGGAAGAGTCTTATCGATACATCCGTAGTACCTCCGAAGGAAAGCGCTATGCTGATCGACACTGGGATGTATTCGATAAAAAACTCTCAAAAAGCGCACCTTTTGTCGTCTATGACGACACTCGCGTGAGGAAGTTAGAAAGCAACGTGTCTTACGATATGTTTGGCCAACCTCTAAATTGGTCGTTGGGTCATACCGTTGTATTTGTAGGAATTCGTAAGCCCGAGGTTTCCAAGCAGGACTTCATGGCCCGTTTGCAAAACCACATTGAGCTGGCTCGCAATGTTATGAGTTCTAGAGGACTGCACGGTTACATTGTAGTTGCAAATGAGAACTATGAGGTTGCGTATCTCAATTGGAATTCAAAAAAATCTCACGACAGTTCTGTCGCCTCTGATGCTGGGAAATTGGTTTTTGGCGATGCCGGAAAATTTATGAACCCCTTAATGTATCAGGAGCCGGTTATTTACAGCGGCGGATCTGTAGAACTTAACAAAGTTTATCAAGCAAAGTAGAGGAAGGCATGAACTCACTCATAAAAGTATTAATAGTCGTCACAAGTCACAATCAGCTTGGCAATACTGGAAAACCGACGGGCTACTACCTATCAGAGGTCGCCCATCCCTATGAAAAATTTATTGAAGCCGGAATTGAGGTCGATATTGCAAGCCCAAAAGGTGGCGAAGCTCCTTTGGATCCTAACTCCAAAAACGAAAAAGATGCAGTGATAAGTAAATTGATGGCCGATTCAAAATTTAATTCAAAACTGAAAAACACCCTAAAACTTTCAAGCTTAGATTTAGACAAATACAAAGCCATCGTATTTGCTGGCGGTCACGGAACAATGTGGGATTTCTCTGAAGGGGATGTCCCTACCGCGATTCGAAAAGTTTATGAGAATAATGGTGTTGTTGCAGCAATCTGTCACGGTCCCGCCTCTTTAGTGAACGTAAAACTCAGTAATGGCACTTACCTTGTTTCTGGAAAAAAAGTAACAGGGTTTTCTAATGCCGAAGAAGAGGCTGCTCAGCTTACGAAGGTTATGCCCTTTTTACTAGAGACCGCTCTTGTTGATCGCAAGGCGATCTATGAAAAGTCGCCGCTGTGGAAAGAAAAAGTTGTGGTCGATGGAAGGCTTATAACGGGACAAAACCCAGCTTCGGCTGCTGGCGTTGGCGCTGCTGTTGTCAAGATTTTGACACGATAGGTGCCCTACAAGCACTACTCTCAATTAAAAAGCCTTGAACGCGCCCTCAGACTTCATTTGGCAATTACTTCTTGAGTTCTAACAAGGTTCTCACTGTCTTTTTAACGTTCTCAATATCAAACGGCTTTTTAATATAATCATCGGCGCCCACTTGAAATCCACGTTTAATGTCGATTTCAGAAGTTTTACCCGAAATAAACACGAGAGGAATTTTTTTAAGATCTTTATGTTCCTTCATTAACTTCGCGAGTTCAAAACCATTGATCCAAGGCAACCCCACATCGAGCATCATCAAATCAATTGGCTCATTTAGGATATCACTTAACTGTGTACCATCAGCTGCTGCTAACACCTTAAAACCTTCGGCTTCAAACAACCGACGAAGCGCATTCCTCATCGTCTCATCGTCTTCGATAACCAAAATTGTGTGGGTCGTCTCTTTTCTTGTGAGCTCACGATATTTATCTAATGACACAACTCCAGCTTTGGTCAGCTTCTCGCGGGTAATCTTCTCAATCTTAGCTACGAGATCGGTCGTATCCACGGGCTTTTTGCTCATTAGTATCTAGTCTCCATGATGCTCAAGCCAGCGCTCGCAATCAATTGCGGCCATACACCCCGTACCAGCAGCGGTAATCGCTTGTCGATAAGTGGGGTCCGCAACATCACCAGCGGCAAAAACGCCTTCAATAGAAGTATAAGTTGTTCCAGGTCTTATTTTTAAATAGCCTACTTCATTCATTTCTAAAATATTTTTGAAAATACTTGTATTCGGCTGGTGGCCAATCGCCACAAACATTCCCTTAACCTCAAGATCTGAAATTTTGTTGGTCACTGTATCGCGAATTTTTAAATTTGAGACAGTGTCGCCGCCTGTGACTTCGTCGACAACAACATTCGTACGCACCTCTATTTTCGGATTCTTTCTTACTTTCTCAATCATGATTTTTGAAGCCCGAAAGACATCTCTACGGTGCAAAAGAAAAACTCTGCTGGCAAATCTTGTCATGAAGGTGGCTTCTTCCATTGCCGTATCGCCGCCACCAATAACCGCCACTGGAACATTCTTAAAGAAAGCCCCATCACATGTCGCACATGCCGATACTCCACGTCCCATAAAAGATTTTTCACTTGGTAAACCAATATATTTTGCTGACGCTCCCGTTGCGACTATGACAGCTTTACTTTGATAGAGTTTGTCACCGACCCAAACTTTAAATGGGCGAGAACTGAAATCAACTTTCGTTACATTACGAGTGAGAAAGCGAGTGCCAAAACGCTCTGCCTGCTTACGAAATATTTCCATCATCTCTGGCCCTGTAATACCATTGGCAAAACCAGGATAATTTTCGACATCACTAGTTAACATCAATTGTCCACCAGCTTCTTCTCCCTCAATCATCAACGGCTTTAACATCGCACGTGAGGCATAGAGCGCTGCTGTCAAACCCGCAGGACCTGAACCAATAATTATTACTTTTTCAATTTCATTCAATTGGGCACTCATTTGGAACTCCTAAATACCAATTGGCATTCGTATTATTAACCCACTCACAAAATTTTTCAGCCACAAAATTTGGGGAAAGAAGTTTCACTCCCTCCCGACGCGGATAGGCATTCTTTGGAAGCATTTCTGTGTCCATATAGCCAGGGCTAAAGAGCCTAATATCTATGCTGTTTTTCCCTTCGATGTTGACCGACTCTAGCAGGCTCTTTAACGCCGACTTTCCGGCTCCATAACTTGCACCCATGGGGTGCGCATTGTTTTCTGCAATTAAACTTCCTACAAACGCGATTTGTTTCAGATCTAATTTATTTTTCATAACGTGGTTTAACAGTCTCGCAGGAAATAGAAAATTTACCTCGAGACTCCACTGATGATCTTTCCACTCTTTGTCTTCAAATTTTCCAAAAGGCCCCCCACCTGCGAAATAAAAAACTCGACTAGGCCGAATTTCTAATACTAAATCAAAAGCTTTTTTCTGCTCGTCGGGTTTTGAAAAATCGAGTTTAAATTTATCAGTTTTTCGAGAAACTGAAATTATCTCGAACTTACCTGTCAAATTTTTTACTACTGTGGCACCCAAGCCACGGCTCGCGCCCAGAACCAAAACCTTTTCCATGGCCTCTCCTACCCTGATCTGTTGCTAGAGGCAACGAGTGTGTGATAGTTTAGAAAACATATGCCCATTATACGTTTTGTCAAAGATATCCCAGAAATTGCCGTCGAAGCGGGAGCTAATTTAATGAAATCCCTCAGAGAAAATGGGCGCCCGGTAGCGAGCTCCTGTGGCGGGCAAGGCATTTGTACAAAATGTCTTCTTTCCGTTATCAAAGGGAACGAATCTTTGTCAAAACCCAACCAAAACGAAATCGATTTAAAGGATATCCATCAGTTTCCTAAGGGTATGCGCATGAGCTGCCAAGTACGCGTTGAAGGTGACGTTACCGTCGATGCACCTTATTGGTAGCGAAACTAGTTTTTTATTACTTTGATATAGTGAATTCGCAGCCCCTTACGCATAAAAATATCTTCAAAGGCCGTCACAAAATTTCCCTGCACTAATCTTGATTGATGAAGATGAGTAGTTACACATTCGATTTGGTACTCACTGCGCACAAAGCGCTCTAATGTCCAACGAAAGTAATTCGCACTGTCAGTTTTAAACTCTACAAAACTGCCGCTTCTTTGAATTGAATGTATCTTTTTTAAAAATTCATCCGAGATAAGCCGATGTTTCCATTGTGGACCTAACTCCCATGGATCAGGAAAATGAATCATGACATTATTAAGCTCTTGGTCAGCAAACAGTTTTTCAATTTCTTTAGCATCAAAACGCACAATGCGTGCATTTTTCAAACCTACTCTTAAGGGTCGACGAATCGACTGAATTAGAGGTTTAAATTTCAATTCAATTCCAACCAAACAGCGATCTTTGTTTTTGCTGGCGTAGTGTCCAAAATGAAAACCATTTCCGGTGCCTATCTCTAGATCCAGAGGACAATTAGCATCAGTTTTAAAAATTTCTTGGCGCCAAAGTCCACGATTTTGCGGAGCACGCGATTCATCAAAAGCAAAATCCCGATACTCTCCTACCAACATTTTCACATATTGATTTGGTTTAGGTAGGCAGCTCGTACGACCGAACGAGAATACGCGCTCTTGGTTTTCTTGCATGCCTTGACATACCAAAGCGAGTCTCATAAGACAATAAAGTATATGCGTAATAAAATCTTTGCATTCTCAATACTTATCTGTCTCCTTAACTGTTTAAACACCGCCTACGCCCTTCCCGCTGGCGGCCAAAAAATTATGATTGCCGCGGCTTCGCAATACGCCGTTAATTATGGGAAGGAAATTTCTAAAAAAGGCGGGAACGTCGTTGATGTGGCGTGTGCTGTTGGCTTAACAATGGCCGTGACGAATCCCTATTTTGCGTCGCTTGGCGGTGGAGGATTTGCCCTCTTTCGAGTTGGAAAAAATACCGAAGCATTAGACTTTAGAGAAGTGGCACCGGCACGTACAAGCCCGGACTATTACGAAAATAAACCCAAAGATAGTTCAGTTCTTGGCGGTAATGCCGTTGGCGTTCCAGGAATGCTCATGGGATACTATGAACTCCATAAAAAATTCGGAAAACTGAAGTGGACAGACATTTTAGAAGGACCAATTCAGCTCGCGCAAAAGGGTTTTGAAATTACCAATGAATTAAATGTGAGAACCGAGGACTTTAAAGGGAAATTTAATCCTTATGGACTCGCTTTGTTTTTTAAGCAATCGCAAGTTTCCTATAAACCAGGCGAAGTATTCAAACAGCCTGGTCTTGCTAAAGCCCTCCAGATAGCGAAATCAGGACCCAAAGGATTTTACCAAGGACAAGTAGCTCAAGACTTGGTTGAGGCCGTGCAAAAATCTGGGGGAATTCTATCTCTTGACGACTTGAAGGCTTATAAAGTTCGCTGGCTCAAACCAATGAACACAAATTTCATGGATCATACCTTTTATCTGATGCCCCCGCCAAGTAGTGGTGGTGTGGTATTAACAACGATTTTAAAATTAATCGAAATGCGCAACTTAAAAGCACAGAAACCTCAAAGTTTAGATGAAGCCCACCTCCTTGCTGAAATTTTTCACCGTGCCTTTCGCGGACGGGCGCTGTTGGGCGATCCAGACTTTAACACTAACCCGATTGAACAACTTTTATCAGCGGCGAATATCCTGTCACTCAACAATACAATTAATCCCCAAAAGAGGGTTCAGCTACAACCTGCAGAAAAGGAAATACGACCACAGCCTATCGAGAGCACAGAGACAACTCATTTTTCCATCTTAGATGCCAATGGGGACGCTGTCGCCATGACGATTACTCTTAACGGCAGTTTTGGTTCAGGCGTTGTTTCGAAAAAATTTGGAATTACGCTAAACAATGAAATGGATGACTTCACAACAAAACCAAAAGAACCAAATGTGTATGGATTGATTCAGGGGACCGCAAATAAAGTAGAACCCGGTAAACGCCCTCTAAGTTCGATGACGCCAACTTTAGTTGAAAAAGATGGAAAGATCATTTTGGTTGTCGGAGCGCAAGGCGGTCCGCGAATTATTTCGAGTGTGGCACAAGTTATTTATCGTAACCTTTTAAACAATTTTAATATTGAGGAGTCAATTAATACTCCACGAATTCACGCCCAATTTATGCCGGCGATTGTTTATCTTGATCAAAAGCGTTGGTCACCAGAATTGCTTGATGGCCTTAGGTCACGCGGACATCAAGTAGAAGAAAGTTGGATGGGTCGAGTCTATGGAGTTCGTCTGACCACCCGCGGCCTTCTTGAAGGCGCCGCAGATAATCGTGTCGAAGGAACTGCAGGCGGCTATTGAAATTCTTCGGATTCAGTCGGCGATACAAACTCTTCAAATGTCGCCGGCTTTCTTTCGACAAACATTTCTTTTCGGACTGGACACTTCGGATAGTCACAGACTTTGCAGTAGGCTCTACGACATGGATCCATATGAAAGTGAATCTCGCCTTCATATGGATAGTCTTTAATAACTTTGTCTTCAAACCGGTTGGTTTCTTCGTGGGCTTGTTCGACTGTCCAAAATTCAGGGAGCACCACATGCGCATCAATATGATGGTAGTTTCCCGAACGCATTATTCGGGTATGGTGCACCCGAATAATACCTGGAAACCAATTTACAGTAAAACTCTTTAGAAGCTGTTTGAGTAAGTTGATATCCTCTTTATCGACAAGAGAACTGAAGGCTTCATAAACTACTTTTCCTCCCGTCGAACCCAGAAAGGCCGCGACTAGAATCGCTGTGACGGCATCAATCCATTCCTTTCCTGTGATGCGTACAAGAATAAGTCCGACGAAAACTCCGACACTCGTAATCACATCAGAAAGCACGTGCTTTGCACTTGCCTCAAGAGCTGGAGACTTATGTCGCTTCCCCGCATAACGTAGATGCAATCCCAAAATGAAATTGATAACAGCAGCAAGTAGGATCACTGAAATACCATGGTCGAGATTACGCAGCTTGCTCCCGTTCACAAGAGCGTCAATAGCCTCAAACATAATAAGAATCGCCGCGAAGGTAATTAAACTGCCTTCAAACGCGGCTGAGAAAAACTCAAATTTTCCGTGACCATAAGGGTGTTCTCTATCAGCGGGTTTGGCAGAGGCAATAATCACATATAAGGCTACCATAGCGGCCGCTACATTGACGATTGTTTCCATCGCATCGGAGAAAACTGCTTCTGATCCGGTGATATAAAAACCCCAGAATTTCAAACCCAACAAAAACGCACTTGTCGAAAGTGAAATTAATCCGGCATGGAAGCGATGTTTTTTTTCTTTTACTAGGTCCATTTCTTTTTCAACCACAAATAGGCATTGGGTCTTAACCGTGATAAATCAAAATGCCCACCGTCAAACTCATCATATCTTACACTTACTCCCAATTTTTTTAAAGTCTCAGTAAGTTTTCGGGCTCCGAAATTTAAGTAAAACTCATCCTTTCGCCCAGCCCCCAAGTATATTCCTTCAAGTTGGCGTACGTTTCTTCGGCGTTTGGGGATAAAGACAAGTGGGTCTTTTGACTTCCAAGTTTTTAAAACCTTTTTCTTCCACTTTCCTGTATAGAGATCCAGTGGAAAATTAACTTTGGTTTTGCTTTCCGCAGAATAACATGCAGCCATGGCAATACCATTTACAATTTGATGAGATTTATGATTCGCAAGTAATTTTTCTTCTAAAATTTTGTTCACGGCGGCTTTATATCCACTGGCGCTTTCAATGAACTGGCAGGCAGCCAGCAAATCGACATGATAGCAAGATTCAAAATCACAGTCGGGAGCCAGCGCCATCACATAGCCAAAGAGTTTGGGAAATTTTGACGCCAAGTGAAGCGATCCGTACCCGCCACTCGATGCTCCCGTTAAACACCAATATTCAGAAGAAGAACTCGATGGGTAATATGTTTTTATAGCAGGAACCAGTTCGTTGACGATATAACTTTCATATTTTCCCGTAGCTTCGCTATCGACAAACTGCGAACCCCCAAGTTTTGTAAACGCATCGACGAAAACATAGATTGCATTTGGCGCTTTTTTCTTCTCAACCAAGCTGTCTATTTGCTGCGGGTGGTTCTCTTCCCCACCCCTCGACGGAGACACTGCAAACGGGCCATTACCAGTAAATCCCGAAAGAACCAAGACGACCGGAACGCCTTTTCGATACGAAGCAAATTGGCGTGGCACCAGAATCGGATTAGTGCGAATATAGGGGTCTTTTAGGGCGTTTCCACGCAAAAATCTGCTCTCGACAACGAGGGTTTCGACATGGAAATTGCGAAGTGGATAGGCCCAAACATTTTGCTTACGAGTAATTTTCATGCAATTTTTACAAACCTATATGGTGCTGATTTAACTTCCGCTATACTCTCGAACTTTGGGTATAGAGATGCAATTGATAGAAATCAAGAATCTTTCGGTCGGTTACGACAACAATCCAGTGCTGAGTCATTTTGACCTCACGGTAAATCCGGGAGAATTCATTTCTATTATTGGCCCTAACGGAGCCGGCAAAACAACGCTCTTTAAAACACTTATGGGGCTAATTCCAGCTCAATCGGGAACGATAAATATCTTGGGAAAAACTAATCCTACAACCCAAGATCTTTCACAAAAAATCGGCTACGTTCCTCAACACCTTTCGCTCGATAAAAACATTCCCATTTCAGTTGGCGAATTCCTTTATCTAAAACGAAATGTAAAAAAAAACCCGGAAGAGATTGAAGCCTTGAAAAACACGTTTGGCATCAAGAATCTGGAATGCCGTGCCTTAGGAAATTTATCCGTCGGCGAACAGCAGAGGGTGTTCCTCACGTTTGCCCTAATGGGCAATCCGCAGTTGATTCTTCTGGATGAGAGTCTCGAAGGCATCGATATGGGTGCGCAGTCGAAAATCTATCAATTTTTAAATGACCTTACCCAGTCGGGAGCGACAGTAATTTTAATTTCCCATGATATCTCGGCCGTTTCACAGTGGGCAAAACGAGTTGTCTGTGTTGGCGGAAGAAAACTATTTGATGGTAACCCTAATACGCCTGAGTTCCATCAGTGTTTACATAAAGTTTATGGCGAGAAGAGTTTAATCCATGACCATTTTCACTGATCTGCTCAACCTTTTCGCTAATTGGCCCCCCGCTTTCATAGCTCTCTTATGTGGAGTGACTTGTGGAATTCTTGGTCCGTTTTTTGTGTGGCGTAATTTAAGTTTTTTGGGCGATGCTCTTTCGCATAGTTCACTGACGCCTCTTGCTCTGGCAACACTCATTGGAGTTACTCCCGTTGCATTTCTCCTTCCCTTTAACCTCCTTATGGCCCTGACGCTTTCGTTCTTGGCTATTCGCCGACCATTAAATCTTGATTCCTACATTTCGATTATGTTTGCTGGCTTCCTCGGTCTAGGACTATTAATTTCACATTTTGCAGGCGCAAATGGCGAATCCCTTTTGGAAATTCTTTTTGGAAATATTCTTGAAACAAATTCTTTCAATTCATTTCTGACCTTTTCAGTTACAATTGCTGTCATCGGCCATTTGATTTTCTGGCGTCACGATTTATATTTACTCCTGTTAAACCGTGATCTCGCCGCAGTTGAAGGAGTAAGAGTTCAGTGGCACGAAATTCTTTTGATGATTCTACTTGCTATCGTCGTCACCATCGGAATTAAGTTAATGGGAACAGTTCTTCTGACGTCGCTTATCGTCACACCGACGGTTGTGGCAAGAGTCTTCGCCAAAAACTTACGCTCGCTTTTAATTCTTGCCAGTTTTCTGGGCGCAATTTTTGCCGTCGTTGGCGTTGGTTTGGCGCAAAAATATAGCTTACCCGCAAGCGGCACGGTTGCCACCTTCTGCCTTTTTAGTTTTTTAGTTTCACTTCGTTTTAAGCCGCAGATAAATTAAGTTTTTTTCGCATTGCCACCTTCAGAGTCGGCAGCGAAATAATTCACGCAATTTTTTCCCGAATTTTTCGATTTGTACAAAGCTCGGTCCGCAGCTCTTACCAAGTCTTTTCCCTGGGCTTGCGCTCCCGTTCCGTCATAAGTTGTGAATCCAAAACTCGCAGTTATGCTTATGCTTTGTTTTTTATTTTTAAATTTACTACCACTAATTCGCTCTCGCAGTCTCTCACAAAAAACTTGTGCGCCAACAATATTCGTATCTGTGAGAACAACCAAAAATTCGTCCCCACCATACCTTGCGGCAAAGTCAACCGTACGAATATTCTCCTTCACCAGTCTTCCGACTTCTGTAAGAACAAAGCTTCCGAACAGGTGATCATTCATATCGTTGACGCGTTTAAAAAAATCAATGTCGAGCATTACAACGGCAAGGCCACGCTGAAAGCGGCGTACACGCTCAATTTCCACGTCCAATCTCTCGTAGAGCGAACGCATGTTAAGCAAGCCTGTTAAGTCATCTGTGGCTACTAATTTAGAAAGGTTGGTATTCGCCATCATCAAGTCGTTGCGAACGTCACGCATCCTGAGCTGCGCGTTTACTCTCGCCAATAGTTCACTAGGATGAAATGGCTTTCCCAAGTAATCGTCTGCCCCCGCGTTTAAGCCTTTAACGATATCTTCTACCTTTTTATGGTTCGACAAAAATATGACAGAAACATACTTTTCACGTTCACGAATTTTCTTTAAAGTTTCATAGCCATTAAGCCCCGGCATAGCGATATCAAGCACAACTAAATCGATGTCATTTTTTGCTAAAATTTCGAGCGCTTCCTCACCACTTTCGGCAAAGTGAATTGTATTCTTCTCCCATTGAAGAACAGATGATACCAGCTTCCCAGAAACCTCATCATCATCCACAACTAGTACGTGGCGGTCTTTAGCACTTATAGGTCCGTCCATTTTCTTCTCGAACCTTTATTTTAAGAAATTTTACCGACATAATCATCCTCGCCCTATGCAAAAATCTAGTTTCTTCAGAGGAAAAGTGTTATACCCACCTTATGTCTTACTCGCACCAGACTATCGATCAAAAATGGCAGAAGAAATGGGAAGAAGCACAAGTCTTTCGTAGTGAAGAAAATTCTACAAAACCAAAATACTACGCGCTCGATATGTTTCCTTATCCATCAGGTCTGGGTTTACATGTTGGTCATTTGGCCTCGTATACCCCTACCGATATTATCGCCCGCTTTAAAAGAGCAAAAGGCTTTAATGTTCTGCATCCCATGGGGTGGGATGCATTTGGATTACCCGCAGAGCAGTACGCCATAAAAACGGGAATTCATCCTGCCGAGACAACAAACAACGCCACCACTAATTTTAAAAGCGAATTAAAACGCTTGGGCCTCTCATTTGATTGGAACCGCGAGATTAGCACCTGCGATTCAAAATATTACAAATGGACCCAATTTATTTTCTTAAAACTTTTTGAAAAAGGGCTCGCCTACCAAAAAGAAGTCCCGGTAAATTGGTGTCCTGCGCTTCGCACCGTGCTTGCGAATGAAGAAGTCGTCGATGGAAAGAGCGAGCGCGGAGGCCATCCCGTCGTTCGTCTTCCGATGAAGCAGTGGATGTTAAAAATCACTGCGTATGCAGAACGATTGCTTGAAGGTCTCAATAAAATCGATTGGCCGGAGAGAACCAAAGAGGGGCAACGCAATTGGATTGGTAAAAGTGTTGGTGCAGAAATTGATTTTTCTCTTGAGGGGCATGCCGAAAAACTAAGAGTTTTCACAACTCGTCCCGATACTATTTTTGGTGCCACTTTTATGGTTCTCGCACCAGAACACAGTCTGGTTGAAAAAATTACGACAAAAGACCAGAAACAAAAAGTGGATGAGTACGTGGAAAAGGCTTCTAAGAAGAGCGAAGTCGACCGCAAAGCGAACAAAGAAAAGACCGGTATTTTCACTGGCGCCTTTGCCCTGAACCCTTTTAATAAGAAGAAAATTCCAATTTGGATCGCCGACTATGTTTTAACTGATTATGGCACTGGCGCTATTATGGCAGTTCCAGGTCACGACGAAAGGGATTTCGAATTCGCGAAAGAATTTGGATTAGAAATAGTTAGAGTTCTGGAAAGTGAAACCGATCTACCTTTCATCGGCGATGGCAAACACGTCAATTCCGATTTTATAAACGGCACGGGAAAAGACGACGGAATAAACAAAGTTATTGAACGTTTAGAAAAAGAAAAAATTGGGATTAAAACTGTCAACTATAAGTTTCGCGATTGGTTAATTAGCCGCCAGCGCTATTGGGGCGAACCAATTCCCATCATTCACTATCCAGAAAAAATAATGAAAGCTGTCCCAACCAACGAACTCCCGGTCCTTCTTCCAGAAGTCGCAGATTATCAGCCTAGTGAAAAAGGCGAAGCTCCACTTGCACGTGCTAAGGACTGGATGAATTACAAAGGCGAAGGCACTCGAGATACCGACACGATGGCTGGATCCGCGGGCTCATCCTGGTATTTCTTGCGTTATTGCGACCCGAACAATGATAAAGCCGCATTTGATTTTGAAAAGCAAAAATACTGGATGCCAGTGGATCTTTATGTTGGCGGGCCAGAACATACGGTTGGACATTTACTCTATTCTCGCTTTTGGCAAAAAGTACTTTTTGACGCTGGGCTCGTCTCTAGTGACGAACCCTTTCAAAAGCTCGTCCACCAGGGAGTCATTCTCGGTCCTGACGGCGAGAGGATGTCAAAGTCTCGCGGCAATGTCGTCAACTTGGATGATACTCTCAAAAATTACGGTGCTGATGCCTCCCGCGTTTATATTTTGTTTTTGGGCCCTCTCGAAAAAGATAAGCCTTGGTCTGATAGTGGTATTGACGGCGTTCGCCGTTTTTTGGATCGTATCTGGCGTTTGGGGATTGGTGACGATGGAAAAAATGTTTCTACTGACGAAGCTCTTTCAGAGGGCTTAAACAAAGCCCTTCATAAAACAATAAAAAAAGTAACTGAAGACATCGAAACTCTCAACTTCAACACTGCAATTAGCTCGATGATGATTTTGGTTAACGAGGCTTATAAGGAGAACTGTCGGTCCAAAAAACTACTTGCTCCCCTATTACAGTTACTTGCACCTTTTGCTCCTCACGTAGCTGAGGAAATTTGGACTACCACTGGTAATTCCGGCTTTGTCAGTGTGGCTCCTTGGCCAAGTTTTGATAAATCCCTCGTCATCGACGACATAATCGAACTCGGAGTACAAATTAACGGAAAAACCCGCGGCACTATCAATGTCGCCCCCGACGCCGATGAAAATACGGCGTTGACACTCACTCGGAGCAATAATAGCTTGGCGAAGCATTTAGATGGCAAAACGATTGTGAAAACTATTTACAAAGCGGGAAAAATTCTCAATATAATTATTAAGTAGTTTTTGTAATAATTGGGAGAAATTTGATGTCAGACGAATTGAACTCATCCGAGTGGACTATAGAAAACAGCGCTGAACTTTACGGAATTAACAGTTGGGGTGCTGGCTACTTCAAAGTCAATGATAGTGGGAATCTCAGTGTCACCCCGATGGGACCGAACGGTCCAAGATTAGACTTACGAGAACTCATCAATGACCTTATGGAGCGCGGAATTCGTGTGCCGATGCTTATCCGTTTTCCCGATATTTTTCGTTCGCGCATTGAACTCCTCAGCAAGTGTTTTTCGAAAGCTATGGAGAGTTACGGCTACAAGGGTTCTTACTGTGGCGTTTACCCCATTAAAGTCAATCAGCAACGACATGTAGTTGAAGAATTACTGCGGTCAGGACAATTTAGCCGTTTAGGACTTGAGTGTGGAAGTAAACCAGAACTTTTGGTCGCTCTGGCACTCGTCGATACACCGAACGCATTAATCATTTGTAACGGATTTAAAGATCAAGAATATATCGAAACTGCAATTCTTTCGCAAAAACTTGGCAGAAACACGATCATTGTGGTCGACCGCTACAGCGAACTGCCGGTGATTCTCGAAGCTGCAAAAAAATATGATACGAAACCAAGAATCGGTTTTCGCGCCAAACTTAATTCCCGGGGTGCTGGTAAATGGGTTGAGTCGTCAGGCGCCCGTTCCAAATTCGGGCTAACCCCGACGGAAATGGTTGAAGGGGTTGAATTGCTCAAAGCGCATGATCGTTTAGACTGTTTAGAGCTTTTCCATTTCCATATAGGTTCGCAAATTACTTCGATTCAATCCGTGAAATCTTCTCTGAAAGAAGGAACCCGGTTTTTCTCTGAATTACATAAACTCGGTGGAAAACTACAATATTTCGACGTTGGCGGGGGGTTAGGAGTTGACTACGATGGCTCAGGAAATAGCGACAGTTCAACAAACTATTCTGAACAGGAATACGCAAACGACGTAGTTTCAATCATTCAGGACATTTGCGATGAGAAGGGCGTACCTCACCCAACTATCGTTACCGAGTCCGGACGATCTCTTGTCGCTCACCATTCACTGCTAGTGTTCAATATCCTCGGTGCCAACAGAACAGAAAGAAGCGATGCCCCCGTTGAAGTGAAACCAACCGACCACCATATTCTACGTTCCCTTAGCGAGATCTGTCGCAATATGACCCGAGAAAATATCAATGAGTTTTACCATGACCTACAAAACCTAAAGGTTGATATCTTACAACTCTTTAAATACGGAGTGCTTTCTCTAGAACAGCTCGCAAAAGCGGAAAATCTTTATTGGACGACAGCCACCAAAATGCGTAACATGGCTCGTAACATTGAAGACGCAGATGATATCGTAAAAGACTTAGATACAATCTTATCAGATACCTACTACTGCAATTTCTCAGTATTTCAATCTCTTCCGGACTCTTGGGCAGTCGGCCAGGTTTTTCCTCTTATTCCACTGCAAAGACTAAACGAAGAACCAAAAAGACGAGCGACTTTAGTCGATCTGACATGTGACTCCGACGGTAAAATTGAAAAGTTTATTTCAAATTCTAGCCGCAAGAAAACCGCGCTCGAAGTTCACGATCTTAACGGCAATGAACCTTATTTCATGGGAATATTTTTAGTGGGTGCTTACCAGGAGATCTTGGGCGACTTCCACAATCTTTTCGGCGATACCGATGCAGTCCATATCACAATGACCCCATCAGGTTATGCCGTAGATCACGTGGTGAAAGGCGACAGTGTGAGTGATGTTTTAGGTTATGTGGAATATCAGAAATCAGAGTTGATTGAAAATATTCGAAGAGTATCGGAATCAGGCATTCTTCGCGGCACTCTGACGAAACCTGAGGCCCGCTTATTAATGAAATATTACGAGGACGGACTTTCTGGCTACACCTATCTTGAAGAACCTGAATGAATTCTAGCAACCGCCGCTTTGTTCTCATAATTAGCTCCATCTTAGTGTCTTCTGTTGCGGCGACAATTATTTATACTTTAATAAGATCAACGACAATTCAAAAAGACCTTGAGAGCCGATACAATTTTACCCAGTTAAAAACGGAGGTTGCCCAGGCCCTCGCAAGCTCTGCTAATTGTACAGCAAGTTTTAGCGAATTGAAAATCAGCGGTGAACGCGAATTTATTTCGGCCCCCTTATACTACGATGATGGGGCGGGAAATAAAAGGAATACTGCTAAAATAATTGAAGTAAACGACCTCATAGACGCGCTCGTAGTGAAAAAAGCAGGAATCGAAGTTGGTAATGCGCTCGGTAAAGAAAAATATAAAGGTAAGTACGTCATTGAGTTGAGCTCAAGCATTCCAAACGAAGCTCCAATGCGAGCGGAGTTTAGCCTTGTCTTATCGGTGAAAAGCGATGGTAAAATCGGTACCTGCGTAAGCACCAACCTTGCTTCTAACATTGGTTTTTGTCCTCCACGCAATATGCCAAGAGAAATGATCGGGACTTGGAAACGAAAACAAACTGGCGGGCAATTTGAGACGAATGGTAACCCTTTTGCAAAACTCACAAAGGCCTATTTTTGTCCCGCCAAAACTGTGTTGCTAACTGCACAATTTAATTGTCATTATAAATGGAGGTGGGAGTATCAGGACAATAACAAGAGTCCAATTTACAACTCCCACGAAAGTTTTTTTGCAGCTATTATTCAGCCCCTTGACGCCAGTACTTTACTTGTTAGTTGCGAGGTTCCACGTGACACTATCGACGAATGTGTCGGTCCGATCGCTCCCTATAACGACTCACAATCTTACGCTTCGAGCTGTCGACTTTTTCAGTCTTACGCCGATGGAGTTTTGACCTGCTGTCCAACCGGTGAGTGATGGCACATAAAATGCTCCTCTAAAATGAGATCGATAATTTTTTATCTCAAAAGGGGGTATTATGAGAATTTTTGTAGCGATTTTACTATTGATCACCGGAGTTTCGAGTCAGGCCGCACCCGCAAATCGCCATGGGGACCTTGGTTTGGGAGTCATGGTGGGCGATACAACAAGTTTGACGGGAAAATATTGGACAAAAACAAACACAGCGTTTGATCTATCGGGGGGTGGATCTGCAGAAAAAGAAGGCTGGATACAGGCTTCCTATGAAAAATATTTTTTAAACGCCCTTAGTGGTGGAAGCCGAGCCATGAGCGAATTTTCTCCCTACGTAGGATTTGGACTTGGTGTGGGATTTAACCGTACCATTGACGATGTAAAATATAATAACGATTATTTTGCACGCGTACCCTTGGGTCTTTCGTGGTTACCCAACCGCACTCCTGTTGATATTTTCTTAGAAGCTGCACCAACTATGACTGTTGAACCTGAAGCTGTTATTTCGTTGGTTGGTAACGTCGGCGCAAGGTACTATTTTTAAATTTAGTGTGTCTAGCCTGTCTAAATAAGGAGGCAGGTTAGCACCTATTTTTTGGTTGACCTACTCGACACCTGACAAATAGAAGTAGTGGGGAGCCTGCTGCCAGGTTAAGCCAAAAAAGTTGGTTGCCCAAGTCTGTTCTAAACCCTTATAAAATCAAACAAAATTTGGGTCTATTTGGCTTACTTATCTGTCCCATAAAATCGTTGGATTAGATTTTTCTCTAGTCTTCCGATATATTACACATCATGAAATTCCCTCTTTTGAATTTCATTCGAATCGCAACTCTAAAATCAGCTGTAAATAGTTGGTGGCGCCATTAGCGCCTAATTTAGTTCTCTTCCCAGTCTAATTCTATTATTAAAATAAATTACCTTAGATAATTTTTACTTTAGGAGATTTTTTATGAAACCAACTGTACTCACAGGAGATCGTCCTACCGGAAATTTACACCTCGGCCACTTTGTCGGCTCACTCAAAAATCGATTAAAACTCCAGGAAGATTTCAATCAATACGTCATCATCGCGGATGCGCAAGCACTCACCGATAATGCCGAGGACCCCAAAGTCATTGAGGAAAACATTTTTGAAATCATGCTCGACTATTTAGCCGTGGGCCTTGATCCCGAAAAGACGGTTTTCTTTTTACAATCAGGCATACCGGAACTCTTTGAGTTGAGTTCTTATTTTATGAATCTTGTTTCTCTCGCTAGGCTTGAACGTAATCCAACAATTAAGGAAGAGCTTTACCAAAAAGACTTTGGACGTTCGATTCCGGCGGGATTTCTCACCTACCCCATTTACCAGGCGGCCGACATATTGGCCTTTAAAGCCGACCTCGTACCAGTCGGCGAAGACCAAAGTCCCATGATTGAACAAGCCAACGAAATTGGGCGCAAGTTCAATCGCACCTATCGCACCCCCCTATTTAAGGAAATCCTCCCCTTAATTGGGTATGTCGGCCGTCTACCAGGAATTGATGGAAAAACAAAAATGGGAAAATCCATGGGTAACGCCATCTTCCTTTGTGACACAAGCGATGATCTTAGAAAAAAAGTGAACAAGATGTATACCGATCCCGGCCACATTCATATTGCAGACCCGGGACGAGTTGAGGGTAATGTGGTCTTTCAATTTCTGGATATTTTTGATGGTAACCGTGACGAGCTATTAAAACTCAAAGAGGAGTACCGACACGGTGGGCTTGCCGACAGCAAACTCAAAGAAAGACTAACCGCGATCTTAGATGATATTATTTGCCCGATTCGTAATCGCCGGTCCGAATACTCTAAGGACCGAACGCACCTAATGGAAATTCTTTGCCAAGGGACTTTGAAGGCGCGCTCGATAGCTGCGCAAACATTGTCAGAAGCGAAGCTCGCGATGGGATTGTTAGATCTTAGTAAGTCGACGAATATCTACGAAGCGCAGGTTCAATAGATTCTTTAACAAAAATTTAGCTTCACACGGAAGTGAAGCTTATAATTTTTGCCCCGGAACAACGCGAAATCTTCCGTTATCCTTAATGACTCCGCCAATAATTAACCACCACCCCATCTAAGTCATCACTCGGCAAAACCGCAAACGCCGTTTTAGATTTGTCTTCGCCGTGAACATATTGATAGAGCCCGATTCCATAACTCACCCCAATCGCCGCCCCGGCCACCACATCACTTAAGCGATGTTTATTATCATTGATGCGGCTAAAACCTGCATAAGTGGCAGCCAAATATGAAAGGGTTCCCCAATAAACCCCATGCTCCATCCCAACGCTCGAAGCAAAAGCGAATGCCGCGGTTGTGTGTCCTGACGGAAAAGAATCTTTTTGACTGGGATTGTCCGGCCTAGGGTCTTGCCACGCAAGTTTCATCGCATGAGTAAGCACCGTAGAGTAAAGACTTGTTTTTAACATATATAATGATCGCTGGGCTGATTTTTCGCTTCTTGTGAGGTAGTAATGACTTCCCATTCCAATGACATAGAAAATATTCGGTATGCCTTGGCCAAAATAATCACCATATTTTGAATCGTCCCCCAAAGGCCTATCTCGTGTCCAAGTCCTTTGCGTGCTCTCGACAAAATCAGGAGTTGCTTGTTTAAGAAAAATTGCGAGTCCAAGGCCACCAAAGAAAATATATTTTGCGTCTGTCTTCCAAGGCGAAGAAAATTCACTCCAGTAGTTCTCATCTGAAAAACCGACGGAAGAAGAAAATACCGCTAATACAACGGCCAGCCGAACTAAAACTGCCATACCGCACTTAACAGTGGAGTTCCGTCTTCGTCATAAGTCGGAAAGAAAGTAAAATTGGACTCCTTCTCATCTTTAATTTCGCCTGTTTCGTTGTTGTTCCGGGTAACGATTTTTCCAAAATGATAACCGAGATAAATTCCCAGAGGGTAATCACTCCACCAATGAATACTTGTCGCGGAAAAACTCAAACATAACAGTCCAATCAAAGGATAACCCACCCAAGGGATCCACTTATACTCGGGATAATTTTCTTGGACGACAACTAAAGTTGTCAGTGCACTCGACAAATGCCCCGAAGGAACAGCATCATAGTCCCGCACATGACCTGCGTACTCTTGTGGCGATGGAAATGGGCGCCACCTCCCCGTCTTTTCTAAAGAGCTTTTTGGACTCTCTCTTCCTGTCGAGCGCTTTGATACCTGGACGAGTATTCCACTCGCAAAAATTGACTCAGCAATTTGGAACGATGTTCGCCGCGCACGCTTATTATCAAAGAGATAACCAAATCCCATAAATGAAAGGGCTGTACCGATCTGAAAATATCCACCACCAAATTTTTCGGTATCTATCATGAAATCACGCCAACGCTTATCCTCATCAAATTTAACTTTGGTGATTTGCCAGGTTTCGTAATCTGTCTGCAGAAGCAGACCACTTGCCGCTGAAAGAGTAAGTACATATGGTAAGCTTTCTTTTCTAAAAGTCTCGCGCCACCAAACTTTTAAGTCACTCGGTAGTTTTGTAAACATGTGATATGGCTTCGGCTCTTCGTCGGCAAAAGAAGATGATCTAAAAAACAAATTCAGAATTAAAATGGAAAAGATAAAATTTCTACAACATGAAGCCCACATATAACGAATTCCCAGAAATAAAATGAGCACCCACGTCACTGTAGGACTGATCAACCGCAACTAAAAAATGATACCCCGCCGGAAGTCTCCACCCATATCCCAATGCTAAAACTCCACTGATTCCAATAAAGCGATCTGGCAAATACAAACCGGCAGTTTTTTCTAGCCGCCACAATTCGCTGTACCCCATATCAAGTCGATAAAACGCGCCGTCGCCAATTCTTTTTTGAAAGAAATGAAGGTAACTTAAATTATAGTTGTAGTTATGAAAAACAAGGGCGTCGTTGGCAAGCCAGTTCTCCGCCACGTTTTCTATACTAATTCGAATCCCTAAACCAACAATTTTTTGTGCTGAGACTTTTCGGTAAAGCCCAGGGATATCGGCAGTGGCAGTAAGTCTGCTTGTGCCACCAAGACTTTTCTTACTGGCGATCGCAGCCATATCTCTGGAGTCATGTGAAGACGCGCCTGCGCCGGCTCCAAGAAAAACAAACCAATTTGGGTCCGCATCGGAACTAGTCTTTAACTCTTCCGCTAAAGCAAAGCCACAAAGAAAGAAAATAGAAATCACGTAATTCATTTCTGATTTCTAGATCTTAACTTGTTCCAAATACCTTTCAACAGTCCGTTTTAAACCAAAGTACAGTGCGTCGCAAATGAGTGCATGTCCTATAGACACTTCTTTGAGATTAGTAATATTCCTCACAAAAAAATTTAAGTTATCAAGATTTAAATCATGGCCAGCATTAATCTCAAGTCCAAAATCACCTGCTAATTTCGCCGTCCGTCGGTACGGGATGATCACTCTTTCTCCATTTCCCTTTGCAAACTCATCAGCATACTTTTTTGTATAAAGCTCGATGCGAGCTGCCCCCAATTCACGGGCTAGTTTTAGGTCTCCCGAACTTGCCTTATCAGGATCAATAAATAGTGAAACTCGAGCGCCCGTTTTCTTTAGTTCGCCAACGACTTGGCCAAGCAATTCCCTGTTTTTCTCAACTTCCCATCCGGCATCTGAAGTTAAGACTCCCGGTGCATCAGGAACTAAAGTAGCTTGTGAAGGCTTTACTTTTTTTATCAATTCAACATATTCCTTTGATGGATACCCTTCGATATTTAATTCAACTTTTATTTTTTTTTTAATAGCATAAACGTCGTCATAACGAATATGCCGTTGATCGGGTCGGGGATGCACTGTAATACCGTTGGCGCCATAACTTTCGATATCAAGCGCGGCCTTCAAAACATCGGGATTATTCTCACCACGCGCGTTTCGAAGCGTTGCTATTTTGTTAATATTGACACTCAATTTTACCATAATTTTACCATAATTTTACCATAAATGATTGAAATCGCTTGTTTATCACTATCTCTTTGTAATCGCAACAAGGTAGAAAAAAATCTTCAAACTAAACTCACTTTTATGCTAGAGAATAGCGGGGGATTGATGAAATTCTTGGTCACTATTTTCACTGTAATCATTGCCAATTCATACAGTTACAGCGCTCAAGTGGATCCTGCGGTCACTTATATAAAAAAGAAGAAAATCTCTGTTGTTTTATTATTAGAATCAACTTGTTTATCACCAAACTTTACTTTTGATACTTTGAAAGAACAAAACATCTCGTGCGCTGACCAAATCGCCAAGTCAATCCACACAAAATCAGTTCGCCCACTCTGGATAAGTCATGCGGTTGCTTTAGAGGCCTCAAAGATCCAAATTCAAATGTTAGCGAAACATCCTTGGGTAAAGAAAATTTATCTGAACCACAACTTTATTTTCGAAAATTCTGCCAGCGATTCTGACTCACTTGGCGAGTTTCCCTACAGTTTCTCGCAAATACGCCTGGACCAAGTAAAACAAAAGTATCCGGATCTTGACGGTTCTGGACAATACATAGGTGTCATAGATACTGGTGTCGATGGGAACCATACCTTTCTAAAAAATAAAATCTTTAAGTTTTTTGATTCAGAAAAAAACCGCCTGACCGAAGCAAACGATCCCGCTGGCCACGGCACTCACGTTACGGGCATCTTGGTCGCAAACCAGTTTGGAGTAACTCCCGCAGCAAAAGTAGTTGCAGTGAAGATGTTAAACGTGGAAGGTGCAATTCGAGCCATGCAATTTATGGCTGAACAAAAACTTGTCCGGGTGGTAAACAATTCCTGGGGAGAACAAGATCTTCCTGACATCGAAATCTACTATCGTGCTCTTAACGTTTGGCAAAACTTAGGAATCGTCCCGATCTTTTCAGCTGGAAATACTGGCCCGAACCCCCAAACTCTAACTCACCCCAAAGAACACCCTTCGACAGTTGTTGTCGGTGCGAGCAACAAAGATGGAAGTGTGGCCAAAACCAGTAGTCGAGGTCCCGGTGAATTCAACGGCAAGTTATTGCCAAAACCCGAACTTATTGCTCCGGGCGAAAAAATCTATTCGACCTTGCCTGACAATCGCTTTGGCGAATGGTCAGGAGCAAGTATGGCGGCACCACTTGTAACCGGAACAGTTGCACTGATGCTTCAAGTAAACCCTGGTTTAAGATGCTCAGAAATCCGCAGAAATTTAATTTCGTCCGCACAGGATTTTCAAAATGGTTGGAAAGCTGACCGTGGTTACGGAATTCTAGACTCGATGAGAGCAATTGAACTCAGTCAAATTGTGATTTCTAGTCCAATAAAACTTATGCCGATGATGATGAGGGGGATTTGGCCACATGCTGAAGTCGAAAACAATGAGTCCAAAGAAGTTGATATGTTTTATTTTCCAGATGAATTGCAAGGCATAAGCTGGAATTAAATTATTTTACCCCAAAAGCCTGCATCCAAGAATAAAATATTACAGAATCTTTATCAGCTTTAAGAACTTCCCACTCCCTCTTTAGCTCCTTAACTTCGGCGGGGGTAATGCGTTTTTCCTTTAACAACTCCGGTGCCGCCGACAAAAACAAGTCCCTTTCATGATCCATGAATTCTTTGCGTCGAATCAAATCGCGACGATCAAAATGTACCCACGCCGGCATAACCGTAATTCCTTTAAATTTTGCAGTGTCTAAAAAGATTCCAAGTTTTGCACCGACAAAGGGATCGCCGGCAATTTCCCATTGGTAGTCATTGAATTCAAATAAAACTTTTTGAATCATTGGACTGTAGGGATCAACAAAATACGTATTGTTTAAAACTTCGTTACAGACAATTCTACCACCAATACGAAGTACGCGGTTAGCTTCTTTAACAATGTCCACCGGTTTTGGTACGTGCTCGAGGAGCCAACAAATAAAGACGGCATCAAAACTATTGGCTGGAAATTTTAGATTTTTTGCATCCGCCAGTATAAACTTCACTTGTTTTTTTCTGGGGTGATTTTTAAATCTCTCCTTGGCGCGTGCTAGTTGCGCCTCGGAAGCGTCAACAGAAGTAATTTGTGCATGGGGAAATTTCTCTAACAAGACCTCCGTCTGCGCCCCGACACCACAGCCGATCTCCAAAATATCGCGACAAGCATGAAAGTCGACATTACGGAAAACTTGTTCCTTCAAAAATTGCGACTGAAAATAAAGTCGATCTTGCTCTTTTTTGTTAAAGCCGTGGAGATACTTCACACTTCAAAAAAACTCTTTAGGAAAGGGTTCACTCCAAAACTGTTTTGATTCATGTTTCATGGGAGCCATGGGAACACTTATCATGGGTTCTTCGTCTTCATATTTTGGTTTTTGTTTTTTTGCTTTCATAGATGGAGTGATATTAGCTAGCTTGCGCTTTTCTTTGGCCAAAGTAGTTTCATGCCTTGCTTCTGGTTTTTTTACGGGTTGGGCATATGAGGGTGCCGGGACAGTATATACCTTTGCTTCTTTTTTTGCAGGAACCAGCTTAAATTCCATCGACCCTTTCTGTTGAGGAACAAATGGCTCGCCATTAAACAATTCAATATTGCGGGTCTGAATCCAGCCTTGGCCTTTGCGCACGCAATCGGAAGACTTCCCAAGTTTTTCCCAAAGTTGATCTAGATCTTTGCGGGTCGTTAGATAGTCAGTGATAATTTCCTTGTGAGGCTCACATTTTTTGACCCCATTAAAATAGTAATAATAATCAAACAACCCCCAACGCACCGTCATTCCGTACTTATTGACAAATTCCTGGCGGATTAGGTCAACGCGGGCATTTTGGTCTGGCCAACCAATAGCTTTACATTCAAACTTATCTGCTTCTGTAGGAAGATTTGAACAAGCTCCAACACCTCGTTTCAATCGAAATGCTGTAGCTGGCTTTTCGTCATCTGCAATTGCAGTAAATGTAAAAAAAGTTGATAAAAGAACCACGGTTATGCGACGGAAAGAAGTTAGTTTTTTCATATTATAATTTTCGGAAAAATTGTGACTTTTATCAACGCGACTAGAGTTTAGGCCAATCGGGAGTTTTCAGCTCACAGAAGTTACTCTACTTAAGCCCTGTGACCTCCATCCTTGGCGCGAGCATTGCAATGCACTTCGAGCGATTTTTAATGGCTTTTTTACAAAGGATAAACAAATGAAGTCCGTTTTTTTGCCGTTATTGCTGACTTTTTTTGGCTCTCTAGCACTTGGTCAACGTACGGTGACAGGAACACCTGTTCCCGAATGTCTATTGGCAAATCCAGCTAATCCTTACGAGGTGAACTATACATCGAAAGTAGGTTCTTGCGCCTATGGATATAGTGAGAGACCTCATTACTTTACTTTTAAGTCGTGGCAAGAGGGAATGTGCCCATCACACATGGTTTCGGTTTATACAATGTATAGTGGGGTTTCTTGTCTCCCTATTAATGCTGTCGACAGTGTGAGTTTTTTTCTAGTTTTCAGTCATGAAGATGGTGCCTGGAAGAGCCCCGGTTACCACAGTTTCGAGTCAGGTTGGAAAACAAACTACTCGGTAGTGTCTTGCTCATCGAGTTTTCCGTCATGTGTCTGCCTTCCCGTAGGCACAAATGTCGGGGCTGGAGTTTGTACCCAGCCAAAAGTAAAACTTGTAACGTACTGATAATAAAAATGAAGTCAAAATTGATTACGCGTTCAACGCCTTCTTCAACGTAATTCCCATGTCTGCGGGACTCTTCGAAATATGGCAACCTGCTGACCTCAGAGCTTCAAATTTATCTTCGGCAGTCCCCTTACCACCAGAGATGATCGCACCAGCGTGGCCCATGCGTTTACCTTTTGGTGCTGTCGCTCCAGCGATGAAACTCACAACTGGCTTTTTAAATTCACGTTTAATATAGTCTGCGGCCTCTTCTTCAGCACTTCCACCAATTTCACCGATCATGATAACAGCGTCGGTATCTTTATCCGCATTAAACATTTGCAAAACATCAATAAAGTTTGTGCCGTTTACAGGATCTCCCCCGATACCGACACACGTACTTTGTCCTAAACCAACATTTGTTAACTGATGAACCGCTTCGTAAGTTAAAGTTCCAGAACGAGAAAGCACGCCGATTCTTCCAGGTTTATGAATATGCCCAGGCATAATGCCAATTTTGCATTCTCCAGGAGTAATCACGCCGGGACAGTTTGGTCCAACGAGGCGACTCTTTTTTCCCTGCATAAATCTTTTCACTTGCACCATGTCCATCACCGGAATTCCTTCGGTGATACAAACAATCAATTCAAGTCCCGCATCCACGGCTTCCATAATAGAATCGGCCGCAAATGGTGGAGGCACGTAAATCATTGTCGCATTCGCGCCAGTTTTCTTCACAGCTTCTTCTACAGTGTTAAAAACCGGAAGATCTAAATGCTTAGTGCCACCTTTTCCCGGAGTCACACCGCCCACTAATTTGGTTCCGTATTTAATCGCTTGCTCCGAATGAAAAGTCCCATGCGTGCCGGTAAAGCCCTGGCAAATCACTTTCGTATTTTTGTTTACCATAATAGACATGTTACTTCCCCTTTGCCGCTTTCACGACTTTTTCGGCCGCATCTGTTAATTCGTCTGCCGGAACAATATTTAATCCGCTTTCTTTAAGTAATTTCTTACCAAGTTCAACGTTAGTTCCTTGTAACCTCACCACCAGCGGAACTTTCAGTCCCAAGTCTTTTGACGCTGCGATAATACCTTCTGCGATCACGTCACATTTCATGATGCCGCCAAAGATATTTACTAAAATTGCCTTCACATTTTTATCGTTCAAAATAATCTTAAAGGCATTGGTCACTTTTTCTTTATTCGCCCCTCCGCCGACATCTAAAAAGTTCGCAGGCTCGCCACCGTGTAGTTTAATAATATCCATCGTGGCCATCGCTAGTCCTGCACCATTCACTAAGCAACCAATGGTGCCATCAAGCTTAATAAACGCGAGATCATATTTGCTGGCTTCAACTTCCGCCGGATCCTCTTCTGTAATATCACGATACTCCATAATGTCTTTGTGGCGAAAAAGCGCGTTGTCATCAAAGTTCATTTTGCAATCAAGCGCCAATACATCTCCTTTTTTTGTAAGGACGAGCGGGTTGATTTCCACCATTGAACAGTCATTGGCTGCAAATACTTTTGATAAACCAACGAAGAACGCCGCCACTTTATTAATGACTTCGGGCTTGAATCCCAAGGCAAACGCCATTTTTCTGGCTTGCCAGCCACCAAGTCCCGTTAAAGGATCACAAGTGACGCGAATAATTGCGTTTGGATTCTTATGCGCAACCTCTTCGATATCCATTCCACCTTGAGAACTTGCAATCAAAGTCACACGTGAAGTTTCGCGATCCAAAAGCACGGCCGCGTAATATTCTTTTTCAATATCACAACCTTCTTCGATTAAGACTTGATTTACCTTTTTTCCACCGGGACCTGTTTGATGAGTGACGAGATTCATACCAATAATTTTACTCGCATGAGTTTTTACTTCATCCAGAGATTTTGCAAGCTTAACGCCGCCACCCTTACCTCGACCACCGGCATGGATCTGAGCTTTTACAACCCAAACGCTACCACCAAGTTCTTTGGCAACAGCAACGGCTTCGTCGGGAGTTTTAGCAATCTTTCCTCTTAAAGTAGGAACATTAAAGCGCTTTAGAACTTCTTTGGCCTGGTACTCATGAATATTCATTAATTAAAACTCCAATTTCTTAAGAGCATCGACGAGTTCTTGAACGGCTTTGATTGAGTTATTGAGCATGCCGCGTTCTTTGTCGTTTAGTTTTACTTCAACAACCTTTTCCATTCCGCCTTTGCCTAATTTACAAAGAACACCGACGAAAAGTCCGTTGACGCCATATTCACCCTCAAGTAAGGCTGCGCAAGGAAGGATTCGCTTCTGATCTTTGATGATCGCTTCGGCCATTTGGACCGCAGAAGCACTTGGGGCGTAGTAAGCAGATCCTGTTTTCAATAAGTTTACTATCTCGGCTCCACCTTTACGGGTCCGATCCACAAGAGCATCGATTCTATCCTGGCTCATCATTTCTTTCAAAGGAACTCCACCGACAGAAACATGGTTTGGCATTGGTACCATCGTGTCGCCGTGACCACCAAGTACGAACGCCTGCACGTCTTTTACAGAAACCTTTAATTCTTCAGCGATGAAGGAACGGAATCGCGCGCCATCAAGAACACCGGCCATTCCAATTATTCTGTTACGAGGAAACCCTGTAACTTCTTTTGCAACATACGCCATCGCATCAAGAGGATTTGAAACCACAATCACAACAGAGTGCGGGGCATATTTTTTAATGTTCTCACTAGCTATTTTGACGATTTTCGCATTTGTCGATAGCAAATCATCGCGACTCATTCCTGGTTTTCGGGGAATTCCCGCGGTCACGATAACAACGTCAGAATCTTTGATCTGAGAATAGTCGTCGGTTCCAATCACATTGGAATCAAATTGCTCCACAGGGCTTGCTTCAAAAAGATCAAGTGCTTTCCCCGCGGCTGCTCCCGCGTTGATATCGATTAAAACCACGTCGCCGAGTTCTTTTTGTGCGGCCCAGTGCGCGCATGTTGAACCAACGAATCCTGCTCCCACGACTGTAATTTTGTGTCTTCCATTTAATGCCATATTTGTCTTCCTTCCAATTACATATTTTTAATAATTTCGCCGGCAAACTCAGAACATTTTAAGAGAGTCGCACCTTGCATTTGACGATGGAAATCGTAGGTCACGCGTTTATTTTGAATTGCTTTGGCAATTCCTTTTTCAATTAAGTCCGCCGCCTGCTTCCATCCCATATATTCAAGCATCATCACACCCGATAAAATCACCGAACCGGGATTTACTTTGTCTTGGCCCGCATATTTTGGTGCCGTTCCGTGTGTCGCTTCGAATACTGCCATGCCATAGCCGACATTTGATCCCGGAGCGATTCCAAGACCACCAACCTGAGCGGCAAGAGCGTCGGAGATGTAATCCCCGTTTAAATTTGGTAGAGCTAAGACAGAGTACTCATCTGGTCTCAACAATGCTTGCTGGAACATATTATCGGCAATGCGATCTTTGATAACGACTTTATTCGGCGGAGTTTTACCGCCGAATTTTTCTGTGACTTCGGTTTCGGTGACTGTCATGTCAGCGAATTCTGCTTTTGCTAATTCATAGCCCCAATCTTTAAATGCGCCTTCGGTAAACTTCATAATGTTTCCTTTATGAACTAAGGTGACACTTGGAAGTTTATTTTCAATCGCATACTCAATTGCCATTTTAATTAAACGTTTCGAGCCAAATTCGCTCATAGGTTTAATTCCAATCGCCGAATTCTCGCGAATCATTTTTCCATATTTTTTTGCAACGGCAATGACCTCATTACTTTCAGGACTTCCCGCTTTCCATTCAACACCAGCATAAACATCCTCGGTATTCTCGCGGAAAATCACCATGTTTACTTTTTCTGGTTCAGTCACTGGAGCCGGAACACCTTTGTAATATTTCACCGGTCGCACACAGCCATAAAGATCCAAGTCTTTTCGCAGTGCCACGTTCAACGAACGAATTCCACCACCGACTGGAGTCGAAAGAGGACCCTTGATCGCAACTCTAAACTCTTTGATGGCCGCCAAACTTTCTTCCGGTAAAAATTGCTCGTAGGTTTTTACAGCTTTGTCTCCAGCATAAATCTCACACCAATGAATTTTCTTTTTCCCGCCAAAAGCTTTTTTTACGGCTTCGTCAAAAACTTTTACAGACGCCGCCCAAATATCTGGGCCCGTGCCATCACCCTCGATGTAACAAACGATTGGATTGTCAGGAATTTGAATTTTGTTGTTAGGAAGTACTTTTATTTTTTCGCCGCCACTTGGGACTTTAATTTTATTAAAAGTTGCCATAAATATCCTCAGATTGATTGATGAGTTAAATTAACCTATTAAGACTAACAGAAATTTTTAAGCAAAACTTTCTTTTTTTCAAATATTTCCATACCATCTACAACATGGCGTCAGCATCTCCCCTCATCGAACTTAAAAGTGTTAATATGTCATTCGAACATACGCCAGTTTTTAAGCAAATAGATGTTTCGCTTTTCAAAGATGAAACTCTGGTCCTGATTGGGCCAAGCGGCCAGGGAAAAACCGTCTTATTGAAAATGATGTGCGGACTTTTGGAACCAACGTCTGGAGAAGTTTACTTTCAAGGCAAAGCCGCCCACGAACTGCGCGCTGCAGAGAAGGAAGCTTTGCTTCGCTCCATTGGGGTTTTATTTCAGAAAAATGCGTTGTTTGATTCCCTTACGGTGGGAGACAACATCGCCTTTCCATTACGCGAGACGACAGATAAGAGTAAAAAAGAAATCGATGGCATCGTCGATAAATATTTGGCGGCTGTTGGCCTTTCGCATGCGAAATCCCTCTTTCCTGACGAAATCAGCGGTGGAATGCAAAAACGCCTTGGAATTGCTCGCGCTCTTGCTCTGGAACCAAAAATTGTTTTTTATGACGACCCTACTGCCGGATTAGACCCCATCACAAGCCGAAGCATCGTGGCCCTTATTCTCAGCCTCAAAAAACAATTTGGTTCGACAGTAGTCTCAATTACCAACGATATGAACCGCGCCTACCAGATGGCCGATCGTATTGGTATGGTCACGCAGGGCGAATTTATAATGGCAGGAAGGCCCGACGAAACAAAAAAACATCCCGACCCTCGCGTGCAGCAATTTATTCGCGGCCAGATCTCTGGTCCACTCACTGAGATTACCAATGATTAAATTCGTAAATCTCGTCAAAAAATTTGGCTCGCGTACGGTCCTTAAAGGAATCAACCTCGAAATTAAAGAAAGCGAGATCGTTTTTGTACTTGGAACGTCCGGAACAGGAAAGTCCGTTCTTTTAAAAAATATTGTAGGACTGCTTCGCCCCGATGGCGGCGAGATTTTTATCGATGGCCAAGAGGTTTCGAAACTGACTGAAGAACAGTACTTCCCCATTCGCAAAAAATGCGGCATGGTATTTCAACACCCCGCCCTCTTTGATTCTATTTCGGTCTTTGAAAATGTTGCCTTCGGACTGCGCCGCCATTACAAAGACTGGTCTGAAGAGAAAATAATAGAACGTGTGAAATATTGTCTAAGTTTAGTCCACTTAAAGGATCAAGAAGAAAAACTCCCACCAAGTCTTTCCTACGGCATGCAAAAAAGAGTGAGCCTTGCCAGAACCGTGGCGATTGAGCCCAAAGTTCTTCTTTTTGATGAACCAACAACAGGGCTTGATCCGATCACAACTCGCTCGGTAAATAATTTGATTTTAAAACTCTCAAGGGAATTAAAAACAACCTCGATCGTCGTAAGCCATGATATGCAGTGCGCACTTGAAATTGCCGATCGCATCGTCGTACTTTCTGACGGCAATATCATCGCCCAAGGGAACACCGAAGACCTCAAAAAAAGCACTGTTCCGCTCGTTCAGGATTTTTTACATGAAGTTATTTAATAAAATCGTAGCTGTTATTGATGACATGGGTGCGGGGATTCAATTTCTCGGTCTTATATTGCGAACTGGAATGCGAACACCGTGCACCGTCCATCAAGTTTTTGAGCAAATATGGTACGTGACCATTCAGAGTTTACCGACAACGGCACTGGCGGGATTTTTCGTTGGCTCCATAATGACAATTCAGTTTACGATGCAAATTTTGGAGTTCGGAGCGCTGGGCTATCTTGGCGGCCTTTCCACCAGTGCCACCGTTCGCGAGATAGGACCTCTCTTAATAGCCTTTATGCTCTCAGGAAAAGTTGGCGCCTTTACGTCGGCAGAACTTGGGACCATGCGCGTGACCGAACAAATCGACGCTATTCGCTGCCTGGGCGCAAATCCTCTACAAGAAATCATACTGCCCCGATTCTTGGGAATTATTTTTTCGAGTTTTTTCTTGCTCAGCGTTGGTCTTCTCATGTCGATCTTTGGCGGCATGCTTCTAGGAATTCTTTTTAGCGGCATCAACAGCGCCGAATACCTGCGCCATATTCCAAATATTGTAAACCCCTCTTCGGTAGGACTCGGTCTCTTTAAATGCTTGATATTTGCGTTCGTTCTCGCTTCGATCTGTACATATAAAGGATACTTCACTTCGGGAGGCGCTCGCGGCGTCGGCAAAAGTGTCGTATCCACCGCGGTCCTTACAATGGTAGGTATAGTTGTGATGGACTGGCTGACAAGTTTGGTTGGCGAAGCGTTGTTAAATATTTTTTTGGAGAGCTAATTGGTTAACACTGTCGGTATCAGAGTTATTAAGGGGTTCGATTTCTTAGGAGAGCTCATCACTCTTTTTCTCGAAACTGTTTATGCCTCCCTCACTCCCCCATATCGATTTAAGGACATTATCAGACAAATTTATTTTGTCGCCAATCAATCTCTTTTCATCATTGTCTTCTGTGTTTGTTTTGCTGCTGCTGTTACTATTATAGAGGCCTCTTTCCATATGAAAATCGTTATTCAAAACGATTCCATGGTCCCGGGTTTCGCCGCTCTATTAATATTGAGGGAGCTTGGCGCGGTCGTAAGCGCCCTTCTCCTCACCTCACGGGTCGGCGCAGGACTTGCCGCGGAATCTGCTACTATGAAAATCACCGAACAAATTGACGCCTACAAAATGCTTAATATGGACCCGATAAAATATATCGTCGCACCGAGATTCATCGCGTGCATTATCGGTGGCGGAATTTTAAGTATTATCGCCAACGTCATTTGTCTTTATGGTGCCATGATTGTCAGCACAATTAAACTCGGTCACACTTCGGGGAGTTTTATGGCTTCTGTGATGGTATTCGTGAAGTTTAGAGACCTTATGTTTGCCGCAATCAAAGGCGTATGTTTTGGCGCCACCATTCCGATTTTTAGTTGTTTCTATGGTTTTCGCTGTAAGGAAGGCGCCGAAGGCGTTGGTTTAGCGACTACTAACAGCGTCGTCGCAACTTCTGTTGCGATTTTAATTATTGATTTTATACTCTCTTATATATTCTCATTCTTTTACTAGGAGACTGAATGCGATCCGAAACTAAAGTTGGTTTATTATTTATCGCCACCCTCGCGCTGATCGCAGCCTTCGCTTACTACTTAGATGCTTTCAATCCATTTTCAAACACCAAAGACCTTTGGGTAGCATACAATTTTGCGGGCGGTATCGAAGTTGGATCTCCAGTGCGAGTTATGGGTATTAAAGTCGGCAAAGTGAAAGAAATTATCTTCGATCCCAATTTGAAAACTGAAGCCGGCGAAGAAGTAAAACTTAAAATTAGAATTGGCGTAGAAAAAAGAGCCTGGAGCATCATTCGGTCAGATAGCGAGTTCTACATCAACTTGGCCGGGGTCATTGGGGAAAAGTTCGTGGAAATCACCCCCGGTAAAGCAGCCTCTGAAAAACTTCGTCCCGGAACAATCGTTCGCGGTATCGATCCTCCGCGAATTGATCAGTTAATTTCTCAAAGCTATGGCCTTGCGGGAAAAATATTGGATGTCATCAATAAAAATGAGGGAAGTATCACCGACACACTTAAAATGGCTGACCATTTGGTCGCAAATCTCAACTCTCTCCTAAATAGAATCGATAAAATGTCTAAAAACGACGATGCTAACAAGATTTTCAAGAATCTCGTTTCTATTACCGAAGACATGGCCTACCTAACGAAGGCGCTTCGCGATCCAAAATCTGAAAAGACCTTTCAACTTCTACAGAAACTTATTTGGCGTCTTGAGGGCCTAGACGACAAGGCGCTTAAAAAGTTCTTTCAAGAAGAAGGTATTAAGGCTAAATTATTCTAGAGGTGCCCATGCGAAAATTTCTCTTCGCAATCGCTGTCTTTTCAACTGTAACTGTGAATTCAGCTGATAAATCCCGTTTAGGCAAAGAGTGGTTCAAAGCCAAACATGCTGAGTCGGGAGACGAGTTCAGAACCATCAGACGAGTTGGAATCGGAAGTTCTATCGGCGGCACTCACGGCGTAGCTGGCATTAACCTGGACCTTAACTTTACCGAGGAGACCACTTTTGGATTGGGCTACGGTTTTGGTAGCCCTTTCAAAGCCTTTTCTATGTATATCAGAAGATATATGGGTACTAAGGCATTTTCGCCGTATTTTGCCGGAGGTTACTCTCGCTGGACACATGATGGTGGCCCCGATGAACCGGTAACTTCGAGCACACCAAACATCCTTTTTGACCGCTTTTTGACCGACGAACAGAAAAAGGCGGGAAAGTTCCAGAAAAACTTTCTCTACCCCGCGCTCGGCATTCAATACAATCAATTCGATGGCGAGTGGGCCGGTCTCGCTTTCGCCCTCGAAATCGATTTCTTAGTTGATGTCGAAAACCTAAAAAGCGGCACCACCGGCGGAATCAACTGCACATATTTCTTTTAAGGTGCCTGAGACTTTTTCCAGTCCATGGTGCGTTAGAAAACCTCAAAACCTTATGGCCAATGTGCCGACGTACATGCAAAGGAGCTTACAATCAAAACTAAACAGAAAATTTCTCTCATCTTAACTCCAAAAACAAAAAACCCCGGTTTTTAAGGCCGGGGTTTTATATACAAAGTAAAGCTACTACCTACTTTTTGCGTTTAGTAGTTTTCTTTTTCGTAGTTTTTTTCTTAGCAGCTTTCTTCTTTGTAGTTTTCTTTTTCTTCTTTGCCATTTCAATCCCTCCCAGGATGATGGTTAACTTACCTACAATCAGATTGACTTACTTTAACAACCATCGTCAAGAAAATATTTTAAATATTCAATATATTTTTCACGAGAACACCTTTTGCAGAAAAATTTTTTGGAGAAGTCGAAAAATGTTTATCGTTTTCCTAATTTTTTTGTCCGGAAATTTTTTCGAAGCACGAATTTTGTCGGAAATGGAAGAGAGAAAATTAATTTTCTCGTCAGAAAGAAAGAAATTTCACCTCGTCTGTGTCGTTTTTAAATTTTTTTCCTGCTTTTTCATGAAAAAATCTCTCATTTTGGCGTGGTTTGTCCTTTTGTTACCAGCTCTTAGTCTAAAATTTGTTTCATTTCAGATAAAATTTTCGCGCGAAACGCGTTTTGAGGAACATTTTTTGGAATTTCTAAATCTTTTTTTACTGTATTTGAAGTCAGGGAGGAGTTTTTCGGCCAGTTTTCAACTCAGCGTTCAAAATTCGCAACAAAATCACCGCCAAAAACTAACGGAACTCTATAACCACATCTTTTTCGCCGACCGTTTTGTCGAAAAGACCGATTCACAGTTTTTAAATTCAGTAATTTTAGATCTTAGTCGTGCACTCAAAGCGCCACAAAATGCCAGCAAACTCGTGAAGAGCCTTCGCGATCGCCTCAGGTCGGAAAAAAAACTTCGTGAGCGCGCCAAAGTTATGACGCAAAGTGCGCGCACCCAAGCTTTTTTCCTCACACCGATATTCTTGGGTCTAACTATATTCTGCGGAATCAACTTCGGTTTTAAGAATAATGCTAGCATGTTTTTGCTTTCTGCGATGCTCTTTTCTCTAGGAATTTTATGGCTTTTGCAAATTGGTCGGAGTTTTAAATGGCGCACATGAATCCACTCTTGAAGTCTATTATCGAACTTCGTCACCGTTTAGAGGCTGGCGAGAGCTTACGAAGTTCCTTTCCAAATTGCCTTTGCACCGACGACACCCAGTGGAATTCGCTTCTCAAGCGCTGGTTTATGGCACTTGAACACGGAACTCCAACAGATAAGATTGTTAAAGGAGTAAATAGCCCCTATCGCAGAATCTTTCTTGAGCTTTTGAGCGCGGGGTTTAGCGGGGCACCGATTTACCAAAATCTTCTCGAAATTGAAATAGAGGTAATCTCTGCGTGCGAAATTGAACTCGAACAAAAATTACGAAAGTTACCATTTCATTCGATGCTTCCAGTTCTCTTTCTTATGTTTCCGGCGTTTTTAATAATTTTACTCGGTCCAGTATTAATTCACCTTTTAAAGGAGTTATCGCAATGAACCCAATTTTCTTTCTGATTTTCCTGTTTCAAATATTACCACTTGCCCTTTTCGGAAAAGACGTCTTAGTTACCGACGCTTCTATAATTATAGGTGCAAAGACCGATTCTGACTTACGTAATTCCTTAGATTTATTCCAAAAACTAAAAACTAGCAACGAACTTTGCGAAAAAAGAGTACGTAACAAAGAGTTTCCGATCGCCTGTTACCAGAAATTAAGTCTACGAAAAAGATTGGGAAACATCGGTAACAACGAAATACAAAATAGCTTAAAATTTTACGACGAGATTTGCCGGAAGGCCGAAATATCAGGCCAAATCCCAAATGAAACTGACTTAACGGAAGTATCCTTGAAATGCCAAACTCTCGTTCGTCTGGCACTCTGCAAAAAATCCTATCGCGATGGTCTAGTTCGCGACTGCGAACTTAGCTGGTAAACTAGCTCTTTTTAATTTAACATTACGCATGTTGGGGTAACTAGGGTGGGCAAGGGTCAATAATACTTCTGTATCCACGGGTCCTCGCACCATAGCAACTACTTGTTCCAGTGTATTGCGCCCGACACTCATACCATCCACGCCCTTAATTTCCTCACCCACAATTAGTTTAGCGACGTCGGCAGGTCCACCCTCAACAATTTCTGCAATCACAAAGATTCCGTCGTTTTCTTGACGAATTTTGATGCCTATCCCGCCCTCTGGCAAAGCAAACGCTGACAAAAAAGTCGCTACTGTAAGAACAACTCCAATTAGGAAATAGTTATTTCGCATGACTCCCCTCCTAAGACAGGCTACATCTATTTATTATAGAGGAAATTTCATGAAAATATTCAATAATATTTTAGATACTGTCGGAAATACTCCAATCGTTAAACTCAATGCCGTTGTTCCAAAGGGGAAACACAGTTTTTACGCGAAGGTAGAATACTTCAACCCTGGACAGAGCGTAAAAGACCGTATTGCTAAATACATTGTTGAACAAGCAGAACACCGCGGCGAAATCAAACCCGGCGGTACCATTATTGAAGCTACGTCTGGAAATACGGGTTTAGGACTCGCGATTGCGGCTACCATTAAGGGTTACAAAACAATTTTTGTGATGCCAGACAAAATCTCAGAAGAGAAAAGGGCGATTTTAAGAGCCTACGGCGCAAAAGTTATTATCACACCGACCGCCGTTGAGCCTGAAGACCCGCGCAGCTACTACTCAGTCGCGAAAAAGTTAGTTGAAATTACTCCCAACTGTTTCTATGCCAATCAATATCACAATCCCGATAACGGAACCGCTCACTATCTGGCAACAGGTCCTGAAATTTGGGAGCAAATGGATGGAAAGATCGATGTTTTTGTTGCTGGCGGTGGTACCGGTGGAACAATCACCGGTGCTTCAAAATTCCTTAAAGAAAAGAAGAAGGATATTAAGACAATTTGCGTGGATCCAATCGGTAGTATTCTCGAAGACCTCTTTCGCCACGGGAAGGCGCTAACCCCGGCTCACACTTACAAAATTGAAGGTGTAGGAGAAGATTTTTTACCGAGCGTGTACGATTTTAAAATGATCGACGACTTCATTAAGGTTGACGATAAGTCCGCCTACGTGATGTGCCGTGATCTTGTGGCAAAAGAGGGTCTGTGCGTTGGTTCGAGCTCGGCAATGGCTGTTGTCGGCGCGATTCGTTATTCTGAAAAACTGGATAAACCGTCAAACATTGTTGTTGTACTTCCAGACCATGGACGTGCCTACATGAGCAAAGCTTTCAATGACACTTGGATGCAAGATAACGGCTTCTTACCGTCGCCTTTAAATGCCAGAACTGTTGGAAATCTCATAGAAGCCCGAAAAAAGAAAGTCGATCTCGTTGTCGCAAAAGTCGACAACACCGTCATCGAAACCGTTAATTTATTAAAGACAAAAGGGGTATCTCAGGTCCCTGTATTTTCGGATCATAACCTTATGGGCATTATTGATGAAAGTGATATTTTACTTCCACTTGCCCAAGGAAAAATTAAACCCAATGATCCGATTATTCACCTTATCAAAGGGAATATTATTTGGGTCAACTGGGACGAATCGCTACAAAAAACGAGTGAACATCTTCAGCAAGGTTTTGTTGCCCTTGTAAAAGATCAAAAAGCCAATCTCCATATCGTAACTAAAATCGATTTACTTGAATATATGAGTCAAAACTTATGAGTTGGGAACAAAATAAATTTGGATTTGAAACTAGAGCAATTCATGCCGGACAAGAGCCTGATCCGAGTACAGGCGCAATTATGACTCCGGTTTATCTTACTAGCACATATGTGCAAGAATCTCCCGGCAGACATAAGGGTTATGAGTATAGCCGCACAAAAAATCCCACTCGCAAAGCCTACGAGGATTGCATTGCTAACCTTGAAAGTGGAAAGCATGGGTTTGCGTTTACCTCTGGCTGTGCTGCAACCACAACTGTTCTGCACATGCTTAAATCAGGAGATCATGTCATCGCTGGCGACGATATGTATGGGGGGACTTTTCGACTTTTTGATAAAGTTCTGAGGCATAATGGACTTGAATTTTCATTTGTAGATCTCACTGACCCCAAAAACCTAGAAAAATCATTAAAGGAAAATACAAGAATGGTTTGGATCGAAACCCCGACCAATCCAATGTTAAAACTTACGGACATTAAGAAAATTGCCAACCAAACCAAAAAAGCCAAAGCTATTACTGTGGTCGACAATACCTTTATGAGTCCCTATTTTCAAAAACCTCTTTCACTTGGCGCCGACGTCGTAGTCCACTCGACGACTAAATACATCGGCGGTCATAGTGATATGGTTGGTGGTGTAGCTGTAACCAATAATAAGGAAATCGCCGAGAAACTTGCCTTCCTTAGCAACTCGATGGGTGGAATTGCTGGGCCATTTGATTCCTTCATTGCGCTTCGAAGTCTTAAGACTTTACCCATTCGTATGAAAGCTCATGAGGAAAATGCTTTAGCGGTGGCCAAGTTTCTTTCCGATCATAAAAAAGTCGAAAAGGTCATTTATCCCGGGCTTAATTCACATCCTCAGCATGAACTTGCAAAAAAACAAATGACGGGATTCGGCGGCATGATCACATTCTATTTAAAGGGCAACATCGATAATGCACGCTCGTTTTTGGAGTCCGTCAAAGTATTTTCGTTGGCAGAGAGTTTGGGCGGCGTTGAGTCTCTGATCGAACACCCGGCAATTATGACCCACGCGAGCGTACCACCGGAGAATCGCAAAAAACTCGGTATTGATGACAACCTCGTACGTTTGAGTGTTGGCATCGAAACGCAAGAAGATTTGATCAACGACTTAAAGTCAGCATTATCAAAGGTCTAGATGAAATTCTTTTTCCTCTGTGTTTTGGTGTTATCATCCTGCACATGTAATGATAAAACACCCATCGAATTCATGAAGTCCATGGTTGTATCTGATGAAATCGGACGACACTTTCTCTACGGAAAATGGTATTCAGAAGCGACCACTAAGGATGGATAATTTCGCAAATCACTCGCACACCGCCGACCAGATGGAACCTACACGGTAAAATTTCAGTTTTTTGAAGGTGACAAAAAGGTTATTGACCAAGTTGAATCTGGTTTTTGGGGATTGTCTGGCCACATTTATTTTACAATTACACGAGATTTTATTGAAGGCGATCAAATCACACACGCCGATCCAACTGATGCGTCTCTTTATGACGCTTATGAAGTCATTGGGTTGTCAGATAAGTTATTTAAATACAAAAGCGTTGTGCACGAAGATGAATTTTTGGCAAAGAAAGTCGCAGACGACTTCACGCTCTAACTTGTGTACACGCTCTAACCTGCGATGACTGGAACCTTTCTAGTTTTGTTGCCTTAACATTGGTAAATTGGTTCGCCGATAAGTCGGTTTTGGTACGCAACCTCACGCTTTTCCCTCTGAGGTTTCACTCTGATTCCTTCTGAGGTTCACTCTCATTAACT
>LWDK01000019.1 GCA_002083485.1 Proteobacteria bacterium SG_bin7 | reverse complement strand
CTTCATCTTTGTTCGATAAAATTTTTATACTGTCAGGTCATATCTAAACTTCAAGACTTACAGAGCCAGCAGAACCGGAACTCCTAAAAAGCTAGTGGCAAACATGCCAGCACCCAACGTGACATAAATAAAAAATTTCTGAACGCCAATCAAAAATGCCCGGCCTTCTAATTTTTCGACTACAAGTCTGTACTCTTCAAGCATCGCGGCAAAATTCCCATTTTGTCTTTGAAGCCTATTTTCTAAATCTTTTACCATTAGCCCAACTCGGCGATCAAACTGACGTCTGAGAATTTCTTTAAACCTTTCCTTATATTCGTCTCCCCCTATATGTCCAAATAAGGGTTTCAATTCATTAAGTTCTTTCACCGCTTGGTGGTCATTTGCAGTTTCGGCAGCCTGGACCGCTTCAGACATATAATATTGATCTATCTCAAACGCCCAAATCGGTTCTTTAGCCGGTCCATAAAAATCGTCAATTTTCTTTTTCTTTAGTGCGGGGGCTGAGGCCATGAGATCCGAAAAAAACATGCCCTCTCTCGGTCCACCTTTTTCGTAAACACGGTTGTAAGCAATCTGAAACAAACCGTTCGCACTGATATCTATTTCCATTCTATCTTGGGTAGCAAAAAGCGAAAGGGGAAAAAGAAAACCAAGGGCAATCACTAGAACTCTCATCATCGTCTCCTAAAAATTAGAAAAGTAGTTTTCATGTTATATCCCTTTTTAAAAAAATTTGCAGAAATATCTGGTTTCGAAGGTAGGCTACGCCATATTGCTAGCAAAAATTGCTAGTGGATGATCAAGTTGTCGTTTTCGGTACTCTATATTCGCGATAAATTTCTTTTTGTTGACTGAGGGCTGCGCTTTTTGTCATAGCCTCTGAAGATTTTACAAAACATTTTCCTAAAAATCTCGATTCATAGTTAAAGGCCGGGCGCCTCACGCCCGGGGTGCTTTCAGAGACCCTTTTTTTAGAAAGGTAGTTCGGGAGTAACCATTCGACATTTATACGCCGTCACTACTCCTGAAATTGTAAGTTCCATTATCTATCCTCACACGCCGTAAAGGGCTTGTTTCTTAAATTTTATTCCATCGTGACTACAGTCGAGACACCATAATGGTCGCTAAGATAAGTTTTGCCTGGTTCAACTTCGTAATTGGAGCAACCATTAACAGGAACGGGCATATTAAACACAAGGTCCGTTGAGACCAGTTTAATTTCGGGGCTCGCAAACAAATGATCCAATGTGGAACTTAAATGACTTTCAATTTGTGCAGAACTGAGATTTGTCGGATCAGAAAATGGACGTGACAATGGATTACTAATGTCCCACGTAATTTTATCGGTCGACAAACGATTGTATTTAGGAGTCATCTTCGCAAGAAAGGGCTCCCAGTTTGATTTTACCTGGTTGTAAACTTCATCGAAAAAAGCAACATTGGGACCTGAATTAATATCGCCTGCGAAGATTCTTGGGCCCTTGATTTTGTTGAGTCGTTCGGCAATTTCGCTGAGGTTATGAACATGACATAAGCCGGGCGCCTTGCCATCACTATAGTACGTATGAGTATTCACTACTTGAACTAAGTGATTTTTGAATCGGACCTCTATATTGTGAGTGCCAAAGTTTCGAATAAAACTATCTTGACATGAAAAGACATTAAACCTTTCATCCCTAATAGGTAGATTGGTAAGGGTAACTAGTCCCGTACGTTGCGAGTAAATTTTGGTATAGTTGTAGTTATTTTCCTCGGCCCAGCGAACTAATCTATTTCGGGCTTCTAAAGAAAATACTTCTTGGAACATCAGTACTTGTGGGTTTGAGGATGGTTTAATCCCATACTGAATTAGAGCTTCAAGTCGACTGAGCACGCACGGGTTATAGTCATGGCCTAAGGCGCGCGCCAAAGCCGTGTTAAAGGTAATTACCTCTAAGTCCTGGGCTTGGATTTCCCCAAAAAAGAAGAAAACCGACAAGATCAGCAAAACTACTATGCGGTCCATAGGTAGCGCCTACTTCAATTTTTGGGCCGGGCCCAACCGCAGTCTAATTCAACTGATCTGTGAAAAATGCCAATTTTTGTAAATATTTAACAATTTTTATTTACGGTAATTTTTGCTTCAGGTCATGATATTGGTGAATCGTTCTTTTAACAATTTGCTCAACCGACAGCACTTGTTCAATAAGACCGACGCCGTGACCCGCCGAGAATACATTTTTGTATGACACTTTGGATTTATCTCCCGCCATTAAAGAACGTGCAGCTCTGGCAAGCGAAATCCATCTTTTTATCTTTGGAATTTTTGTTGCGACGGACTCAATAATTCCGTCTTCCAATCCTAGTTTTCTAAGTTCAGGTGTGAGAATAAAATTTCCCGGAAAACCATCAACTTTATCGGTATTCACGATATCTTCGGGACCAGCACTAAGAATCGCTTGTTTGTAATCCTCGCTAGCGGGACTTTCTTTAGAAGCAATAATTCTCGTCCCCATATAAACTGCACTCGCCCCGAGCGCCATTGCTGAGAGCATCGTTTGACCATCAGAAATGCTTCCTGCCGCGATGATGGGTAATTTCGGTAAATGTTTTTTTAAGTAAGGAACCAGCGCCAAAAGCGAAGTCTCACCCGCGTGCCCACCAGCTCCGCCACCAACGGCGATAAGTCCATCAGCGCCGAGGTCCGCAACTTTTTTCGCGTGTTCAAGACCAATGACATCACAGAAGACTTTTATTCCCACTTCGTGGGCTTTTTTAATGATGTCGCGAGGACTCCCTAGCGACGTAATGATCAGCGGAACCTTATTTTCTAAAATAATATCGAGTTGCTTGTGTTGAAATTTATTTGATTTTTGTACTATAAGATTTACGCCGAAGGGTTTCGTCGTTCTTTTTTTTATTTCTTGAACGGCCTCGCCAAACTTTTCGACCGGCCGATAGTTCAGAGCAGGAAATGCACCAAGGCCTCCGGCTTCACACATCGCTACAACTAAGTCCGCGTAACTTACGAGAAACATAGGCGCACCGATGATTGGATAGTCGACGTCAAACATTTCCGTGAAATCTGTTTTGATAGGTGCAACATCGCTTGTCATAGTTTCACTATACTGTATAAAGAAATGATGGAATGGACAAAGACATTATTGCCAGAAAATCTAAAAGAGACATTTTTTCTACGGCTATTTGGGCTAACAAAAGTTCCATTGCTATTTTTGACAGCGCCAAAGGTTTTGCAATTAAGTGATGAACGATGTGCTGTGCAAGTTCCGCTGAATAAACTTACTAAAAATCATTTAGGATCAATGTATTTCGGTGTTTTATCTATGGGCGCTGATTGTGCCGGTGGAATGCTCGCGATGCATCACATACGAAAGTCTGGGAAGAACGTGTCGTTGGTGTTTAAGGATTTTCACGCTGATTTTTTGAAACGACCCGAAGAAGCTGTGATTTTTACTTGCGACGATGGTCTGGCGGTGAAGGAGTTGGTAAAAGACGTTATTGCCTCCGGAGAGAGAAAGCATTTACCGTTAAATATTTCAGCCTGGTCAGTGTCGCGGCCCAATGAAGAGCCCGTGGCGAAGTTTGTACTGACGTTGAGTTTGAAGGCGCGGGGTTAGTGGGCGCCTGTGCTCGCTCTGACAGTCGCCTGTCGTGGCCTTGGGCTGCAAATCTTTTTAAGTTTTGCGTTTTTGAAAATTTTTTTGTCTTTTATAATCCGATCAAAAACTATCGTAAATTCCGCAGCATCTTCAAACCTGTTTTCAACTATCACTTCAACTATATTAGCGCCCATTTCTAATTGTTCACGATTAAATTGAATAGAGTAGACCGGAGCCGCACACACCGAATCTGCGGTTTGCAAAAGCTCTAGTATTTGGTCTGGTTTAGTAAAGGACGCAGATCCTATTGAAAAAATATTTCCGTTAAATTGTCCAGCTTGTGCACAAAGTGCCGTAAATAGGCTTAAAATCAACGAAATTCTTGTCATAGATGGCTCCTATATTTTAGATAGTGTCTACTTTGTACAGTGCAAGCTATGTGCCTGAAATTTAATGACCTATATCCAATTTTTTCGCATATGTGCCGATAGGAATATATGATTTTGAGAATTCCCTTTTATTTTGTTTTGGCGTCACTTTTAGTTCTAAGTTTTGCAAATGCCATCGAGCCAGCAAACGAAACCGGGAAGTTGGAACAATTTCTTTTTACGTTGCAAAAAATCGACCCCCAAAAAACCGACGACCCCACAAAATTCAAGAAGATAAAAACGATAGCTTCAAACTATATTGACTGCTTAAGAAGCTCCAAAGCAAAGACAGAAGACATAAAAGTTTTGGTGTGCCAGTCGCTTTTGGAAGCCCAGTTTAACAAACTAGGTCTTGAACTTGATGAAATTGCAGAAGCTGATTTTGTCAAAAATGTCCGCCGTAGGGCTCTTCATAACCTGTCAACTACCTATGCCTATCTGCAATACCAGTTTCGTGAAAGAGATCAAAAAGAATTTAATTCTCTTTGCGATGATGTCGACCATGCTTTGGATTTAGAGGGTGAAAACGAAGGCGTTTGTGATGGCAAAGAGGGAAAGATCGCCGTTAAAGTCTTCAATGATGAAATTGAGCGATTGAAACGCGAAAACCTTCCCGACCTAAAGACAATGCAAGATGACTACAATAAATTGTTGAACCAACACATAAACGGAAAAACATATATCGCTCGATGTGAGGAAACAAAAAAGGAATTATTAAAAACATCTGGATCAAACAAGGATGTTGACAAAAAACTAAAAGATTTAAACATACAACTAGCACAATACATTAGATCCTCAGCTTTGACCAAAATGAAATTAGATAGTCAACCCATTGCGCTATTATTTGAAAACGATGAATTCGTCGAAAACGAGACGATAAAAGATGATCCTTTAGTTACAAAATTCGACAAACCTTTCGACCAGGCGACTAAGCAGGCGAAAAATTCTATTAGACAGCGAACAGCTGAACTCTTAGGTCATGGCGAACTGGCCAATAGGAAAATGGATGGCGTGGGCCTTCTAGATAATAATCAAGTAAATAAACTGCAGTTTTTTGCTCATAACTATCCAGTAGCGCTAGGACAGACGCTTGCGCAGTTTCCTTCTATGATCAAAAAAGTGTGTGAAAATTTGTCTGATATTAAATCTAAACATCTGGGTGGCTACGATTGGGGAGATAGAATATTAGGTTCTAAGGTAATGGTAAACCCCGTCTATGATGGCCTATTCACCTCAGTGACTATCAAGAAAGAAGACGATGCTCGCCTTTCCGATTTCCTAAATGAATCAAAGGTGTCCTGTGAAGCAATAGACAACGAATACAGAAAATTAAAGATTAAGGCTTCCGATAGAGATGCAATGCTCAAAGAAAACGAATACCTCACTAATTTTAAAATTGTTGGCAGAAAAATTCCGAGAGCCGGGTTAAATGGTTTAGAGGCCGAAATTGCTCTTAAGGTAAGTATGCCTTGTACAAGTGAATACTATAACGCGTTCAAAATTGATATGATGAATAGAGCAATATCTACGCTGGAAAAAATCGCAAGCGACAAAGATCTCGCAAATCTACTAAATGAATACGCATTGAAATACGGAAAAGACGATAAAATTACTACGGAGTTTCCGATGATGAAGAAAATGAACGCCCTTATAGCTGTTCTTTCTCGTTTTCCAGAAAACAAATTCACCAAGGATACCGTGACCCAAGATGAACTTATCGGAGGCATAAAGGCGCAGCTGACTAGTTCGGGAAACTTTAATATCGAGGCACTGGTAAAAAGGAACGACACTGAATGCGCAGTTTACTAATTCTCCTTATTTACCTCTCAGTGGCACTTACTATTATCGATGTTGAAGCCTCACAGTGTGGCCCCGATCAAAAGGAGTTGGCAAACCGAGCCAACGAATTTTTGGGACTATCAAAAGAACCCCAGATCCCCCCAATTGCTGTCCCTCCGTCGCGCCCTATTCCGCCTACTGCTACCAACCCTATACCCCCTACCCGTCCTTCAACTTCCTCCCCCGATCCCCGCTCGACTGGCTCCCACTACTACGACCGCCAAGCCTCTGGCCAACAACTCTCACCTCGCGAACAACGCCAGGCCAACTCCTACCAACAATCTGTCATCGAAACTCGCCGTACACCAGTGAATTACAACACTCCCGGCATCGGCCCTGCGCAAAAACAAGAAATTTCACAAATGCTTGATCGCTTTGGCATCAGCTACAATAAAAATAACTTTACCATTCCGCCATCAACGTCAACTGGAAACAATATCGCTTTTGAAGATCGCATTCGTAAAGCAATTTATGACACCATGAAAGGTCCGATCACCGACATCAACTTCCAAATGGACGTTTTACGTGATCGTGTCTCTAGCCTTGAAGCCATCCTTGCGGAAAAAAATGCTAAGGATCAAGTTTGGAAAAAAAGTAAAAAAGGCGGTGGTTCCAACAAAGCGGGCGAAGGAAGTAACGATCGGGGCGAGCGTATGGTCGCGAGTATTCCCAACGCAGTTCCTCCCGAAAAGGCGGCGGTCAACCCGCTTGATCTTGATCAAATCGTCAACAAAGCTCTCTATGTTCGCGACGGCGCACACTGGACAAAATCAGCAAGCCTCTCTGAAAAACAAAGTAAAGACCCAATTTCCAAGGGCGGTATCGCCAAGGAAATTTATAGATCCTACGCTATCCCCGACGGCACTGAAATTCGAGTTCTTGAACTCGTCAACACGAAAGACGAAATCGTCGGCATCAAAATATTCATATTTCGTCCCGACAAAAACACCTGGGTTCCTGTTTTTTATAAGCCCGATCCCACAACACAACAATTCGTTCGTCAATCAACTTACCACGGTGATCGCCTTCCCTACGCCTGCATAAACTGCCACGGCGGCTCGCTACGCAAAATGGGGCCCCAGGTGGAAATGTCCTACTGGAAAAAGAACTCAAAATAGGAACCTGGTACTTTTATTCTGTACTTTTATTCTTTTATTTATTTTTTCTTTTTCAACTCGAGGGTAAATTGCCAGGCAAGTCTTCTGATCCCCGGAATTTTCGCTAGATAGCAATCAAGAGGATTTAAGAGAGAAAGTATTTTGGATTGAATTTTAAAATTCGAAATATACGCCACACTTGTTGACAAAAGATGCCAATACCTCAACTCACCAACTTGAAAAAATTGCTGCGCAAAAGCAGCGATATCAGAGTAAATCGGCGCTGTCTGTTTTCTTTTCGAAGTGATGACTGACCTTGCCTTTACAAAAGGATTAAAATCCAGGGTCCCTAAAAAAAGAAGTCTTCCCCCCGGCTTTAAGACTCTCCTGAGCTCCGGAAAAGCAAAGCTCAAATCTGGCTTGACTTGAAAGTCATCAACCACAATCACATCTACGGATTCATTAGGCAATCCCGTGTTCTCGCAATTACTTGGAAGAAAAACTGTATTACCTTCGCATTTTTGCCTTTTTGAATAACTTTTTGCTTGTGCTAACGCAGCTTCGTTGGGGTTTAACCCTATTGCTAAAACAGCACCTAATCCCGCTGCCATCACCACACGCTCTCCCGCTCCACAACTGCAATCTAAAAAAACTTTCTCACGCATTCCTTTGCGCATCCACTCCTGAAGGTAGACATAGGATGATTCTTGCGCGACCCAGAAATGACTATCGGGGCTTCCAGAGTTATAAAGCGACAATGCCACTGTTTTATTTGGCGTTGCCTCATTCGTTGTTGAAGCCATTGCAACTTTGTTCTCTAACTTAGCAATTGCTTTCTTGAGTTCTTCAACTTGCATAGAATTTCTTATTTATATTTGGTTTAGATTCGAGTTTCAATGACCCATTATGTCATGCGTCTTTATCCAAGTTCCGTTAAACTCGCTAAATGCCGCGTTTAATTTGGTTATTCCTAATTTTGTTTGCCCTTAACTTCTCTATTTCTTCAGATTCATTGGCTCAAGAGAATGCCAAAAAAAAGATATCAAAAAGGCTGCCTAAAAAAATTAAAGTTCCCGAAGGTTTCATTCCTGTCGATCCATCAAAAGTCAATGTCAGCAACCAACTTTACGACGTAGCCGAAACTAAGCTTCAAGAAGCCCTGGTGAAAGATGAAAAATTTCAAGGTGTCATACAATTTGTTAAAGGCGAAGTTTTATGGGCAGACACCTCTCGTCAGCCAGATCCTCAATTTAAGAGTATTTTGCGCAAAGGAGATGTATTGAGAATTGGCGCGAATTCTTTTGTAAAAATAATTTCTCAAAAGAGGTGTGTTGGCGTTGTTCATGGACCAAGCACCTTATCAACGGCGATTTCTAAAGAAGACGACGTATGGCAAATCGAAGATTCGACAGTACGCTGGATTTGTCCAGGCAAGTCGGAAGAGCATTTGCGAATTTCCAAGCGCCCCTTAACCCTCTTTGCTTCTGAAATTTATTATCACAAAAATAAACTGCTGGTAGTCAGCGGTGAACCACAAGCTGAAAATGGAAGTTTAGATTCAAAAAAAGTCTATGTGGGAAAATCTACGCACTGGCGTCCCCTGAGAAATCAACCACACATCCACGATTTGTGGTCCATGAATCGCGAAACGCCTGCTCCCGTCGAGAGCCAGCCTTGGGAAGAACCAGAGAAAGCAACTCGCTATCGATTTTCCCTGGGACCACAGCTTGGTTGGGTTACTTTCAATTATGAAGACGCCAATATTCGAAACGCCATTCCTAATGATTTAAAAGGAGGGCGCATCACCGGGTATTTCTACGGCGAAAAAAAGGCGTATTCGCTTTCGTTTAATTTTAAAGAAAGAACGAGCTCGGCTCACTCCAGTTCAGGCCCAAACTACAATTATACTGGATCTATGAAAACCGAAGTCATATCGTTTGGCGTCCGCTTCTCTCCTGACAGAGATTGGAGTTATACGGCACGAATTGGGGTCGGCGGCAGCGAATTGCGTCCTGAATATAACAACGGGTCTTCTTTTTACTCTCACATTGTTCAGCTAGGAATTGTAGAATTGGGCGGCGGCGTTGATCGCGTTTTTAGAATCGAAGGTTGGGATTGGTTAGCATTTATTCTTTCCGGTGAGCTGCAAATAGTTAAGAGCCTGGGGAGCGCAAAATTTAAGGACCAAGGCTCTTCAGGCGGTGACCCTCTATACTCTGTACTAGAAAAAAATGGCTTTTCATCGGTTGACTTTGTTATTCATGCAGCACCGTTAATTTATTTTTGAGGAAAAATATGGATTTGAAAAAACGAGTCGACTTTACTCTCGAGGTAGCACGCAATGCCGGCAATATTGCTGCTACTTATTACGGAACCAATAAATTAAATACTGAATTTAAAAGCGACGAATCACCCGTCACCGTGGCTGATCGTGCCTGTGAGAAATTTATTCGCGAGCGTATCGAGAAAGTTTTTCCTGAAGATGGAATTGTCGGCGAAGAGTTTGGGGTCAAGAAAGGAACGTCAGGTTTAAACTGGTATATCGATCCTATCGACGGCACCCAATCTTTCGTCACCGGAGTTCCTTTTTTCGCTACCATGATTGCTATTGAAACCGAACGTGATTCGATTATGGGCGTCGTCCACTTTCCAATCCTCAATGAAACGGTTTTCGCTTATACGGGTGGGGGCACCTGGTGGAAACGCCATAACACGGAAAAGTTTGAGCGAACTTTCGTAACTAAAACAAGTTCTTTGTCTTTGGCGCGGATAACAAGTTCTTCCATCAACTATTGGAAGCAAACAAAACGTGAAGAAATTTTGTTCGATATCTCAAAAAAGGTGAAATGGGTACACGGCTGGGGAGACTCTTTCGGCCAAATACTGGTGGCTACCGGCCGACTTGATTTAACTCTTGATCCATTGATGTATGACTGGGACTCAATGCCGTTAAAACCATTGGTTGAAGAAGCTGGCGGCATATTTTCAGATTTTGGGGGAAACCGGGACCCCTTTGGGCGATCGGCATTTTCATGCAATCCCGTGCTTCACGAAGAGGTTTTAAAAATTATTAAATCGTATTAACAAGATTTTTTAAATAATTTCCATAAGTGCAGTTCGGATAACTATCGACAAGTTGAGTGAGTTTTTTCTTATCAATAAAACCCATGAAAAACGCAATTTCTTCGAGGCACGCAATTTTTAAACCTTGCCGAGCTTCAATTGTCTGTACAAATTGGGCCGCCGCCAACAGCGATTCTGGAGTTCCACTGTCAAGCCATGCAATACCTCGCCCAAAACACTCTACTTGTAATTGACCTTTTTCCAAATATTTTCTGTTTACGTCAGTAATTTCAAGTTCACCACGTGAGGATGGTTTCAAGTTTTTCGCAATCGACACCACTTTGTTGTCGTAATAGTAGAGGCCAGTTACCGCCCAATTTGATTTCGGGGCTTTTGGTTTTTCTTCAATGCTAATAGCCTTTCCATTTCTATCAAACTCCACAACACCGTAGCGTTCTGGATCGCTAACGTGATAGCCAAACACCAGAGCTCCCTCTTCAAGAGCCGCAGCTTTCTGAAGAACTTTCGTCAAAGCGTCGCCATAAAAAATATTATCACCTAGTATTAAACAAACCGAATCTCTACCAATAAATTTTTCACCAATGATAAAGGCCTTTGCAATACCATCAGGCTTTTCCTGGGTCGCATAGGAAAACCTCATTCCCCACTGCGATCCATCTTTGAAAAGATTTTCGATCGCAATAATATCTCGTGGAGTACTAACGAATAACACTTCAGTAATACCCGAAAGCATCAACATCGAAAGAGGATAGTAAATGGTCGGTTTGTCATAGATGGGAAGCAATTGCTTGCTTACGCAAGAAGTTATAGGATAAAGACGTGTACCGCTACCGCCGGCAAGAACAATACCTTTCATAGAACTTTATTTTCACTCAATAGGGCTAAGGAGTCAATTGTCGCGGAAACCAGAGATTTGTTTGTCTAAGCAATGACAGAGATGAATATGATCCCTTGAAAACGTTTCTAGAATGGCCGGCCTAACAAAAAACAGGACTAAAATCGGACCCTATATTCACTAATATTAATTAAATTACTTTTTACAATGCGTCCGTTTTTGCAAGTTGCCCTGATATGACTAACATTCATATATCCATAAAATGGAAACCCAACGAAAAATTTAGCTTACGCCAAATTTGGTACATGTACACTGATGAACTTAAATTTCATGACGTTAAGGTACTTGCTATTCTACTCATGCCCAACCATCTCCATTTACTTATCAACGCCGAAAGCTCTTTTCGCTTGGAACGCTTGCTACTTAGAGTAACGCTTGAGCACTCCGGAAATAAAACGGATGAGATCTGGACGAGAGAAGTTAAAAGCGTTGCGGATTTACTTCAAGTCTATAAGTATATTTACACAAACCCTGTGCAGTCGGGATACGTCAGAAAAGTTGAGGAGTATCCTTTTTCTTCTCTACAATTTCTTTTGGGCAAAGAAAAAAATCTGATACCCATCCACGATCCATTTAATTTTATCACGGATCCAATTCGCATTTTGAATTGGCTAAATACGTGCGAGAAATTTTCGCCGTTTTATCCTACCCGCTTTTTCGGGACTTAGACATGACCTGCCTCATCCACGCCTGATTTTCGAAATACCATCTAACGGTATGCTTCAGTCCATCTTCAAAATTATATTTACGTTTAAATCCAAGCTCTTTTGTTGCTTTTGAATCGTCAATTGCGTATCGCCAGTCATGACCCAAACGATCGGTAACGAAAGAAATCAGTTCTTCATATTTCCGCCCATTGGCCCTTGGGATTAACTGATCCATCTCACGACAAATACTTTTCACGACGTCCAGATTATTTCTCTCGGCATTTCCACCGAAACAATAGGTCTCTCCAGGCCTACCCCTATCCATCGCAAGCCAAATGCCGTTGCAATGATCTTCAACCTGAATCCAATCCCGAATATTTCCTCCCTTACCATAGACCGGCAAAGGTTGTTCCGCAAGAGCGCAACGAATCATGGTAGGAATCAATTTTTCTGGAAACTGGTACGGTCCATAGTTGTTACTGCAATTCGTCGTGATCGTTGGCAGCCCAAAGGTATGATGCCAAGCGCGCACCAAGTGATCTGCTCCGGCCTTACTGGCGGAATAAGGTGAGTTTGGCGAGTACGGAGTGGTTTCAGAAAATTTTCCAATGTCACCGAGAGCCCCATAAACCTCGTCAGTAGAAACTTGCAAATAGCGGAATAATTTTTTTCCTGAATCATCGAGACTTTTCCAATATTCAAGCGAGCAATCAAGTAGGTTTGATGTTCCCAAAACATTTGTCGTAATGAAAATTGACGGCCCATCAATAGAACGATCGACATGAGACTCTGCCGCGAAGTTAAAGAGATAGTTGGGCTTAAAATCTTGAAAGAGTTTAGTTACAGCCCTTTTATCGCCAATATCGGCCTTTACGAATTCAAAATCTCCGGTTCCGATAATTCCATCAAGGTTTTCTTTATGACCCGCATATGTCAGCGCATCTAGAACTACAACCCGATGCCCCCGAGCCACGCTCATACGCACAAAATTAGACCCAATAAACCCAGCCCCGCCGGTAACGATGATTTTCATATGAAGGGTTTAAAGGTTCCAGGTTCTTTTTTGTAGCTATAATGCGTCAATTTCGTTTTTTTTAGCACAAGATTGATGAATCCAATAGATAAATATAAAGCTGGAGTAAATGAATCAGCTCGAAATCCTTGCAGAAATTTCAAAACTTGTGGGTACCGGCGCATCTTGCTCAAACCCAGCGCCAACAGTTTCTACTTCAGCTGAAAAAAATAACCCCACCAAACCGGGAAAATTGGAAAAACGTGTCTTTAAAAATATTGGTAAAGCAATTTCCGATTTTAAACTGATCGAAGAAGGTGATCGGGTACTAGTCGCAATATCTGGTGGTAAAGATTCTTGGGTGATGATGTATGTCCTTGAGGAGCTGCGTAAAAGAGCCCCGATAAAATTCGAATTGATAAACGTAAATATCGACCAGGGCTATCGCGGCTATCGCCAAGACTTAATCGAAGATGTAGTCGAAGAACAAGGCTACGACTACGCTATGGAAGAATTTAATATTGCCAATATCGTGGCAGAAAAAATTAGACCCGGAGACGTACCGTGTTCGCTATGCGCGCGTTTAAGGAGAGGTTATTTAACCGGACTCGCCGAAAAACATAACTGCAATAAAATAGCCCTCGGTCACCACATGGATGACTTTATCGAAACAGTGCTTCTGAATATGTTTTACGTTGGCAAAATTGCGAGTATGGCGCCAAAACTCACTACGGAAACTCAAAAGATTACTGTCATAAGACCTTTAGTGTATTGCGAAGAAGAAGATATTCGCCGTTTATGCTTAAAAAAAGGATTTCCGATTGTTTGCTGTCAATGTCCTTTGGCGTGCGGAAACAACGACGCCTTGGATAGCAAAAGAGTTTTTGTGAAAAGATTGCTAAAGGTCCTAGAGGGAAAAATCCCCAATATTCGCCAGTCTCTTTTGACAAGCTTAGGAAATTTAAAGCCAAGCCATCTGCTCGACCGAAATTATCTGCCATGAGTTTGTGTTTAGTGGCAACACCTATTGGCAATCCCAAAGACATATCACTACGAGCACTAGAGTACTTGCGTACTTGTGACGTGATAATTGGTGAAGAAAAACGCGAACTGCAAAAATTTTTAAAAATGAATGATATTGAAGTCGGCGCAATAGAACTGTTAAATGAACATAGCACCGCTTCAGATTTAAAAAAACTTGTGACCCTGGCAAAAGAAAAAAAGGTAGCATTGATCAGCGATTGCGGCACACCAGCGTTTTGCGATCCGGGCGCAAACCTTGTGGCGGCTTGCTATGGATCAGGAATAACTGTGACAACACTTCCTGGGGCTTCATCCGTAATGGCGGCTCTAAGCCTATCTGGCTTTGAACTCAGTGAATTTGTCTTTAGAGGATTCCTCTCACAGAAAACCGAAGAACGTGCCAAAGAAGTTAAGTCATTGCTTAAGGAAAGAAGGGCGATTGTGCTTATGGATACTCCTTATAGACTAGAAAAGCTGGTTGTGGAACTGAGCGCCGAGATGCCAAAAAGAGAGGTTTTTTTGGCGGCGAATACGACCCAAAGGGATGAGTGGAGTTTTCGTGGGCAAATTGAATCTCTTTTGCCTAAAGTCTCTGGTAAAAAGGCGGAATTTGTTCTTGTGTTAGGACCACTCTAGCCATTGACCAAAGCTCCTTGGATTTGGCAGACTTTGAGTTACTATGATTAAAGAAGTTCTTCAAAAAATCGAAAATAAGCAATCTAAAGTTGGTATTGTTGGAATGGGTTATGTGGGTTTACCACTCGCCATTCGCTTCAATGAGTCCGGATACAATGTCATCGGTCTTGACATTGATGAAACCAAAATTACCAGATTAAATAAGGGGCAAAGTTACATTGCACATTTACCTTCAGACCCAATTGCAAAAATGGTCAAATCCGGAAGGTTTAAAGCAACAACGGACTATAGCACGGCAGAAAGTTGCGATGCTCTAATCATCTGTGTACCTACGCCATTAACTCGCCAGCGCGAGCCCGATATGACTTTTATTGTAAATACAATGGAGTCACTAAAAAATCATTTACGAGCTGGCCAAATTTTATCACTTGAAAGCACAACCTATCCTGGCACAACAGATGAGGTTTTAAAGCCCTATGCTGATCGAAAAAATTTGAAGATTGGAGAAAACTTTTTCTTGGTTTTTAGTCCCGAGCGTGAGGACCCCGGAAATCCAAATTTTCAAACGCAAACCATTCCTAAAGTCTGCGGTGGATATACTGTAAATTGTCAAAAAGCCGGATTGGCGCTGTACGGTGCTGTGATCAACAAAGTTGTTCCCGTAAGCTCAACACGGGCAGCTGAAATGACAAAATTACTAGAGAACATTCATCGCGCAGTAAACATTGGTCTAGTAAATGAAATGAAAATGGTTTGCGATCGTATGGGTCTTGATATTCATGAAATTATTCGAGCAGCGGCGACAAAGCCGTTTGGTTTCGTTCCATACTACCCGGGCCCAGGTCTAGGTGGACATTGTATTCCCATTGATCCTTTTTATTTAACATGGAAAGCCCGTGAGTACGGGATTAATACCCGTTTCATCGAACTTGCTGGAGAGGTGAATACAAATATGCCTCATTGGGTGATTGGAAAAGTTGGTGAAGCTCTTAATGACCGGGGTAAATCTATAAAAGGCAGTAAAATCCTCGTTGTCGGCATTTCCTACAAGAAAAACGTAGATGATATGCGTGAGTCTCCGTCCGTTGAACTTATGGAGATCCTGCGCCATAAAAAGGCAGAAGTGCAGTTTTCTGACTACTACTTCACGACATTTCCAAAGATGCGCGAGCATTCATTTGATTTAACGAGCGTGGACTTGACCCCTGATATAATTAAGAAATTTGACTGTATCTTAATAGCCACAAACCATGATAAATTTGACTATCAAATGATTAAGGAACATGCACAGTTAATCATTGATACGCGCGGAGTGTATCAGGAGCCGTCTCCAAAAATCGTCAAAGCTTGAATTCCTTATAAGTCCTAGTTATCCTTGGATATCGAGGACTTATGAGCTTTTTATTAAAACAAATTTTTGCATTTTTAAAGTTATTAAATTCTGATACCGGCACCAACCAAATTGCCTCTGGCATAGCTGCTGGATTTATTTTAGGGATGGCACCGACATTTTCTTTGCAAACCATATTAATTATCATTTTGCTTTTCTTTTTTCGAATTCAAATTGGTGCGGCAACTTTATCCGCATTCTTTTTTAAATTCGTAGCTTTTATTTTTGATCCCGTTTTTAACGAGATGGGAAAGAAAATTTTAGAAATGGATTCGCTAAAGGAACTATTTGCGACGATGTACAATATGCCAATCGTCCCATTCACGCGCTTCAACAACAGCATTGTCATGGGCGCTGGTGTGACCTCAATTGTTCTTGCTCCATTCATATATGTCATTGGAAAAGTTTTAGTAATTAAATATCGCGTGGCTGTCGTGCAAAAATTTAAACAAACAAAAGCGTGGAAAGCTTTTACTCTAACAACAATTTACCAATGGTATTTAAAATATGACCAAATCTTCGGATAAACAAAAAAAAATTAAAGGCCCAATTCGCACAGAGGCCGTTGTACCGTTTACTGTTTTTGCCGTTGTCGTTGGTGTTTACTTTTCAGTTTTCTTCGATACGCATTTACGATGGGGTCTTGAAAAAGGTTTAACCTTTGCCAACGGAGCCGAAGTCAACGTTGGGCACCTGAAAACAAGTTTTTTTGGTGCTTCATTTGAGATGGGCGACATCCAAATAACAAATTCAGAAAATCCAAAAATAAATACTGTTCAACTTGGAAGTATTAAATTTAAAGCGCTGTGGGACGGACTTTTGCGCGGAAAAGTCGTAATCGACGAAGCGTCCATTAACGATATTATGATTTTAACTCCGCGAAAAAAAGCTGGATTTATCGTACCAAAACCATCACCAGAAAAAGAGAAAAACGGACCTGGAATCGCTGAAAAGACGGCGGGGAAAATCGCTGAAAAGTATGAAGGCAATATCTTAGGTGATGTCGCATCTTCACTTGATGGCAAAGGTCAGAAAGATCAATTTCAAGTTGTGGCCGATGACTTAAAGTCCAATAAGAAAGCCAAACAACTCGAGACTGAGCTTAGAGTCAAAGAAGATGAATGGAACAAGAAATTTGCCACGCTACCTAAACCCAAAGAGATAGAAGATCTCGCCAATCACTTAAAAAGTATAAAATTCAAGGGTTCGGGTCCTGAGGTGATTGCCCAGGTTCAGGATGCTCAGAAAACAATTAAAGAGATTGATGCTAAAATAAATCAATATAAGAGCACGGGTGCTGAATTTCAAAACGACTTTAACAAATATTCTAGCGAAATTAAAGGACTTGAAAAACTCGTTCAAGAAGATATCAGCGATCTCAAAACGCGAATGAAAATTCCAAAGCTTGACGCCAAAAGTATTGCGATGATGTTGTTTGGCACAGAGATCAACAAGAAACTGAAAATGGTCGAAGAGTACAAAGCCAAATACGAAAGATATTTTCCAAGGAAAAAAGGTGAAGAGCAAAAAGAACCACAAATTGTCGCGCATGAAAGAGCTAAGGGACGAACCTATCAATTTGGTCGACCAAGATCTTATCCACTTTTCTGGTTGAAAAGAGCTGGGATCAGCTCGCGGGCCAGCAATGAAGGATTCTTAGGTGATGTACAAGGTACACTTCGCGATGTAAGTTCCGATCCCAAAAACCTGGGTGCGCCTATTAAACTTGAGGTAAAAGGCAATTTTCCAAAACAACAAGTCCTTGGTGTCGCTGCAAATATCACAGTCGACTTATCAGGAAACGAACCCGTTGAGATTTTTACAACATCCGTCGGATCATTCCCAGTTGAGAACAAGACTTTTTCTGATACTCCTGAGGTTAAATTTGGTTTGCAGAAGGCAATTGCGTCTTCAGAAATTAACGGCAAGATTGTCGGCACCCAGCTTGACATGGATATGAAAAACAAATTCCAGAAGATCGATTACTTAGTGGCGTCCAACAATAGTTTTATCAACGACGTTTTAAAAAGCGTCGCGGCAGATACCCAAGTGATCATCCTTGATGCAAAGGCTGATGGAAACCTATTTACACCAAATATTGGAATTAACTCCAACCTTGGTGATGCGATCAGCGCCGGATTTCGCAAGCAAATGGACTTAAAACTAAAAGAAGCAGAAGAAAAAGCTAAAAAGCTAGTCGACGATGCTGTTGGTAAAGAAAAAGAGAAGTTAACTGCGCAGTTCGACGCTCTGAAAGCAAAATATCTTGGACCTATCGAGAAACAAAGAGAAGAACTCGAAAAACAGAAAAAGGTTGGCGAGACAAAAATCGAAGAAAGTAAAAAGTCTGGCCAGAAAGAACTCGAGAAAAAGGGGCAAGAAGTCCTTGATGATTTGAAAAAGAAATTTAAATTTTAATTCACAATTTAATTCGCAAAAGGATGTGCATATGATGGAATATTTAAATGACCCCGCAGTCAAATGGCTGCTGATTACCCTTCCAATATTTATTTTGGGATTTTACGGTGCCTCGGCCTGGCTGTGGACGCTGGTATTAGCCCCGATCACTTATTTTTATGCCCCACTTTGGTTGCAGGCTATATTCGTAATTTGGGCGGTATTATTTAATATTCCTACTATCCGCCAGTTGATGATTTCAAATTTCATCATGTGGCTTTTTAAAAAATTGAAATTTATCCCTGCCATTTCTGAAACTGAGCGCACGGCTCTAGAAGCCGGTGTCGTGTGGGTTGAGGGCGAACTATTTAGCGGTAAACCTAATTTTCAGAAGCTAATGAAAGAACCCTACCCTCAGCTTACGAAAGAAGAACAAGATTTTGTTCGTGGTCCTGTTGAAAAGCTCTGTGCAATGTTAGACGACTGGGATATTTGGGAGCGAAGGCGACTACCAGATGATGTTTGGAGTTATATTCGTAAAGAACGTTTTCTTGGCATGATTATTCCCAAAGAATACGGCGGTTTGGGTTTCACAGCGATGGCACACTCAGAAGTTCTCATGAAAATTGCCAGCCGCTCAATGCCCGCAGTTATTTCCATTATGGTTCCAAACTCACTTGGCCCCGCCGAGCTCCTCATTCACTACGGAACAGACGCGCAAAGAAAAAAATATTTGCCTAGACTTGCAGTCGGTGACGAAATTCCCTGCTTTGCTTTGACCGAGCCTGTCGCTGGTAGTGATGCAGGATCTATTACAGCCGACGGCCTTCTCTTCAAAGGCGAGGATGGAAAAATCTATGTGAAGTTAAATTGGAACAAACGCTACATCACTCTCGCCGCAATATCGACAATTCTAGGGCTTGCGTTCAAATTACGCGATCCCGACAATCTGTTAGGAAGGGGTCCTGACCTTGGAATTACTTGCGCCCTTATCCCCTCTAACACACAAGGAGTCGTAATCGGCAGACGCCATGATCCTCTAGGCGTTCCTTTCTACAATTGTCCGACTCAGGGTAAGGACGTTGTTGTTCTCGCGGAGGACGCAATCATTGGCGGTATCGCTGGCGCCGGTCACGGATGGAAAATGTTAATGGAATGTCTTGCTGCTGGACGTGGCATTTCTCTTCCTGCGCAAGCCATTGGTGCAACGAAACTGATGACAAAAGCTGTTTCGGCACATGCTACTGTCAGAAAGCAATTCGGTGTCAGCTTAGGAAAATTTGAAGGTATTGAAGAGCCCCTCGCTCGCATTGGAGGCTACAATTATTTACTTGAAGCCATGAGACGCTATACTCTTGGTGGTCTTGATCAAGGCATCAAACCCCCTGTAATCACCGCAATCGTAAAATATCAATCGACCGAACTAAGCCGTAAAATTCTTAACGACGCAATGGACGTCATGGCAGGAAACGCAATTTCACGAGGACCACGCAATTTAATGGCCAATCTCTATATCGGTTCACCAATCAGTATTACGGTCGAAGGTGCAAATATTTTGACCCGAACTCTCATAATTTTTGGGCAAGGAGCGATGCGAGCACATCCATATGCGTTCAAAGAAGTTAATGCGATTGAAAAAGGTGACTTGAAGTCTTTTGATCGCGCCTTCTGGGGTCACATCGGTCACGTGGTAAGAAATCTTTTTCGGGCAATTCTGTTAAGTCTTACTCGTGGCTGGCTTGCTCCAGGACTTAGTCATCCTCGTGTCAGCAAGTATTTCCGAAGATTTACTTGGTGTTCGGCAAGCTTCGCAATCATGGCCGATATCGCAATGGGTTCCATGGGTGGAAGTTTGAAGCTAAAAGAAAAAATCACTGGAAGATTTGCCGATATTCTTTCTTTTATGTATATCGGTACAGCTGTCCTTCGCCGGTTCAAGGCGGAAGGTTCACGTAAAGAAGATCTTCCCTTTGTCCATTTTGCCCTAAACCATTGTCTCTACGAATGTCAAAAAGCTTTTGACGGGATTTTTACAAATATTAGAGTTCCTGGATTAACATGGTTTTTCCGCGGTATTATCAAGCCTTGGTCAAACCTAAATTCATTAGCGGGCGAACCTTATGACATTCACACTCATAAAATCGCTAAACTAATTCTTTCCGACACCGATCAACGTCAACGGTTGACCGAAGGAATTTTTGTTCCAAACGATCCTAACCAACAACTTTTAAGATTAGAACGTGCGTTTCATGCAGTTAAGCAAGCTGAATCTATCGAAGAAAGAATCCGCGTCGCTATTAAGACAAAAAAAATGACTAGAGTTAAAGGGCCAAAAGCGATTACTGCAGCTCTTGACGCAGGAATAATTAGCAAAGCGGAGAGCGAAGCTCTTGCACAAGCAGAGATACTTCGCCTAGATGCGATTCAAGTAGATGATTTTAGCCAGGAAGAATATTTGACCCACTCTAGTCATCAAACACCCACAAACCGTGGTTCCGCAGTACTTCAAAGCACCGGAACAAATGGAAAGACCACTCACAAATAAAAAGAAAATATAAATATAGTTTGCTGTCACTCGCGTGGCAGTAAACTAATTTTTACGTTTATCTTATAAAACCTTCAAAATATTCTACTGCATCTGGAGAGTACCATTGTTCAACTCCAATAATTTTTCGGATGAGCTTTCCGTCACGGCCAACGATATAGTTTTCAGGTAATTTAGACGACCCAAATTTTTTGGCGTTTACGCCCTCTTTATCCCACAAAATTTCGATATTGGGCTTATTTCTAGCCTTCACAACGTTCAAGAAAGAATTAATATCTTCCAGGGTATAGTCATGAGAAACGGCAACTAATACTAGCTTCCCTTTAAAATGCTCAACGAGTTTAATCATGCTCGGCCATTCTTTCACACAGGGATCACACCAAGAAGCCCAAAAACTCACTATTACGAGTTTGTCTTTAATTTTATCGTTTTCAAATGGTTTCCCATCCAGGTGATTAGCTTCGATCTTTGGAATACCATTTTTTTCCATCTCTTTAATGAGATCAACCTCCTGGGTGGCCCCACCAGAGTACGAAGTCCTTTCTTTAATATGTGCAATTGCGAAATACCCCGCAATAGCCAGAGCAAATACGACTATTGCGGCAGATATCTTGGACATTAATTTAAGCGTTTAACTCGCGAGAAACCTGACGAGCTTGGTTCTGCAGTTTACGTAAAGTACGACGATGCTTCTCAGCTCTGCGAGCTACTTTACGTTGTTGTGCCCCCAACGTCTTAGCTTGGATTTTATCCGCTTTTGTTTCTTTACCTTTAGCTTTATTATCTTCCCTCTTATCGGGTTTTGCTTTTGCACCAGCAAAGTCCACGAATTCAATATAGGCCATTTCCGCCAGATCACCAGGGCGTTTTCCTAAGCGAATGATTCGTGTGTAACCCCCATCTCGCTTATCAAAGCGTTTGGACAGATCTGAAACAATTTTCTCGACAGCAATTGCGTTTGGGAATTTTGACATAAGTACGCGACGCGCATGCAAAGTTCCGTCTTTACCTTTAGTAATTGCTCTTTCGACGTGACGACGCAACTCTTTAGCTTTCGCTAAAGTCGTTCGGATACGCTCATTTCCAACCAATGAAACTACTAAATTACGAAGAAGCGCATCTCTATGCCCACGACGTCTGTTAAAACCCTTATAATGTACGCGATGTCTCATGTTCTACTCCAAATTATTACGCGTTATTCTGCCCACCAGAAGAATTGGCTACTGGTGCTGCCGTCATGAACGCCTGAGGATTGTTTGGATCCCAGCCAGCTGGGGGCCAGCCATCGATTTTCATACCCAAACCAAGTCCCATTTCTGAAAGAATATCTTTAATTTCATTGAGTGATTTACGACCGAAATTTTTTGTTTTTAGCATTTCGGCTTCCGACTTTGAAACTAACTCGCCAATAAAACGAATATTTGCATTTTTTAGACAGTTTGCCGCTCTTACACTCAATTCTAAATCGTCAACTGACCTGAAAAGGTTATCATTAAGAACAGGAGATTTTTTGCTGATCTCTTCTTCTTTTGGTTCCATGGCTTCGTCAAAGTTTAGAAAAACCTGAAGTTGCTCTTTTAGAATTTTTGAGCCTAAAGAGACTGCTTCCTCAGGTTTTAGACTTCCATCGGTCCAAACTTCTAGCGTCAAAGAATCATAGTCTGTACGCTGACCAACACGCGCGTTCGAAATGTTGTAATTCACACGACGAATCGGGCTGTAAAGACTGTCAACAGCAACAAAACCAACAGGTAAATCCTTGCGTTGTTCGTCACTCGCTACAAAACCTCGTCCATAATTAATAAGAAGTTCGGCAACAAATTTTCCGTTGGATCCAACTGTGCAAATATGTTGCTCAGGATTCAACAGCTCAATATTATCACTAAGCTGGATATCAGCAGCGGTAACCGCGCCTGGCCCCTGTTTATTAATTCTCAATATTTTAACTTGAGAATCGTACTGTTTAAAGCGCACTTGTTTTAAATTTAAAATAATATCGGTAACGTCTTCATGGATATCTGGAATTGTCGTAAACTCATGAAGTACACCTTCAATTTTTAGAGCAGAAACCGCTGACCCCATCATTGAGCTCAGCAAAATTCTACGCAGAGAATTTCCCAGAGTCGTGCCATATCCGCGTTCAAGAGGACGGATTGTGAACTTACCGTAAGTTTCGCGAAGAGAATCACGATCCACTTCGTAGCCTTTTGGTTTAATAAGATCACGCCAGAATTTGTAATAGTGCTGCTGCATAGTTTTCTCTCCTCAACTATCTTGAATAGAACTCAACGATACTGTTTTCTTCGACCGGCACACCAACGTTCTCCCGGGCTGGAAGGTCTTTCACAGTCCCTCGGAAATGTGCATGATCAGCCTCAAGCCATTGTGGAACTGTACGACGCTTTGATGTCTCTACAGACGCCATAACTCTTGCGAGAGTACGTGATGCCTCACGGATCTCGATATTATCGCCTTTATTCACAGTGAAGCTTGGGATATTTACTTTTTTGCCGTTTACTAAAACATGTCCATGCCGAATGAACTGACGTGCGTCTCTACGACTAACAGCTAAGCCAAGAGCATACATCACGTTATCGAGACGCATTTCTAGTAACTGTAAGAAACGTGTTCCAGTAACACCTTTCTCTTTAGAAGCAATTGCGAATACACGACGAAACTGTTTTTCAAGCACACCATAGTAACGTTTAACTTTCTGTTTCTCACGCAATTGCAATGCAAACTCAGAAAATTTTAACCTTTGCTGTCCATGCTGGCCGGGAGGATAGGGACGGCGTTCAAATGCACATTTGTCAGTGTAACAGCGCTCGCCCTTTAGGAAGAGCTTCATGTTTTCGCGACGACATAATTTACAAACAGAATTGTTAATGCAACTCACTTTTTTCTCCCTTAGATACGACGACGTTTTGGTGGGCGACAGCCATTATGCGGAATCGGCGTGATGTCACGTAATGAATTAATTTTTAAACCCGCAGCTGCCAACGACCGGATAGCTGGCTCACGACCAGCGCCAGGACCAACCAAGTAAACAGAAATATTTTTTACACCTGCTTCAACCGCTTTGGCGGCTACGATCTCCGCTGTCACTTGGGCAGCATATGGAGTACCTTTGCGCGATCCTTTGAAGCCTTGTCCACCCGCACTTGACCAACAAACAGTATCGCCATTGAGGTCAGTAATAGTAATAAGAGTATTTCCAAACCCTGCATGAATGTAACAATTTCCAGAAACGGAAGCGCGTTTTACTTTCTTTTTCGCCTTTTTTTCGGCCACACCTTCTGCAGGAGCAACCGCTTCTTTACTTTCTTTTGATTCTTTTTCTTCAGCCATTACATTGTCGCTTTCTTTTTGTTAGCAATTGTCTTACGTGGACCTTTGCGAGTGCGCGCGTTTGATTTGGTCCTTTGACCGCGAACTGGCAAACCTTTCTTATGACGAAGACCACGGTAACTACCGATGTCCATCAAACGTTTAATATTCATTCCCACTTCGCGACGAAGGTCACCTTCAACTTTAATTCCGTGCCTATCCATCAACTCACGAATTTTCGCGATGTCAGCATCGGTCATGTTGTCAGTACGCAAAGCCAAATCAAAGCCTGCTTCTTTACAAAGTTTTGTCGAAAGTGGACGTCCTACGCCGTACAAATAAGTCAACGCAATTTCCACACGTTTATTTCTTGGTAAGTCGATACCAGCAATACGAGCCATGAATTATCCCTGTCTCTGTTTATGTTTCGGGTTGTCGCAAATCACTCTGAGAACTCCCCGACGTTTAATCACTTTACAATTCTTGCAAATCTTTTTTACGGATGTGCGAACTTTCATAAAATACCCCAAAAGTTTAACGGCACGTCAACCTAACACAGCTAGTAAACTCTAGTCTAGTCTTGTGTTTAAAAGTTTTTAAGTGAGTGCCTCTTTAATTTCTGAATATACAACCTCAGTATCCTGAGTTCCATTCACTCCTACGTAAGAACCTTTTTTCTTAAAAAACTCCACAAGAGGAAGAGTATCGCGCTTATACGCACTAAAACGAGTCAATATAGCATCTTCAGTGTCATCCGTTCTTTGATACAAGGCTGACTCTCCGCATTTATCGCAAACTCCTTCTATTTTAGGAGGAGAAAAACGTAAGTGATAGACTGCACCACAATTTCGGCATATCCGCCTTCCCGTTATCCTCAGAATAAGCTCTTCCTGTCTAACTTCGATGAAAACGGCCTTATCAAGTTTAAGATGATGACCTTTTAAAAGATCATCTAATGCATTGGCCTGCGGAAGCGTTCTCGGAAAGCCATCTAAGATGAAATTTTTTCCATCTAAGCGCTCAAAAACCTCCGAAACCATACCAATTGTAACATCGTCAGGAACCAACTCCCCTTGATCTATAAAACTTTTAGCTTTTATCCCGAGTGGTGTTTTGTTCTTAATAGCCGTTCTAAATAAATCCCCAGTACTAATTTGATACATATTCAGGCGCTGCACTAAAAGAGCAGACTGAGTACCTTTTCCAGCGCCTGGGGGACCAAAGAGGACTATGTTCAAAACTGCACCCTTCGACTTCGAATTTTCACGTTTTTCACGAGTCCTTCATATTTCGAAGTCAAAAGATACGACTGAATTTGCTGGGAGGTATCTAACGCGACACCAACGACGATGAGAAGACCTGTTCCTCCAAAGTAAAAAGGCACTTTCATTTGATTCACTAACAATGTCGGTAAAACACAAAGTACACTTAGATAAATTGCACCACCGACATTAATTCTCTCAATGACTTTTTGAATATAGTCTGCGGTGCTCTTTCCTGCCCTTACCCCAGGAATAAAGCCGCCATATTTTTTTAAATTTTCAGCAACATCATTTGGATTAAAGACGATTTCTGTATAGAAAAAGCAAAAGAAAACAATTAGTGCGACAAACAGAATATTATAAATTGTCCCTCCGGGACCAACTGACTCTTGAATTTTTCGCAACCAAGGGTTGTCAATGAATTGAGCCATTGTGGCAGGAAACATAAGCAAAGAACTTGCAAAAATTGGTGGAATAACACCAGAAAAATTGATTTTTAGCGGCAAGTGACTCATGGCCGCATTCATCGCAGGCCCTGCAGTTCTACCCGAATACTGAATAGGAATCCTTCTTTGCCCCACTTCCAAAAAGATTATCAGGCCAATAATTCCAATCATGAAAAGAATTAAAATAAAGGCCAAGGCACCAGCAATATTGCCGGTTTTAACTTGTTCCATCAAGCTCACCGCCGCACTCGGAATATCAGCTACGATACCAGTAAAAATGATGATGCTGGAGCCGTTTCCAATTCCACGCTCGGTAATTTGCTCACCTAACCACATCACGAAACAAGTACCCGCAGTTAGGCTAAGGACCGTCATAACTTTAAAAGACAAAATTCCTACCGCGGCCGACGTAACTATAGCTCGTCCATCGATTACTTGGTTTTCTAACCAGGACGCAATACCTAGCCCTTGAATAACAGCTAAAACCACAGTGCCATAACGAGTAAGCTGAGTAATTTTTTTTCTACCAGCTTCACCCTCTTTTTTTAGGGCTTCCAGGTAAGGAACTGCCGTTGTCAATAACTGAAAAATAATAGAACTTGAGATATAAGGCATGATTCCAAGAGCAAAAACACTAAAACGCTTCAATGCGCCGCCTGAGAACGTGTTGAACAAACCAAATAAAGTGGAGCTTTTGTCTTGGAAAAAGGTAGTCACCGCACTTGCATCCACGCCCGGAACCGGTACGTGAACACCCAAACGATAAACGATAACCATTGCAATTACAAAAAGAAGACGCTTTTGCAGTTCATTGTTGCGGGCCATGCCCCCAGTTGTGCTCACTCCAGAACCTCTGCCTTTCCGCCTGACGACTCAATTGCCGTTTTTGCCGACTTACTAAATTTGTGCGCTTTTACGGTTAAACCTTTAGATAATTTTCCATGACCTAAAACCTTAACCGGTAAACGACCTTTAATTAGCCCTTCTTTTTTCATAACCTCGGGGGATATCTCACCAGAAAGCTTAGTAAAGCTCTCAATGTTAACAACCTGGAAATCAGTGCGAAACGGATTTACAAAACCATATTTTGGAGTACGACGTTGAAGTGGAGTTTGTCCTCCCTCAAAGCCCTGACGTGGAAATTGCCCACCGGAACGTGCTTTTTGACCTTTGTGACCGTTGGTGGAAGTCCCCCCGCGGCCCGAACCCATGCCACGACCCAAAAGTTTTTTTCTATGTTTTGAACCTTTTTTGATTTTTAAAGAATTAAGTAAACTCATATTTCACCTATCACTTTACAACAGTCACTTCAACCATATGTTGAATTTTACGAATTTGGCCACGCACCGCTGGATTATCTTTAAAAGTGCGTTCAGTGTTGATTTTACGTAATCCAAGACAGTTTACTGTATCGATCTGTGTTTGCGTGCAACCGCTGATGCTACGAACGCGTTTTACTTTGAAAGACTTTGCCATAAATCACCTACTATTTAATATCCTTATTTTATCCTTACGAGGGTTTTCCAACAGTTTGCGCTTTGAAAAGTTGCTTTAAACCATCAAGAGTGGCGCGAACCGCATTATGAGGGTTTGTTGTACCCACACACTTTGTTAAAATATCTTTTACACCGACAGACTCAAGAACCGCACGAACCGCACCTCCAGCAATCACACCTGTTCCCGCGCCCGCCGGACGCATGAAAACTTTTGCTGCGCCGAAAGTACCAATCACTTCGTGAGCGATTGTTCGGCCTTCATGTAGGGGGTAAGGACGGACGGTCTTTTTAGCGGCACGACTTGCTTTTCCAATCGCTTCTGGAACCTCGCCGGCTTTACCAGTACCAAGACCCACCTCACCAGTTTTATTTCCCACGACTACAAGTGCAGCAAAAGAGAAACGACGGCCGCCCTTCACAACTTTCGCCACACGTTTAATAGCAACAACGCGTTCTTCAAATTCTACGTTCGGTTTATTATCCAAAGCTTCCCCCTTAGAAACTTAATCCCGCTTCACGAGCGGCATCAGCTAATACTTGAATACGACCATGGTAAGCGTATCCAGAGCGATCAAAAACGACTGATTTAATATTTTTTCCAACAGCTTGTTTACCGAGATCGGCACCCACAAGTTTTGCAGCTTCTTTTCCACTCTTATCTTTAGCCGCAGTCAAACTCGAAGAAGAAACGATTGTTTTTCCAGCGTTATCATCCACAATTTGTGCATAGATATTTTTTGAGCTGCGAAAAACCACCAAACGCGGACGATCGTTTGATCCAACAATTTTTTTGCGTATACGAACTTTCCTTTTTAGTCTGCTCGTAACACTTTTATCTGTTTTACGTTTTAATTTTAATTTCACGGTCTACCTCAATTATTTCGTAGCAGATTTACCGGCTTTGCGGCGAATATGTTCATCTGAGTACTTAATACCTTTTCCTAAGTATGGTTCTGGTTCTTTCCAACTGCGAATTTTTGCCGCAACCTGACCCACAACCTCACGATTGTAACCAGTAACTGTTACCTGTGTTTGCTTATCAACTTTAACTTCAATGCCATCAGGAATATCGATTTTTACAGGGTGACTATAACCAACTGTCAGCTCAACTTGTTTGCCAGCAACTGCGGCACGATAACCAACACCCACAAGTTCAAGTTTTTTTGTGTAACCAGTTGTCAATCCAACGACAGCGTTTTGCGCGAGCGAGCGATAAAGCCCCTGCAGGGCACGTGAGGAATCTAATGCATCAGTCGTTGAAAAAACAATTTCACCGTTCTCAACCTTCGCCGAAACGCTTTTCTTCATCGGAATTGTCATCGAAGCTTTAGATCCCTTAATGACAACTTCGTTTTTCTGGGTCACTGTGACTTGAATTTTGCTATCAAATTTTACCGGAGCTTTTCCAATACGTGACATAATTTCCTACCAAACCTGGCAAAGAATTTCACCGCCAAGTTTTTTCTCAGCAGCTTCTTTATTGCCAACAATTCCTTTATTTGTACTTAGAATAGAAATACCATAGCCAGATCGAACTTGCGGAATTTTATCTGCATGTATATATCTCCTCAAGCCTGGAGTGCTGACACGACGGATTTGTTCAATCGCATGCGTCCCATTGTCTAAATAACGAAGATAAACACGCATCATAGACCTTACGCCAACTTTCACAACACGGAAATCTTTAATATAGCCATACTGCTTCAGAATTTCGGCAATACCGACTTTTACCTTTGAGCTCGGAAGATCTACTTTTTCATGCTCGGCTTTTCCGGCATTACGAATACGCGTTAAAAAATCACCAATTACGTCCATTTCTCTCTCCCTTACCAGCTTGCCTTAGTTACACCCGGAATCAGACCCAAGTTTGCATTTTTACGAAAACAAAGGCGGCACAATTGAAATTTTCTATAAACAGCACGCGGCCGTCCACACGTACGACAACGAGTCACTTTGCGTGTCGAAAATTTCGGCTTCTTATTTGCTTTTTGAACCATTGCATTTCTAGCCACAAATATTTCCTCTCATCTTATTTTCTGAAGGGCATGCCTAGTGCTTCAAGCAAAGCCTTACCTTCGGCATCGTTTTTTGCACTTGTGCAAATTGTAATGTTCATACCTTGAACCTTAGCCACTTTTTCATAGTTAATTTCTGGAAAAACAATTTGCTCTTTCAAGCCCATGTTATAGTTACCATATCCGTCAAAACCACGAGTTGGTAACCCACGAAAGTCACGCACACGCGGAACTGCTATATTGATGAAGCGCTCTAAAAATGTCCACATGCGCTCACCGCGAAGAGTTACTCGACAACCAATTGGTAAACCTTGTCGAAGTTTGAAGTTTGAAATCGCCTTCTTCGCTTTAGTTACAACAGCTTTTTGGCCAGCAATTGCCGTTAATTCCTCCGCCGCTTGGCCAACGATTTTCGAGTTGGTCACTGCTTCTTTCATACACATGCTCAAAGTGATTTTCTCCAAGCGTGGTACCTGCATCGCTGACGTCATATTGAACTGCTTTTTTAGCGCCGGTACGATTTTATTTTTGTATTCTACTTTTAAGCGTTCCACATCTCACCTCTATAAAACTTCAGGAGCTAGGGACACGATCTTTACAAATGAAAGTGCGCGCAGCTCTCTCGCTACTGGCCCAAAAATACGAGTTCCCACTGGCTCATTTTGCGGATTAACAATGACGGCAGCATTTTCATCAAAGCGAATATAACTACCATCATTGCGACGAATGCGTTGCTTAGTTCGAACCACAACTGCTTTTGCTACGGAACCTTTTTTTATTTTCGAAGTCGGCAAAGCCTCTTTGATCGAAACTACAATTACATCACCAACGGAAGCATAACGGCGTTTACTACCGCCCAGCACCTTTACACACATGACTTCTTTCGCACCTGAGTTGTCAGCGACATTAAGTCGCGTTTGCATCTGAATCATATTACTGTGCCTTCTCTAATATTTTAAAAAGTTTGAAAAATTTAGTTTTGCTAATAGGCCGGGTTTCCATAATTTGAACTTTATCGCCAATTTGCGCTTGGGCTTTTTCATCGTGAACTTTGAAACTAGAAGAAGACTTCATGTATTTGCCATAACGAGTATGCTTACCTAAACGGTAGGTCTCAACAACAATCGTCTTATTCATTTTACTATCGACAACAGTACCTTCAAAGGTGCGATGCATACGCTTTTTAGTTTCAGTAGTCATTTTCGCCATTATTTTTTACTCCCTGAGGTTTGCTTTTGTTTGAGCGCCGTCAGTACACGAGCCGTATCGCGACGAAGAGTGCGAATCATCATAGGATTAGTAACTTGCTGCCCCATAGTATTTCTCATCCCAAGCTCAAAACTTTCGGCACGAAGATCCTTTAGTTTCTTCGTCAGCTCACCTTTATCCATTCCTTCAATTTCAGTATACTTCATATATCACCATCACTCTCGAGCGATAACACGCGTCTGCATCGGCAATTTATACGCTGCAAGCTTAAACGCAGATTCAGCCTGTTCCCTCGTTACACCGTTCATTTCAAACAAAACCTGCCCTGGTTTAATCACACAAACCCAGTATTCCGGATTTCCTTTTCCAGATCCCATCCGTGTTTCAGCAGCTTTTTTTGTAATTGACTTTTGCGGAAACACACGACACCAAACTTTACCCCCGCGTTTAATACTGCGACTAATTGCGATACGGCCAGCCTCCAACTGACGACCAGTAAGCCAGCCGTCTTGGGTTGCCTGCAAACCAAAATCACCAAAGCTAACATAATTGCCCCGAGTGGCTTTACCTGCTCGGTGGCCTTTCATCATTTTTCTATATTTGACTTTCTTTGGACTTAACACGAGTCGCCTCCTCAATTTCACGCTGAGATAGGATATCCCCGCGGTAGATCCACGCTTTCACTCCGATTAATCCATAAGAGGTCAGAGCTTCCGCGGTTCCAAAGTCAATGTCCGCACGTAGTGTCTGTAGCGGCACCGATTTTTCGTTGTACCATTCTGATCTCGCAATCTCTGCTCCGTCTAGACGACCAGAAACTCGAATTTTAATTCCCTTAACGCCGCCTTTTACACCAGCCACAAGAGCCTTTTTAAGTGCACGGCGCCAAGAAACCCGTTTTTCAAGTTGGAGCGCAATAGATTCAGCAACTAATTGCGCATCAACATCAGGCTTTCTAACCTCTTGCACATTCAAAAACACTTCATTCGATGTCAACTTCTGGACTTCGGCCTTAAGCGCATCAATACCTGTCCCACCCTTACCAATCACTACCCCTGGCCGAGCAGTCGACACGATGATTTTTACTTTATTATGGGCACGTTCGATTTCAATTTTAGCAACAGCCGCGTGTTTCAAGCGAGCTTTTAAAAACTTTCTTAATTTGAAATCTTCATGCAAAAAAATAGCATATGATTTTCCCTTGGCAAACCAACGTGAATCCCACGTACGAATCACTCCTAGTCTTAACCCTACAGGACTAACCTTTTGACCCACTATTACCTCTCATCCAATACTAAATTAAAATGACTTAATTTTTTTCTAATTGGAAATGCGCGCCCTTGAGCGCGTGGACGGAAACGAAAAATTCCCGGCCCCATATCGACAGAACAATGTTTTACATACAAATTATCTACATCAATAACTTGCTTTTGTTCCGCATTTGCAACCGCAGACTCAATTAACTTTTTCATCATTGCGCCAGCTTTTTTATCAATGAACATCACAGATTTTAGAGCCTCGTTTACGTTCTTACCACGTACCAGATCCGCAACCAAACGACCTTTTCTCGCACTAATTCTCGCATATCTTAAAGACGCTTTTACTTCCATAAACCTATCCTGCTTTTTCTGCTTCTTTAGCTCTATTTCCAGAGTGACCAGTAAAAGTACGTGTTGGCGCAAACTCACCAAGCTTGTGACCAATCATATTCTCAGTAATATAAACAGGAACAAACTTTTTACCGTTATGTACTGCGAACGTCAGCCCAACTAACTCTGGAAGAACCGTTGATCGACGCGACCAAGTTTTAATAACTTTACGATCACCAGTTTGAATGGCTTTATCGATTTTTTTCATCAAATGTCCATCTATAAAAGGACCTTTTTTTACCGAACGACCCACAGCCTCTCCTCTAATTACCCTTTGGCGTTACGACGACGAATGATCATCGAATCAGTACGCTTATTGTTTCTAGTTTTATAGCCTTTACATGGTTGACCCCATGGAGTCACCGGATGATGTCCTTTACCGACACCTTCACCACCGCCAAGCGGATGATCAATTGGGTTCATCGCCATACCTCGAACTCCAGGACGAATCCCCTTCCAACGACTGCGACCAGCTTTTCCCCAATTTATAATATTGTTATCTGTATTTCCAACTTGGCCCACACATGCCGTACATACACCAAGAATCTGACGAACTTCGCCAGATGGAAGTTTGACCTGTACGTAATCACCAACTTTTCCAAGAAGTGTAGCTGCAACACCAGCACCACGAACAAGTTGTGCTCCTTTGCCTGGGCGCAACTCAATGTTATGTATTTGAATACCAACTGGCATATCAACCATGCGCAGCGAGTTTCCAGGTTTAATATCAGCCTTTGATCCCGCCATTACGGTATCACCAACTTTCAACCCAATTGGCGCTAAGATGTAAGATTTAACTCCATCAGCATAATATAATAGGGCTATACGCGAACTTCTGTTTGGATCATATTCGATGGCCGCAACTTTTGCGGGAACATCAAGCTTTAATCGTAAGAACTCAATAGTGCGGAAGCGCCGCTTGTGTCCTTGGCCTTGATGACGCATAGTTATCATGCCCGTGTTGTTGCGAGCAGCTTTTCGCTTCAAGGAAGTCGTCAGAGATTTTTCGGGTTTTGTTTTTGTAATTTCCTTGAAATCAAACCCTGTCATTCCCCGACGGCCAGCTGTTGTTGGTCGGAATACTTTAACGCCCATTTTTATACTCCCTCAAAGATGCCAATTTTGTTTCCTGGAGCAAGACGGATTAAAGCCTTTTTCCAAGCACGCGGCACAGAAACACCAAAACGCGTGCGCTTCGATTTATCACGATTCACCATCGTGCGTACGCTTGAGACTTTCACGCGGAATGACTTTTCAATTGCAGTTTTCACTTCTGTTTTGGTCGCGGTTTTATCAACTTCAAAAGCGTAAACACCTTGACCAAGATGAGCTGTGTTTTTTTCTGAAATCAGAGGACGACGAAGAATTTGTCTCACTTTTCACCTCCAGCAATACCCATGCAACGAGCGACAACTTCAGCCACGGACTCTTTTGTCAGAACCACGTTTCCGTATTTCATCATATCGTAAACATTTAAGCCTGCAGCCGCGTAGTACCGGTAATTTTTCAAGTTACGAGCGGCACGACTAAAATTTGTATCTTTTTTCGAATCCACCAAAACAGCTTTTTCAACACCAAATTTCTTCAAGCGCTCAGACAACTCTTTGGCTTTTCCTTCTGAACTTTTCATATCACTAACAATAAAAAGATTTCCGTCCTTAAAAAGTTTGGAAAGAACTGTAGAAACACCTTTACGTTTAAATTTTTTAGGAAGTTCATAAGAATAATCACGGGGCGAAGGACCAAAAACAACCGCACCGCCACGAATCAATGGAGAACGTTGGGACCCACGACGGGCATTACCAGTTCCTTTTTGCTTGTACGGCTTTTTACCGCCACCACTGACATCGCCACGACGTTTTGTGTTGTGGGTTCCCGCGCGGCGAGAAGCTAATTGCCAGCGAACTAACGCTTGCGCCAAGTCCACGCGCCAAGGAAGCTCGAAGACTTCCGCAGGAAGATCAACACTTCCTACTTTACTTTTTTTCCAATCTAAAACATTTGCTGATGCCATTTCAATTCCTACATTCTTGATTTCGTAAGTTTAACAAGATTATTACGTCCACCGGGAACAGCTCCGGCAACAATTAAAATATTATCTTCTGACAGCACATCAACGACACAAAGATTCATCGTTGTTTTCGTTACATTTCCCTTGTGACCTGGCAAGCGACGCCCCGGCATTACACGACCAGGGAATTCGCGACAACCCACTGAACCTGGTTGTCGATGAAATTTAGATCCGTGCGCCGCAGGACCACCTTGGAATCCATAACGACGAACCACTCCTTGAAATCCTTTACCTTTAGATTTTGCAGTTACCTTCACATTGTCGCCAGTTTTTAATGAGTCGATACCAACATGGGCACCAACCATTGTTCCCTCCGGGACGCTTTGGCGAATCTCGCGACAGAAATAAGCTCCATTTTCAAAGCCCGCACCTTTTAATCTATTTTTTTCCGCTTCTGATGCACGCCCTGCTTTTTTAGGCTTGAAAGCAACTTGAACGGCCTCGTACCCATGCTTTTCTTTTGTTTTGACCTCTGAAACAACCAAAGGCTCGTACCGTAGAAGCGTTACATTTACTGCCTCACCAGCTTCGTTAAACACGGTCGACATTCCGAGCTTGAAGGCGTAAAGGCTGTCTAGTTTAATTTCGTTTTTCGCCGCCATGATCTACCTCTAGTCTACTTTCGGAAGGGTAATTTCGACATCCACGCCAGCTGACAAATCAAGTTTCATCAATTGATCAACCGTTTGGGGTGAAGGTTCAAGAATTTCTAAAAGACGCTTGTGCGTTCTAATTTCAAATTGCTCGCGCGACTTTTTATCGACATGTGGTGAGCGAAGAACTGTGTAGCGGTTAATTCGGGTCGGCATAGGAATTGGACCCGCAACACGCGCACCTGTTCGGCGTGCAGTATCGACAATTTCTTTTGTCGATTGATCAAGTAGTTTGTGATCAAATGCCTTCAATCTAATTCGTATCTTCTGACTTTGCATAACCCAACTCATTCACAACGAACCGGAAACTTTTCCGCCCGTTAATGTTAAAAAAAGACCCTAGTTTTTTAATAAAAAAACGTGATAGGTAAAATATTATTTAAATTAAATAAATATTGTCCCTGATAACGCTTAAGCCGACGCAGTATGCACAGGGTAATAATTAATTGTCAAAAGATTATTTAGCTGAAATCACTACCTTCCCATCCTGGCTAAAATCTCAGCAGAAACTTTATTCGGGACCGGACTGTACTCCGAAAACTCCATGCTGAAAGACGCTCTTCCTTGCGACTTTGAACGAATGTCTGTGGCATACCCAAAAAGCTCAGCCAATGGTGCCTCGGCATTTATAACTTGATAATTTCCACGGGCGTTCATATTCATAACTTTCCCACGACGGGCATTGAGGTCTGAAATGATGTTTCCTGTAAAATCTTCAGGAGTTACAATCTCAAGTTTGAATTGAGGCTCTAAAAGCATTGGCTTAGAATTTCTTGATGCCTCGCGCAATGCCATCGATGCAGCAACCTTATAAGCAGCCTCGGTTGCATCATCCTTATTATAACTACCTCCAGTCACACGTACTTTTATTCCCATCATTTTAAAGCCCGCAAGCGGACCATTTTCAATCGCCTCTAGAACTCCTTCTTGAAGCGCTTTATGAAACTCTTTTGGAATATCAGTTTCAGGACAATCAACTTTAAAATCAAAACCCAAGCCTTCTAACGGTGAAATTATCAGTCGACAATGACCGTAAGCTGGTTCGCCTTGTTGTTGGGTGCGAATAAACTTTCCTTCACCCTTACTCTCTTCGGTAATTGTTTCCCTATACGAAACCTGTGGCTTACCAACATTCGCTCCAACTTTGTGTTCACGCAACAACCTATCAACCAAAATATCGAGATGGAGTTCACCCATTCCTGAAAGTAAGAGTTGACCAGTTTCGGGGTCCGTCCTGAGAGAAGCACTTGGATCTTCGAGCAAGAGTTTATTTAAGCCCTCAAGCATTTTTGGCTCTTCCACTGTTGATTTTGCTTCAAGCGCAACACTAATCACCGGCTCTGGCAGATCAATTCTCTCTAAGACAACTTTCTTTTCCCATGCGCAAAGCGTATCCCCTGTACTCGTAAACTTCAATCCAATCACAGCACCAATATCTCCGGCTTTTAGACTTTGCGCTTCCTCTCTCGAGTTAGCATGCATCCGCACGATTCTACCAATTCTTTCTTTTCTCGATTGACGCGGGTTTAAAAGCTGATCGCCAACTTTAACAATGCCAGAGTAAACCCTTATATACACAAGGTGGCCAGCAAAAGAATCACTCGCTAACTTAAATGCGAGTGCAACAGGTGGTTCATTGAAATCAGTCGTGCATTCAATTTCTCTTTCAGGACTATCTGGCGAGTGACCAATAATAGGCGGAACATCAAGAGGACTCGGCAAGTAGTCAACAACCGCATCCAGCAATGGCTGTACACCCTTATTCTTAAAGGCCGATCCGCACAAAACTGGGGTACATTTTAATTCTAATGTTCCTTTGCGAAGCGCCCTCTTTAACTCCTCTTTCCCAATAGAGCTCGCATCCGATAAAAATTTTTCAACTAGAGTATCATCATAGTCAGAAATTTTTTCGATCATGGTGTTTCGAGCATTGGTGGCAATGCTAACAAGATCTTCCGGAACTTCACCGATAAGAAGTTTAGAACCATCGCCATCATCAGTCCAAGTGACCGCCTTGAAATCAATTAAGTCGATTACCCCTTTGAATTTATCTTCACTTCCAATAGGTAGTTGTATCAGAATTGGGTTTGCATGAAGTCTTTCTTTAAGCGAGTTCACACTCATATCAAAATCCGCGCCGACTCTATCCATCTTATTTAAAAAACAAAGTCGCGGAACGTGATATTTTTCGGCTTGTCTCCACACCGTTTCTGACTGCGGCTCAACTCCATTTACGGCATCGAAAACAGCGACTGCGCCATCAAGAACTCTCAAGCTTCTTTCAACCTCAATGGTGAAATCCACGTGCCCAGGCGTATCGATTAAATTTATCTTATGATCTTTCCAAAATAGGGTTGTTGCCGCAGCAGTAATTGTAATTCCACGCTCCTGCTCTTGCACCATCCAATCCATGGTAGTGTTACCTTCATGAACTTCACCCATACGATAATTTTTGCCGGAATAATACAGAATACGCTCTGAAGTGGTTGTTTTACCAGCATCTATGTGGGCCATAATCCCGATGTTTCGGGTCCACTTTAACTCTTCAACTTTTTGCGGATCAATACTACTCAAAGATTACCAATTGTAGTGAGAGAATGCCTTATTTGCCTCAGCCATTTTGTGAACATCATCACGTTTTTTTATCGCATTGCCACGGCCATTATAAGCATCTATCAGTTCACCAGCTAAGCGCGAAACCATAGACTTTTCACCACGCTCACGCGCATACTCGATCAACCACTTCATAGCGAGAGTTAAACGACGTGACGGACGAACGTCTACTGGAACCTGGTAAGTTGCTCCACCCACCCGACGTGAGCGCACTTCTAATGAGGGTTTTACTTTTTCAACAGCTTTTTTCAAAACAGAAAGCGGTTCCTCTTCTTTAATTTTAGTGCCAATTTCTTCAATTGCACCATATAGGATACCACGCGCAGTCGACTTCTTTCCATCTAACATAATTTTGTTGATAAATTTGTGAATAACAACATCATTATAAATTGGATCTGGATTAACTTTTCTTTTGTAACTACCACGTCTTCTAGACATATCTAATTTCCTTACGCTTTCTTAGGACGTTTTGAGCCATATTTTGAACGGCCACGAAGACGGCCATTCACACCTTGTGTATCAAGAACTCCACGAATAATATGATAACGAACTCCGGGAAGATCTTTTACCCGGCCACCGCGAATCAAAACCACACTATGTTCCTGAAGATTGTGACCAATACCAGGGATATAAGAGATAACTTCGTAACCATTAGATAATCGAACTTTCGCAACTTTTCTAAGGGCTGAATTCGGTTTTTTGGGAGTTGTCGTATAAACGCGAGTACAAACACCACGCTTTTGCGGACAACCTGCAAGCGCTGGCGATTTTGTTGAATTGCGCTGAACTTGGCGTGCGCGTCGAATTAACTGGTTAATGGTCGGCATTCTTTCCCCTTCTAAATTCTAAAAATACTTGGATTGGGACGCTACATCCCAACCCCTGTTTCCGTCAAGCGATTTACGCGTGAGCAGGGCCTGGAGAAGTCATCATTCCTCCAGGAAGTGCCATTGCTCTCTCAACTTCGCTCTTTTCTACCTTAATGGGCCAACGCTTGTAAGCAGGAACCCCTGTTCCAGCTGGGATCAAACGACCCATTATAATATTTTCCTTTAAGCCACGAAGTCCGTCAGTTTTTGAATTAACAGCTGCTTCCGTAAGAACTTTTGTGGTTTCTTGGAACGAGGCTGCTGAAATCCAGCTATCAGTACTCAATGAGACTTTTGTGATACCTAACAAGAGTGGTTCCGCCTTTGCCGGCTGACCACCTGTTTTCATCACGCGTTCATTTTCGTTTTGAAATTCATACTTCTCTACTTGCTCGTCAACCAAGAAACGTGTGTCACCGGCGTCGATAACAGTTACTTTTCTCAGCATCTGACGAACAATTACTTCGATGTGCTTATCGTTAATACTTACCCCTTGCAAACGGTAAACTTCTTGGATTTCATTCACCAAGTAACTCGCAAGAGCAATATCACCCAAAACTTTTAACACATCATGCGGATTAGTCGGTCCATCCATTAGAGCTTCACCGGCTTTAATGAACTCACCTTCACGAACAGCAACGTGTTTACCTTTTGGAATTAGATACTCTTTTTGTTCTCCAACTTCAGGCGTAACGATAACGCGCTGTTTTCCTTTTACATCTTTACCAAAAGTTACGTAACCATCAATCTCAGAAATAATTGCTGCTTCTTTGGGTTTACGTGCCTCGAAAAGCTCGGCAACACGTGGTAGACCGCCCGTGATATCACGGGTTTTTGTTGTCTCTCTGTGAATTTTCGCGATCATTTCTCCCGAGTGAACTTCTTGTCCTTCACTTACCAGAAGTTGCGCGCCAACTGGTACTACATATCTTGCGGGAACATCACGACCGGGAAGTGTAAGAACCTGACCACTTGAGTCTTTCAACACAAGTGTTGGTTTCATATCACTGCCTTTAGAGTCGGTAATAACTTTCGTCGAAAATCCTGTCACTGAGTCAACTTGTTCAGAAAGAGTTACTCCTTCTTCGATGTTCTCAAAGTGAACAGTTCCAGATACCTCAGTAATGATTGGGTTTGAGTAAGGATCCCAATCTGCGAGAACGTCGCCGACTTTAATTTCGCCACCATCTTTGAAATTGATTGTTGTTCCATAAACGATCTTAAAGCGATCACGTTCACGACCATCTTTATCAACAACGATCAACTCACCGTTACGATTAAGAACGACTGGTTTTCCTGATTTGCTCATAACAGAAACGATGCCACTAAATTTAATATGACCATCGTGACGAGAAGTATGAATGCTTTGCTCAACTGCGCGCGATGCCGTACCACCTAAGTGGAATGTACGCATCGTTAATTGCGTACCTGGCTCACCGATTGACTGAGCAGCAATGATCCCAACTGTTTCGCCAAGATTCGCAAGATTCCCACGAGCCAAATCACGACCATAACATTTAATACAAACGCCACGACGTGTTTGACAAGTCAGCGCTGAACGAATTTTAACTTTTTCAATTCCAAGCTCATCAATTTTTGCAATATGGCCTTCCGTGATCTCAGTTCCAGCCTGCACAATTGTTTCTTGTGTGTAAGGATCCGTGATTGTTTCAAGCGCGATACGACCAAGAACACGGTCACCCAAAGGTTGAATAACTTCTCCAGATTCTAACAAGGGCGTAACTTCAATACCTTCTTGGGTTCCGCAATCATCTTGGGTAACAATCACGTCTTGAGCCACATCAACTAAACGACGAGTCAGGTATCCCGAGTTCGCAGTTTTCAAAGCAGTATCGGCCAAACCTTTACGCGCTCCGTGCGTAGAGATAAAGTACTGAAGAACCGAAAGACCTTCGCGGAAATTGGCAGTAATTGGGGTTTCTATAATCTCCCCTGAAGGCTTCGCCATCAAACCACGCATACCAGCAAGCTGACGAATCTGAGCTGCAGAACCCCGCGCACCAGAATCCGCCATAATAAAAATCGGGTTGAACGAATCGGTTTTGGTTTTTTTTCCATCAACCATAATCGTTTCAGTTTCGATATTTACCATCATCTCTTTTGCGACGCGATCAGCAGTTTGAGCCCAAATATCCACGACTTTGTTGTAGCGCTCACCATCAGTAATTAAACCTTCGTCGTATTGCTGCTGAATTTCTTCAACTTGCTTTTCAGTTTCACCAATAAGCTTTGATTTAGCTTCTGGGATATACATGTCATCAATACAAATTGAAATTCCCGCTTTTGTTGAGAACTGGAAGCCCATTTGCATTAAACGATCAGCAAAAATACAAGTCGCTTTACCACCACAAAGCCGGAAGACTGTATCAATGAGTTCCGCCATTCCTTTTTTACCTAACTGCCGGTTTACAAGAGCAAACGGGACTTCTTTCGGAACGATATCCCAAAGAAGAGTACGGCCAATCGTCGTATCCATCATTTTACCATTAATACGCATTTTGATCGGCGCCTGTAGATCAACCTGGCCAGTATCATGTGCGTAAATAATTTCTTCGATTGTTCCAAAGGTACGACCAGCACCTTTCGCATTTAGGCGGGCACGAGTCATCCAGTAAACTCCCAACACGATATCTTGTGTCGGATTGATGATCGGTTTTCCGTTTGCAGGTGAAAGAATGTTGTTTGTCGACATTATAAGTACACGCGCCTCAATTTGTGCTTCCACAGAAAGCGGAACGTGAACAGCCATCTGGTCACCATCAAAATCGGCGTTAAACGCAGTACAGACAAGAGGGTGAAGTCGAATTGCTTTTCCTTCGTGAAGTACCGGCTCAAAAGCCTGAATACCAAGCCTATGAAGCGTTGGGGCGCGGTTAAGAAGCACCGGATGCTCTTTCACCACTTCAGAAAGAATATCCCAAACCTCGACGGTTTCATCCTCAACCATTTTCTTAGCTTGTTTAATGGTTGTCGTGAATCCACGTTCTTCTAGTTTTGAATAAATGAATGGTTTGAAAAGCTCCAACGCCATTTTTTTAGGAAGACCGCATTGGTGAAGTTTTAACTCCGGACCTACGACGATCACCGAACGACCCGAATAATCTACACGTTTTCCAAGAAGGTTCTGGCGAAAACGACCTTGTTTACCTTTGAGCATGTCACTTAAAGAACGCAAAGGACGTTTGTTAGGGCCTGTAAAAGTTTTTCCCCTTCTACCATTATCCAACAATGCATCCGTAGCCTCCTGAAGCATACGTTTTTCATTACGAATGATGATGTCTGGAGCGTTTAACTCCTGTAGGCGTTTCAGGCGATTATTTCTATTTATTACGCGACGATAAAGGTCGTTTAGATCCGAAGTCGCAAAGCGTCCTCCATCAAGTGGAACTAAAGGACGTAAGTCTGGTGGAATTACAGGGAGAGCCAATAGCATCATCCACTCCGGCTTATTTTTTGATTCTTTGAAAGCTTCCACGACTTTCAAACGTTTGCTCATCTTTTTAATTTGCGCTTCCGATTTTGTTTCTTTGATTTCTTTTCTTAATTTTGCAGAAAGGAACTCAGGATCCACTTTACGAAGAAGCTCAAGAACTGCCTCACCTCCAATCATCGCTTTGAAGTTGGGGCCGAAGTTTGATAACGCCGTCTGATAAGCCTCTTCAGTCAAAATTTGATTTTCAGTAAGATCCGTTTCCATCGGATCAACAACAACGTGTGCCTCACAATAAAGAATTTTTTCAACATCTTTCAAAGAAAGGTCAAGTAAGTTACCTATACGACTCGGAAGCGACCTTAAAAACCAAATATGCGCAACCGGATTCGCAAGTTCAATATGGCCCATCCGTTCACGCCGAACTTTGGCCTGAATAACCTCAACACCACACTTCTCGCAGATTACTCCGCGGTGCTTCATACGTTTGTATTTACCACAGAGACATTCGTAGTCCTTTATCGGTCCAAAAATGCGTGCACAGAATAACCCGTCACGCTCTGGCCGAAAAGTGCGGTAGTTAATTGTTTCTGGTTTTTTTACTTCGCCAAAAGACCATTCGCGAATCATCTCTGGCGAAGCCAAAGAAATGCGAACGGAGTCAAAACTTAGAGGATCTTTTGGTTTGTCGAAAAAATTTAATAAATCTTTCAAGACTTACTCCTAATACTTACTACTGTTCAGTAATTGTCGGTGCATCCGTTAATGTGTTTGATTCCATCAGTTCAACATTCAAGCCTAATGACTGGAGTTCCTTAACAAGAACGTTAAAGGACTCAGGCAATCCCGGCTCAAGAATGTTTTCGCCTTTCACGATGCTTTCATACATACGTGTCCTTCCAGCTACGTCATCAGACTTAACAGTGAGGAATTCTTGTAATGTATAAGCGGCGCCGTACGCTTCGATTGCCCATACCTCCATCTCTCCAAGCCGCTGACCACCAAATTGCGCTTTACCGCCAAGTGGTTGTTGCGACACGAGCGAGTAGGGACCAATCGAACGCGCGTGAATCTTCTCGTCTACCAAGTGGTGCAGTTTTAACATGTACATAATGCCCACTGTAACAGGGTTATCAAATGGCTCACCACTTCTTCCATCGAATAACACCGTTTGTGCGCGCTCAGGAAGACGAGCTTTTGACAACAACCCTTTGACGTTTTCTTCATTGGCGCCGTCGAAGACGGGAGTTGCAACGTGAATACCTTCACGCGCCACAGTCGCCAATTTTTTGAGTGACTTCTCATCGGCCTTCTCAAGCAATTTTACATAATGAGAATCCTCGTAAACCTCTTTGAGTTTCTTACGCATTTTCTCAGCTTCAAAGTTCTCAAGCATGGCTTCAATTTGTTTTCCAAGTCCATGGGCTGCCCAACCTAAGTGAACTTCCAGCACCTGACCGATGTTCATACGGCTCGGAACGCCGAGTGGGTTTAAAACCATGTCGACCGGAGTGCCATCAGCGAGATACGGCATATCTTCTTCCGGAAGAACGCGTGAAACAACACCTTTATTTCCATGGCGGCCCGCAAATTTATCGCCGACCGAAAGCTTACGTTTAATGGCAACATAGACTTTAACCATCTTCACAACGCCAGGAGGAAGCTCGTCACCTTTGTTCAAGCGATCGATTTTTTCGTCGAAAACAAGTTTAACTGCATCAAGTTGATTTCTTGCGGAGTCCATAACACGCGAAAGTTGGAACTCAAGATCAGAATCAAGGGGGATATAAGACAACAAATCAAATGGTACTGACTCAATATCCTCATCTTTAAGAACTTGGCCTTTGGCCAAAATCTTTTTTGATCCGTCTTCATTCAGCAAAACGCCCGTGGTTGTTTTACCAATTAACAGATCTTTCAATTTAGCAATCGCACTATTACGAATCGCATTTTGCTCAACTGTTTGGTCACGGGTTAATTTCACTTTCTTTTGCTCAATGATTTGCAACAAACGCTCACCACGGTCATTACCATCACGAGTATAAACTTGCGCATCAATTACGGTACCCTGAACGCCTGACGGAACTCGAAGTGATGTATCACGAACATCACCGGCTTTTTCACCAAAGATCGCTCTTAACAATTTCTCCTCCGGAGAAAGTTGAGTTTCACCTTTGGGCGTAACTTTTCCAACTAAGATATCACCAGGTTTTACTTCTGCACCTATGCGAATAATACCTGATGAATCTAAATCTTTAAGAGCTTCTTCACCAACGTTAGCAATATCGCGTGTGATTTCTTCTTTTCCAAGTTTTGTGTCACGCGCCACACACTCAAACTCTTCAATATGAATCGAAGTGAATGTGTCTTCTTTAATTAGCCGTTCAGAAATTAAAATTGAGTCCTCAAAATTAAAACCCATCCACGGGGTAAACGCTATCAATACGTTTTGACCTAGCGCTAATTCACCCAACTCCGTCGATGGACCATCGGCTATAACGTCATTTTTCTTAACACGATCACCTACGAAAACGATAGGACGTTGAGAGAAACATGTGTTTTGATTTGTACGTTGATACTTAATCAAGTTGTAAATATCTACGTTCGCACCAAGTTCACCACCTTTTGCAAAACGACGAATCACGATACGAGAAGCATCAACCTCTTCAACGACTCCGTCACTAACAGCAACCACACTTGTGCCCGAATCACGCGCGACAATCTGTTCAACACCTGTTCCAACAAGGGGAGAACGTGCGCGCAATAACGGAACTGCCTGACGTTGCATATTTGAACCCATGAGAGCTCGGTTCGCATCATCATGCTCCAGGAATGGAATCAAAGACGCGGCGATCGACACAAGTTGTGACGGTGATACGTCTTTCAAACTCACCTTATCCTTCTCAACCATCGTGTACTCACCGTTGTTACGACAAGTCACGCGATCTGTGTCCATACCTTCATCTGCTTGCGCAATAAAGTGACCTTGTTCCTCAAGAGCTGACATGTAATCAACTTTTGGATCAACTTTACCTTCAGCAACCTTATGGTACGGGGTCTCTATAAACCCATATTTATTGATGCGTGCATAAGTAGCTAGCGACGCAATCAAACCAATGTTTGGACCCTCCGGAGTTTCAATTGGGCAGATACGTCCGTAGTGGGTCGGATGCACGTCACGAACTTCAAAACCCGCTCGGTCTCTCGTTAAACCACCAGGGCCAAGCGCCGAAAGACGACGTTTGTGCGTAATCTCAGATAGCGGATTTGTTTGATCCATAAATTGAGATAATTGGCTCGCGCCAAAAAATTCTTTCACGACTGCATTTACAGGCTTTGCATTTACAAGATCGTGCGGCATCATTTGCTCAAGATCTTGCAACGACATTTTTTCACGAATCGCTCTCTCCATACGAACGAGACCAACGCGATATTGGTTTTCTAATAACTCGCCCACAGAACGTACACGGCGATTTCCTAAGTGATCGATATCGTCAACTTTGCCACGACCATTTTTAAGGTCGATAAGCATTTTCACCGTTGACATAATATCTTTGTTAGTAAGAGTGCGATGGTCAACAGGGCACTCCTCAAGAGTAATATCAAATTTATGGTTAACCTTTAAACGACCAACTTCCGAGAGATCATAGGTCTCAGGATCAAAAAATAAACGACGGAAAAAGTTTTTTGCTGCTTCTTCAGTTGGTGGCTCACCCGGACGAAGACGCTTGTAGATCTCCATCAAAGACTCATCGATCGTATTTACTTTATCAACAAGCAAAGTATTTCTCAAATAAGGACCAACAGAAAGGCCATCAAAGAAAATAAGTTTCAATTCTTTAACGCCGGCTTTAACCGCTGCATGTAAGACATCTTTAGTCAGCTCCGCATTTACGTCCGCTACAATTTCACCTGTTGACTTATCAATAATCGGTTTACCAATGGCTTTACCAACAAGATCGTCGATAGAAATTTCTACCTTTTTCAGATTAATTGATGAGACTTTTTTTGCGACTGCACGGGTTATACGCCGACCTGCCTTGACAAGCGTTTCTCCAGAATCGGGATCAACGATATCCACAAGCGAACGCTGACCTACCATGCGCTCAATGTCAATTGAGCGATAGAATTTCCCACCTTTTTCAATCGACACAGTATCTAAATCATAGAAATACTCAAGCAGTTGTTCGTTCGAGTAACCCAGTGCCTTCAACAAAATAGTAACTGGAAATTTACGTCGTCTATCAATACGCACATAAATCAAATCTTTTTGGTCAAATTCGAAATCTAACCAAGAACCACGATAGGGAATCACTCTGGCCGAATAGATTAATTTACCAGTAGCAGAATTCTTTCCACCGTCATGATCAAAGAACACGCCAGGAGAACGATGTAATTGCGATACAACAACCCGCTCAGTTCCGTTAATGATGAAAGAACCATTGGCAGTCATCAAAGGAATTTCACCAAGGTAAATTTCTTGTTCCTTCACATCCCGGATTGATCTGTTTTGTGATTCATCATCGACATCAAAAACGATTAAGCGGAAGGTGACTTTCACCGGAGCCGCATAAGTCATACCCCGTTGACGACACTCTTCCACGTCGTACTTTGCTGGTTCTAAGGCATAACTAACAAATTCTAAGCTCGCTGTGTTATTAAAGTCTGAAATCGGAAAAACAGACTTAAATACGCCTTGCAAGCCCGTGTCTGTACGCTTATCCGGATCGACATCTTTTTGCAAAAAGCTCTCATAAGATTTTTTCTGCAAAACAATGAGGTTAGGTGTTTCGATATCGCGTTTCAGTCTGCCGTAATTACGACGAAACCGAACGTTCGACGCAGTTAATGAAGTGGTCTCCATTAATTCTCCCCGTCCTTTAAAAATGAAGCATGCACAAGTCCCATTGGGCCTGTGCCTGCAGATTTATAGATTGAAAAAATAAATACCAAGCTCAAATTTTTAATTATTTGAGCTCTACTTTCGCACCAGCAGCTTCTAATTTTTGTTTCATTTTCGCTGCATCGTCTTTTCCAACGCCTTCTTTTACTGTTTTTGGCGCGCCATCAACTAGATCTTTTGCTTCTTTCAAGCCAAGACCAGTTAACTCACGAACAACTTTAATAACGTTAATTTTGTTTGCACCGCCATCAGCTAAAACGACTTTGAAATCAGTTTTCTCTTCGGCGGGAGCCGCAGCACCGGCCGCTGGCATTGCCGCCATAGCCATTGCAGGGGCCGCAGCACTAACCCCCCATTTATCTTCGAGAGTTTTAATCATCTCCGCCAATTCAATCACTGGCATTTTCGACAAGTAGTCTACTACTGAATCTCTGTTTAATTCCATTTTCTTCCTCCGATTAAATTAAAAAATTAATTACCTTTTTCTTGTTTTTCTTTATGCGCATTTAACACACGTACGAATGAGCTCGGTACAGCCGCCAATTGGCGTACGAACTTAGACATTGGCGCTGCCAATGTGCCAAGCAATTGAGCGCGCAGTACGTCTTTGCCTGGGAGTTTTGACAGATACTCGATTTTCTTAGCATCGAGTCTGGCGTTATCCATAAGGCCTGACTTAATAACAATTTTATCGCATTCACCTTTGAAATCTGTGATAGCTTTTGCGGTTGCACCAACATCGCTGTAGCAAAAGATCACAGCGTTTGTACCTGTGAAATCTTCTGACAAAGCATCCATCTTATTATCACCCGTCGTTAAAGCCCTCTTCGCAAGAGTGTTTCTAACAACTTTCATTTCCGCATCGAGCTTACGTAAGTTCTTACGAAATTTCGTAACTGACTCGACATCAATTCCTTTAAAGTCTACAAGGAATGCCGCTGCCGATTTTTTTAATTTCTCGGCGATACGATTTACTTCTTCTACCTTATATGTACGTGTCATCATAGTTCGTTACTCCGCCGCACCTTGAAGAAGTGCAACATCTAAAGGAACACCAGGTCCCATTGTTGAAGACACCGTGACGCCGCGAAGATAGTTGCCTTTGCTCGTCGCAGGCTTTGCTTTCAACACGGCCGCCATCAAAGTATTAAAATTATCTTTTAGTTTATCAGCACCAAGAGATTTTTTGCCAAATGAAGCGGCCAAGTTTCCTTCTTTATCAACGCGAAAATCTAATTTTCCTTTTTTCTCAGCTTCTACGGTTCTCTTTACATCCATAGTTACTGTCCCCACTTTCGGGTTTGGCATTAACCCACGAGGACCAAGAATTTTCGCTACCTTCGAAACAACTGCCATCATATCTGGAGTCGCAATAGCCTTATCAAAATCTAACCACCCACCCTGAATTTTTTGAACTAGATCATCGGCCCCAACAAAATCAGCACCAGCATCTTTTGCTTCCGCCTCTTTAGGACCTTTTGCAAAAACGATAACGCGCACTGATTTTCCCAAACCATGAGGGAGAGCAACAGCACCACGCACTTGCTGATCCGACTGCTTTGCATCCACACCTAACCGAATCGATACATCAATTGACTCGTCGAACTTTGCCGGAGCACATTCTACTGCCAACCTAATGCCATCCGCAGCTGAATATTTTTTCTTAGAATCGATTTTTTCTTTTAGTTTATTAAATTTTTTGCCTGCCATACATCACCTATCCCTCGATCACTTCAACGCCCATAGATCTGGCCGTTCCGATACACTGAGAGATAGCTGACTCAAGGTTTAAGCAATTGAGATCTGGCATTTTCGTCTCAGCAATCATTTTGATTTGCGATTTTTTAATGCGACCAACCTTATCTTTGTTGGGCATTTTTGATCCGCTCTCAAGCTTGATCGCCGATTTAATTAAAATAGAAACCGGTGGAGTTTTTGTAATGAAAGTAAACGAACGATCTTGATACACAGTAATAATAACTGGAATAATCGTGTCGCCAGCCTTCTGAGTTCGTGCATTGAACTGTTTACAGAACTCCATGATATTTACGCCTTGTTGACCAAGCGCCGGTCCTACGGGGGGAGCTGGATTAGCCTTACCCGCCGGGATTTGTAGTTTTACTACTCCCGTTACTTTCTTTGCCATAAATCACCTCTACCTTTAAGTCTTCTCCACTTGAATAAAATCCAATTCAACCGGAGTCGGACGACCAAAGATTGATACTAATACTTTCAATTTTCCTTTTTCTTCATTTACTTCTTCAACAGTACCGTTGAAAGAGTTAAACGGACCATCAATAATAACAACACCTTCACCGATGTTGAAATTAATTTTCGGTTTAACTTTTTCACTCACACCTTCAATTTGTTGATTTACTTTCACCACATCTCTTTCAGGAACTTCCATTGGCTTTTGACCACCAATAAAGCCAGAAACTTTAGATGCGCCTTTTACCAGGTGCCATGACTTATCATCAAGATCCATGTTTACGAAAATATAACCTGGGAAAAACTTTTTCGGCCGCGTCTTTTTCTGTCCTTTAACTAGTTCGGTAACGTTCTCAGTCGGAATCAAAATCTCGCCAAAAGCCTTTTCCATTTTGTGAATTTTAATGCGCTCCTCAATAGAGGCCTTAGCTGTCGATTCACAACCAGTTTGTACGTTCACGATATACCATTTTTTCGTCGACACGTTTTATCCCCTACTGAACAATTTTCTCAATAACAAAAGCTGCAACCCAGTCAAACCCAAAAACCACAACTCCAGACATGACAACCAACACACAAACAACCATGGTCATACCCATTGTGTCTTTACGTGATGGCCATACAACCTTTCGAATCTCAGAAACAACTTCATCCGCCCAAATATTCACTACTGGACGAAACTGTAACAGCCCAAAAACCAAAAGCCCAAGTGCAACTGGTAATCCGTGACGAAAAACCTGTACATCCTGCATGCGAGCTACCACCCCAAAAGCGCTAGCAGCAACATCCATCAAAAGGGAAACTACAAACGCGGTTAATGCGCCCGCAGCTACAAAACTCATGGTTATAATTTTTTTATTGTCAGTGCCCAAAACCTTCTCCAAAATTAAAAATCTTCGTTTCTTTTCCCAACCTGCCAATAAACTGGCAGGGCAGGAGGGATTCGAACCCACAACCTACGGATTTGGAGTCCGTTGCTCTACCAATTAGAGCTACTGCCCTAAACTATTTTGTTTCCTTGTGCGATGTATGTTTATTACAGCGAGGACAAAATTTCTTTTTAGCGAAACGATCTGGCATTTTTCGCTTGTTCTTAGTTGTTGTGTAATTACGTTCCTTACACTCTTCGCATCCCAAAGTAATAATCACGCGCATAGTCTAGCCCCAAATTTGTAGGAGGTTTTCAAAAATGAAAACCCCCGTATAGCCATAATTTAGCTATTACTCAAGTATTTCTGTGATAACGCCTGCACCAACTGTGCGACCACCTTCACGGATTGCGAAACGAAGTTCTTTCTCCATCGCAATCGGAGCAATCAAATCAACAGTCATCTCAACACGGTCGCCCGGCATAACCATTTCTGTTCCTTGCTTCAATTCACAGATACCAGTTACGTCAGTTGTTCTAAAATAGAACTGAGGACGATAACCATTGAAGAATGGAGTATGACGACCACCTTCCTCTTTAGTTAAGATGTAAGTATTACACTTAAATTTTTTGTGGGGAGTGATCGATCCTGTCTTCGCCAGAACTTGCCCACGCTCAACATCTTCTTTTTTGGTGCCACGCAATAAACACCCTGCGTTGTCACCCGCCTCGCCATAATCCAAAGTTTTGCGGAACATCTCAATACCGGTCACAACTGTTTTTTGTGTTGGGCGAAGACCAACGATCTCAACCTCGTCACCAGTTTTCACGGTACCGCGTTCAATACGGCCAGTAACAACGGTTCCACGACCAGAGATCGAGAATACGTCTTCAACCGACATCAAGAAAGCTTTGTCTTTATCGCGCACTGGGGTTGGGATGAAACTATCAATAGCGTCGTACAGTTTTAAAATTGCAGGAACGCCAAATTCACCCTGATCACCAGAGATTGCTTTCGTTGCTGATCCGCGAACAATCGGAGTGTCATCGCCAGGATATTCATATTTATTTAATAGATCCCGAATTTCCATCTCAACGATATCGAGAAGTTGTGGGTCGTCCACTTTATCACATTTATTCATCCATACAACGATTGCAGGAACACCAACTTGACGAGCAAGCAGAATGTGCTCACGAGTTTGAGGCATCGGTCCGTCCTCAGCAGAAACAACAAGAATCGCCCCGTCCATCTGAGCAGCACCCGTAATCATGTTTTTTACATAGTCAGCATGACCCGGACAGTCAACGTGCGCATAGTGACGTTTATCTGTTTCGTACTCAACGTGAGAAGTCGCGATAGTCAAAATCTTTGTAGGGTCGCGACGACCTTGAGACTCAGACGCTTTCGCAACGTCATCGTAGCTGATGAATTTTGCCATACCACGATCAGCGCTTACTTTAGTAAGAGCGGAGGTAGTTGTTGTTTTACCGTGGTCAACGTGACCGATGGTACCGACGTTACAGTGCGGCTTTTTCCGTTCAAACTTTTCTCTTGCCATTTAACTTCTCCTTAAAAAGTTATTTCTAAAAATCAAATCTCAAAAAAACAAACCAAAAACAAAATTCAAACTACAACCCAGAAACTCTGGAGCCCATGGCGAGAATCGAACTCGCGATCTCCTCCTTACCAAGGAGGTGCTCTGCCACTGAGCCACATGGGCAGCAGTTGGAGCGGGAGACGAGGTTCGAACTCGCGACCCTCAGCTTGGAAGGCTGATGCTCTACCAATTGAGCTACTCCCGCACTCCCATTCAAAATCACAAGCTCGTCAACCATGGTCCATCATGGTGGAGAGAGAAGGATTCGAACCTTCGAAGGCATAAGCCAGCAGATTTACAGTCTGCCCCGTTTGGCCACTTCGGTATCTCTCCGCTCGCAAACTCGGCCAAAAAAAGCAATTGGAGCTGGCAATGGGACTCGAACCCGCAACCTGCTGATTACAAGTCAGCTGCTCTACCAATTGAGCTATGCCAGCACACACTAATCCCGTGACAAATGCCTTTGACAAGCCTCGTAACGGACATAACTACATGAAATTAAATTGTATAGTCAAAGGATTATTTGGAAGGGGGAGGAATTGCTCCAAGAACTGTGCCAGCAAATTTCGAAAACTAAAAACGCTTACTTTCTAAACAATATCTGCTCCTATGTTGGGCATAAGTTTCTGTGAATGACATAGTCGACAGCGATACCATTTGTGCTTACCTTTATAGGGATGGAAACTCTAAAGGAAATTTTTAACTCCCACGGCCTGATTGCACTATCTTCGGCGGTTGCAGCCGGTTTTATTCTCTTTATCATTAAGAATATTCTCTGGAGAATTTTGAGAAAAACCGTCGCCGCCACGACAGTCACATGGGATGATGAACTTCTCGAACGCCTCAACGGTCCCGTGCGCATCCTCATTATCTATGGATCATTTCTTATTGGATTAAATTTTTATCCCGAACTTGTCTCCAAACACAATTTCCTACGCGCCATTCAAAAAATTGGTTTCATCCTAATTGGGACTTGGATGATCAATCGCACAATCGTTGTCTTCTTACGTTCTTTTTTGACAGCTAAAGGGGTCAAGGTCGGCACACAACAATTTGTCGGCGCACTTGTTCAAGTTGGAATTTTCTTTATGGGAATTCTTGCAGCGCTCGATACCCTTGGCGTCTCTATCACTCCCATCTTGGCGTCGTTAGGTGTTGGTTCCTTGGCGGTCGCGCTCGCGCTGCAAGATACTCTCGGAAATTTATTTGCGGGTTTTTACCTTTACTTCGATCAACCGGTTCGCGTTGGAGATTTTGTTAGACTCGAAGATGGCTCCGAAGGGTTTATACAAAAGATTGGTTGGCGAAGCACACAAATTCATCGTACATCAGATACCGTCGTCGTAATTCCCAACACAAAAATTTGTAATTCCATTATTACAAACTATGATCTTCCTTCGACAGATGTAGGCATCACGTTATCACTCGGAGTCGGATATAATAGTGATCTCAATCACGTCGAAAAAGTTACCGTTGAAGTCGCTAAACAAATTATGAAATCGATTCCGGGTGGAGTTCCCGACTTCGAACCTGCGGTACGTTTTAAAAATTTTGGCGAAAGTAGCGTCGATTTTGATCTCATTTTAAGAGTAAAACATTGGACAGATCAAGCACTCATCAAACACGAAACCATTAAATCTATTCACGCCAAATATCTTCAAGAGAAAATAGACATTCCATTCCCACAACGAGTGATTCATGCGCCAACGCCGCTGGATCGTTAAAGCTGGAAGCCGAATGGTTTGCACGGGCGGACTTTTATTGATCCGCACCTGGATGCAACAAATTCAAATCCTCAGAAAAAAGCACAACATTGAAGTCATCTGGGTTACATCAGGCGCGATCGGTACCGCGGTTACACGTATGAACTTCAACAAGAGGAAGCGCACCCTTCAAGAAAAACAGGCACTCAGCGCAATTGGTCAACCTCTTGTGATGGATCAATATAATATTGCGCTCCACGCAGTGGGCCTTATGGGCTCACAAGTGCTCCTGACTGCTGACGACATGAAACATAGTGATCGAAAAAAGAATCTGCAAAATACACTCAAAGAATTGTTGCGCTGGAAAATTGTTCCCGTGTTAAATGAAAATGATGCTGTTGCTACAGAAGAAATTCAATTTGGCGACAATGACTCACTGGCGTCAAGAGTCGCTGTTATGATGGCGGCCGAGAAATTAATATTATTAACTGACGTTGACGGATTATATACAGCAAATCCGCAAAAAGTAAGTTACGCAACACTTATTCCTTATCTAAAACACGTAACAATAAAAGAAAAGAAAATGGCTGACGGAAAAAATACATCGAAGTTTGGAGTCGGTGGAATGTATTCGAAATTGCTAGCGGCGGAAAGAGCCGGAAAAGATGGAATCATTACCCATCTCGTGCGCGGCGACGTTCCCAATAATTTACTTGAAATTGCATCAGGAAGAAGTATTGGAACCCAAATTGGGGGCCTTTATCGACCTTAAAAAAATTGAAAAGACATTTTTACATTTACGCGAAGCAGCTCGAGAGTTGCGACAACTCGTCAGCAAAGAGAAAAATTATATTCTTAACGAGATCGCGAAAAAGGTTGCAAGTTCCAGCAACGAAATTCAGAACGCAAATCAAAAAGATTTAAAAGCGCTTGTCAAAGACGCAACACCTGCGTTCCGCGATCGTTTGGTTTTAAACCAAAAACGTATCGACTCAATGGTTGAAAGTTTACGCCAGGTCTCCGAGCTTAAAGATCCCGTCAATGAAGTGATTGAAGAGCGGACTCTTCAGAATGGGCTGAGGGTCAAACGCGTGCGCTCTCCACTTGGTGTGATTTTTATGATTTTTGAATCGCGACCGAACGTAATACTTGAAGCTTTTTCGCTAGCGTATAAATCAGGAAATGTGATTGCTCTTCGCGGGGGAAGGGAATCAGCACATACGAGCAAAGTGATTTATAAAATTATTTCTGACTCCCTAAAACAATATCATTCAAAATTTCTGCCTTTTTTTGGTTTTAATGATTACGATCGCAAAATTATAAAGGCTCTTCTAAAAAGAAGTGACCTCGTAGATATTGTGGTACCAAGAGGAGGGGAACGATTAATAGAGATGGTGCAAAAAACTGCTGCTATGCCAGTCATAAAAAATGATCGCGGCCTTTGTCATACGTACGTGGCCGATGATGCAGATGTTGAGATGGCCGTTGAAATCGTCAATAACGCCAAAACGCAAAGGCCTGGCGTTTGCAACGCTCTAGAAACCGTTCTTGTACATAAAAGTGTTGCCGACAGTTTTATTAAAAAACTTTACACTAGAACCAGAGATACGAACTTGATCTGGCACACCGATAAAGCGACTCTGAAAATTCTGAAAGCCTCAGACAATGTAATTGCGGCAAAAGAAAAAGATTGGGACACCGAATATCTTGATCTCGTTATTAATTGTAAAGTTGTAAAAAATTTAGAAGAAGCAATTTCACATATTGAAAAACATGGATCGAAGCACTCGGAAACTATTGTTACGTCTTCTGAAGAAAAAGCACGAAAATTTCAAAACGAAATAGATGCTGCCGCAGTTTACTGGAATGCCTCGACCAGATTTACGGATGGTTTTGAGTTTGGGCTTGGTGGCGAATTGGGGATATCCACTCAGAAACTTCACGTTCGGGGCCCAGTGGGATTACGTGAGCTCACGACTCCACGCTGGATTATCGACGGCAATGGTCAAATTCGAAAATAATCAATCAAATTTCACTCGTTAAAACCCAACTCCAGTCGCATTCAATCCTGTGCGATAGTATGGTTGCCGAAGCAGAATAATTCTTAAAACGCAGAATCTCTTGCGCCAACAAGTCATTTTCGGTAGCGCAGAACATATGGACAGCATTGATTCGTGGACGTAAAGTATTCCCAGAGCTAAAAGGACCAAATTGGAAATGCAAAAGATCAATTGGTTTTCCGGTACTTTGAATAATAATATCTTTAACTCCCTCCAAAGATAAAAATGAAATGGGACCACGGTATTTTTCGATCAAAGGCTTTAGTTCGATAACTTCATCGAACGAAAGAGACCAAATCAAAAGTTTAGCCCGTGGAACAAAATTCAACCACCTAAGATGAGAAGCAATCTTAACCATGCGATTAGTCCCGTCAATGGAATTCATGCTAATGGCGTAACCACGAGGATTCCTGAGATATCTGGGGAAAAGTGACTTCCCGATTTTTACCGGAATGTGAAAACCACGATACTCAGGATGGATTTTTAAATCGCAAAAGTACCATGATTTTTTATTTTTTCCGTCCAAGGGAAGATTACGAAGTACCCCGGCCATTACGGCGACAATTTTGCCATTCTCTATCCAACCATAATAGTAAACTTCACCAAGGCGCTCAAAAAAAGAAAAATAGTTTTTACCATGATCGATTTTAAAAAAATCATTCCCTAAAGGATATATAGAGCTTCTCTCGATAGCCTCGATATCGTTCTTAAAAATATTCCAGTTATCAATGGACAGACGCAGTAGAGGCATTTAGCCTTCAGCACGCGAGTGGCTACCACGAATCGATCTCAGCGTCCGACGCGTACGCGCATTGTAAAGACCCGTATAAAGCTGGTTGAAAATATAGGAACCCAACCACAAACCTTGTTCAATAGCATAACGGTCATTCTCAGAGTTGCTCCATGACTTTTCCAAAATATTAAAAAAATCATCGGAATGTTTGATGTCAATTTTCTCATGAAGAGAGTAATGAATCATTCGCTCTCTCGTTAACCAGCCTCGTTCAACAATACCAGAGCCAAGCCAGGCGGAAATATCTGAGAACATTCTTTCGATCACTCCCATGATTCCAACGCCCGTCAGATACTCATCGAGGACGCACGCCCCAGATAGCATCGTGTTGAACGCACGTACTTCGGGCCAAAGAGCACGACTATCAACTTGGTCAAGTGAAATCCCCCCAATACGCGATAAGAATTCAATAAAAGTAGCTCCATGAACTCGTAAGGAATCTCCTTCCCCATGCTCTTCCCAAACATTACGAACAATTTCTATACGGAGTTCAGGAGTCGGTATTTTCGCCGCTAAAGCAGCCATTGGACGACTGAAAAATATGACGGCAAAAAAGAATTGAATTTGGGTTTCGATAAAATCCTCTTTTGTAAAGCTGCCATCTTTGAGAGCCTTAAAGTAAGGATTTTGTCGATAGCCACAACCCTCTAAGACATCATTAATCAAGTCAGGCAGTTTTTTGTTTTTTACCATTTTTACCTCGCTATTTTTTGCCCGATATAGATACGACTATAAAATAAACTACGATCAACGGCCTGAAGCGCCTGGGCTTGATCTTCTAAAAACTTAAATTTGCCGTTAAAAAAAGCCTCTAAATTTTTTAGATTGTTCAACTGGCGAAAAATAACAATACTTCCTTTGTGCATTTCGCGACCCAAACGTTCCATGATTTTTTTTATCTCGATCTCGCTCATCCAATCAAAAATATTTGATAGACTGACGCAATCGAAAGAGCCGTAATCAGGGGCGTTTTGGGCAAGGGCTTCAATAAATTTAAAATCTCCCGCATTCTTCGGAAAATTCAATAAATAAGATGGCAAACTTTTAACTCGATTTACATAGTAACCTAAAAAAATATGCTGCAAAAAATAGTTGTCAGGAGCTCCTTCTCGGAGCAAACCATTCTCTAAAATTTTTCGAAAGTACTCCGGATATGATCCAGGCACGGCGTGTTGGATTGCATCCGGCCCAAAAATAGCATTTAAAATTGAGTCGGAAAAAAACAAATTAAAACTTACGGGCCAAAACTTGGAACTAAATACCTCGTTTTTTAAGTCAACTCGCTGTTCGGCAAAAAATTCTTCCCATTTTTTCTCTTCATAGACGAATTCAAAAATAAAATTTCTCAAACCCCGAAACAAGGATTCAAAGTTTCCACGGGTGGTTAAGGCATTAACATTTTCACATCCAACACCAAAGGAATTGAAAATCACATCGGAAGGCTCTTGGGTTAAGATTTTCAATTTTTGCCGGATAAGTTCAACTTGGTTAGGATTTGGTTCTAGTATACTGATGTCCAAGTCTGGGAATTCTTTGCGTAAAGTAAATGCCGTACAACCACCAGACCCTATCAATGCGACCTTTTTGGGTCCATCTAGTTTGCGAATAACCTCCAATTCAATCACCGGGTCTTCGCGTACTACCGCAAACTGAATTTTATTAGCAACCATAGTTAGGTCTCATGCCATTTATACGCAAAATAATCAATCAGACTACTTTCAACTTGAAATACTTTCCTTGATCATTATTCTATTTCAATGCCGTTAATGACGAGTCTACTGTTATTAGTCATCGCTGCTCGCTTACTCGGGCAATTATTTCAACGCATTGGTCAACCCGCTATTGTTGGCGAAATGTTAGCCGGCATTTTACTTGGGCCTAGCGCCTTTAATTTCATCGAGGCAAATGAATCTCTCTCAGGGATCGCAGATCTTGCGGTATTTCTTATCGTCTTACAGGCTGGGCTTGAAATGGACTTCAAAAGTATCATGAGTGCCATTTTTAGCCGACGAATCATAGTAGCAATATTGGGTTTTTTTATACCACTAATATCTGGTATTTTAGTGGGAGTTCTCTTTGAACTTGAAACTACTCGTGCCGTTTTTTTAGGGCTTTGTATTTCTATAACAGCTCTTCCCGTTGCAATAAGAATCCTACAGAGCTTTAATATGCTCGAAACCGAAATTGCCCGTTACTCTGTGGCGACCGCCATCGTCAATGACATTGCTGCGCTTCTTATTTTGGGTGTTATCTTGAATTTAAAGGCTGAAGAAATAAGTTTTACTTGGGCCGACCTCGGAATAAGTATCGCCTTTACCATTGGAAAACTAATTATTCTTGGCGCTATCATCGTGTCGGTAGGGTGGTTAACTCAGAAACTTATTCATCGTGGATTGCATTTAGAAAGAATTCCAGACCGACTCGTAAACTTACTAGGTAGCGACGCCCTGTTTGGAATCGTGATTTTTTTCTCGCTCGCCTTTGGCGTCGTTAGCGATATGCTCGGATTCCATTTCATTATCGGCGCATTTTTTGGTGCACTACTATTAGATAAAAAATTATTTCTTGCTTCACACTATCGTGAACTTGAGAGAACACTCGGCTCAATTGGCAATGGATTTTTAGCGCCTGTATTTTTCGTCTATTTGGGATTAGAGTTTGCGGTTCAAGAGCTTTCTCCATTCTTTGTTTCAGTTGTACTGCTTGTATCGATAGTCTCAAAAATCTACTCAGGTTGGTTCGGTGGAAAACTTCTCAAGCTCAATAAAATCGACTGTATCGGCATCGGCATCATTCTCAATGGACGTGGAGTTATGGAGCTGGTGGTTGCGGGAATCGGCTATCACAAAGGACTCATTGATCAGGCCCTATTCTCAACGCTCGTGTTTATGGGAATCGTTACAACCATGATTACTCCTATAATGTTTAAGCGTTGGGTAATGCCACATAAGGAGACCCCAATATGAAAGAAGAAAAAGAGCAAAGAAAAAGTGAGCTCCCCAAGTTTCTCATAACCCTACTTATGCCGACGCTCATCGGTAAGGGCTTTGTAGTGTTTTTTGGGACCCGTTATTCGAGTTATCCGGGAGAGGGATATGGTTATGGTTTAGCAGCCGCAATCACTTTTACGCTTGTTAGTTTTGCGAGATTTCTCTGGAAGTTTAGAGATTACGAAGATTAAATGCTATTTCGGCATTCCCGAATCAAACCATTCCTTAACCCATGATTTTTTTTCTTCGCTTAACTTTGGATTGTCCTTAGGCATGCGTTCTCGGGAAATCTCTCGCCAAATGCCATCAGCCTCAACTGCAAAATGATCATATTCATAAAGCGGAATTCCCCCGCCTTTAGACGAGTATTCCGATTCGCCGTGACAAGAAATGCAGTTAGGCAGAAACACACGATCCATTATCCAAGAATAAGTAATAATTTTGGGTTTTTCATTATTTGAATCTCGACCTAAGTCATGATAGCGCTGTCCACAACCCATCAAAGAAAACACAATAATATAAAGAGTAAAATTTGCGCGCGCCATAACTAGTATTTTTCTATATTTTCGGTGCAAAACGAAAATGACTTTATTAAACTAGACTTTTAAATGGAATCCAAATCGTAGTAAAAAATATAACGAACATAGAAACGGAAAACGGAGGTAGCGTGAAAAAAATATTTCTATTAGCGTTCATTTTGGTTGGCAATCTAGCTTTTACAGCAACTGTCGAATTTCATATCCCTTATAATACCGGCAAAGGTCCTTGGAATACCAAAGAAACATCGGCATATGTAAAGGTTGGCGATACACTTCGCATTTATAACGACGACATAATACCTCACCAACTTCACACCTTTGGTGCACCATGTGGACATGGCCCGTCGTTTCCAGGAGGAAACGTTTGGGAATGTGAAATCACTCAAGAATACAGTTCAAAAACTTCAGGCCCTTTGTACGATCATCTTGTGGGGGAACGTGCTGAATTTTGGATAGAATCCACCAACTAGCTATTATTGTTAATAACTAGGCTCCTCACTCTTGAAATAGGTTGGTAATCTAATTTTATTGCCAACACGAGGAGTCTGCTATGAGCCACATCTTTGTTTTCGTGACCGGGCTACTTTTAGTTTTTTCTGTTCACGCCGACCAAAATCTCTGCACTTACACGCCGAGCGAAGTTGCAAGCAAGCCGAAACAGGAAAAATATCCCAATCTTAGAACGGAAAATCTCTCAGCCTCTCAAGTCTATACACAAAAACTCTATATCCGCATGACGGGAGTAACCCCCAATATTGGCAATCTCAAGTTTGGACGCATGGTAAAGCTTGTCCAACAAAATAAAATTGACGATGCACTTAAAATGATGATGGCAGAGGACGGATTTCTGCAAGTTCGCATTCGTAATTTTGCCGCACCCTTTTCTAGTAAGGACTATTCCACACTCGAACCTCTCAATGACTTACAGGCTCTTATTATTGGAATTATAAGGGATGATCTCGATGCACGCCTGATACTTACCGGAGATATTCGCTACAGCGGTACCGAGAAATATGGCCTCCCCGAAATTTCAATGAAAAATAATGACCATTATGTGGCCTTTGAAAGCGCTAACTTAAGTTTCTCTTCAGATTTAAAGAAATATGATCAGCAGTGGCCAAATTTTGACGAGGCCGCCGGAGCCCTAACTACACGTGCTTGGGCAAAAATCAATTTCGACATGGGCACAAATCGAAGAAATGTTCCCAATTCGTTCAATGTTTTTTTATGTTCACATATTGATAGCTGGAAGACACGTGGCGTTCCTGATGTTTACGTCCGACGTGACGTCACACGCAATAACGCTGGAGACCCGGCTGTTTATCAGAACTTTTGCCGCAACTGTCACGGTTTAATGGATGGGATGGGCGGGGCATTCGCTAAATTTGATTTCACAGATGGATCAATTCAGTTCAAAAAAAATGGCGTTATGGAGAAGATGAATCAACATGCCGAGGTCTATCCTGAAGGCTATGTGACTACCGATGACAGTTGGGAAAATATGTTACATTATAATCCTTCCATAAGTTTTGGTTGGCGTTCGCCTATGAAGGGTCAAGGGATAAAACAGTTTGCAGAAATGCTCGCTCAATCAAAAGCCTATAGTCAGTGCCTGGTAAAGAAAGTGTATCAAGAAATTTGCGGCACTTCTATTTTAGAAACGGCACCCGAACTTCTTGAGCCACTAAGAACTAAATTTGAAAGCAATGGTTACAAAATTAGATCGCTAATTTCAAATATTGCTGTCGAACGCCAGTGCATTTCACCGGAAGGAGTCCTCTAAGTGAAAAAAACTATTTTTTACTCTGTCGTTTTCTTTCTCTATGGAATCATGACTGGTAACGCCGGCGACCCAGTCAGAATAAAAAATTTCCGCGAAATCTACTCTTCATATGCCAGCATCACTGGCGTTGGAGCTGACGACGTTGAGATACAACTCGTTTTCAATAATATTAAAGACCGTCTGCCAAAATATGGTATTCCACAGGAGTTTAATAATAATACAGTTCTCGCGATGATTGAACTTTCTGGGTACTTTTGCAAAAAGGCGATCGCACGAGAGGAAAACCAAACACATGGTGAACGCTTAATATTCTCCGATATCGATTTTACACGCGGACCCTCACAATTTTCTGACTTTCTAATTTCGAGAATAAGTCAACGGCTGGCAGTAATGTTTTGGCTCCGAGATGTTAAACAGAAAGAGATCGAAGTTATGAACTCTCTTTTTGCTAAATCAACCTCAGCTCAAGACGACTCTATTGATGCGTTAAAGAATATTTTACAAATTATGTGTGCCAACTACGCATCTAGTATGGCCTTTCTCGTGAAGTAATAAAAAGGAGAAAAAAGTGCATATACACAAAAAACCAGTGACCCGAAGAGATTTTCTCGCCCAAGGTTTTCTTCTTTATAGCGGTGTGATCTCTCTTCCAAATATTTTCGGTTTGGGATTACGCAAAGCTGTCGACCAATGTGGTGGTAGCAGCGGACCAAACCTCACTCCATTCATGGTATTTGACATGGCAGGCGGCGCTGCTCTTCCGGGAAATTTCTTAGTTGGGAAAAAAGGTGGTCCTGAAGATTTACTATCTTCTTATAATCGCCTCGGCTGGGATCCACGACAACAAGGCTCACTCTACAAAGATTTCGGCCTACCAATGTCTCTCAAGTACAGTAAAATGTTAAAGGGGATTCTGGACAATACAACTGCCGAAGCCAGAAAAAATTTCCGTATGGGTAGCTTTTGTCATTTCGCCCAGGACGATAGCCCCAGCAACAGACTTAATGCCGCCAATCTTGTTCTTTCCGCAGGACTCCGTGGATCCTTTATTACAAATGGCCTCGGTACTATTGACTCTCCATCAGGAGGAGGAAGTGCACCCGTCGTTAATAATATCTCTCTTAAACCAACGATTGTTAACAGCGTAGATGGTGTACTGGGAGCCGTAAATCTTGGTGGACCTGCTTATTCAGAAATAAAAACCGAACAAATAAAAGCGATGGCCGAGGCAACCATTGATCTCAGCCGCATTCAAAAAGGCGACTATATTGATTTACCGGATGGAAAAGTTTTAGGTGATCTTTCTAAATGCGCTTACGAAAAAAGTCTCGATTTTCTCGCGGGCATTGATAGCCTGGATCCACGCAAAAATGCGACGGTAAAGGCCGTTTATAAAATCAACGAAAACACCGCTTCGAGTGAAGTCAATGCAGTGACAGCAGCTCTCACAATGAATTCACTTATGGGACAGTCTGGCCCTGGCGTCTGGACACTTGGCAACTGTGATTATCACACAGGAAACTCCACTGATGGAGATCGCCAGGACGAGCTAATGGGAATTCAAATTGGCCTCGCAGTTGAGCTTGCCCATCAAATGAAAAAACCACTTTTCTTTCAGCTTCTCACAGATGGTGGTTGTGATGCGAACGGCGAACGAAATTGGACCGGTGATAGCGGTGATAAATGTATGACTGTGATCGGTTACTACAAACCCAATGGCACTCCCAAAATGCGTCGAACCCAAGTCGGCCACTATACGGATGGCCAGGGTGCCGAGCGAGGTACGCTCATCGGCAGTGAGCCCGCTCTTGTCGGTTACGCGGTTTTTGCAAACTATTTAAATATCTGTGGCAAAATTGACGACTTTTCAACTTATGCGCCGGGAGTTTTTACCGGCCCTGGTCAACTTGAAAGCGTGATTATTTTTGAAGGGAAAGATTCATGACATTGAAGTCCGTTCTATTCGTATTTCTTTTTTCTTCAACAAGCATCGCGGCAACTTGTAACTCCGGCTACAAAGCCTACACCGAAACTCTTTATCCTAAAATCATGCAGAAAAATAGGTGTGTTGAATGTCATAACGGTTCCAATCCCAAGGCACCACCATTTGCCGTTCCCGAAATTGAAAGCAGCTATGAACTGGCTTTGCGTTATATGAATTTTGCAAAAATCGACGAGTCTCTACTTACTTATCGTGCTGGTAACGGGCACTGCGCTAAAGCCAACTGCGATTTTGACGTCGGCATCGAATTTAATGAAATCTCCCAAATGTGGTGGGATAAAGGCGAGAATGCATGCAATCGCAACGGAAAGTACTTTTCAGCAGAAGTTGTGATCCCTACACCCCTTCCACCCGCAAACGCCGGGTTCAAAACAATTCTCTTCGATCTCAGTCCGATTTCCAATGAATTTAAAGATATGAAGCTGGCACTAGAGATCCAAGAGTATGTAAAAACAAGCGAAAATGTGCGTGGTGCGTATCGGGTGAAATATCCGCGAATCGTAAACGGCGAAGGCAATATCTATATCAAAGATATGAAGGTACTCCTCAATGGCATGTATGATTCAATTTACAACACTTACACAATTGTTGACAAAACGACAACATTTGTTCCCGTAGAACTCGTGCGCCGACGCCATAATGAGTTCGGTCTTATTCGTTCTGCGACCCCGGTAATTTCTGGCAGTCCACTTATTATTGTCAAAGATGGACTCGCGAATTCAAAGTTACAAATTTCATTTATGGAAATCAGCCGAGGAAATAAAATGGTCTGCAATAAAAACGCAATGTTTACAAATATCATTATGCCAGCACTCAAGTCCCTAAGCTGTTCCGAGTGTCATAATTCAAGCCTCGACGATCTTGGCTCACAAGTTTTTGACCTTACAAAAAATATTGATCAAGCATGTCTTACTGCAACTGCATTGACGGAAAAGTCCTTCCCTAGCGCCTCTGCTTTACTTTCTATTCCCACGAAAGGTCTCTTTGGTCATCCTCAACTTAGTGACCAAGAACGAACAAACTATACAAAAATAATAAAGGAATGGTTACATGATTAAAATCCTACTATTACTTAGTACAGTCTCGTTCGCAGAAATACAAGAAAGCAATGTTAGGGAGCTCATGTCCAAAGCCGGAGAAACTTTTAACGCCCTCCAAAAAGCAGTTATTGTAAACAAGGATTTGAGCGAAAAAACTTTCGAACTCAACAGAAAACTCACCGAACTATTTGAATTGGCTCTCAGCTCCACCCCCAATCTCGACGATATCACAAAAGACCCGAAGAAACGTGATGAGCTTCTTGCTGCATACAAAGAAATTATGGCAGATACGGTAAATGTCTCACTCGCTACGGAGCAGTCGATTTTAGAAAAAAATCTCGAGAAAACCAAAACTAATCTCACGAAATTAAAAGAAAAAAGAACTCAAGGACACGATATTTTTAAACCGCAAGGAGAGTATTCCAATGAATATTATCGTCACTAAAGCTATTGGTATCATTATCTTAACAAGTTCAATTGCCGCCTCAAAGGACCTCGGTTTTCGTTTTAAAGACGGGAAATGCCTTAATGACCAACAACAAATCGGTTTAAACCCTGGGTTCTTTGGACAGTGTTCAGACCTCAGAGGAGTTGTATTAGGAAGGTTCAATCTCGATGAAATTGACTTTAGCGGCTCTGACTTCACCGGTGCTGACTTGCAAAAGTCATCTCTCAAAAAATCTACTTTAGAAAAAGTAAATTTTGAAAGCGCTAACCTGGCCGGAGTAAACTTTGATGGTGCAAAAATTAAAAACTCAAATTTCACAAAAACTAACTTAAAAAATTCTGTCCTTTCCGACGTCGCTCCAGAAGGCTGTAACTTTACCAAAGCTGATTTTTCAGGCTTAGATCTTACCTATTTTTCTCCTAATAAATCTAATTTTTTGGAAGCAAAACTCATCAAAGTGGATGCTTCGGGAGTAGACTTCAGCAAAACGAATTTAAAACAAGCTGACTTTACAGCCGCGAAACTGAGTAATGCTAATTTTACAGAAGCGCAGGGAGAGCAAGGAACGTTTAAAGATGCAACCCTAACAAACGCTAATTTCACGAAAGCCAATTTTAGTAAATCCATTTTTAAAAAAGCAGAGTTACAAAATGTCCAAGCTGCAGGGGCAGATCTCACCAAGTCTGATTTGCGTTTTTCAAATCTTTCCAATATTAAAATTGAAGAATCTAAAATCCAAGCGGCAGTATTTAATCGCAAAACCATACTTCCAATCTCAAGAGAAAAGGCAGAAGAGCTTGGGATGGTTTTTGCCAATTCCGGCGTCGTACTTATAATTTGGGATGCTAAGAACGACGCCCTGAAACAGTTGCAAAAGGCTTTAGAAGCTGAAAGTATTGAAGTTGCCTATTCCAAAAAAATTGAATATGAATTTGACGGGACGGAATTAAACGGCGACTTCGATTCTGTAATTCACCTAAACGGGGACACCTACACTCAAGCAATGCCAAAATCCGGACAAGATGCCATTCTTAAATTTGTTAAGAACGGTGGAACATTTATTCACGCTGAACTTAACGGTTATGAAACTGACAACGGCGGAATGTCAGCAATGAGGGATCTATCACTATTTCCCTGGGTAGGTAACTCGGGAACGTTTAGTTTTTCGGCCGCAGAAGGAAAAAGTGCCCATCCATTACTCGAGGGGATTCCGAAAAATGTATCGATTAATGCTTCTCTTATTGCAGCCAGTAAAGTTCGTAACTTCGGCAATAACCCGGCTGTGGTAGTAATGAAAAACAATGACGTTGACGCCGTTGCCTATAGAAAATTGGGTAAAGGCACTGTTGTGGGCTTCGGCTTTGGCTGTACCTATACCAATGAAGGAATTCCAAATTGTCTTGCCGACAAGACCGTACAAAAACTGTATGTCAACGCAATAAATTTTGGCCTGGACTAATTTTTCGTCTGACGCCAAGTTTCCGCGAGCGTTATGCCCAGAGCAACGCTCGCGTTAAAGCTATGATGACCTATGACTTGCGGAATTGAAACCAACTCATCACATAAATCTTGGTAAGACTTGCGTATTCCTTTTTCCTCTCCACCAACTAGCCACAAAACTCTTGAAGGAATTTCCACATCAAAAAGAGACTTATTACCCTTCTCACTAAGTCCCATCACGCACACACCTTTTTCTTTTAACCACTCAATACTTGACTGAAGACTAGCGTGGAACTCGATAGGCACATGCTCTACTCCGCCCGAGGCTGTTTTATGTACCGTTGGAGTAAGTCCAACTGACCGATTTTTTAAAGTCAAAATTGCATCGACGCCCAAGAGCCAAGATGAACGAATCATCGCCCCCAAGTTATGGGGATCCTCAATTCCGTCAAGACCAACAACCAAAAGCGTGTCCTTGTTTTCTAAAACCGGCCAATTTGGTTCCAAAACTTCATTTACATCAAAAGCAATTCCTTGATGCTGACTTCCGATCCGATCCATTTGTTGTAGCGCCTGATATTCAATTTGAACTTTATAATTATGAAGCAAATTGCGAATCTCTTTTAAATCTCCGGAACGCTCCCAATCTTTACTCAAAACTGCCTTTTTAATTTTTTTTGGGCGCACGGCTAAAACTTCGCGACAGGCATGTAAACCAATAGCAGTTCTCATAAACCTCTCACCTAACTCGGGATCGACCGCAAATATTTCTCGAGAGCTTCCTGCTTATTTTTAGATTCAACTATAGGACGACCAACGACTAGCGCCGAAGATCCATTCTTTATCGCTTCGGCGGGAGTCGTGACCCGCTTCTGATCGCCTTTTTCATCATCAGGTAATCGTACCCCTGGCGTGACAAGAAAAACATCGGAATATTTCTCTTTAATCATAGTTGCTTCTTCGGGTGAGCAAACAAATCCACGTAATCCGCACTTGTATGCCGAATCGACTAGGGCCATTACATGATCTTTGATACTTTTCTTAATCATTCCTGGCGGTAATCCGTCTTCTTTGAACGAAGTTAATATCGTCACTACAAGAATGATAAATGGACGCATTTTATTTAACTCTTTTTCAACTCTAGCCAACTCCTCCAAGGCCTCTGCTCCCGCCCACCCATGTACAGTTGCCATGCTTGCGCCGGCATCAAACGCCGCCTTTACAGATGAAACCATGGTGCTTGGAATGTCGAGGAATTTTAAGTCCACAAAAACTGGGGCCGACTTCGCAAGTTGACTAACAACTTCAGCACCGTACCGAACTACAATCCGCGGACCCACCTTTAAGGCTCCAACTTGTGGGCCTAAAATTTTTCCCAAATGAGTCACTTCACTCTTAGAATCAATGTCGAGTGCCAGAATAATTGGATTTTTTAATTGAAAAACCAACTTTGTCTCCTTCCGCTACTAAAACGGACTCGATCGCATCGACCGCGCCACCCACCTTAATCTCTTGTTTTTCTTTTGTTTTGCGAATCACGCACTCAATATTTCCAGCCTTTACACCCTTACTTCCAATCACAATTCGAACAGGCATCCCGAGAAGATCTGCATCTTTAAACTTCACCCCCGGACGTTCATCACGATCATCCATCAAGACTTCTATTCCACGCTCCCCTAAGCCATCATAAATTTTATTCGCAACTTCGAGAGTTTCAGAATCTTTTGGATCAAGCAAACAAATATGTACGTGGAAGGGAGCTAGGGGCATCGGCCAAATAATTCCATCAGCATCGTGACTCTGCTCAATCGCAGCCTGAATAGTACGCGTGACTCCAATTCCATAGCAACCCATTTCGATTGGAATCTTCTGACCTTTTTCGTCAAGATATTCGGCATGCATGGCCCTGGAATACTTCGTTCCTAAAAAGAAAACATGGCCCACTTCAATTCCACGATGAGACTCGTATTCACCCTCACAATTTGGACATTGATCACCAGCACGAGCGTTTCTCAGATCCGCGATCTTAGTAACTCTGAAATCTCGGTCCCTCACCACATTTTTCAAATGAAAACCATCTTTGTTGGCACCAACAACATAGCTACCAAGATTTAAAACGCCGTGATCCAGATAGACCGGGATTTTCAAACCTACAGGACCACAACTTCCCGGACTTGCGCCCGTCACCTGCTTAACTTCAGCATCCGTCAACATCAGCGGCGGATTAGAGAGACCTAACAAGTTTTTCAACTTAATCGGATTAAGCTCATCACTTCCCCTTAAAAGGACACAAATAGGTTTTAAGTCCTTTTCACTAGAATCATCGGTTCCGGCAAAAAATAAAGTCTTCACCAAATTTTCATTCGCCACCTTTAAACTCTTTGCCAAATCATCAATTGACTTCAACCCTGGAGTAGGGAATGTTTCCATAGTTTCCTTTACAGTTCCTGGGTCTTTATGTGTGTCGCGTACCGGCGCCACTTCAATATTGGCTGCAAACGTACATTTGCTACAGACCATCAAATGATCCTCACCCGCGTCCGCCAAAACTTGAAACTCGTGCGTCTTAGATCCACCAATATTTCCCGCATCAGCTGCAACAATCACGTAACGCAAACCAAGCCGCGAAAAAATTGACTTATAACAACTATAGAAATCATCATAGCTTTTTAGCGCTGCCTTGGTATCGCAATCAAAAGTGTATGCATCTTTCATTACAAATTCTCGTCCCCGCATCAAACCAAAGCGCGGACGGATCTCATCACGATACTTTGTTTGAATCTGAAACAAAGAAACGGGAAGGTCGCGATAACTTTTTACTTGATGGCGAACATAGTCCGTTACGACCTCTTCGTGTGTGGGGCCTAAAACAAATCCATGCCCGTTTCTATTTTTAAATTTCAAAAGAATATCACCTGTGCTCTGCCAGCGCCCCGATTCCTCCCACAGCTCTTGGGGCTGAACCATCGGCATCGTAATCTCTTGGCAATTGATTCGACTGTGCTCTTCACGAATAATATTTTCTAACTTCTTAAGCGTACGAATCAACAAATTCCCGTAAACATGAATACCGGGAGCAAGTTTACGAATCAAACCGGCTCTCACCATAAGCTTGTGACTTGGTATTTCCGCATCGGCTGGGGTTTCACGAATAGTGTACAAAAACGACTTTGACCACTTCATTAATGATCCAATCCATAAGTTTTAATTTTACGATGAAGGTAGCTGCGCTCGAGCCCTATAGATTCCGCAGTTTTACTGATATTGCCATTATTCTCTTCGATTTTCTTTTTCAGATACTCGCGTTCAAATTGCGCCCTGGCCTGACGAAAATCCGAAACTTCCATATCCAAAGAAATCTTTTTCCCTCCCACGGGAAGACCAACATATAATAAATCCTGAACTTCAACTCGATCCTCTGGGACTAAAATATAAATCCGTTCCAGGAAATTATAAAGTTCGCGTACATTACCTGGCCACCGATATTCTTTCAAAAGAGCGCTTGATTCTTCGCTAAACGTTTTGGTTCTATATCCACCCGACTTCGTCAACTGATCGCTAAAATGATTTATCAAAGAGAACAAATCATCCATGCGCGACCAAAGAGGCGGGGTTTCGATAGGAATAGTATTTAAGCGATAATACAAATCTTCTAGAAATCGACCGGCTTCAATTTCACTACGAATATTTTTAGAGCTTGCAGCAAGTACTCGGACGTTAGCACCCACCAAGTCCTTTCCACCAACACGTGTAAACTTACCGTTAGACAAAACGTCTAATAATTTTTTTTGCACAGAAATCGATAAAGCGGTAACTTCATTTAAAAATAAAGTTCCACCACTGGCTAAATCAACTTTGCCTTTACGCGCTTTCAAGGTCCCCGCAAATGCGCCTTTTTCAAATCCAAAAAGCTCACTCTCCATTAAATCCTCAGGAATTCCAGCGCAATTTATTTCGACAAATTGGCGGCTTGCCCGCTGACTCAAAAAATGAATATTATTGGCAACTAATTCTTTTCCTGTACCATTTTCGCCTACAATCAAAACCCAAGACTCTGTCGGCGCGACTTTCGCGATTCGCTCCTTAACGGCCTTCATTGCCGGGCTATCGCCAATAATGGCAATGTTTTTTCGTAAGCGACTGAGAAGGGCTTTTTTCTCAAGCCTCTCCTCTCGTAAATTCAATATATTTTTTAGCAAAATCAAAATTCGTTCTAGTGATACCGGTTTTTCAAAAAAATCCCATGCGCCCAAGCGGGTGGCTTGTACAGCAGTGTCAATAGTTCCGTGACCAGACATAATAATAAATTCGGTATTAAGACCCAGTTCGTTGGCTTTTTTTAATACACCAATTCCATCCATATCTGGCATCCAAATATCAAGTAAAACTACATCGGGATTAAAAGTCTTTATTTTTTCTAAGCCACTAATTCCATCGGCTGCCGTATCAACTCTATAACCTTCATCAAGTAACGACGCCGAAAGCACAGTTCGAATCGGCGCTTCATCATCAACAATTAATATTTTAGCTGGTAACATGACGCTCTCCATCTTCTTGCGACTTCACAATCCAATCATAGCTTTTAGAATCTGAAACTGGCAACTCAATTACAATTCTTGTTCCAGTTGGCTTATTAGTAAGGGCTCTAACAAAGCCTCGATGATCTTCGACAATTCTCTTAACAATTGCCAAACCTAGCCCCGTTCCACCATCTTTCATCGTGATATAGGGCTCAAAAACTCTTTTCAGCATGTTTTTAGGAATCCCGGGACCGTTATCTTTGACCTCAAGTCGCGCTATTTTCAATAGCGGATCATAGTGCGTGCTAATACTAATTTCGGGAACACGAGTTTCGCTCACCGCCGCAATAGAGTTGTCTAAAAGGTTAATCAATGCTCTTTTCATCTGTTCGGGGTCAAATGCAAAGTCTTGCAGCTCAGAACTTAACTCAGTAAAAAAAGAAATATTCTTATGCGCTGTCTGGTATAATGCAACCACATCATTCAAAATAAGATGTAGTGACCCCAAAATCGGTTTGTTTTGTGGTAACCGCGCAAATTGGTTAAATTCGTTAACCATATTTTTTAGTTCATCCGCCTCTTTAATAATCATATTCGTACAATCCGTAAAAGCAGGATCTGAAATCACGTCTGCAAATTTTTTCTGTAACCGCTGCGCCGATAACTTGATTGGTGTCAGTGGGTTTTTAATTTCGTGTGCGATACGACTTGCTACTTCTTTCCATGCAGCGGCCCGCTGCACATTCATCAGCATCGATAAATCTTCAAATACAACAACGATCCCAAGATCTTTTCCCTTTTCATCGCGCAAAAGAGAAACACTCACTTGCATTGGTAATTGCCGATCTTTAATATTCACCTGCAATTCCTTTTGCAACATCGACGCCGAATGTTTTTTCATGGAAGCTAAGGTCTCATCAAACTGACTTAAGTAACCCGAATCCAAGACTTTATCGACTTGCATTCCCAAGAAATTCCTCGGATCTATCTCTAAAAGCTCTCCGGCATGTCGGTTTATTGTACGAATCACTCGATTTTGATCAATGGCCACAACGCCCGTGCTTACATTCGTCAAAATAACTTCGATATAGCGGCTGTAATCATCAAGCTGCATCAGAGTGTCATTTAAATGTTGATTGGCATCTAAAACCTCGCGCTCCGATTGGGCAACCTGCTTTACCATGGCATTAAAGTTTGATATCAATTGATTGATCTCAAAACTTCCTGAACTCACCTCGACCTTGTCATAATCCCTATGTGCCACACGTTCAGTTGCCTCACCTAATTTTTCTAGCGGAATTGAAAGCTGGCGTGCCAAGTGAATTCCAAACCAAGTCGCGCAAAGAACAATAACAAGAGTCATCATAACCAAAATAATTAGATAAATCGATTTTAATGGATGCTGAATCGGATCTAAATGACGAAGATCTTCGTAGGCCGAAGCGATATCGTCCATTTGCGAAATTAATGACATCGGAATAAATGACGAAACTACAAGTGCTGACGGTTTTCCCCTCCAACGAACCGGAACGATCACCCGCACCAAATTGCCGTCTTCAAAGTGATGTATTGTACTTGATTCGGTCTTCTGTTCAATTCCTTTCCGCAAGAAATCCAGTGACGCTTTTGGAATTTCGGATAGTGACTGATCTTCCGAAGTCACTACAACTCTGTCTCCCATCATATCAGGATAAAACTCTACGGAATCTAGTCTAAACAGTCTCGAAAGGCGTTCTAACTGATTTTCTAAATCAGTTAGATTTTTCGCTTTCGGTATGAGCTCTACAATCTGCGCAGCAAAGTGATAATTTCTTTTTTTAGCTGATAAATAAAAGGCGTTTGTCACTTCTAAAGAATTTTTCAAAACTTCCGTCGTCTTAACATTAAACCATTTATCGAAACTATTATTAATATAAACAGCGTTCACCAAAAACATCAAAAACGTAGGAACAACACTGAATGAGACAAACGCCGCAATCAGTTTTGATTTTAAAGATTTTCCAAACCAATGCTCACGCCTTTCCACAAAACCCTTAACTACGTTGCGGAAAATCATAAACAAGAGGAGCAATAGAATTACGATATTAAAATTGACTAACCCGAAAAAGAATATCGAGTGATAGAATGGTAGTTCCTTGCTTGTGTCAAAGAGAGCGTACTCAGTCCAAGTCAAAAGCAAAAACAACACCGAGAGACCCACGATGGTCACGCGTTCGCGACGGCGCTTTCGCATCTCAAGAGCGAGGGCGCCGGTAATATTACCCTTATTTGGCGCCTCTGACATCAAAACCTAAATCTAGTGTTTAAAATTTGTTTTCAGTTCTTTGTACATTGTTGAACCAACATGAAATGCAGGTCCGCCAACTTTAATTAAACCTAAACAAAGACTTTCAAACTGTTCACTTGTCAGAGTGTCGGCATATCCACAGCTTATTTTAGAATCAACCATAGCTGTGTGCAAAGTTAGACGTGCGTTGTAGTCGCTAACTCTTTGTTTCAAACGCGCTAAAAAATCATTCGCCGTAATTTGAGGGCTCACCATAAAACTCCCTTGGTAAAGAATAATTGTTATCTAAATTATTAGTAATAGATTCTTTGTTGTTGTTACTTAATTCACGCTTGATTTGGAGAATACGAATAGCTGCCTGTGCCGCCTCAAATCCTTTGTTGCCATGACGTCCACCACTACGTTGAGCGGCCTGTTCTTTATCTTCAGTCATGATCACACCGAAACCAACGGGACGAGAAAACTTCAACTGTACATCCATACAGCCCCGTTCAGCTGAATTACAAACCGCTTCATAATGAGTAGTCTCACCGCGTATCACGCAGCCAACAGCCACTGCCGCATCAGCGCCCCCCTCAAAAGCAAGCTGTACAGCGAGAGGGATTTCCATTGCACCAGGAACGGGAAAAAAAGAAATATTTTCTTTTTCAATTCCTCCGGCAAGTAGTCCCTCGACAGCGCCAGTTTCTAAGCGCGACGTCACCACTTCGTTAAATAGCGATCTCACGATGGCGACTTTTACATCCCCCGCATTTTCCAAGCGGTAGATATAAGTTGGTTTATTTTCCGTCATGAATTTAACTCCTGTGATTCAGAAAGTTTTAAATAATGACCCATTTTATCTTTTTTAACTTCTAAATATGCTCGATTTTCTAAACTTGGCATGACCTCTAGGGGAATTCTCTCAACGATTTCTAACCCGTACCCCTTAAGTCCCGTTCTTTTGGCGGGATTATTAGTTAATAAACGAATTTTTCTAACACCAATCGCTCGCAATATCTGGGCGCCTATCCCATAACTTCGATGATCTGCCAAAAATCCTAAGTGAATATTGGCTTCGACAGTATCCATTCCACTATCTTGCAACTGGTATGCTTTAATTTTATTTCCTAAGCCAATTCCGCGACCCTCTTGGCGAAGATAAAGCAAAACACCTTTTTCAGATTTTTCGATGATGCTCATGGCCTTGGCCAGTTGCTGGCCACAATCACATCGAAGGCTACCAAACACATCACCTGTGAGACATTCAGAATGGACCCTAACTAATACCGACTCACCAGGTTGAATCTCGCCTTTTTGTACGACAATGTGCTCGGTGCCATCAAGAGTATTTCTGAAAGCACGAACTTGAAACCCCCCACCGAAGCGATTCGGAAGTTTTGCTGTCGCTATTTCTTCTACTAAAGTCTCATTTCCCAAACGATATTCAACAAGCGACTCAATCGTACCAATCTTAATTCTATGTTTTTGGCCGAATTTCATCAAATCGGAAGTCCGCGCCATTGTGCCATCTTCATTCATAATTTCACAAATAATTCCTGCGGGATTCAATCCGGCAAGAATACACAAATCGACACTTGCCTCCGTATGACCAGCCCTCTTCAAAACACCACCTGACTGGGCGCGAATAGGAAATACGTGCCCCGGCATCCTTATATCCCCTCGACATGCATTCGGACGAGACGCCACAAAAATTGTACGGGCGCGGTCTTGGGCCGAAATTCCGGTTGTCACGCCTGACGAAGCCTCAATCGAAACTGTAAAAGCTGTTTTATTAGGAGCAAGGTTATCATTGTCTGTCACCATAAGTGGTAATTGCAATTTCTCCGCCTGCTCGCCTGACATCGAAAGACAAATCAAACCGCGAGCTTCTTTAGCCATAAAATTCACCAACGCGGGAGAGACAAAATCTGCTGCCAAAATCAAATCGCCTTCGTTCTCGCGATCTTCATCGTCTATGAGAATAACCATCTTTCCCAATCTTATATCTTCAATAATTTCTGAAATTGGACTCATTCCCACATTCATCTATTGCCACAACTTCCCGACGGCACGAATCATGTAATCCGTCTCCAAACAAACCTTATTCCCTACAGATAATGTTCCTAAATTTGTACGGCGCAACGTCTCTGGAATCAAACATACGGAAAACAGACTTTCTTCGACGTCATTTACTGTTAGACTTACACCGTTAATAGCTACACTACCTTTTGGAACTACAAATTTAAATTTATCTTTTGGCAATTCAAAATAAATGACTCTGCTCCCACCTAAATCCGTAACACTTATCACGTCGATTAAACACTCCACATGTCCAGTTACTAAATGTCCATGGACACGATCTCCAAAAACAAGTGAGCGCTCTAAATTCACATCAAAGCCAAGCAAACTATCCTCATCCCATCCGGTAACGTTCAAAGTTTCATCTCCTAAACTAAACTCCATAGAATGACCGTCGAACTTCTCAACGGTTAAACACACTCCATTTAAGCAAATAGAGTCACCAAGCTTAATATCACTAAAACTATTTGGACGGACTACTGAGATTTGGATGGTACCGAGATTTTTCTTGAGGTGGGTGATCTTGCCAGTAGCTTCTACGACTCCAGAAAACACGGACCCTCGCTTGGAAAAAAATACAAAAGAACTTAGTATCGCGGAAATTTTCTTAGCTCGAAAAGTACTCCAAAATGGAGTGCTGAGTCAAGGCAAGGGAAGATTTTATAGGTTGGAAAGCAGCCCTTTGCGTATCTCTGGCAAATTACCGATCACTTTAGCGGCGCCAAGCTGAACGGCTTCCTTGGGCATACCGTAAACAACGCAAGAAGCCTCATCCTGACAGTAAGTTAGCGCACCTTTTTTGTAAAGCTCAAGCAATCCGCGCGCGCCGTCTTTACCCATACCCGTTAACAGGATCGCCGTTATGTTACCGCCTACACGGCAAGCCGATTTAAATAAATAATCAACAGAAGGACGGTGGACACTGTAGGACATCGATGTGCCAATTTTTAGCCGATAAACTCCACCAGCCCCCCCCACCCCTATATGATAATCACCTCCAGACATGTATAGATGCCCGGGGCTCAACAACATATGATCTGCCGGTTTAACCATTTTTAAATTTGAAACCTTTGACAGGCGTTCATAAAAAGCTTGAGCAAACTGCTGAGCAATGTGTTGAACAACTAAAACTGGCGGACAATCCTCCGGCATACTTTGAAGCAAATGCACCAACGCTTCTGTTCCGCCCGTGGAAGCACCAATCAAAATTAAATCTGGTCGCACTTTTTCGTTAGCTTTTTTCGCAGTGATCGCCGCCGTAATGCCTTTGCCACCGGAAACAACATTGTGATGAACAATAGCCTCTAGCCGCTCGACAATTTCTCGCGCACTTTTTCGCAAATCATTTTTATTAAAATAGTCTTGAGCTCCACTGCCCAACGCATCTAAAACTTTTTGAGCTTCATGAGGTAAAGCCCCAGAAATAATTACGACAGGGGTTTTCATTTGCTTTTGCCTTTGCTCTTTTAGCCACTCAAATCCACTTTGTTTTGGTAAATGTAAGTCCAAAGTAATAATGTCAACTTTGTGACTTTCCAAATAGGCCGTTGCCTCTTCAGCACTCCCAACCCAAGCGCAATCCAAACCAAATTTTTCAAATTGCCGTTTCATAATCGCGCGATCAATAGCCGAATCCTCGACAATTAAGCATTTTCTCCGTCGCTCTCTACCCACCAAGTTTTCTTTGCCTTTATGGACAAAGCAACTCGCACCCATATTTATTAGGTCGAGTCCCGCCCCGACAACGGCTTCACTAGTACCCGTAATAAACATCCCCGATGCATCCATTTGCGCTAAAAGACTTTTAGCGATCAGTTGCGCCTCATCTCTTTTAAAATAAATCAAAACGTTTCGACAAATAACAACATCATAAAAAGCTTTTATTTCGCCGCCGTCCTTCAGAGAACGAACCGCAAACTTACAACGGTCGCGGATTGCCTTTACCAAAGTAAAAAAACCTTCGGTTTTTCCGTTGCCGACCAATAGAAAGCGCTTATAAGAGTCGGAAATATCATCATACCCATTTTCAGTTCGGTAGATAGCTTTTTCACCAACCTTAGTACTTACTGGGTCAATATCAAAGGCATCAATTTGGTAGTCAAAGCCATTGTAAAACTCTCGCATTCTTTCGAGCATAAGAGCGAATGAATATACCTCTTCTCCAGTTGAACAGGCCGCACAAAGAACTCTTAAAGGTCGTTGCCGATAAGTACTGACAACCTCGGTAACTCTCTTTTCTAAAATTTCGTATTGCTTTGGTTCTCGAAACCAGCTTGTGGTGTGAATTGTAAGCGCCGACACCAAATAGTCCATCTCTAGCTTTTCGCTTTTTGCGAAACGCACATACTCTTTAAGGTCCTCTATGCCGTGATGATCCATTCGCCTTCTAACATTATTAACCAGAATGGACTTACGAAACTTTCCCACCTGACAGGTACCGGTGATGGCTTCGGTAAGTTCATAGATCGTTTCGACATCACGGTCAGAAAAAAACTCTTCGTTCTGAGACATAGCCAAACTAGACGATTTCATACTGGCCTAAGACTCATCGGCAACAACTTAACAGGAAGTTAGGCATTCGAAACTATTTCAATATTAAGACGCTCTGTTGTTACGGGCGCATCTTTTTGAGACAGATTTTAGTTGCAGACTAAAATCTTTACGTCTCCTGTTGGTACTTCACCGCTGGCACTGATCAGTTTTCCATGAGAATCCCTCATGACATAAATTTCAAAACGACCGGACTCAACCGCAATAATATGGACATCAGATCCTGCTGCAACCGTAAAGCGTTCCATCTCGTTATTCCTAACTCTCGAGACCTCGACGGCACGAAGGAGTTTCGCCATCGCACCAGCTTCACATTCTCTTGCTTCGACATTTGAAGCGAAGAGAAATAGTATAGGTATTAAAAGCTTCATGAAAAAATTAGGTAAGCAAAGTATGCCATAGGTAAAAGACAATAACTTAGAATTCAGCTTAAAACAGGTTGCTCTGCAAATACCGGCAATCAGGTGTCAAATCTTTAGTCGGTTATCTGGGTCTTTCTTTAATTTGTTGCCAGCAAATAAT
>LWDK01000018.1:2058-89919 GCA_002083485.1 Proteobacteria bacterium SG_bin7 | reverse complement strand
GTAGGTGAGCGTACTCGTGAAGGTAACGATTTATGGATGGAGATGAAAGAGTCTGGCGTTATTAACAAAACAGCGTTGGTGTATGGTCAGATGAACGAACCGCCAGGCGCTCGTGCGCGAGTTGGTTTAACAGGTTTAACGGTTGCGGAATACTTCCGTGATACGCAGGGTCAAGACGTTCTATTCTTCGTCGATAACGTTTTCCGTTTTACACAAGCGGGTTCAGAAGTGTCGGCGTTACTTGGCCGTATTCCATCAGCGGTGGGATATCAACCAACGCTAGGAACAGAGATGGGCGCGATGCAAGAGCGTATTACTTCAACGAAAAAAGGATCGATCACATCCGTGCAAGCGGTTTACGTTCCTGCGGATGACTATACCGATCCAGCTCCAGCAACGGCATTTACACACTTAGATGCAACAACAAACTTAGATCGTGATATCGCGGCGCTTGGTATTTACCCAGCAGTGCATCCGACGAATTCGACTTCACGTATTTTGGAAGTCGATATCGTGGGTCAAGAACACTATCAATGTGCGCGTGATGTGCAGAAACTTCTTTCGCGCTACAAAGAGCTTGTCGATATTATCGCGATTCTTGGTATGGACGAATTGTCTGAGGAAGACAAAAAAGTTGTGGCACGTGCGCGTCGCGTACAACGGTTCTTGTCGCAACCATTCTTTGTTGCCGAAGCATTTACTGGTATGAAAGGTAAATACGTCGACATCAAAGATACAGTGAAAGGTTTCCGTGAGATCTTGGACGGTAAACATGATGCCCTCCCAGAACAAGCGTTCTACATGGTGGGAACAATCGAAGAAGCTATCGAGAAAGCTAAAGGATTAATGTAATGGAAGGTTTGAAGCTGACTCTGGTTACGCCGAACAAAAGATTTTTCGAGGACAAGGAAGTCGAAGATGTTCTTGTTCCGGGTTATGTCGGTGAATTAAATATTTTACCAGGTCACTCACCCTTAATTACAACCCTTAATCCTGGGGTGATGAAGTATAAAGAAAAGGGTTCAAACGTTTATAAGTCCTTTGTTATCAGCTGGGGCTATTGTGAGGTTGGACCCAACGGCGTGGTAGTTTTAGCAGAAACTGCGGAAGCACCCGAAGAAATTGATTTGAAGCGGGCTGAGTCGGCAAGAGAAAAAGCCGAACGCGCGCTTCTTTCTCAGGAAATTAGTTTAGAATCGATTATTAAAAATCAAAATAAAATCCGCCGTTCGCAAGTTCGTATTGAAGTTGCAAAAGGATCAGGAAGCAATACCGCTCATTAATAAGGGGATAAAATGAAAGCGATTTTCTTTTCGTTTTTATTTTTTACAGTGGCGGGCCTTAGCTTTGCTGTGGTGTCGTATTCAGCTAGCGACCCCATAGGAAAAGCCGCGATAGGGACTCAATTTCGTTTGATCGGTTTCAAAGTTGGAATTTGTAGAGACGCGTGTATAAGTAATTGGCTCACTCAATATCACGGTGAAGCTCCTGGGCATCAAGTTATGATTGTTTTTGTTGCGTTTGGAATAGAGAACCCAGAAAGTTTTAAAGAAATAGTAGGTGGTTTGCCTCTAGAGTCAAAATCAAAAATTTTAGATAGAATTGCTTTTGCAGCCACAGATTCTGGAATGGAACACGAGTTTACTAATACTTTTTCTTTTGCGCCCAAAGATCTCGCAAATAAATTTTAATAAGGTAACCAACAATCGCTAGCGCTACAACTAACTACCGAGTTGTGATGATCGTCGAAGTCGGAATTCTCCAAACAGCATTTTGCTTTTTCATGCTGGGAAAATAAAACATCGACATAAGTGCAGCCGCGACCAAAATTAAAGATACAATAGATACCAACTTTTCTTTTGCTTGTGCCATAGACTCCCCCACAGGATTGTCTTATCCAATTGCCGTGCCACTGTTGCGAGAAGTATATGTGATTTCATGGGTTTAGCCGCGGCGTGTGGAGACGTAAATCGTCTTACTTTGTGTATATTTTTTAAGTCATAGAAAAGGTTAAAAAAAGACTAGTTCCCTGCTGGTGTACGTAGGTCAAAGGGTTGAGGTGGAGTAGAAGAAGGACGGAAATAGTTTCTTAGAGCCAAGCCAAGAAATCCGCCAGAGCGCGGATCAGAAGTGTAAATATTAAAGATGTGGCGGTAAGACTCAGGTGACGGAATAATTCCAGGGGAGTCGCCATTGACAAGAATGACACGCTTTTTCAGATTTTTAGGAATGTATTCAAGTAACTGGGCAACTTGGCGACTGGTGATATGAACTAGAGCAAGGGAGTTAGAACTTTTCTTCAACTTCGAAACCAACTCCCCTGATCTTAGGGCGGGAGTACCAAAATGTAGAGTCGTTGAGTTGTAAGTTTTTTTAAAGTGAGAATGGAAATTTTTTCGAGTCGATACCACACTCATAATGCCAACACGTTCTTTGGGATCCCTTTGTGGCATGGTCTGCATTGATTTCTGGGTGGCTGTCTCAATTAACTTTTCAGACAAATCAGAAATTGAGTTACTGAGCGCTAGACTACGGAATGAACGTAAATTTGGCGGAGTTGCCTGGTAAAGGATTCCGAGCGATCGCTTTGCTATAAGAATTCTTTCAAGAGATTCATTGATGCGAGCCTCGGGAAGCTTTCCATTTTTAATGGCCTCAATGACTTTATTAACAGAAGATTTTTGCGCGACCCGATTCCACGCCACCATGATCATATCCGCACCAGCCAGAAGAGACTTTACGGCACGATCGCCCAGAGAAGTTGTCACGCTGGCACCAGCCATTTCGATATCGTCGGTCACTACGATCCCATCAAAATTCAATTTCTTTCGCAGAATATCCTGTAGAAAAACTTTTGAAAACGCCGCCGGCAACCCGCTGGGGTCAATTTTTGGAAATGCAATATGCGCCACCATAACTGCTTCAGGGGATACGTCTTGGTTTAAATTTGTGTAAGGCAGTAAATCGGCTTTCAACATATCTTCCAGGGTGTCATTACGGGTTGGAAGGGCCACATGGGAATCAACGAAACCTGAACCATGACCAGGGAAATGCTTGAGGGTCGGCATAATTCCGCCGAGCTTTTGTCCGAGGGCAAACGCGCGTGACATTTCCACAGCTTGATTCACACTCACGCCGAACGCTCGATTGCCAATGAAAGTTGGTTTTTTGTCGGAAATAATATCGACTACGGGAGCAAGATTCATATTAAAGCCAAGTGACTTTAGTAGTACCGAATTGTAATAACCCATGCGCTGTGTGATTTCCTCGTTTTCGGCATTCCCAATAGAGAGCGCGCTAGGAAACGGCGGATTTAATTTAACACGGCTAACAACGCCGCCCTCCTGATCTACTGCGACCAGAAGAGGAATATGGTAGAGTTCAGTAGCGGTAATTTGTGATTGATTGATGAGGCGTGCGGTTTGCCGGGCAGTTTTAATATTCCTACCAAACAAAATGATTCCACCGGGCTTCACTTCTCTAATCATCGTTTGAGCGCCCTCAGTAATTTCCCTTCCCTGAAACCCAACTAAAAATAGCTGGCCAACCTTCTGTTCGAGCGTCATTCCTTTGATAAGGTCGGCGATCTCCATATCGACGTCGGGAATTTCCTGTTCATTGGTAGAGTCCAGTTGGGCCTTTGCACTGAGGGCGGCCAGAAAAAAAGAGACGTTAAAGAAAAATGGCACACAAAAGCGAATAAACATAGGGCCTTGAACCATAAATTCTATCACATTTAGAGTGAAATCTACCGAATATAATATCGGGGAGTTTTGAAATGAAACTTAGGTCGTAGCTGTGAAAAAAAATATTTTGTTTTACCTCTTATCATTGTGGTTTCTACCCTTAGCGTTTGGACAAACCGACGGCGAAAATTCAGACTTTGTGGAAGAAGAATACATTAATTACAAGACCGCAGAGGCTCCGTTGGATCGATTGGCTTCCTATAAAGAGAGAAGAATGAGCACGGGGGCATACTTATCAATAGCCTATAGCCAATTTCGGCCATTCGACTATAATCCGAGTTTTGCAGCCCAAGACTTCGATACGCTGTATGGTGGCGACAGTTCTCAGATGATTGAACTTTCGTTTATTTACAAAATAAATTTTGCTCTAGGATCAATCGGTTTGGGTTTTGGAGTTGGATATCAGAAGCTGGAATCTGATTTGACCTACGCTGATTCGTATCTTTCTGTAGCTCCAACGCGAATCGAAACGATTTTTTCATTCGATAATTTGTTCGACAATCCTTACATTGTTCCTTATGGAGTTGCTGGTTTATACACCGTATACTATCGAGAGGAACAAGCCTCGAGTGCATTCACGGGAACAACTGAGGCAGCTCCCTATTTTGGGGGCGGAGTTTCGTTTCGAATCGATGGCTTCATGCCCGAAGAATCATTCAATGCCTACCGCGAAAATTTTCAGGAAAATTCATTTGTTTATCTCGAAGTCCGCAAATGGATAGAGTCAGCAAACATTCAAGACCCGAATTTTGCCACAGACTTTCAGTTTGGCGGTGGTGTTAGGTTTGAGTTTTAATCACATTGCTTCAGTAGAAATTCCAACTCGTTAAAGATATTTGGGAGAGTAATTTCGTTCATGCGAATTTGCAGTCTTCCATCTTTTGAAAACGAATATTTTTTATTCCCCTGCGATGTAAGTTTAATAATTGCATCTGGGGGCAAGGGAGTTTTGTCTGTAAACGCTAGAGAAATTGATTTTGCGCCAGAACTTAAATCCCGTATGCGAAGGTCTCTACAGAAACTACGCACCAACATCAAACTCATGAGATTAAGTGTTGGCTCGGGGACAGGGCCAAACTGATCCTTAAGTTCATCGGCGAAACGATCGATGTCCTCCTGACTGTTAATCTGTGAAAGTGTTTTATAATAAGCAAGACGGAGGCGAATGTCAGGCATATAGTCGTCAGGAATCAACGCAGGAATACGAACACTAATTTCGGGGTCAGGAATAGTCTCATGAGGTATCTTGTCGCGAACAGTTTTAAGCGCCTCCTCTAGTAATTCATAATAGAGTTCAAAGCCAACGGCGGCAATATGACCAGATTGATCCTCGCCTAAAATATTTCCAGCGCCTCTTAGCTCCAAATCATGATGAGCAATTCTAAACCCACTGCCTAAAGCTGTGTTTTCTTGAATTATCTTAAGTCGTTCTTGGGCTTCCTTGTCGATAGCCCCACTTTCGGGAATCAGCAAGTAACAATAGGCGCGTTTTGTTGATCTTCCGATCCGTCCACGTAACTGATAGAGCTGACTTAATCCAAATGTGTCGGCGCGATCGATGAACATAGTGTTAGCGTTTGGAATATCCATTCCTGATTCAACTATCGTCGTACACAAAAGCATATCGACATCTTTTCTAAAAAAGGAAATAAAGGTGTCTTCGAGCTCCTTAGCTTCCATTTGTCCATGGCCAACAGCGATTCTTACGTCGGGCAAGAGTTTTTTCAGTTCGTCATTTAGCGCATAAATACTTTGAATTCTATTATGAATAAAAAATATCTGACCACCCCGGGCGATCTCACTGCGGATGGCTTTAACGATTGTCTCTTCATCGAACTTACAAATAAAAGTTCGAATTGGTAAGCGATCGACGGGGGCTGTATTGATAATTGAAATATCGCGAATACCGACAAGGCTCATGTTTAAAGTGCGTGGAATTGGAGTTGCAGAAAGTGCAAGTGTATCTATTACATGCGACATCTTTCGAATTTTCTCTTTGTGCATAACTCCAAAGCGGTGTTCTTCATCGATAATAAGAAGCCCAAGGTTTGGAAGATCTATATCTTTTGACAACAACCTATGAGTGCCGATAACGAGGTTTACTTTTCCAGACTTTAACTCACTGATGGTTTTTGTAGCTTCGCCCTTAGCAACAAAGCGATTTAATAGACGAATTTCAAAAGGCCATTTGCTAAAACGCTTTTTAAAATTCTCTAAGTGTTGAAGTGTAAGTACGGTTGTTGGAGCCATGATTGCAACGAGTTTCCCCTCTTGCATGACCCTGAAGGCAGCCCGCATGGCGACCTCAGTTTTTCCGAAACCCACGTCACCACAAATGAGGCGATCCATTGGTCTTGTCTTCTTGTAGTCGGCCAGAATATCATTGATCGATTTCAACTGATCGTTTGTTTCTTCGTATTGAAACTCGTCTTCAAATTTAAAGTAGTCGTTGTTAGGATCTTCAAAATTAGGACGCCGGGTTTGATCGCGTTGTGCATAAAGGCTTAGTAATTCCGAAGCGACGTCGCGCAACTTACTTTGTACTTTAACTTTTGTTTGAGCCCACTGACTTGTTCCGAGTTTAGCAACAAGATGTTCAGATGCAGGTCCGGAGTATTTTTGAATTTGTCCGACTCGATACACAGGAAGAAGCAACTTGTCATTGTCCTTATATTTTAAAGTAATGAACTCGGCGTCAATACCAGCGATAGAAAGTTTCTGTAGGCCATTGAAATAGCCAATGCCATGATCAACGTGAACTATAAGGTCTCCAACTTTCAAGTCTTGAAAGCTTAAAGAAGAAAATTTTTGAGCGTCCTCGGTGAACTCTCTTTCTGGAGTGCGAAATTTTTTTGAGGTTGAAAAGATAGCGTCGTCTAAAAATAGAATTTTTTCTAAAGGGAAATGGTAGCTATCAGAGATCTGTCGAGGAACAAGATGGACTAAGTGTGGGTCGGCATCTTGTTCCTGAAACCAAATCTCCCATGAGGCGTCTTCGTCGTCGATTAACTTGATCTTAGTTTCTGTATCGATGAAAATTCCTTGAATTCTCTTTATCTTAAACGATCCAGAAGAGGTTAAAAAGACTTTATATCCCTTGTCTCGCCAATCCCTTACAAGTAGTTCCGCTGTCTGTGCCAGGTTTTTTTCTGCTGAAATTTTCTTCGGAGGACTGAATACACTGGTCGAATAATTAATTCGAGAAATTTCGTCTTTGTTTTCGTCGTCAGAAAAAGATTCTTTGATGTCGATTCGAGAAAGTAAAACAGTGGGAAAATATTTATATATTTCTTCAACGCCAGAAACAGAATAAAGCTCTTCTATCTCAGGAGCTATAATGTCATTTTGCGCAGAGCTTCGTTCACTTTTTAATTGCGAAATTAAATTATCGTATTCCTGACTGATGGCAATAGGGTCTAAAACCCATAACACAGTATTTTTAGGAAAATATTCAAGAGGAGAAACTAGCTTCTCATAGAAATAAGGAACTAAAAAATCTAAACCGTTAAAGGTTTGCCCCCGTGCGAGATTTTTCAAAAGGGAGTCATATTGTGGCCGAGGAATTTTGCGACGATCGCAGGATTCGCGAAAACGAGCGGCAGCGAGAGGGGTTGTTTCATCATTGAAAAGGACTTCGCGGGCCGGGATAATGGAGGCCGTATCGATAGTATTTAAAGATCTTTGGTTTTGGGCATCAAAGCATCGGATTGAATCGACGAGATCTCCAAAAACTTCTAAGCGAATAGGTCGTGGGTGTGCCGGAGAAAAAATGTCAATAATCCCGCCACGAACAGCAAAGCTCCCAACATCTTCGACTAAAGAAGCAGGGTAATATCCCCAGGACACCAATTTCTCTGAAAAATCGCTTGGTACTGTAAAACCTGGACCAATCTCGAAGACATTTTCGATAAGAATATTTTTAGGCGGACCTTGTTGCAGTAAGGAGTCCAGGGGAGAAACAAATATATTTCCTGGGGAAGCATGCATGGCTGAATACAAAAATCCCATACGCGCAGCAACCTGCTTAGAATTTGGATAGAGACCCGAGTATGGCGAAACATCAAAGCCCGTTAAAAGGTGGGATGGGGCCCGCGGATTAAAAAATTTTAAGTCCGTTAGAAATTTTTCAGCAATAGAATTATCAGAGGTCAAAATGACGTGAACAGAATGACTAAGCAAACTGTCCGTGCTTGCTAACAAAGCAGCAAGAGCCGCGGAGTCGGCAGATCCCACAATTCGAATCAGTCGCCTTTTAGTTTCAAAGGCACGAACAAGAGAATGATAAAGTTGAGAGGTGTCGGCGCGCTGCAGTGTCGCTCCCATTTTGTTTTTGGATTCTATGTATTCCCTCGGTATAACTAGAAGAAACTAATTTAGTTGTCAGCAAGAAACAGCATCTTCGAGGCGCACATGTCAGTAGTTATACCAGTTCTTATACTCACTACATTCGTCCTATTATTTGGCGCGACACTGGTTTTTTTGACATCTCTCGTTGGCCCTAAAAATCCAAATCCTGTGAAGATGATGCCTTACGAATGTGGTGTTCCCGGTTACGAAAAACGCGACACTAAAGTGTCGGTAAAATTTTACTTAACTGCAATACTCTTTATTCTTTTCGATATCGAAGTAGTTTTTATGTATCCATGGGCTCTGATCTTCAAAGAGTTTTTGAATGAGGCCGGAGTTTTCCTATTTATAGAGATGTTATTATTTATTTTTGTCGTTATCTACGGTCTTGTTTATATCTGGAAATCTGGCGCCTTGGAGTGGGACTAAAATGGGACGTGACCTCTTTGAAATTTCTATCAATCTAATAAAGATGGCCGTGATTTTTTTAATGATGGTACAGATGGTGCCATTGCTGGTTTGGGTCGAAAGACGTGGGAGCGCCTTTATTCAAAATAGATTGGGTCCAAATCGCGTTGGCCCCCTAGGCCTAACACAACTACTTGCCGATGCCGTGAAGTTTATAATGAAGGAAGAATTTGCGCCGCAAAAAAGCGTGGCGTTGATTTACTATGCGGCCCCAGTTATCGCGTTAGTCCCTGCAACACTTGCTCTTGCTTCTATTCCGTTTTCTGTACCCATTCAGTGGGGCGATTATCTATTCAAAGTCCAAGGGTTTGAGGTAAATCTCGGGGTGATTTTCATTCTTGCCGTATCTTCTCTTGGTGCTTATTCAATTTTGATGGCGGGCTGGGGTTCTTCAAACAAATACTCGTTGTTTGGAGCGCTTAGAGCGAGTGCGCAGATGGTAAGTTATGAGATGGCAATGTCTATCGCTGTGATCGGTGCGATTCTTATTTACGGGACATTAAATCTTTCGGAGATTACGGCCCTCCAAGAAGGACCTCTAAAATTTACTCTATTGGGAAACATGTTTGAGTTTCCTAACTTTATTCCAAATTGGGGGATTTTTTATCAGCCGCTAGGATTCATTCTCTATACAAGTTGCGCTTTTGCGGAATGTAATCGATTGCCCTTCGATTTGGCAGAAGCCGAGGGGGAGCTTGTGGCGGGATTTCATACTGAGTACGGTGGCTTCAAAATGAATTTATTTTTTATCGGAGAATATGGCCATATGATGGTAACTTCGTCTCTTGCCGTAATCTTTTTCTTTGGGGGTTACAATATTCCCGGCATTACACCTGCCCAAGTTCTTCAGTGGAGTCAGGGGATTTTCGCCGATGCAAGTATTGCAAGCCTGGTTACCTCCTTGATTTTCTTAATAAGTTTTGTAACAAAGGTCGCTATCTTCCTTTGGTTATTTATTCATGTTCGATGGACTTTGCCGCGTTTTCGTTACGATCAATTAATGGATCTTGGATGGAAGAGTATGCTTCCGTGGTCGTTAGCGAATACTTTAGTAACGGCTTTTGTACTAGTTTTTCTGCGGGGAAAAATTTAAATGCTAACAGCTTATGACTTTATCTTTTATTTTCTGGCCTCAATGGCCCTAATTTTCGCGTTTGGGGTGGTGACGGCAACTAGTCCCATTTATTCGGCACTTTGCTTGGTTCTTGTTATGTGCGATTTTGCATGCCTGTTTTTGATGTTGAATGCGTATTTTGTTGCGGGAGTCCAGGTTGTCGTCTACGCCGGAGCAGTCGTGGTTTTATTTGTAATGGTGGTAATGCTGTTTAATCTTCATCATGAAAAAGAAGCTTTTTCGCGCGGAAAGGTTTCGGGTTTCTTCAAACTAGCAGCATCGGGAATGTTTTGCGGGTTACTGGCCACAACAATTTATACTTTTACAGGGGCAGAAGCGATCAAGACAGCTCCAGCAATTGGTGGGATTGATACCACAAGGCAAATGGCACAGATGCTTTTTACCGACTATGTTTTTGGATTTGAGGCAATTAGTATTTTAATTTTGCTTGTCGCCGTTGGCGCCGTGACGATAGCGCAATTTCGAGGTGGAACCCATGCTAAGCCCTAGCTTCGCCCTACAAGTTGGTCTCATGCACTATTTGGTGCTGGCATCCATTATTTTTTGCATAGGAACAATTGGCGTAATGTTACGAAGAAACCTCCTCGTCATGTTGATGTCGATCGAATTAATGCTGAATTCGGTCAATCTTACACTGGTCGCCTTCAGTCATTTTACAAATAATATTAATGGCCAGCTAATAGTTTTTTTTATTATGACCATCGCGGCTGCAGAGGCGGCTGTGGGCTTGGCCTTAGCCGTATTTATTTTTAAGAAATTTAAAGAAGTTAATATTCGCTTTTTTGATCGCTTAAAGGGATAGGAATGGACATCAAAATCTTAGTATTGTTAATTTTGTTCACACCTTTAATTGGTTTTCTAATAAACGGCCTATCATTCAAAAATAAAAGTTCGATAGTATCAGGAATAATTGCAACATCATCTGTATTCGTCTCTTTTATTGCGGCTGTTCTTTTGTGGCAGAAGATGTTACTTCTCGGGCCCGAACGAAGAGTCATAGAGGTCATTCTTTATAAGTGGCTAGAGGTAGGGGATTTTAACGCCCAATTTGGGGTGTTACTCGACCCGATTAGCTTAACAATGCTTTTAGTAATCACAGGAGTGGGCACACTTATTCACTTATTCTCGGTTGGTTATATGAGCCACGACGACACCCCGGCGAGGTATTTTGCATACTTAAACCTTTTCGTTTTCAATATGCTTTTGCTTGTTCTTGGAAACAATCTCTTACTAATGTTTGTTGGTTGGGAAGGTGTTGGTCTTTGCTCTTATCTACTAATTGGCTATTGGTTTAAAGATCAGGAAAAAGCTGCAGCAGGGATGAAAGCCTTTATCACTAATCGTATTGGTGATGCGGGATTTATTTTGGGAATTTTCGTTCTTTTTATGACATTCGGGACAGCAAACTTTCAAGAGCTTTGGTCGTTTGTGCCAAAAGCGGCGGAGTTGGGGTGGACCGGTCCAGTTACAATTGCCTGTCTTTTATTATTTGTCGGCGCAATGGGAAAATCAGCTCAGATTCCACTTTACGTATGGTTACCTGATGCGATGGCTGGCCCAACTCCGGTGTCAGCTCTCATTCACGCGGCAACTATGGTAACAGCTGGTGTGTATATGATTGTGCGCCTAAATCCTCTCTTTCTTGTAGCGCCAAATGCTATGATGGTTGTCGCGTGGATTGGTGGGTTGACGGCATTTTTGGCGGCAACAATTGCTCTTACACAGTATGATATTAAAAAAGTATTGGCCTATTCGACGGTTTCACAACTTGGTTATATGTTTATGGCGTGTGGAGTCGGCGCGTTTGGTGCGGCCATGTTTCATCTAGTTACTCACGCGTTTTTCAAAGCCCTCATGTTCTTGGGTTCTGGCAGCGTGATTCACGCAATGCACGAAGAACAAGACATTCGCAAAATGGGGGGCCTAAAAGACAAGCTTCCAATTACACACTTCACTTTTCTCTGTGGCTGGCTCGCAATTATTGGATGTCCTCCATTTGCAGGGTTTTTTTCAAAAGACGAGATTCTTTGGTTTACGTTTCATTCACCCCAAGGCTCTAAATTTCTGTGGGCGATCGGGGTCTTTGGCGCGGCATTGACAGCGTTTTATATGACCCGTCTTATGTTTCTGACGTTCTGGGGAAAAAGTCGAGTTCCAAAAGAAGTTCACCCTCATGAGTCGCCGGCTCTTATGACCATTCCCTTAATTTTGTTGGCGATACTTTCTATTGTCGGTGGCTGGATGGGAATCCCAGAGGTTTTCAATCATTTCCCGGGAGTCTCGCACATACCAAATATTTTTGAAGAGTGGTTGCACAGTCGGATTCTTCCAATTCCCAATTTAGCTGAGGCTCATCCCGGACAAGAACTTGCGATCATGGGTTTGTCACTTTCGGTGGTAGCGTGTGCCGTCTTGTTTGCAACGTACTGTTACGGTATAAAAACAGATCTGCCAAAACGGATCACGCAAAAATTCGCGTTTGCTTACGATACTCTCTTAAACAAATATTGGGTAGATGAATTCTATTTCGCGGGAATTATCAATCCGATCGTGGAAACATCAAAAGGCCTTTGGCTTTATATCGATGTGAACTTTATCGATAAAACAACCTATGTATTAACTGATCTGGTTCGTGGTACTGGCGGGTTCTTTCGCGGTATGCAAAATGGAAATTTACAATACTACGTTTTTTACATAGTGATGGGATTGGTTGGGGCATTAATTTTTTGCGCCCAATTGTGAGGTAACTAAATGAGTCATAGCTTGTTAAGCATAATTATATTTTTGCCACTCGTTTTTGGCCTAATGGTTTCACTAGTGAATGACGAAAAAATGGTAAAAGTACTGTCATTAATTTTTGCCATAGTAGAGTTTCTTTTCACTCTTCTTTTGTTTCAGAATTTTTCGCCTGAAAAAACTGGACTTCAATTGGTTGAATGGACGACGTGGATACCTGCCTATGGAATTAATTATTTTCTGGGAATCGACGGCATTTCTCTTTGGTTGGTAGTCCTCACAAATTTCTTGATGCCAATCACCATATTAGGAAGTTGGAATAGTATCGAGACCAGAGTAAAGGCCTTCCATATCAATATGTTTGTATTACAAACAGCAATGCTTGGCACTTTTCTGGCCATGGATTCTATTCTCTTCTATGTTTTCTGGGAACTCAGTCTTGTCCCGATGTATTTTATAATTGGAATCTGGGGTGGGCAGAGGAGAATTTACGCAACAGTTAAATTTTTTGTCTACACGATGGTGGGTTCGGTTCTTATGCTGGCAGGGATCATTTATTTAATGATGTTGACCCAGGCCAATCTCGGACAAATGAGTGCTAGCTTTCTTGATTTCTACCGCTTAGAAATTCCTTTTATTGGCGGACGGTTACTTAATCCGCAAACACTTCTATTCTTTGCTTTTGCTATGGCCTTTTGTTTCAAAGTCCCACTTTTTCCATTTCATACATGGTTACCAGATGCTCACGTGGAAGCGCCAACTCCTGGTTCAGTTATTCTGGCAGCCGTGATGTTGAAAATGGGTACCTATGGAATTTTGAGATTGGCTATTCCGTTGTTCCCTGATGCAGCGACTTATTGGTCATGGTTGTTTGCCATACTTGCACTTGGGGGAATTGTTTACGGAGCACTTGTAGCGATGGTGCAAACAGATATCAAAAAACTTGTGGCGTATTCTTCGGTTTCACATATGGGATACGTAATCCTCGGACTTTTTGCATTTAATATATATGGAGTTACTGGGGGATATTACCAGATGTTGAACCACGGAATTAGCACCGGAGCACTATTTTTGTTAGTTGGTATGATTTATGAAAGAACGCATTCACGAGAAATTTCTAAATACGGTGGATTGGCGAGCGCTCTTCCCCTTTTTACGATCGGATTTTTTATCGTCACATTGACCTCAATCGCCGTTCCGTTCACAAACGGATTTATTGGAGAGTTTCTAATTCTTATGGGTGCGTTTAGCTCAAACTACGTTTATGGGGCGGTAGCAAGCCTTGGCGTTATTCTTGGCGCTGCTTATATGCTTTGGATGTTCAAAAAAGTTTTTTGGGGTGAAAAGGGCGAGCTTGTTGGCGATGCCCACCATCCACTTAAAGATCTTTCGGCGAGAGAATTTGTGGTACTAACGCCAATGATAGTCGTTGCATTTTGGATGGGCCTATTCCCAGGTCATTTCTTAAACTGGTCGAAGGCAAGCCTCGAACACTATCAATCAAACTATCGCAATTATGAATTAAGTGTGGAGAAATAATGAATATTCAGATTCCCGGTCTAGATCTTGTTCTTGTTGGCCCGATCTTCGCGCTTTTTTTCTTTTCTCTGATGCCCATAACACAGAGAATTTTTCGAAAAAAAGATGAGCAATCCCCTATGCTATCAGTAGGGTGGGGCCTTGTCGGAATCACTGCAGCTGCCGCCTTTCTAGATCTTTCCTTGGGAATAAAAAAATACGCTTTTTATAAAGCTATTGTATTTGATGGAGTTTCCATCGCTGCGGCAACAGTCATCCTTGCTCTGGGTGTTGCGACGTTATTTTTAATGAGAGATAATATAGCTACCAGAACAGAACGGTTTGCCGAAAAAGTTTTTCTCGTACTTTGCTCAATGACGGGAATGCTAATAACTTCCTGGGCAAATGATTTGTTAATAATGTTCGTGGGGATAGAGATAATGTCTATCTCGCTATATATTCTTATAGCGCTCAGCCGAGAGGATACACTTTCTAAAGAAGCAAGTTTCAAATACTTCTTACTTGGTAGTTTTGCATCGGCCATCTTTTTGATGGGAATGGCATATATCTTTGGAATTGGGCGTACTACGCTTCTGAGCGAGCTCAACGGTGTTGTTCCGGAAATTCTTTTTGCTAATAAGGTATTTTATGTCGGAATCTTGCTAGTAATTCTAGGTATCTGTTTTAAGGTCGGAATCTTTCCATTTCATTTTTGGGTGCCAGATATCTATCAGGGGTCGGCGACTCCACTAACGTCTTTTATGGCATCGGCAGCGAAAGTAGCTTCGTTTGTCGCATTCTATCGTATTGCAATTGTGATGTCCGGCATCGAGGGCAACGAGAAGTTAATTAACCTCCTTCAATGGTTGGCAATATTTTCGATGATCGTAGGAAACGTTAGCGCCCTCTGGCAGGATAATTTGAAGCGGATGCTTGCATACTCTAGCGTCGCGCATTCGGGAACGATTCTGATGGGATTTGTGGCCATGATGGCCAGTGGTGCCGATCAGGCGGCGGCGACGAGCGTGGTGTTTTATATTTTTTCTTACGCATTTATGACCATCGGAACCTTCGGGCTGCTGGGTTTATTTGAAAGTCATGAAGGTAGAGCAGCAACTGTTGAAGAGATTAAAGGCCTATCGGATCGTCATCCGATGTTTGCTCTGGCGTTTACGGTTTTACTTTTAAGTCTTGCAGGTCTTCCGCCAACCCTCGGATTTTTCGGTAAATTTTATATTTTCTCGTCGGTCATCAACCAAGAAATGTATTGGTTAGCATTTTGGGGCGTGTTAAATTCCGCAATTGGGGTTTATTATTATTTAAGACCCGTTGTTTACATGTACATGGTTGAGGGTCGCGCTATTATAATGCCGAAGCAGTTTCCCACAAAAATTATACTAGGTTTGTCGGCGATCGGTGTAATAGTTCTCGGTATTGTAGTACAGCCGGCCTATAAGCAGGTTGAGAAAAAAGTAAAAGCGATAGTAAATTAATGTGCCTGAGACTTTTTCCAGTCCATAATGCGTCACAAATACTTTTTCTAGGATAATCCTAAGTAAATATAAATCACATCAGATTATGACACTCTGTAGACGGAAAAAAGTGTCAGGCACTTTAGAAGTTGTATCTCCTCAGAGTTCCAATTGCCGCTTTAAATCCTGCACGAACTATCGTCATCAAAATGTTGGGATTCAAACTAAAGTGATCAGCAAAAAACATTTGGTGATCGTGTGCCTTGGGATGAATGTAGATGTAATCGACGTTGGGTTTGAAATTTACCCGTTCAAGCACAATCTGCAAAATTTTATCTCTGTGTTCGGAGAGTATTCCAACTTCTTTACAATATCCTTCGATAGCGCTCAGAATTGCAGAAATGCTTTTGTGGTATTTAATTGAGGATTGAATCTTTTGCTCGACGACCTGATAAATAGCCTGGTTAAGAACAACAGGAATTCCGTATTGATGGAGTGAACCAATATCTGGGGTAAAATGATAAGGTTGAATTGTATAACTAGCTATAATTAAATCGGCACCTTGATCAGACGCTACGTGGGTAGAAAGCGTATCGCGGATTTCTCCGTCAAAATAAAAAAGAGTTTTACCTTTCTGATCTTTAATTCCGTAGGGAGCGAAAACAGGAGGAAGTGCAACGGATGCGCCGATGGCCTCCGATACGGTAGCAAAATTCGCATACTTAATGGTCGAGTCTTTTGTAGTCTCCTTAAATTTTCCAAAAACAACTTTTCGGCTATGATTTAATTGTGTCGCGACGATATTTAAAATTGGTCCCAAGCTCTCAAACCTATTTTCAGTTAAAACATATTTTCGAAAGTATCTCTCCATGCCAGAAGAAGAAAAAAGTCCGTTAATTTTAAATCCATTTTTTAAAAGGGCTTCGAGTCCACCTGTGATCATCGGTTTTTTTAGGAAAAATTTCGGAAGAAAGCCCATAAGGTTTCCGCCATTAAGTGCAAAAATATGAAAATAACTTATTGGTTTTAGGGACCCTTGGTCTGAAACAAAGTTTTTCTTATCAGCAAATCCAGCGCCAAGTTGGAAGGCATGAATTACGTCATTAACACTGTACCCAGCCGCCAAGAAGGTACTGATAACAGAGCCGGCGCTCGATCCTACGTAGGTTTTAAATGTCATTTCATCTGGTTCATATTTTTTCTTGAATTCTTCAGGTGGTCCGCCCGAAAAGATGAATCCCTTTTCCCGTAGGGCCAGGCAAACACCGACATGAAAAGCCGCAGCCTTAATTCCACCACCACTGAGTACCAACGCCAGCCGTTTCTTTTCTCTTATGCGCATAGAAATCCATGATAAAACCTAATTTCTAGATAAGAAAGACCTGAATGGAGAGGTGACTATCCAGTTTGTTTTTGTGCAGCATATAAAGATCTAGCATTCTCCAAAAAAGCCTGTTTATTATGTAGATATCAACGGAGGTTATTATGATTACTGAACCTTGGATATCCTTGATGGACTATTCAAATAAGTACCATGTTAGCCTGTCGACACTTCGTCGAAGAATAAAGAATAACCAGATGAAATATCAATTCCGAGCCGGGAAGTATTATTTGACGGATAAGCCGATGAGTATCCAACCAGAAGCCCCTGAATTGACCATTCAAAATGCTCCTCCTGAACCGTCCCAGCAAAACTCCACAAATAAAGTAAGTATTTTTGAGGATAGTCAGCTTATGTCTGACTACCTTAGCGAGTTGAAAAAGGCATATTCACAAGTTCTTCATGAAAAAGAGGATGTTATTCAGATACTACGTGAAGAGATTTCAGATTTAAAGACTTTGGTAAAGGTATTGGAAGTTGAAAATCAACGTCTTAACTCGACAACCGTCCAACGGTTTTAATCAGTAATTTGCGTTAAATTCTGGTGCGCCCATTGCACTTTAAGCCTCGAATCTTCCGGGTACTACATTACTTTGAATAGAGCCGGTCAACGTGTCGCCGAGATTAGTTGGAGAAGGGTTTTGTAAAATTCCTGAAAAACAGAAAAAATGAGCAGCATCCACGGCGGACGATGGGTTTAAGCCAGAGACTGTGCAGGCTCAACAAGAAAATATTCCAAAAAGCAAAAAAGAAAAAGAACGCTTCGACTAACAGATGTTACGAAACTCGTTACATATTGTAATAAAATGCGAGCCGGACTTTTATCCAGCTCATATTGAAGAAATTCTGAAAACCTCAGAGTTACGCTGCTGAGGCCGCTGCGGGTTCTCGGCCTTTTTTGCCTGATTTGGGGCCCTTCTTACCTTTAACCCCTTTCTTGTGATCCATTACAATCGAAAGAACTTCATCAAGATTTTCCACCAGAACAAAATTTATTTGCTTCTTTAGTTCATCTGGGATGTCAGTCAAATCCCGTTTGTTTGCAATCGGTATAATTACGTTTGTGATTCCATGATTAAGAGCTGCTAGTGCTTTTTCACGAACTCCACCAATCGGCAATACTCGACCGGCAAGAGTTACCTCGCCAGTCATAGCATAGTCTTTTCGGACCGGGGTATCGGTCATCAAACTAATCAATGTTGTGGCGATCGTGATTCCAGCGGACGGTCCATCTTTTGGGATAGCGCCCGCAGGGATATGAACGTGGGCATCATATTTATTAAACCAATCAGGGTCTATATTTAAAGCTTCGCAATTCGCCCTAGCATAAGACATTGCTGCCCGTGCTGACTCTTTCATGACATCACCCATTTGGCCGGTAAGAACTAAATCGCCTTTGCCTTTCATTTTGAGTGACTCAACAAAGAGTACTTCGCCACCGACAGGAGTCCAGGCAAGACCTGTTGCGATACCGACTTGGTCTTCTTTCATTTTCTCGTCGCGAATATATTTTGGCGCGCCAAGAAGATCGTGAACCATGTCCTTAGAAACTTCAAAAATTTTATCCTTATCGCCGAGCACAACTTTTTTTGCTAGCTTTCGGCAAACAGATCCTACTTCGCGCTCCAGGTTACGGACTCCGGCTTCGCGGGTATAGCCACCGATCAAAGCCTGAAGAGCTGTGTCGCTGAAGACCACATGTTTCGGGTCGAGGCCGTTAGCTTCGATCTGTTTTGTCACCAAATGTTTTTTAGCGATCAAAAGCTTGTCATTTTCGGTGTAGCCAGGAATATTTATCACTTCCATACGATCTCTTAAGGCTGCAGGGATATTCTCAAGAACGTTCGCTGTAGCAATAAAGAGAACCTTTGAAAGATCAAAGTCAACATTCAAATAGTTATCTCTAAAAGCAAAATTTTGTTCTGGATCGAGAACCTCAAGCATCGCGGCACTTGGATCGCCACGATAATCGCTACCAAGTTTGTCAATTTCATCGAGTACGACTACTGGGTTATTAGTTTCAGATGTTTTCAATGCTTGAATAATTTTGCCAGGCATAGCACCAACGTAAGTGCGACGGTGGCCTCGGACTTCAGCTTCGTCTTTTACACCACCAAGAGCGATACGTAGATATTGCCGACCCATAGCACGCGCAATACTTTTACCGAGCGAAGTTTTTCCCACGCCCGGAGGACCACAAAAACAAAGGATAGGTCCTTTTAAATTGTGTTGTTTTAATTTTCGTACCGCAAGGAACTCTAATATTCTGTCTTTTACTTTATTTAGATCGTAGTGATCTTCATTTAGAACTTTTTGGGCATCTGTTATATCTAAACGATCTTCGCTAGTTTTGTTCCATGGAAGGTCAATAAGCCAATCGAGATATGTGCGCACCATGCTTGCTTCGCTAGCGTCGGGGTGCATTCTCTCTAAACGGTTTACTTGCTTCATGGCTTCTGCCTCAACGGCGGTCGGCATTTTCGCGTTTAGAATTTTCTCGCGTACTTCATCGACTTCCTCTTGGCGACTATCAGCCTCACCAAGTTCATTTTTTATAGCGCGCATTTGCTCTCGCAAGAAGTATTCGCGCTGGGACTTACTCATTTCGTCTTTTGCAGTATTTCTAATTCGCGCTTGCATTTGCAGAACTTCGAGCTCGTTAGCAAGAATTTCGTTTACTAACCCAAGACGTGCTTTTGGGTCTACGGTCTCAAGGACTTTTTGCGCTTGTGCCACGCCCAGACCGATATTTGATGCGATTAAATCTGCTAGGCGTCCTGGTTCAGCGATATCATCCAGTACTAATAGAATGTCGGGTGATAGTGATTTTCCGAGAGCAATTATTTTTTCAATTAATTCTTTTGCATTGCGAATCATAGCTTCGTATTCAATGGACTCATGTTTGGTGTCGGGTTCAGCCAACTTTTCGACCTCGACGTTAAAGCAAGGATTTGTGCGAACGAAGTTAGTGATTTTTCCTTTCGTCACACCCTGTATAAGAATTTTTACTCGACCGTCTACGAGCTTGCGCATTCTCATGATCATCGCAATAGTGCCTACCGTGTAGATTGATTCTTTGCTGGGATTTTCTTCGAAGACTTCGCGTTGTGAAGCTAAGAAAATCATTCTGTTGTTTGCCAGCGCTTCTTCGACTGCCTTAATCGAAGCTTCGCGACCGACATACAAGGGCAGAATCATATAGGGAAATACTACGATATCTCTGACGGGCAAGAGAGGGAGGTTGGCTGGTATCTCGATCTCTTTGTTTTCAAAATTCATTTGCTACCCCAAATAAAGTTATTTCAACGTTGTTATCTTCACAAAATTGTTCGGATCAACGCTCTCGGGGCTTTACAAAAAAGAGGTAGAGGCCAGTCTTGAATTAGATTATTTTATGCATAGACTTGCTCTTCTTTTTCTTGAGCTAGCTTACAGTCTATACAAAGGCTAGCTACTGGTCGGGCTTTGAGACGACTATAGCCCAAATTTTCTCCGCACTCCTCGCAATTTCCAAAAGTGCCTTGGCTTATTTTCTCAAGTGCTCGGTCAATTTTTGCGACTAAAACACGTTCGCGCTCGATTAATCTTATACTTAAATTGCGATGGGTTTCTCCGGTTGCGATGTCTGCCTCGTCTCCAGCGACAACGTGACCCTCGCGAGTCTCAAGAGCGAAAGAACGATTTTTGTTGAGTAAAGATTCACGCTGCCTGAGTAACAATTGATGCAGACACTTCAGTTGGTCTTGGCGCATTATATCCTCCATCTCTTTTGTCAGAGGTTGTAAGATATATTTTCAAACGCGCCACTTTGTCAAAGATAAATTCGTAACCGATTAAATCTACAGCAGAATATTGAATATGCGTAAGCGTAAGACACTTTAAGAAATTTATCTTTTACTTAGCATAAAATTTTTTTCGGGCATCACGAATTTCTGCACCTTCGATACTCAATCTTGTCCATGGAATAAGTCGAAGGCGATCAGCCTCAATAAACTCTTCTGTTTCTTCGCAAATTCCGAATGTGCCGCGCACGATTCGTTCGAGGGCACCATCAATCTCAAGTAATAATTTTTGTGTTCGCTCTTGAGAGATAAGTAAATTTTGTTCTTCTATTATAGAGAAAGTTTGGTCGGCCTCATCGCCAGTAAGTTGGGGGCGTGTTGAAAAGGCTTTCTTTTGCTCGCGGACGCGATTGATAAGTTCCGATTTGAGAGCAAGTAGTCTGTCTCTGCACTCTTGTGCGAGTCTCTCTCTTTTTTTGTTTATTGACTTCATTTTCTGCCCCCCTTTCCTTGGGAAAATTTTTGGCCATCCATGGCCAACGTCCAGTACGTTTCATCCGTGATTACGACCAACAGCGAGTAGCTATTGGTGCTAGTAAGACGCGGGACTTGGGGAGTTGGGTTAATCTCATTTTCATTTCGACGGTGGAAGTGTGTTGTCGAGGGTCTATGAGATTAGTCAGTCTGCGGACAGACTAATTCGATAGAGGCAACTCATTCGTTAGCCTCATGGTTTACGGCTTGGAGTAACTGCCTGAATTTGACCATTATTACCAGTGAAGGCAACAACCTGTCGAATGATCTCTCTATTTTTACCGACGGAAAGGGGACCAAAAATTCCCGGAAAATCTCGGCCGTCTTTCAATGAACTAATGACTCCTGTTCGTGAGTCAGTTCCACGGTCTAGTATTTGGCGCAAAATTCTTCCGGTGTCGTACGCTTGAATTTCAAAAACAGTTGGTTTTTGCCCAAATACTCTACCGAATTCTTGATAGAAATAGTTGCCCTTTAATTCGCTTTCGGAGGGAGTGTAAGAGTCGACAAATAGAGAATTTTCCGCAAATGTTTGTCCGCGTGCAAAGAACTCACTGGGTTTGTTCCACAAGTTCGTTCCTAATAAGCGAATCCCACCGACGTCATTATATTTCAACATAGACGCGATCTGGCCGAGTGCAATGGTATCATCGGGAATAAAAAGCGCCTCGAAATCAACAAGCGGTGGAAGTAGGTCTTCTGGTGGAAGATTTCGTTGAGACACTCTTTTTTGTTTTTTCTCCCACTCTTTTAACCGAAGTTTATATTCCTCCATACGGTCTTCGATGTAGAAAGTGCCAACGAGCCTTTGTATCTGTCCTTTAAAGTCTTTTTCGTTTCTGGGATAGGGCTGTGCTCCATTGATCTGTCCCCCGCGTTTAATAACCTCGTTCCAAAAAATATTAGCATACTCCACACCGTAGGCATCGTTGGGATAAAGGAGAGCAAAGCGATTAATGTTGTACTCTTCCATTGCCACGCGAACAAGTTCTTGAACATACATTTCGCTAGTGACAGAATTTCGAAAAACGGATTCACCAACTTCACTGATTCCAGTTTTTTGCGATAGGTCAATACTTGGTACTCCCAGTTCGTCAGCCTTACTTGCAATTGCCAAAGCAGTTTTGCTTGAGGCGCTACCGACAATAGCAATAGCGTGATCTTCTGTAACAAGTCTTTCAACCGCACGTCGTGCGGAGTCAGGATTTCCCTCGCTATCAATGACGGCAAGCTTGTAATCGCTTTTTTGTTTGCCATAAATACCAAGGCCCAGCTGTAAGCCCATAAGTGTTTTTTTGCCAACTTGTGCATATTTTCCTGTTAACGGAATAACGACTCCAACAGTTTTAGAATCAACAATGCGTCTCGCATTGATCTGGTCTAGATAGTTCTTCGACTTTTCGACTAATGGACTCTGCGGAAATAAGTCCACAATATTGAAAAAATAGTCGCGGGCGCGGGAGTAGTCGTGATCCTCAATATAATAAACGCCTAAGTTATAGTAGGCTTGAGCGCGAAGAAATCGGAAGTCAGGTTGAGACGCAATATAATCTAACTGTTTGATGTCGAGTGAGGTGTCCACCACAGCGAATGCCCGCGCCCGATAATGTTCCTTCTTGGCCGAGTCATCTGTGATTTCCTCCAGTTTAATAATGTAACGAAGCATTTCTGTTTTATCGCCAAGTTGGCGGTGGACCTCAGCTTTAAGTTCATACATTAGAGCCAAAGTATTTTTTGGGACGTCCGTGCGGTTAGCCCCTTGGTTAAGAAGGTTCGAAGATTCATCCCATCTTCCCAAACTATTTAGGCTTCTTGCTGCCCAATAAAGAGCTTCCATTTCTCGTGGCGTCGAAATTTCAGATTTTACGACAGCGATAAAACTATCGTAGGCCTGCTCAAACTTTCCGGCCCTAAAATAAATTTCGCCCTTCACGATTCGGGCATCGAGCGCTATGTCAGTTTCTGGAAAATCTTTTATTAGTTTTTCTATTTTTTTTAAGGCACTAGGTTTTTTGTTGGAAGCGAGGTCTGCTTGAATCGAATTATAAATCTTGATTGCCGCTGCTGGCGCTTTTTGGGGTGGTCGCTTGGTAGGTGCTGTGCTGCAGCCTGCAAAATAAAATAAAATAACCACGGATAAAAAAAATAATTTCTTCATGAATTATCTCGTCCTAATACGCGCAGCTTTATCTTTGAAGTCACTAATCAAAGAATAGGCACTGTCGCTGATTTTGAGATCACGTAAAATTCTTAACTGATTTTCATCAAGATCTTTGGGAATGTCTATGAGGATTTTTATAAGCATGTCGCCTGGCGACTCGCCAGCTAGACCTGGAAATCCCTTATCTTTTATCCGGAGTATTTGGCCGGAGCGGGTGCCCTTTGGAATCTTTAATGAAACGGTGCCATACAGAGTTGGCACATCTTTGGTTGTTCCCGCGATGGCTTCCAAAAAAGTAATTGGATATTCTAAGCGAACATCATTTTCATCTCTAACGAATACAGGATGGTCTTGAAAATTAATAACGACATAAAGGTCACCGGGATTTTGACCATTGGGATCTGTGTCACCTTCGCCTGTTAACTTGAGTTTCTGACCGTGCCGAACCCCAGCAGGAATAGATACTTCGAGTTTTGACGGTTCTGCTTTTACACCTTTTTGTCTTACGAACGAGATAATTTTTTTTGTCCCGTGTGCGGCCTCTTCGAATGTCACATTGAGTGTGTAACGAAGATCGGCCCCTCTTCTTTTGCCACGAAAACCGCCGGTTTCTGGCTGCGGCTTTCCTCCCCAAAGGTCTCCAAAAAAATCTCCGAATAGATCTTGAAAGCTTGGAATATCTTGATCCGAAAAGCCTTGTGAAAAATCGTAGTTTGCAGAGAACGGTGGTTGTTGTCCCTTGCTAGATCTTCCGCCAAAGGGCATTTCAGAAAACCGATCATATTCGGCTCGTCTCCCTGCGTCTCCTAATACATGGTAAGCTTCGGAAATTTCTTTAAACTTGGTTTCCGCGTTTTTATCGCCAGGATTTTTATCGGGATGAAATTTCATCGCCAGTTTACGGTAAGCTTTCTTGATTTCTTCTTGCGAAGAAGACTTTGTAACTTCTAGAAGCGCGTAATAATCCTTGCGTTGCATCTAGAGCTTTTTTGTCGCGACGACAACCTGTGCTGGACGAATTAACCTGTCGTGTAATTTATAGGCCTTGCGAAAAACTTTTGTCACAGTTCCTGGCTCAACGGTTTCGCTTTCTTCGCTACTAAGAGCTTCATGTACCATGGGGTCAAAGGGTTTTCCTTCGGCGGGGACTTCTACTACCCCGAACTGTTCAAGTACGGTTTTAAATTGTGTTTTAATTAGGTCCATCCCCTTAAAGAAAGGATCGTCGGGACTATTTTTAAACGATTGAAGTGCCCGCTCAAAATTATCGTGGACCCCAAGAAGTTCAACAATCATTCGTTCGCCGGCATATTTTAAATATTGCGAGCGTTCCTTGATTGCATTTTTCCGATAATTATCAAATTCCGCGTGTAGATATAGGTAGTCACTTTTTGCCTTGGCCAAGTCCTGAATATATTTTTCAAGACCTGTGTCTGCGGTGGCTTCAGGTGACGCTTTTGGCGTCTCTTCGTTTTTTAAGGATTCAGAATTTTCCGAACCATTGTTTTTATTTGTATTGTTATCTTCCATCACTAGACAAATTATAATCTATGCATTCGGAAGTAAATAAAATATGCGAAAACACTTGATTGCTTAAGAGGCGCCCACTGGCAGAAAGTTGCCAATGGGAATTCGTTTCGCCGACTAAACCTGAAGGTAAAAGATTTGTTAGTCTTGCGGCAACTAGCGCTTCGCAGTTTTCTCCAAACTTTCGCCGCACAGCGCCTTTTGGAATCCCGTTCATTGTCCGCAAAAATGTATGGCAGAAATCTGTTAACGATTCACTTTTTGACAATTTTTCAAGCTGACCCTCTGGAAGGGTTTTAATGGAATATTTGGGGACTTGTTCAATATAACCTTCCATTGTTTTTGGATTCCAAAATCTCTGACCCCACCCAGGAGAATTAAAGTAGGAATGAGCGCTTAATCCAATGCCCCAATAAGAATCGTCTCGCCAATAGAGACAGTTATGTCGGCTATGCCTTCCGGGAAGTGCAAAATTTGAAATTTCATATTGCTCGTATCCGCGAGACACAAGTTTAGTCGTCATCAATTCAAACATTTCAAGTTCAGTGTTCTCGCTAGGGCGATTAATTTGAAGTGGGTGGCCGGTAGGGATTGTTAAATAATATGGGCTAATATGTGGCGGCGAAAACGATAAAACAGTCTCAAGATCTAGACTTAGGTCGTTAAGGGTTTGGGTTGGCAAGGCAAATAGAACATCAACACTGAAATTAACATTTGCCGCTTTCAATTGGCGCAGAGTTTCCAAGGTGTCGTTGGCGCTATGTTTCCTTCCAATTAATTTTAAAAGACGATCCGAAAGTGTTTGTGCGCCGACGCTAAAACGGTTGATGCCCAAAGACATGAAATTTTTTATTTTGTTTTCAGAAATAGTACCCGGATTTATCTCCAGTGTGACTTCGGCATCGGGCTTAATTTTAAATCCTTGTCTAGTAATCTGAGAAATAATTTCGGATAATTGAGAGGGTTCCAGTAAACTGGGTGTTCCACCACCAAAGTAAATGGTATCCAATTCGCGAAAGGGAACTTCGCTTGCACGTGTTTGAACTTCATTGTGAAGGGCATTTAAATATTTTTCTACTGGAATTGTTTCATCAAATTTGTAAGTGGCGAAGTCACAATAAGGACAGCGCTGTAAGCAATAGGGTATGTGGACATAAATTCCAGAAGCCATTGGGAAATCTTTTATGACAACTAAGTATCAATTGCCAAATAAAATGTCGGTAATTCTTCTGGAGAGTAAAAAAGCGCCGGTCGTATCGACGCATTTATGGGTTAAGACCGGCTCCGCGGATGAGAAAAAAGGGGAAGAGGGTATTAGTCATTTTATAGAGCATTTGGTGTTTAAGGGGACGAAGGATTTTAAGGTGGGTGAGATTGCGCAGACAATCGAAGGTTCAGGGGGGCAGCTAAATGCCTACACTACCTTTGATCAAACCGTTTACCACGTCACAATCTCAAAAAATTATTATGACAAAGCCCTCCATGCCATTAGCCAGATGGCGGGATTTCCCAAATTTGATGAAAAAGAAATCGATAATGAGCGCGAAGTTGTTATCGAAGAAATAAAGAGATCAGAAGACTCGCCTTCGAGTCAGGCTAGTCAGTTACTGTTCAAAACGAGTTTTCAAAAGCACCCCTACGGGATTCCAATTATTGGTTATGAGAAAATAATCAAGAATGTAAAAAGAAAGACGTTGGTAAATTATTACTCAAAAAGATATGTTCCGCAGAATATGACACTGATTGTTTCGGGAGACTTCGATTCTGTCGAGATGAAATCAAAGATTAAAGGTTACTTCGGCCAAATAAAGCCCGGAAAATTAGAAAAGAGGGCCAGGAAGAAAGACAGTCCCGGCAAAGGAACGGTAGTCAAAGTCAATAGAGCGACGTTTGAAGAAACTTTTGTGTACTTGGCGTGGAAGGTTCCAGACATAAAGCACAAAGATATAGTTGCGCTTGATCTTATGTCGATGATGCTAGGTGAGGGGGACTCGGCAAGACTCTATCGGTCTATGAGATTGGAGTCGGCAATCGTTAATTATGTAGGAACGAGTTGTTTTACTCTTAAAGACCCGGGACTTTTTCTAATTGCCGCCAGCTTAAACGCAAAAAATATGGGGGAGTTTTTTGAGGAACTTGAGGATGGTCTAAAAGCAATGATGTTATTTTCGCCGAGCGAAGCCGAGCTCAAACGCTGCATTACTTTGTTAGAGTCTGATGAATACTACGATTTAGAGACCGTCGATGGATTGAATCGTAAGGCGGGATTTTTGGATTATTTCATGGGAGACTATCGGTATTATCCAAAATATCTAAAACAAGTCTATGGACTGAAGCCAGAGGATATTGCTAAAACCGCAAGAAAATATTTAAATCCCAAAAATCTAACGATTACCATCATGACCAAAGAAGAAAAGGCAAATGCTGAAAAATTTGCTAAGACCTTCGCAAAGAATTTTGGCAAAGAATTCAAAGATTGCCAGAAAATGAAATTAAAAAAAGAGAAGTATTCTAAGCCAAAAAAACGAGAAACGCGCCTTGGGGGTACCGGTAGTGCCCCGGAATTTAAAGAATTCCAGTTAAAAAATGGTCTGCGAATGATTTTTAGATTGGCTAAGGACACTCCCGTGATCAGTATGAGAACTGCCATGCTAGGAGGTCTGCGATCAGAACCAAGTGGCAAAGAGGGCTTGACTGACTTACTGTCGCGTTCATGGTGCTCCGGGGCAGGGGATTTAGATGAACATCAGATTAACGAACTTACGGACTCCATGGCAGCCCGCTTGTCGGCATTTGGCGGCAGAAATTCTGCTGGGCTATCAGTGACAATGTTATCCCCCCACGAAAAAAATATTTTGGATCTATTGGAGAAGATTATTTCTAGTCCAAAATTTGAAAAAGACATCTTAGAACGTGAAAAAGGTATGATGCTCGAGGCTTTAAAAACACAAATGGATCAGCCTTCACATGTGGCCTCGTTGATGTTCCTTAAGGAAATTTTTTCCGGTCACCCTTATGCCCGGGACCCTCAGGGCACCGAAGAGTCCATAAGAAGTTTAACCCGTGAAGATGTAGTCAACGGTTATAAAAAATTGACTCATTCTGTCGGTTCTCTGATTGTTGTTTCCGGTCAGTGTGACCCAGAGCTTTGGGTGCAAAGACTAAATGATTCTGTTGGTACCTGGAAGCTGGTGGAAAGCTCTAATAGCTCGCCACTTGAAACGCTGAGTTCTGAGAAATTTGCATTTAAAAATTTAGATAAAGAACAAACACATATTATCACCGGTTTTCGCGGATTAGTTATCGGCAGTTCCCAGCGCTATGCTATGCAAATCATGCAATCGATTCTCGGTGGGATGGGCGGAAGACTTTTCACGGAATTGCGGGAAAAAGCGTCCCTGGCCTATTCTGTCTCGCCAATTAATTTTGAAGGAACCGATACTGGGTATTGTGGAGCTTACATTGGCTGTTCGCCTGACAAAGGGAAAAAAGCTGTCGCGATGATGATGAGCGAGTTTGAGAAAATCTCTCAGGAGAAAGCTTCTGGCGCCGAACTAGAGCGTGCCAAAAGATATTTGATCGGCCGTCATGATATAGAGCTGCAGAGAAACTCGGCTTTTGCCGGGGGCATTTTATTTAATGAGCTCTACGGCTTGCCTTACCAGGAAATTTTTTCGTACTCTGACCGTATTAATGAAGTGACTGCCTCCGACGTGCAAGCTTTGGCACAGAAAATTTTCTCGCAAAAAAAAGTCTGTGTCGCAGTTGGCCCCAGTCAACCTTGGTAAACATCCATAAAAACATTATATCTATTTATGGCTATTCTAAATAGCATTTATTCTCATTATGAGATTAGCTCCGAAATTTTACAAAATAGCCTCAAATCGCTAAAATATATGCAGAAAACAACCGTTGGTATAGTTAGGGGAGAACCTATGAGCTTGCGGCCCAGCAATATTGATTTGTTAACTAGCCCCGAGGAATTTTTTCGAGAGGCTGTTGATGAGGCTTTTGAAAAGCGTCGGGTAGATACAATTCCTATAGTAAAAAATTACGTCGTCGGCTTACTCAGTAGGTATATTTTAACAGAGAGAATGTCTCGCGACACCCTTGCCGAAATGTATTTGCGTGCCAATAATTCAGAAAAAACAAAACGCGTCGAATTGTTGCAACAACTTGGTGATACGTCACTTTATATTAGTGGATTTTTTGGAGATTCTCTGCAGCGCAAAGTTGTCGACATCGATTATTATATTGAAATGGGTGAAGTAGCATATTCTAGTTTATCCCATACTTTGCAGACTGATTCTTCGGCAAAAGTATTTAGTGAAATGTCGCAGAAATTTGTCGCAATGGTTGATGTGCTTTCCTATATAAGTCAGAAGTCTTCTGCGGACACTAATTCCAACTTACTTCGGCTATATGAGAAATATATGAAAACTGGGTCGGATCTTGCTAAAGATCAAATTTTGAATAAAGGCTTAGCCTTGCCGGCTGCAGTGAACAAGAAAACCAAACAATAGTTATGACAGTCATAGACAAGTCTGTGCCTCTCAAGTAGGATTCCAAGTTATGTTTAATATGGGTTTTGGTGAGATGATCGTGGTTGGAGTGATTGCGCTCATATTTATTGGACCGAAACAATTGCCCGAAGTGGCGCGTACTCTTGCGAAAATGATTAATGAAATCAAAAGAGCTTTGGGCGACGTTACAAATTCTTTTAAGCAGAATCGAGCCCAAGTCGACGACTGGATGAAAGACCTATCGACCCAAATAGCCAATGCTACACAAGAGGAAAAACCACCGGTTAGTCCAGATCCTCATTCTCAACCGATGGAATCCATAACAGAGAACAAAGAAAAGGACGAAAAGAAGAGCTAGGGAGTCCTAGAGTCAGCTATGAATGATGATGTTACAACGGAAACACTGACATCTCATCTTGAAGAGTTACGTACGCGCGTAATGAACTGCGCGTATATTATTACGTTGGGATCGATTCTTGGTTACACGTACAGTGACAAATTATTCGAGGCTCTTCGGGTTCCTATCAAGCCTTACCTCCCAGATGGTGGGTTGGTTTTTACTAATCCCGTTGATAAGTTTGCGGCCTTTCTTAGAATTTCGATTTTTGCGGGAATCGTTCTTACCTGTCCATTTTGGCTTTATCAGCTTTGGCGATTTATCGCTCCAGGTCTTTACGCAAAGGAAAAAAAATATAGCTTGGTTTTTATTTTTTCAGGATCATTTTTATTTTGTACGGGATTGTCATTTGCATACTTTCTTGTGTTTCCGTTAGCATTTAAATTTTTGTTAAATTTTGGCGGTACCGTTGATAAGCCCATGATTACTATTGACGAATATCTTTCGTTTATTACGACGACGTCGGTCGTATTTGGAGCCATGTTTGAGATGCCTCTGGTGCTTGTGCTTTTAGGAATGATGGGTATTATCGAACAAAAAACCTTACGCGAGTCGCGTCGTTATGCCGTGGTTGCGTTATCAGTTGTCTCGGCGGTAGTAACTCCTCCTGACGTCCTTAGTATGTTTTTGTTATTAGTTCCAATGATGATACTCTACGAGCTATCTATAGTCCTCGTGGGATTTTTTGCCGAACAGAAACAACACGCGAGCCCGAAATAAGATCGTGAAGAGCGCGCCCGTCTTTACGAAAAAAAGATAATAAGAATCCAAAACCAAAAAAGAAAAATGAAAAGAATTTTCCTAAAATTTCTCGTAAAAAAATTTGAATCAGACTCAAGTCTCCACCAGTTTCGACGGAGACTACTCGTAGACCCAGTACTAGTTTTCCAGGGGTGGCCCCAAAACTTAAATAAAAAAAACAGTAATAAACGTAGGCTATTGTTTGCGCAGGAATTCCCCAATAAATAAAATGCATAACGACTATTTTAAAAAAATTTTCATGGGCTTGTAAGGCCGCAGCACCTAAAAATAATTCGACAAAAAATAGCAGTGTAAAAATAACAAAGGAATCAAATAAAAACGCCAAAAAACGTATTGTCAGGTTTACGCTTTCGCCTTGCGGGCTAAAATATTTGTCGACGGGTTTTACGCGAAATTTGTTTTCGAAAACAAAGACATTGTCGGCCATAAATGTCATTTAGTGGCTGACAATAATATCGTCAACGAGTATTAGTTAGCTGAAGACACCATTATTGGTGCTTTTTGACAATAGTCCAAGACAACGACCGATTTTGCTGTACCAGCGTCGTTAGAACCGATTTGTACTTCGTTAGTCAACATCACATAAGTGTGTTTAACCACTTTACCGTCGACTTTTACGACGATGGAGGCGGGATCGATGTTGTCGTATTTTAATTTGAACGAAGTTAGTAGATTTAACTTCTTGTTAACGAGGCCGCCTATTGTAGAGAGTCCTTTTGCGTAGTCGGATGAAGCTAAATCAACGGCCGAGTCTCCGGAAAGTTTGATCAGATCAATGTACCCGTAGCCGACTTCGTTTTCGCCGCTTCTAGGTACAGTCGCGGGATTCGTATAAACAATACCTGATACTAGTACCGGTAGATTTGCGCGTCTATTTTTTAGCTGGGTGTAAACGGTCCCGTGACTCAGGCCCGGACAATCTCTTGCTTTGACAACAGGCTCAGAGTTGTTTGTATCAACGACGGGAGTAACGCCTACAGGATATATGGCACAAATGTCATTTTCATCAGCGATAAAGACTATAGCTGTCGCAGCGTCAGGTCTAAAAAATCCCTGGCTCTGCGCTAACGAGTAATTGCTGTCTTTTAATAACTGCGAAAGCGAATACATGCCCATCTCACCACCATCAGTGTCATCACCCGGTTGACCCGATAATTTGTAACTTAATTGTTGGCGGATGGTAGCTAACGACAATGTTTTATTACCTAATACAAAACCGTCTCCCTTTGTGCTCTTATAAAGTTTTCCGGTATGCGCGCTCTTACTGCCATGTGCCAGAGTTACTGCAATTTGAAAATCCACATCAACTGGCAATTGTGCTACGAAGCTATCTATGCCGGCGGCGATGGCCGTTTTTTCTTCGTCAAGCGAGCTTGAAGTATCAGTCACAAAAAGAATATCAATCTTTTTTGTTATTTCGAAATCAGGTTGATTGTATATATCTTGATAGCATTTAGGCGCCGGGTCTTCGACCTTCCAAGAATACGAAGCTGATCCTATGTTGCCAGCTTTGTCAGAGGCTGACACAGTGAGAATGTGATCTCCAAGAGATAAATTCAAGATTAAAACTGATCCTTGAACTAAACAGTCGAAGTCAGCACTGTCAAGTTTACAAGAAAACTTGTCAAGTCCACTACCGGTCTCGTCAATCGTATATGTAAAGCTCGCAGACTTTTCTGTTGTTGGATTTTTTGGTGTTGAAACGAAAGCGACAACTGGAGAAATTGTATCAATTGTCCATTGATGAATCGCCGGAGAGGATTCGTTTCCAGCTTTGTCGATAGCCTTTACGTAAAACGAGTGTGGTCCGTCTGACAGGTTTGCAAAAGTGTAAGGGCTGGAGCAATCTTTGTAGTTATTCGGAGTATTGAGAGAACACTGGATTTTGAGAACGCCACTTTCATTATCGGTAGCAACAAATTCAAATGCACCGCTAGGACTTTTATCATAAGACGAAGGTGCCTTGGTAATTTTCACGGTTGGCACGGTTAGGTCTGACATCCAATTTGCCTTTGCAGGTGCTGAAGAGTTACCAGCAAAATCCACTGCTTTAACTTCGAAATCATGTTGGCTTTGTGAGACACTGTTATACATTTGTGGTGTAGAACAGTCCGAAAAACTAGTAGCGGCATCAAACTTACATAAGTATTTTGCTACTCCACTGGAGTCGTCTTTTCCGCTAAATACAAGTTTTACGTCTTTAGCATTAGAGGGATTGCTGGGCATTTCAGAGATAGCAACAGTTGGAGCCACTGTATCTACTAGCCACTCGTAATTTACGTCGGCTTTATTTCCGGCTTTGTCTGTTGCTTGAATCATGAAGGCCTTTTTACCGTCAGCGATTCCTGTGAAGTCACGCTTTAAATCACTACATGGTAAGAATGGTTGACTCTCAAGTTTACATAAAATGACATCAACTCCACTTCCATTGGCATCATTAGCGGCAAAGGTGAACGAACCAGAAGTTAAATTTGTAACCGATTTCGGAGATGTAAGAATAGTTACTTTAGGCGCAATTGAGTCGACTTTCCAGTCATATCTAGCGCTGTCAGATTTTGCCACCACAGATTCAGCAACAACTTCAAAGTGGTGATCGCCTTGTGCGAGAGACTTATAGACTTCACCAGGTTTACAATCGTCATTTGATTTTCCATCGAAAATGCAAATGTACTTGGAAACAGCAGACCCGTCGCTAACTTCGCCAATAAAATCGAATACAGCTTCGGTTTGGTTATCTAGTGCCTTTGGTGCCGAGAGAATTTTAACAGAAACAGAAATATTGGGGGAGTTCTGCAAAATAGCTTTATTGTCGGCTGAAAACTCCATTTTGCTGCAGCCTTGGCCCTCTAAAAGCATAACGTTAGTTAAGGCGAGTAACAGTGTTGCCAGTTTATATCGTCTTTTCATTTTTCCCCCACATGAATAAATGTCTTAACCCTTAGCTTAGTAAAGTGCATTTATAGGGCCATCAGGGCTCGTGTAGAGGCGTCCTTTTTGGAAAAGTGTTTTACAGCTGTCAAAAATTTTATCGACGTTCTAAACTGAGATTCTTAATAAGAGACGCTAGATGGTAATCGTCTCGCGAAAATTTCCAAAAACTTTTCTTAACGCGTCAGAAATTTCTCCGAGAGTAACTCTGTCGGATACCGCCTCGATAAATAGGGGCATGAGATTCTCATGCCCGGTGGCTGCGTTTGAAATCTTTTCAAGATGCGAGGAAACGACCTTTAAATTTCGCTTAGACTTAAATTTTTTCAGTCGTGAAATTTGATTTTTTACTTCAGAGACATTCATTTTAAAAACAGATCTTTTCACATGAGTTTCATCATCAATAAAGTCGTTTACCCCAACGATAATTTGTTCTTTCTTTTCCACATCAAGTTGAAATTTGTAGGCAGAATTTTGAATCTCTTTTTGAATCCATCCAGTTTCAACACACTTAACAACACCGCCGAGCTCATCAATTTTCCTGATATATTGTTCCGCGCGCCGTTCGATTTCATTTGTTAAGTTTTCGATAAAATAAGAACCTGCTAATGGGTCTACCACATCAGCAGCCCCGGACTCATAAGCAATAATTTGTTGGGTACGAAGAGCAATTGATGCTGATCTTTCTGTAGGAAGGCCAAGGGCCTCGTCCATCGAGTTGGTGTGTAAGCTTTGGGTGCCGCCGAGAACGCTAGCTAAAGCTTGGATGGTGACGCGAGCAATATTATTTTCAGGTTGTTGGGCGGTTAGTGACACGCCCGCAGTTTGTGAATGGAAGCGAAGCGCCATACTACGTTCATCTTTTGCACCAAAACGTCCGCGCATAATTTTAGCCCATAGTCTTCGCGCCGCTCGAAATTTTGCTATTTCTTCAAGAAAGTTATTCTGTACATTGAAAAAGAAGCTCAGGCGCTTGGCAAACTCATCAACATCAAGTCCTCTATCAATGGCGGCTTGAACGTAGGTAATACCGTTCGCGAGAGTAAAGGCGACTTCTTGTACGGCAGTACTTCCGGCTTCTCTAATGTGATAGCCAGAGATACTAATTGTATTCCAGTTGGGAATGCTATCTTTGCAATACTCGATAATATCGGTGATAACTCTAAGAGAAGGTTTTGGTGGGTAGATATACGTTCCGCGCGCGATATATTCTTTAAGTAAATCGTTCTGGATGGTGCCACTTATTTTATCGAGGCCGATGCCTCGCTTTTTTGCGACGGCAGCATAAAACGCAAGTAGTATTCCTGCGGTAGAATTAATTGTCATTGATGTCGAAACTTTATCGAGAGGGATGTCTTTTAAGAGAGTTTCCATGTCTTCAATTGTTGAAATTGAAACACCAACTTTTCCGACCTCGCCGGAAGACATAATATGGTCTGAATCATAACCCATTTGGGTCGGAAGATCGAAGGCAACGCTTAGTCCTGTCTGTCCTTTTTTTAATAGGACTTTGTAACGCTGATTACTTTCTTTGGCAGAACCAAAGCCAGCGTATTGACGCATCGTCCAGAGTCTTCCGCGGTACATAGTTTCTTGCACGCCGCGGGTGAAGGGAAAATGCCCGGGTGTACCTAAGTCAGCTTCAGTGCGAAACGATCCAAGGTCGGCTTCCGTATAAAGATCTTTGATTAGAATTTCGCTTGTGGTCTGAAAAGATTTCTTACGAAGACGTGATTTTTCACTCATTACTTCTTGTTTTCGTTTTGAAATGAAATTAGCGGTCCGCCTGATTCCACGACGTCACCCGCTTTGACAAAGATTCTGCCAATAACAGCGTCCCGCGAAGCCCGAAGCTCATTTTCCATTTTCATAGCCTCGATAACTAAAAGCGGCGAATTTTTTGTAACCGCCTGTCCTTCGCCAACAAAGACTTTTACAATTTTTCCTGGCATACCGGCCGACAGCTGATTTGTTTCGGCCATGGCGCTATCGCGCTTTAAGCTTTCATGAAGGAGCATTTCGTCGTTGAAAATTTTAATAGTGCGGTAAGAACCGCGAGTATAAACAGTGTAGTCTGTGCCCGAACCAGCACAATCTAGAACGTAAGAGCTATTATTAAACAAGAAGGTAATCGCATCGTCCATTTCTGTATAAGTTTCTTTTGGAATGTGGTAGTGGATCCAATCCTTGCCTTCAGGTTTTAAGCTAACGTCCCAGTGATGACGAGTTTCATTTACGGTAATTTCGTATTTAACGCCTTTTTGTTCCGCCTGAAAATACATTTACGACCTCAGGCCTTTTAAGCGCGCGAGATCTCGCCAACGGGTTGTTACTTTTAAGCGCGAAGTATCTTTTGATTTTCTGTCATTGTAAGCGGTGATCGCAGCAGTAATCAAAAATACCTCATCGCTAACAAATTTAAAAATATCGGGATTCACAGTAATTTCTTTTTCTACAAATTGAGTGGTGTAATGGCCATCTAAAAATGTTGGATGCTGTAAGATCGAACGGTGTAGCAGAATATTTGTCTTTATGCCTGTCATGTTGGTTTCCATCAAGGCCCGGCGCATGCGTTCAATTGCTTGTTGGCGGTTAGGCCCCCAAGCAATAACTTTCGCAATCATTGGATCGTAGTCCATAGGTACCGTACACCCTGGGTAGGCCGCACCATCGACTCGAATAAAAGGTCCTTGCGGATTTCGGCACTTATGGATTCTGCCGGGGCTTGGCATAAAAGTGACCGGGTCTTCAGCGCAAATTCGACATTCAATCGCGTGGCCATTCTGTTTGACGTCCGATTGTTTAAAACTCAACTGCTTTCCAGCAGCCACAAAAATCTGCTCCCTTACCAAGTCGATTCCGGTCACCATTTCTGTTACGGGATGTTCTACTTGCAAGCGAGTATTCATCTCCATGAAGAAAAATTCTTTGGTATTGTTGTCAAAAATAAATTCAAAAGTTCCGGCGCCGACATATTTAATTGCTTTGGCTGCTTTGACAGCGATCTCTCCCATTTTTTCTCTAACTTTTTCCGGAACAGAAACGCTTGGACTTTCTTCGATAATTTTCTGGTGACGGCGCTGGATCGAGCATTCACGCTCAAAGAGATGAACCACATTCCCATGAGTATCTCCAAAAACTTGAACTTCAATGTGTTTAGGACTTGTGATGTAGCGTTCAATATAAACGGTTTCATCCTTAAAATAATTTAGCCCCTCAGACATTGCGGCACGAAGGGCGCTTGGCACTTCTTCGGCTTTGTGGGCAATGCGCATCCCCTTACCGCCACCTCCTGAAGAGGCTTTGATGATAACTGGGTAACCGATCTTACTAGAAATCGTCACGGCATCTTCTTCTGTTTTAACTGATCCGGGACTGCCGGGAACAATTGGAATTCCAGCTTTGTCCATAAGCTTGCGCGCCGAGAGTTTATCTCCCATGGCTTCAATGTTCTCTGGTGTCGGGCCGATGAAGACTATGTTTTCATTTTTTAAGGCCCGGGCGAAGTCTTCGTTCTCACTTAAAAAGCCATAACCAGGATGAACCGCGTCGGCCTGAGTAATTTTGCAGGCATTAATAATATTGGGAATATTTAAGTAAGAATCTTTGCTGGGCGTTGGTCCAATATGAACGGCCTCGTCCGCAAGTGCTACGTGTAAACTATTTCGATCCGCATCACTGAATACGGCCACAGATCGAATTCCCAATTCACGACAAGCTCGAATGACTCGAATCGCAATTTCTCCACGGTTGGCTATAAGAATTTTATTAAACATAGTTGATTCCTAGAGAGGGATGTTTCCGTGTTTGCGTGGTGGGTTAGTATCTTTTTTGTTTTTTAACATTTCAAGTGATTGGATAATACGTGGTCGCGTGAGGGCAGGTTCAATGACTTCATCGACATAGCCCAGTTCTGCCGCGATATAAGGATTGTTAAATTGTTCTTCATAAGACTGAGTGAGTCTTTGTCTCTCTCTTTCTTGATCAGAAGCATTTTTGATTTCACCTCGGAAAATGATATTTACTGCACCACCGGCCCCCATAACTGCTATTTCAGCTGTCGGGTAGGCGAAGTTGATATCGCCACGCAAGTGCTTAGAACTCATGACATCATACGCGCCGCCATAAGCTTTGCGAGTGATGATAGTAATCTTTGGAACGGTCGCTTCGGCATAGGCATAGAGGAGTTTTGCACCGTGAGTTATAATTCCGTTCCACTCTTGATCTGTCCCCGGCAAAAACCCCGGGACATCAACAAAAGTTACGATAGGAATATTAAACGCATCGCAAAACCGAATGAATCGTGCGGCTTTAATACTTGCTTGAATATTTAAGCAACCTGCAAGTACCTGCGGTTGATTGGCAACGATACCGACACTTCTTCCCCCGAATCTGGCAAATCCAACGATAATATTTTTTGCCCAGTGTTGGTGGACTTCAAGAAAGTAACTTTCATCTACGACATTTTTTATAATGTTTAACATGTCATAGGGCTTTTTTGGATTGTCTGGAATCATGGCATTGAGTTCTTCAGAAATCCTATTTGTCTTATCTTTTGTTGGAAGAACCGGAGCGTCATCAACATTGTTAGGGGGCAAGAAATTCAGAAGTTCGCGAATTAAAAGTAAACAGTGTTTATCGTCTTCGGCCGTGAAGTGCGCAACGCCTGATTTTGTTGAATGAGCGCCAGCCCCGCCAAGATCTTCCATTGAGACTTCTTCTTGAGTTACTGTTTTTACAACATCAGGACCAGTCACAAACATATAACTGCTTTTCTTCACCATAAAAATAAAATCAGTAATACTTGGGGAGTAAACAGCGCCGCCCGCACACGGACCCATTACTGCGCTAATTTGCGGGATCACTCCAGAACAAAGAACGTTTCTTAAGAAAATATCAGCGTATCCCCCAAGAGATTCTACGCCCTCTTGAATTCTGGCGCCGCCAGAATCATTCAAGCCAATCATTGGCGCGCCATTTTTTAGCGCGAGATTCATCACCTTTATAATTTTGTTTGCGGTTGTGCGGGACATGGACCCACCAAAGATCGTAAAATCCTGGCTGTACGTATAAACAAGTTTACCGTTGATGGTGCCAAACCCCGTTACGACTCCGTCACCCAAAATTTTTTTCTCGCCCATGCCAAAATTGCTACAGCGGTGAGTAACAAAACGATCAAGCTCGACAAAGCTTCCTGGATCAAGGAGAACTTCCAGACGTTCCCGAGCCGTCAACCGGCCTCCTGTTTTGTGTTTCTTTTGGCGATCTTCGCCCGCGCCCTTAAGCGCTTCATTATTTTTCTTCTCTAAAAGTTTAAGTTTATCAGCGGTAGTAAGGTTGCTTAAATTTTCTTCCATTAGGGGTGACTCCGACCGTAGAGACGTGGGAAAGGAATTGTCTCGCGCACGTGCGGCAGTCCGCAAATCCAGGCGAGCGTTCTCTCAATTCCTAATCCAAAGCCCGCATGTGGAAAACTTCCATAGCGGCGCACATCTAGATACCATTGAAAAAATTCTTCGTTTAATCCGTGTTCTTTAATTTTCTTTTTGAGGACTTCAATACTTTCCTCGCGCTGACCACCACCGATGATTTCGCCATAACCTTCTGTAGCGAGTAAGTCGCAACTCATTGTGTATTGTGGTTCTTTGGCGTCTTCCTTCATATAGAAAGCTTTGATTGCGGTCGGAAAGTGATGAACGAAAACAGGTTTTTCAAATTTTGAACTGACAATCGTTTCGTCGGTGCCACCGAAATCACCGCCGTCGATAAATTCAGGGTTTTCTTTTTTGATCATGGCACTTGCTTCGGCATAATGAAGGCGCGGAAAAGGAGCTTTCACCCTCGATAGGGGCTCAATATTTCTTTCGAGTGCTGCCATTTCATCTTTCTTATTAGTGATCACCCTTTGAACAATGTATTCCACAAATTGCTCTGCGAGCTCCATGTTGTCATAGAGGTCGTTGAAGGCGACTTCGGGTTCTACCATCCAAAACTCAATAAGGTGGCGTCGTGTTTTTGACTTTTCCGCGCGGAACGTTGGGCCAAAACAATAAACTTTTCCAAATGCTGCTGCAGTGGCTTCCATGTAAAGCTGACCGCTTTGTGAAAGATAAGCTTTTTCATCGAAATACTTTGTTTCAAAGAGTGTTGTGGTTCCTTCGCAGGCGTTAGGTGTGAAAATAGGTGCGTCAGTAAGGGTAAAACCACGTCCATCAAAAAAGTCGCGAATGGCGCGAATTAATTCAGCACGAACGCGCATAATCGCATGTTGCCTTTTCGAGCGTAACCACAAATGGCGGTTGTTCATCAAAAAGTCAGTGCCGTGTTCTTTTGGTGTAATGGGATAATCTGCAGATTTCCCAATGACCTCAAAATTTGTCGCCGTTAATTCGAAGCCTCCAGGACTTCTTTTTTCTTCACGAACAGTTCCTGTAACTTTAACACTTGTTTCTTGAGTAAGTTCTTCGAAGCGATCGAAAACGCCTTCATCAGATTCATTTTTTAAAAAAACACACTGACAAAGTCCGGTGCCATCGCGGAGTAATAAAAACTTTATTTTCCCTGAAGAGCGAACATTATATGCCCAGCCTTTGAGCTCAACTTTTTGCCCGACATATTTTTTTAAATCTTCAATGTAATAGCGCATAGTTGGAACTAAATTTATTAGCACGGCCAAAGTGCTAGGACACGCAAAAATTTTTGGGTCACCAATGCTTCGCGTAATTTAATTTCTCAAATTAGCATGTTTTGGTATGAGACATTTCTCAAATATTTGACTTACTTTGAGTCGGTCTGGGCGGCGACTAACGAATTTTCTGGGACTTAGCACGACGACACTTTATACTTAAAAGGTGCAAGTACGGGTATGGGGAAATGAACTCGGGTTTTCGTTAATCGATCTCATCGTGACATCGACGATGTCGGTAATTATTGTTTTAATTTGCTATTCACTTATAGCTTTTCAGTTCGGGCAGTTGCGCAAAGTTCGGGCTCTTTATGTTCAGAATATTTTGCTTGCACAAATTAAGGCAGCAGCTAACCCCCAAAATCTCATGGACAGCAGGGTCGATCCAGCGAACCTGAAGCTTCAAAGTTGTTTATCAGGAATCGATGGAGCGGTTTGTAGCTCCGCGGACCGGTACTACTTTCGCTTGTTAGATAGTGGAACGGCAGTATCGGGTACAGATATCGCTCCCGTAGGTTTTGATATGGAAGCTCGGCAGTGCGCACTTGGTGCCGGAAACTCTGGTTGCATTTTTACTTTGAAAACATCATTTCGCGTACAATGTAAGGAGTTGCCGGCTAACCCTTATGTGATTCCACCAACGTGTCCAGCGAGTGTTCCGGGAATTATTCAAGTTTTTTATGAATTCGACACCATAGCTGACTTAAGTGCTAATAGGGTTCTCGGCATAAAGCCAGTGATGGGCTCAATAATTGTAAAACTGTGAGGTATTTATGATTTCAAATCAAAAAGGAAGTTCGCTAATTGGGGCCTTGGTAGCTGTGGGGGCCATAGGGATTATGATATCGGCGTCGACTACCTTTTTGGTAAATTCTCGCCGAACAACAGATACTATGTTGCAGCTTCATGCTCGCGACAAAATACAGGGGACCCTGAAGTCCGTGATGCGAATGCCACACTCAATCCGGGTTAGCCAAGGTCGTGGCAGCAATGTCGACTTGAAAAAATGCCTTACTCCATTCGTGGTGTTTGAGCCTATGCCGGGAGACTGCCCACACAATGTCTTAATACCATTTAACCTTTACGGTCCCATGGTGGGCGGCGGAATGATGTCGGGAAGAGTTGCCGGCAAAAGTGTTAACCCGGTCAGGTACAACAGTATGGGGGCGCCAGTTACTTCGGGGGAACCGGTCGCAATGTCGGTAACTTCCTGGTTTCGAGCGCAATGTCCATCGAGGACCTATGATAGTCCACCTGAGGCATTTTGCGACGTTCCAGAGTCAATTGAAATCATTTATGAGGTCGAAACAAATTCCGATCCGACGAGGCGGCTTGCCACCTTGAAACGTTTCAGGGAGACGGCGGTTTTTTCTGTCAAAGAAATAACTAACCGTGATCCAAAAATAGACCCAATAGTAATTGCGCCACCGCCCCCTATACCGGTGACTCCCACAGTACCTACTGCTGGGCCTCCGCCAATTCCTCCAACGCCGATTACTTGTATTGGAGATACAATTCAAATTTCGTCTGATCGGTGTGCTTGTCCACCGGGGCAAGTATTGGTTTGGCCTCGTCACGGAAGGTGCGCGAGCGTGAGTATATGAAGAATCAATCAGGATCGGTTTTTGTCTCTGTGACTCTTTTTATGATAACTCTGGCTATTGTGATTAATTTGACGGTAGACTTTTTTCGCTACAATGCCAGCATTCAAGAGTTAACAGAACGAAAACAGGATCGAAACTTTTTGAAAAAAGATTTAGAAAGTCAGGCACGAATTGGTACTTCGATCCGCCGGAGCTTAAATGACCCGAATAACCCGACATTTAAGGCCTGCGTTCTTTCTGGATGTGTGCAGCCGACCCCAAGAGAGTTTTGGCTTGCATCACCTATGTCGCCGTTACCGGGGAAGCCTGACTTGCCTATAGCGGGTCCGATTGGGTCGCCGGCAAGATATTCTAGTTTTGGAGAGGCATGTGCGACGCCGGGGCCTGGCTGCGACAATTTAGCCTATTCTTTTTATAATGCCGACGGGACAAATTTAAATGTATGGGTCGTTTTAGCGCCATCTCGATCTAGCGGGGTTCCGCCTCTAGATATTTCTAGACCTACTGCAGTTTTTCCAATTGCTACCATTCTTCGCACCTACTGATCTTAGTGGTTTTGTAACCACTTAACTGCTTCAGATACATTTAGTTTTCCGCGGGAGGAAACAGGATATTTTTCTGAAGTAACGGATTTCAGTATTGCATTTTTAATTTCAGAATAAGTTGCGCTGGGTTTTGCGCTCTTTAAGATGGCCACAGCTCCAGTTACAAAGGGTGTAGCCATACTTGTGCCAGACATCTTTTTATAAGTACCTCCGGGATAAGTGCTCAGAATGGACGAGCCAGGAGCGATCAAATGGACTGCGATGTAACCATAGTTTGAAAAATCAGATAATTGACTATTGGGTGCCAGCGAGCCTACGGTAATTTGATTCGATAAATTTAGCGAGGCAGGGTATTCGTAAAATTGATCAATGTTAATTCCAGAATTTCCTGAAGCCGCGACAAAAACAATACCTTGATTTTTTAATGCTTCAATTTTTTGTTGAAGAATCGTCGAGCATCCGCCTCCGCCCCAGCTGGCATTGATAACACTAACATTTCTACTTTTTGCATAGTCTAAGGCTCGTAGTGCCCCGGAGATATATCCGCTACCACTGCTATCTAAAAAGCTGATGGGCAGAACTGTTGAGCGTGGAGCAACGCCCCTTGGATCACTGGTGTCACCGGTTTCTTCAGCCGCGACTATTCCAGCAACATGTGTGCCGTGTCCAAGGTCATCCCTAACGTCATTAGTGTCGTTCGCGAAATTCCAAGAAACTAAATCATCCGTAAAACCATTGTTATCGTCGTCGACCCCAGCTACACCCGTACTTTCGGAAATGTTTTGTGCTACCTTCTTCGCGAGAGCTGGATGATTAACGTCTAAGCCTGAATCGACGATTCCAACGACGACATTCTGACCGTAGTATCCTGCGCTCCACGCGGCTTCGATATTAATGGCAGATATTCCCCACGTCCCGCTTGCCACCTCATCTTGATCACTCACGGATTCAATTTTAATTTGGTAATCGGGTTCGATCGTGTTTATGTTTTTCTTTTCTAAGGTTTGATCATCATATTTTTTCTCAAGTGCAGTCCGGGAAGTGTTTTCGATAGAAACATTCCCAGCTCTATCTATTACAAGGTAGCGTTCCGTAGTTGCAGAGTCGACGCATTGAGATGTGGGTTCCTGATAAGTTTGGTTAAAGCGATTCGAGGGCCCGCAGCTAGGTAACATTAAAATGAGAAAAGACAACCTTAAGACATCCATGTCGCTGCCTATTAGAGGCTGTCAATTCCATTTAGGTTAAATATTCTAGACCTAGGGGCCTAAGATTTCTTGGGCCTCAAATATTTGGTGCCTTTTGTCTCGAACGATAACTTTTCCATCGATAACAACATCGTTAACGTCCCGGCCTAAACATGAGTAGACAATTGCGGAGTAGGCATCAGTAATGGTGCTAACGCTTGGGTGTGAGCGATCAATTGTAACTATATCGGCTCTCTTTCCTTCTTCGATAGATCCAATTTCTTTCTCCATGCCCAGTGCTTTTGCTCCGCCGATAGTGGCAAGATCAAATGCGACGTTTGCGGGAAGTGCCGTAGGCCCAAATAATGGTTTTTGGATGAGCGCGGCAAGACGCATTTCGACAAAAGGGTCCATGGAGTTATTGCAGGCGGGGCCGTCAGAACCGATAGAAACGATCATTCCTTTTTCAAGGTAACCGTGAATAGGCGCGACTCCGCTTGCAAGTTTTAGATTTGCCGAAGGGCAATGCGCGAGCGGAGTTTTTGTTTTTACCATTCTATCGACTTCCTTTTTTTTCATATGGACGCCATGGACAATAACAGTTTTTGAGTTGAGTAGGTTTAAAGAATCAAGATACTCAATATTTTCTTTCTTTGTGCGATCCTTAACAATCTTTATTTCATCTTTATTCTCAGAAGCATGAATGTGAACGATGAAATTTTCCTTTTCTTGCTTTGACTGACAGTATTTTAGTATTTTCTCAGAGCAACAAACCACAAACCGCGGGGACAATACGAAATTTAAATTTTCTTCGGGGCGGTGGTATTTTGCTATCAATTTTTCGCAGTCTTTAATAGCTTCGTTCATCGGCTTGTGAAGTGGGCCTGAAAAAGCCTTCAAATCCATTAAACAATTTCCACCCCAATATCTAATTCCACTTTCTCTGGCGGTTTCAAATAAGACTTCTGTATGGTTTACAGTCCCCATGTCGAGAATAGAAGTAGTGCCACTTAATTGCATTTCGAGGAGCCCAATTTTAGCAGATCGTCTTAGGGTTTTTGGAGTGTGAGCGCTTTCCATTGGCCAAATCTTTTTCTTAAGCCAGTCAATTAGTGCCATATCGTCTGCTTGTCCACGAAAAAGTACTTGGCAGAGGTGAGTGTGGGTCTGTATTAACCCCGGAATTACAAATTTACCTTTAGCGTCTATAACTTTGTGAGTGCCATCCGAGCCGATATTTTTTTTGACACTCTTTATTCTATTTCCTTCGATAAGAATATCTCCTACGAAAACTTCTCTTTTTTTATTTTGTGTTACAATGGTGCCGTTGCAGATTAGAATTTTCATTTGCCTTATTTATAAAGTTCGAGAATGAAGCTTTTCATAAAAGTGATGAATTTGTTTTCCACCTGCTTAGCAGTTCTGGTTACCTCATCATGAGATAGTTTTTGGTCTGACAGGCCGGCGGCAAGATTGGTAATACAACTGAGGGCGCAAACTCGCAGGCCAAGGTGATTTGCGGCTATTGACTCGGGAACGGTACTCATACCGACAGCTTGGCCGCCTATAGTTTGTAGGTATCTTACCTCCGCAGGTGTTTCGTATGTTGGTCCGCTCACCCCGCAATAGACTCCCGTAAAATACTTCAAATTTACCTTGGCCAATTCTCTTTCCATAATTTGAATAAGGTTTTTGTCATACGCTTCTGTCATATCTGGAAAGCGTGGTCCGAGATTTTTTAGATTTTCTCCCATGAGCGGATTAATGCCCATAAGATTAATATGATCTTTCAGAATCATTACATTGCCCGGCCGCATTTTTAAATCTAGGCTACCCGCAGAGTTGGTGATCATCAGAGTGTCAATTCCTAAAAGAGCCATAACTCGAGTAGGAAGAACGACAGTTTCCATCGAATGACCTTCGTAGTAATGGACTCTTCCCTGCAAGGATACGATCGGCGTGTTGCCGAGTTTGCCGACAACTAAAAATCCGCTATGACCCTCGACAGCCGTTTTTTCAAAGTAAGGAATGTCGCTGAAAGGTAATTTCGCTTCAACTTCGAGTTCATTTGCAAAGGCCCCTAGACCAGACCCCAAGATAACACCAAATTTCGGTTTGGTACGAACCCGTGAACGAATAAAATCGGCGGCCTCTTCAATTTTTTTTACGACTTGGTTCAACGAAACAACCTTTCTGCAATCAGAGGTGAGGTTCCTGGATTGTTGTCACTAATGTCAACGGCATTAAGCAAGATTTCCGTAACTTCTCCTATAGTCTGATCGGAGTTAAGGTGTAAAATAAATAGAGCCTCATTCCTATCAACTCGATCACCAATTTTTTTAAAGACTTCGATTCCTGCAGTCAAGTCTATGCGGTCTGTACTTATTTTGCGCCCGGCTCCAATTAAAATAGCGGCTATTCCTATTTTCTCGCTGTCATAGTTGCTAATAAAACCCTGCTTTGGAGATTTTATCGTAACTTTCTTTTTGGCAACGCCGATTTTATTTATGTCGCCCCCTTGAAATTCGCAAAGTGCAGTGAATTTCTCGTAAGCGGCCCCAGATCGCAGAATTTCTGTGGCCACTTTATAACCGGCTTCTGGCGTGCTGGCCTTTTTTCCAAGATAGAGCATTGTTCCCGCTAATTCGAGTGAGAGTTCGCGCGTATCGGCAAAATCGTCCTTTTTCCAATTTCCGAAAGGTTCATCTTTCATAATGGCAATACATTCTTGAATTTCCAGGGAGTGACCGACAAAGCGCCCCAGAGGTTGGTTCATGTTGGTGAGGTAAGCCGCAATGTTTACGTCGGCTTCTATTCCAATACCCATTAATCCCTTCGCAAGCTCTTTGGCCTTTTCAATAGTTTTCATGAAGGCGCCAGAACCAAATTTAACATCTAGTACAAGTCCGTGAATGCCTTCCGCAAGTTTTTTCGACATGATGCTTGCGCAAATCAAAGGAAGTGACTCAACGGTCGCCGTTACATCACGAAGAGCGTATATTTTTTTGTCGGCGGGACAGATATTTTCGGTTTGTGCCATCATAGAAACGCCGATCTTATCAATCATTGCGTAACACTTTTCTTCATTCACGAAGGGGTTGAAGCCAGGAATACTTTCAAGTTTATCAACAGTGCCGCCGGTATGTCCCAGGCCCCTTCCAGAAATCATGGGAACTGATAATCCTGCGCAGGCTACGAGAGGGGCGAGTATTATGCTTGTTTTATCGCCGATTCCCCCCGTGCTGTGTTTATCGACGGCAAATTTTTTAGTTTTGTCAAATTTCAGCTTCGAACCTGAATCGCGCATGCACTCAGTAAAAACAAGAGTTTCTTTTTCTGACATTCCTTGAAAGAAAATAGCCATTAGCAATGCGGCCATTTGGTAGTCGGGTATCTTTTCCTTTGTGTATTCGTTAACAAAATACTCCAACTCAGATTTGGTTAATGTATTTCCGTTTCGTTTCTTTTTGATAATTTCTGCCGGCAAATACATATCAGTAGTCCTTATTAGTAGATGTTTTTCCACTGGCGATTTCGACCCCACAGCTAGTACCGAGTGAATTGGCGCCAGCGTTGATGAGAGCCTTGGCATCGGCAAATGACCGAATGCCACCACTAGCTTTAATTTGCATATTATTGCCGACCACAGATCGAATCAATTTGACGTCGTCAATGGTGGCCCCACCACCAGCAAATCCTGTACAGGTTTTTATGAACTGAGCGCCAGCATCCAAACTTAATTTACAGGCTACTATTTTTTCTTCATGGTCGAGAAGGCTAGTCTCAATAATCACTTTAACGGGTATTTTCTTTGCGGCTTTTACGACATAACTTATGTCATTTTGAACATATTGGTATTCTTTTCCCTTGAGTGCTCCAATGTTGATGACCATATCAATTTCGTCCGCGCCCAGGTCCACACATTCGATAGTTTCAAAACTTTTCGCCTTTGAGGTATTACCACCAAGCGGAAAGCCAACAACAGTGACAATTTTTACGGACGTACTTTCTAAAGACATCTGGGCGGCCACAATGTTTGTCGGAAGAACACATACTCCACGAAATTTGTAGTTTTTGGCGTCTTCGCAAAGCTGGACAATATGGTGTTTAGTTGTCTGCGCGGCCAACAGCGTTTGTTCTATAAAAGGGCAGACATCTTGTGGTTTTTTTATTTCGCTGTCGCCCCGCATAACAATCTCCAAATTAATCTTTTAACAAAATCATTGTCAAAAAATAGGGTGTAAAGTTCAATGAAATAATGAAACGAATTATGGCAAGCACCTTAGTGGTGTTATTAATAGCAAATGTGGCGTTGGCGCAGAACACAACTCGAAACAAAGAGGGTGGTACTTTCGGAGCTCGTCGACAGCTTGCTACAATTATTTTTGCGGGATTATCAGGTGCTATTCTTGGTTTGAGCACTCTTAGTTTTTACGGTAGGCCTCAGGACCGACTTTCAAATATAGCTGTGGGTTTTGCTTTAGGGATTTTTGCGGGAACAATCTATACCACCTACAAAGCAGCATCCAAACCAAGTGATTTTTATGGACCAGGAGCAGGTTTTTTTCCGCCCTCGAACCAATTTCAATACGCGAATAATAGTGAGCTATTTGTCAGACCGGTTCAGTTTGAGTGGTCTTTTTAAGCGCGCTTTTTAAGATTACCAAGACCCATTCCGGATGGCATTGTGGACGGACCCTGGTTGTCAAAATTAGGTCTGTCACCCATTCCAGGATTGGATAATTTTCTGCCTAAGAAAGCCTCGGCTGCAGTTTTTGTAATCCGTCCAGCCATAACATGGTCAGCCAGACACGAATCGAAAGTGATCATGCCCTGCTGAGAGGCGGTTTGCATGGCCGAGGGAATTTGAAAAGTTTTACCTTCACGAATGAGGTTTGCAACCGCAATCGTGTTCACCAAAATTTCAATGGCAGCAATACGTCCGTGAGAATCGATTCTTTTCAACAGGCCTTGGGCAACGACCCCGCGTAAGCTTTCGGACAACATCACGCGGATTTGTTCTTGTTGATCTGCTGGAAAAACGTCAATTACGCGATCAATCGCTTTCGCGGCGTTGTTAGTATGCAGAGTTCCGAAAACTAAGTGGCCTGTTTCGGCCGCTGTCATAGCCAGAGAGATGGTTTCTAAGTCCCGCAACTCACCCACAAGAATAATATCAGGGTCTTCGCGGAGAGCCGCGCGCAGTGCGTTTGCAAAACTTTGTGTATGACTCTTTACTTCGCGTTGACTGATAAGGGATTTAATCGGTTGATGCACAAACTCAATTGGGTCTTCAACGGTGATGATATGTGAACGATGACCAGCGTTTATTTCGTGAATTAAGGCGGCCAGGGTAGTTGATTTTCCCGAACCTGTCGGACCAGTCACCAAGACGAGTCCCTTTTCTGCGGTTATTAATTCTTTCAGTTGCTTGGGAAGACCCATTTCATCGAGTGTTTTAATTTTCTCGGGAATCACGCGAAATACGGCTCCGATACCCAGGCGCTGAAAGAAGACGTTGCAACGAAATCGGCCTAGGCCCTCAACGCTATAGCCAATATCAAGCTCCCAAGTTTTTGTGAGTTCGTCCATTTGCTGCGGATTTAGGATTTCGAAAATAAGTGCTTTACACTCATCATCAGTAAGTGAGCGATATTTTACGGGTACAATCTCACCGTGAATGCGAAAACTTGGAGGGCTTCCGGCGCGCAAATGTAAGTCAGACGCGTCTTCAGCGAGCATTAAACGAAAGAGATCGTCGATTTTTGCCATAAAAATCTCCTAGTGACTTATCGGGAAAAAACATAATAAAGTTAGGTCTCTATGGGTAAAATCTTAATCAATGTTCGCCCGGTTGAGACGCGGGTTGCCTACATTGAAAATGAAACACTTGTGGATCTTAAAATCGAACGCCGGTCATCGCCGACGTTGGTCGGGTCCATTCATCGTGGGTCGGTAGCGAGAGTTTTACCAGGAATGCAGGCCGCGTTTGTCGACATTGGTCTAGATCGGGCCGGGTTTTTGTATGTGGGAGATGTTAGGGAAAATATTGATTCTTTACCGTCGTTTGTTGAAGAAGACGATTCTGAGAGTGAAGCGTCAGAGCAAACAAATGATGCGTTAATGATCGATGAAAATGAACCGCCAGAGCGGGCTGAGCCCACGGCGAGTATTGAAGAACTAATTAAAGAAGGACAAAATCTTTTAATTCAAGTTGCCAAAGATCCGATTGGGACAAAAGGTGCAAGGCTGACGACGCATGTTTCTCTCCCTGCAAGGCACATTGTTTACATGCCCACAGTTAATCATTTAGGAATATCTAGAAGAATTGAAGACGCCCTTGAACGGGATCGCCTAATGGCAGTCTTAAAAAAAATTAAGCCTAAAGGTGGGGTCATTGTTCGTACGGCTGGAGAAGGGGCAAGTGAAGAGGCTCTCGCTGAGGACTTGGATTATCTCGAGAGGGTTTGGAAAGACGTTTATCAAAGTTACGAAAAAAGAACTAACCCGGGATTAGTGCATGCAGAACTAGATGTTTCACTAAGGGCGCTAAGGGATATGTTGACAGAGGATGTGAGTGAAGTCCTCGTTGATGATCACGATGTGTACATCACAGTGGTAAAATTTGTCAGCCAATTTATGCCGCGCTATAAGGATAAAATTCGTTTTTATAAAGGAACAAAGCCACTCTTTGATCTGTATGACATAGACTTAGAAATTTCGCGATCGCTCGAGCGTAGAATTTGGTTGAAGTCGGGCGGCTACATAGTTTTTGATGAGGCCGAAGCGCTTGTCGTTATTGATGTTAACACCGGAAGATATGTAGGTAAGCGCGACTTCGAAGAGACAATTTTAAAAACAAATCTTGAGGCTGTTCGTGAGATTGCACATCAGCTGCGAATAAGGAATTGCGGCGGTATTATCATTGTCGATTTTATCGATATGAAAAAAGAAAATCATCGCGAGAAAGTTCTCAATCAATTAAAAGAAGAGTTAAAAAAAGATCGTGCCAAAACAAATGTCATATCGATGTCAGAACTTGGTCTTGTTGAGATGACAAGAAAAAGAATTAGCCCGAGCCTTACGAAGACACTTTGTGAGCCGTGTTCCTATTGTGACGGTCAGGGATTTATTCGTAGAAAGTCCACCGTAGCACATGAAGTTTTTAGGGCTCTCGAGCGCGAATCACTTCATATCGGTGGAAATAAAAACTTTATTGTGAGTTGCAACTCGCAGGTGGCAGATTGGATTTACGCGGAAGAACAAGAAATGCTCGAAGACATCGAGATTCGCACAAAACGCTCTGTGGTTTTTAAGGTCGAGCCAAACTTTCACTTGCATCAGTATAAGCTCGACACTATTTAGTTTGGTCCTACTTACGAGGCTTATATCTAGTATCAATTTTCTATCTCTTGCCTCCGATACGCATTTATGTGGCTCCTGGTTCTCTTCTTCGCTCTCGATTTATCTGCGCTTGGCAATGAAGTCTTAGAAGCATTTGACCGACTTCAGGACAGAAACCCGGTTGAAAAAATAGTGGCTGGAAAAATTACTTTTAATTTCTACGGTTTGAAAAAGTGCCCGCTTACTGATGACCTTATGAAAATCGCGAAGGCTGGAATCAATAAGGCCGACACCATTATAGGAAAGGATACCATTCCCAGCTTAGAGATTGATGAGTGGTGTACCCCCGGCGCAACCGGGGCTAGTCGCATGAATCTTGGAATGGAACCCGGTGTAGGGGAAGAAGTTGTGATCCACGAATATGGGCATAACTACCTGGATCTTGTCCTTGGTAAAGGGCTTGAGGAAGTACATGATACGAATCTAAAGCTCACACTTCAATTGGGTCAGGCCAAAGCGAGCCTACTACAAAAACCAAGAGACTGTGGCTTGATCGAGAAATTCAAGAAATTATCAAGTCTCCAAGCGGAATTCGAGAAAAAAGATAAGTACCTACTAGCGCTACACGAATACTTCGCCGATTTGTTTGCAATTACTGTTACAGAGGTAGATTCAATTTCAGGAAGGAATTACAGAAAAAAAGAATTTAGGTTACCTTGGTCAAAGCGAGAAAAACTAAAGTATGAAGATGCTCATTACGCGCTCGAAGACATATGGCAGAAATCATACGAATTGGCCAAAGCAACTTTTGGTAATGATGGAAAGAAAAGGGAGTTTATTAGTAGGCTCGTTGAAATACTTAGAGAAGATATTGCAGCCAACTTTGAAAGCTACAGAGACAAACCCTACATTCTTGAAGACCTGGTGAGTCGCCTAAACTCTAAACTCTAACGAATTTTTATAACGGTCTCGGGAGCTGCTCATGCCGTGATGCTATTAATTTAAGCATAACGACGCCCGGCGCCACATAAATCCCTTAAAAAATTAGATTTTCCACGCGTTGACATTGCCAATGCTGCGTGGCACATAGTTAGCTTACTTTTTAGGACTTTGGAGGAAACATGTACGCTGTAGTTCAGACAGGCGGGAAGCAGTATCGAGTAAAAGCCGGCGATTCAATTCGTGTAGACCTTTTAGATAAAAAATTGGGTGAAGAGTTTTCTTTGGATCAAGTTTTGTTGGTTGGTGGTGATGTCACAACTTTTGGAAATCCAACAGTAAAAGGTGCGAAAGTCGATGTGATGGTAACTCGCGAAGACCGCGGCCCCAAAATCATTACAATCAAACGTAAACGTCGTAAAGGTTACCGTCGTACAATTGGTCATCGTCAATGGTATATGGAACTTTTCGTAACCTCAATCACAGGGGCAGACGGAAAATCTGTTAAAGCAGATTCTAAACCAGAGGTTTACGATTTAGAAAAAGCACAAAAAGTTCATGAAGAAAAAATGGCAAAACTCCGTGAAGAAAACAAAAAAGCTCGCTTCGAAGGAGCGGGTGACAACAAAGCTGAAGCTGCTCCCGCTGTAAAAAAAGTGGCAAAAAAAGCAAAAACTAAAAAGTCCGTGGCTAAGAAAAAATCAGGCGCGAAAAAGAAAACCGCCAAGAAAAAAGTCGGAAAAGGCAAAGCGAAAGCTAAAAAAGATTAATTGAATTAGTTATAGAGGTAGAAGATGGCATCGAAGAAGGCAGCAGGTAGTACGAAGAACGGTCGCGATTCTCAGAGTAAGCGATTAGGCGTAAAGAGATTTGGTGGCGAAGCTGTAAGGACTGGAATGATTCTTGTTCGTCAACGCGGTTCTGTTTTCCATGCTGGTAAAAATGTTCTAGTTGGCAGAGATTGGACAATCTTCGCCGCGATGGATGGAGTCGTTAAATTTGAAAGAGTTAACCGTAGTAAATTAAAGGTTAGCGTCTATCCGCAAGCAGCGACTGCTTAAGTAAAAATATAAGTAGAATTTATGAAGTTTATCGACGAGGCCCCCTTAATCTTATCTTCCGGAAGGGGTGGGCCGGGCGCAGTAACTTTTCGTCGTGAGAAGAAAGTCCCACGTGGGGGCCCTGATGGTGGCGATGGCGGCAAGGGTGGCGACGTCATTTTTCGAGTAAACTCAAGGAAGCATTCCCTCTTAGATTTCAAATTCAAAAAACAGTATGCGGCTCCTAACGGTCAACCAGGTGCATCGGCGAATTGCTCCGGAGCAAATGGAGACGATTTAATATTAGAGGTCCCTCCAGGAACAATCATTAAAGATAGCGACGGTAATACTATTTTGGATTTGGGAGCCAAGGGTGAGACTTTATTTTTGTTGGGCGGAAGAGGTGGAAAAGGGAATGCGTTTTTTGCGAACTCTGTAAATCAGGCACCAGACTACGCTCAACCGGGCGAAGAGGGAAAAAGCATAGAGATTCTTCTCGAATTAAAACTAATTGCAGATGTCGGAATCGTTGGCTATCCAAATGCGGGAAAGTCAACTCTGATAAGTAGAATCTCGGAAGCAAAACCGAAAATTGCAGACTACCCTTTTACGACATTGGTTCCTAATTTAGGTGTGGTCAGGGTTGCAGAAGGCGCCAGTTTTGTTGTTGCAGATATGCCAGGTCTAATCCCGGGTGCGCATAAAGGTGTTGGATTAGGAACTCAATTTTTAAAACACATTGAAAGAACAAAAGTTTTCATACACCTGATTGATGCTAGTGATTACTCTGGTCGCGATCCAGAGAAGGATTATGACGATATAATATACGAATTAAAAATGTACGACGAAGATAAGAAAAAGGATCCTGAGTATAAACCATTGATGGGCAGACAGCAGGTTGTAGTTTTAAACAAGATCGACCTTATTGAGGCCGATAAAATCAATGTATTAATTTCTAAATTCAAGAAAAGGACGCCCCATGTCTATACGATCTCCGCTGTAACTGGTAAGGGGATCAAAGAACTCATCGAAGTAACAGGAGAAATGGTCATTGGCGCGCGCTAAAACCCCGAAAAAAATTGGTCTCTTTGGTGGAACTTTTAATCCCATTCATTTTGGTCATATCAATGCGTTAGTTACCGTTATTGAAAAAACAAAACTCGAAAAAGTTTTTGTTGTACCAACTAACCAAAACCCACTTCGCGAACAAGTCGCTGATGTCAGTCCCGAGCAAAGATTAGAAATGGCGCAGATGGCGTTGAAAGATTACGAGCCTACTGTGGAAGTCGACGGGGTGGAGATTGAAAAAGGTGGAGTCAGTTACAGTATTGATACGGTAAAAAAATATTATAAGAAATTTCCAAAATCGCAGCTTTATTTTATTTGTGGTTTGGATGCATTTGAAACCTTTGATAAGTGGAAAAGTTTTGAGAAAATTTTAGAAGTTTGTCATTTGGTTGTTACTAGTCGCCCCGGGTCGCAGTGGCCTACGGTGAAAGAAGATTGTCCTAAAGGCTTACAGAAGCTCATTAGTAAGTTTTCTCCTTACGAAATTACCTTAAAAACAAAAAAGAAAATTTTCTTTGTGGCGCTTCAAGATAAGGATATTTCGGCAAGCGATATTCGAAAGAAAATCAAACTTGGACAAAAGGTAGACCGTTTTGTACCACTAAATGTTGAAAAGTACCTTTTAAATAACGAGGTTTATCCCCAGTTAAAAACAAAGATTTCTGACTACGAGGAATTTGCTCGGTTTTGTGCAAAGAAAATCGATGATAAAAAAGGCTATCAAATTAAAATTTTTGATTTGCGAAAGCTTCAAGGTATTTGCGAATACTCAGTCGTCGCGTCGGGCACAAGCACGCGTCACGCATTGACGCTGGGTCAGACACTTCGTGATGCGGTTAAGGAAGAGTATGGTGTGAACCCCATCGCGGTTGATGGTTTTGGTGAGGGTCGATGGGTGGTACTTGATTATGGTGGTTTGATTGTCCATCTCTTCTATGATTTTGTTCGCCAAGAATACCGTCTTGAAGACCTATGGAAGTCGGGCTCGGAACTTAGTTTATGAGCCTTGAGCTTTTGACGATCGGAAAGTCATCAGAAGCCTGGTTAGACGAAATCGAAGAGACCTATTCTAAGAAAATCTCATTAATTGCAAAATTCAAATTAAAAATTTTGAAGGGTCATGCGATTCCCCGGGAGCGATTCAATGAAAAGATTTTGGACGAAACCAAAAAGCTTTTAGAAGAGATTAAGGCAACAGATTTCGTCGTGCTTTTTGATGAAAAAGGAAAAAAAGTAGATTCTATAGGTTTTGCTAAGCTAATAAGTTCTCCTCTTGATACCGGCAAAAATGTTGTTTTTATTATTGGTGGGGCTTTTGGTGCTGGCGAAGAAATAAAAAAAAGGGCAAACGTGATTGTGTCTTTTTCCGACATGACATTTAATCACTTAATAGTGCGTGCGGTTGCACTTGAACAAATTTATCGTGTACTTACGATTTGGAAACGAATTCCTTACCATAATTAAGCCTTTGGGGCGCTAAAATTGCAGTGATTTTTCTCATGGGTGACCGCGATTTAATCCTAAGCCTACTTCGATCTTGTACCCATTGCGGATCTTTTTGGGGTACAACGGATATTCTGTGCGGGAGTTGTTGGGAGCGACTCGAGCGAGCCCTTTTACGAGGCTCCAGTCAAGAGTTTGGAAATTATCACTTTAAGGTACACTCACTTTTGAACTGGAATCACGCTGAACATAATTTGATTAAGAATCTAATTCATGGTTTGAAAACGGGTTGGGCAAAATCTGTTTATAGAAGGCTTGCAGCTTTTTTAGATGTTAAATGGCCAAAAGAAAGTATTTTGATTCCGGCACCAGGACCTGAGCATGCCAAGGCATGGGCTTTGGCAGTCTCTGAGCTTACTGGGTTAGAAGTTCAAGACTTCTTAATTAAATTCGAAAATGGAAAACAAAAAACAAAAAGTAAATTAGAGCGCCAAGCCATTAAGATGGGATTAAAGCAGGGAATTTTTCGAGACCATAAATCTATAATTTTTGTGGATGACGTAGTCTCAACTGGAGGAACGGCTTTTGCTGCCCATCGTGCCTTGGGTGAGCCTAAAAATTTCGAAGTCTGTAGTATTGTTTGCAACCCGAGTTGGTCGTCTGCAGGACCGCGGGACCAAGTTTCCTCCAATTAATGGCACATGAGACAAAATCTGCCCGAATCTCGTGTTGCATCAAAATTGAGCTTTGTGCTATAAGCTTCCTTCATGCGTATGGTCTCGTTGGTAGCTGTGATGTTGGTAGGAACCCCTGCTCTCTTTGCTAAAGAGGGTCAGGGTAAAAACAAAAGTGTCCTGGCCCCTGTAAAAATTTCCAAAAAAGAACAATCAGATGATAAGGATCTTAGAGCTGTTGCAGAGAAGTTGGTTTCTACACCTTTGGTTAAGATGCAGCTCAAAAAAACTGTATTTAATGCTATTACCGAAGAAGAAAAAACCCATGAAGGGGATTTAAGTGTCACGCGTGGCAAGATGCGCATGAACATTCTTGGCGATGAGAATTCTTCTGTCATTGTAAATAAGAGCGAAATTTGGATTGTAAATTACGACTTTGAGAACAGGGAAAAAGCAAAGCAAGTTGTGCATGTAAAATCGGGAAAAGACAAGGTACAACAATTGCTTTTATCTTTACTCGATGGCGATCAGCTTCTAAAAAATTTCGCGATTAAGAAATCCGTAAGAAAAGAAAATATTTTGATGTTTGAGCTTGAGCCAAAAAGTAAAGTTGATGAGATTGTAAAAGTTCAGCTTGCGGTGAATGATGGCGATTATGTTGTTAAAACTATTCAGTACTGGGATAGTACAGAGAACAAAACTAAATTTGATTTTAGCGAAGTAAAATTTTTGGATAAAAACGAGCCAAAACTTTTTGCATTTACCCCCCCAAAAGGAGTTAAGGTTGAAGAACTCTGAGATTGTAACTCCGAATACTGACAATAATAAGAAAGTTCACTTTGTAAGCCTGGGTTGTCCGAAGAACCTTGTTGATTCTGAAATTATGGCTGGAACTTTGATGAAAGATGGTTATTCGATCGCGACGGAGGCCGACGACGCTGAGACAATAGTGGTTAATACCTGTGGGTTTATTGACGATGCTAAGAAAGAATCCATTGATAAGATCATTGAGATGGCCGAGTTAAAGAAGAAAAATCCAAATCGTAAATTAGTTGTTACGGGGTGTCTGGTTCAGCGCTATAAAGATGAGCTAGCCAAGGGTCTTCCTGAAGTTGATCACTTTGTGGGTTCGGGAGAGTTTCAAAAAATTAACGATATTCTAAAAAAAGAAGAGAAAGGGAGTAAACACTTCCATCTCCCTACCTATTTGCAACAAGTAGAAACCCCCCGCATCAACTCGGGTCCTCGCCATCGTGCATACTTAAAAATCTCAGAGGGTTGTAAAAAACGATGCGCATTTTGTGCAATTCCCCTGATCCGTGGAGACCTTCAGTCGCGAAAACTTGAAAGCATCGTTAGTGAAGCCAAGCTTTTGGTAGCAGGTGGCGTAAAAGAAATTATTGTAATATCTCATGATTTTACGGATTTTGGCTACGACCTGCGTAAAAAAGATTCTAGCCGCACTGAAAGTCCAATAGAATTGTTGAGAGCGTTGAGCGAAGTTAAAGGGGTTGAGTGGATTCGCGTTCTCTACTTATACCCCGATGGCATTACCCCAGAGCTGGTGCAATTGATTAAGAATTCTCCAAAGTTGATTCCTTATTTCGATATGCCATTGCAACATATCAATGATTACATGTTACGAAGGATGAATCGTAAGACAAATAAAATCGATGTCGGTAATAAAATAGCGATGATACGTGCGGAAATACCAGAAGCGATCATTCGTACGCAATTTATTGTTGGCTTCCCTGGCGAAACTGAACAGCACTTTGAAGAACTTATGTCATTTATTCAGGAAATGAAGTTTGATCGTGTTGGCTGCTTTCAATATTCGCCCGAAGAAGGCACTGGTGGCTTTAGAATGCCGGATCAAATTGACGAAAAAGTGAAAATATCGCGGTTCACGAGATTAATGGCACTCCAGAAGAAAATTTCAAAACAGAAAATGAAAGAATTTATCGGCAAAACACTTCGTGTGATCGTCGAGGGAACAAGTGAAGAATCTGACCTTCTCTTGCAAGGAAGGTATTTTGGACAGGCCCCAGAAATTGACGGCGTTACTTTAATTAATTCAGGTGAAGCAAGTGTCGGGAAATTCGTCGATGTGAAAATTACACAAAGTACAGACTATGATCTAGTTGGTGAAATTGTCTAAGAAATTATTGACTAGTAACGTCAAAAGCTGGTTTCATAGGGCTAAGAGCGAAAAACCTGAGGGTGAAATGCTAACAACAAGATTTACAGTCATATTCGTGATTTCGGTTCTGGTATTTTTTCTCGTTAATATTCTGATGAACTAGATTTAGTTGTTGAGAATATAAATATCAGGATAGTTTCTACCGACCTCTTCGCTATCAAGGCCGTAGCCAATTAAAAATCTGTCCTCAACGACAGTACCAACATAGTCGGGATTCACGGCAATTTCTCGCCGAGCTGGTTTGTCAATGAACGTAATTACTTTTACAGATTTTGGGTTGCTGGCTTGAAGTCTCTTCTTTAAAAAAGTAAGTTTTCTTCCCGAATCAATAATTTCTTCGACAATGAGGACGTGTTTCCCTTCAATATTTGTTGTTATGTCTTTAACGATTTGAATGGACCCTTTTGATATCAGATGAACGAAATCGACTTGCACAGGGGTCGTCAAAAAACGCATAAGATCAGCAAGAAAAAGAACACTTCCTTTAAGTGGACAAATGAGAACAATCTCTTGTCCCTCATAATCGCTGTCAATTTGCTTTGCGAGTGACATGACGATTTTTTTAATTTGTTGTCGCGTAATGAAAGGCACCATGTAATCTTTTAATCGCGACACGTCTGTCTCCTTTATAGGACCGGTGCTATACTCGCATGTTGGGCGATCTTTAGAAAGCTGCTGGCCTCTGCGTTATTGGGGTCACGAATTAGCACACCTTCCCATTGCTCTACTGCTTCGGCAATACGGCTAGAATTATAAAGCAGCTTTCCCAAATATAGTCGGGCGGGCGTAAAGCGAGGGTAATCTCGGATCAAAACTCTAAGATCCTTGATTGCTCTTCGCATCGAGCCAAGAGCAACCAAACATTCAATTGCTTTCATCGATACCTCAGGTTTGCGGCTTGTTAAGCCGTGAGCTTTAACATACTGCTCAAGAGCATCTTTATAACGATGGTAACTAAAGTAGAGTTGAGCGAGCTCTTCGTGTTTTTTTGCCAGCTTTTCGTCCATATATGGGTCAGCGGCACGTGATTTTTCAACCAGAGATTTTTGAGCGGCATTGAAAACCTCTTTACCTTCCTCGTATCTTCCGAGGTCGTTGTAGAGGATTGAAAGGGCTATACTTGCATCAGTAAAAGCAGGATTTAATTCGAGAGCTTTCTTGAAAAACTCAATTGCTTTTTGAAACTTTCCTTTATCATATTGAATTGTTCCAAGCATGTAGTAGACGTCAGGAACTTTACTATTAGCGAGGAGAATTTGACCCAGAAGAACTTCCGCATTTTTGTAGTTGCCTTCGTTAAACTGTTGTTTGGCGATGTCTAAAATCTCACGATGATCAATGTTTGCCATCACTGCCTTTCAGTTTAGCCATTTGTTTAATGAATTCAGATTTTGGATGTTTCTCCTTGAGCCTCGAAAAATACTTGTTGCTTTTATCCAGCTGTCCAATTTTGTGCGCGGAGTAGGCGGCGCGAAACAGAGCTCGTTCGTCAAAGCCAAGGTTTGGAAAATCTTCGAGTAGGTCCTCATAGCGTCCAAGTGCACTTTCATATTTTTCACGCTTGAAATAAAAGTCGGCAATGTAATCCTCTTTGGATGCGAGCTTGGTGCGTACATCTTGCTTCTTATCTTTCGCTTCTTTAGCGTGTTTTGAATTCGGGTAGGAAGTAATAATTTCGTCAAAATAAGTGATGGCTTTTTGCGACAACGTGAGATCACGATCGATGGTTGGTGGCAACTGCATATAATAGCTCATCGCTAGCTGAAAGGTAACGTAGTCAATTGACGGATGTTTTGGGTGAAGGTCTTTGAAAGACTGATAGGCAACTTGTGATTCTGGGAATGCCTCTTGTTTATAATAAACATCAGCGAGTTTTAATTCCGCATCAGTTGTTACTTTGCTGTAAGGGAATTTATTTCGGACTTCTTTGAATTTTTCGGCGGCTTCTTCGTAGCGTTCATTTTTTTCCAATTCTAAACCGCGATTGTAAAGGCCTTCGGCAGAATTGGGGTCTACGGTTTCTTTGGATGAGCATGAAATTAAAGAATGAGAGATGACCAAAATAAGAGGTAAAAATAGATTCTTTTTCATCAATGAAAGTCTAGGAATTTTGGCGCTTCTTGTCAAGGTCGGAGACTCTGTTTTAGGGCTCTGACTGGATCTCGCTCTTTTTAAGCTTACGATTTAAATTCAACCATATGAGAGAATATGGCGGTCCCGATCACCTTTAATGCGCTAGCAATTGGGATTGAAATAATCATTCCTAAAATACCCATGATTTGTGAGCCAATTATAATTGCTACCACAACGCTGATAGGGTGAAGGTCAACGATCTTAGCCACAAGAATGGGAACGATAAAAAGCATATCTATAATCTGTGCGAAGACATAAATAAGTGTGAGGGTCAAAAAACTTGCACCACTAGCTTCGTTAACAAGTGCGATGAGGAAAGCTGGAACAGCGCCAATAACCGGGCCGACATATGGAATAAGATTTGTAACGCCGGCAATAACTCCGAGGACGACAGCGTAGTCGTAGCCGAGAATTTGTAAACCCGCCCAAACCAATGCACCAACGATAAGGGCTTCTAGAAAACGCGCCCGAATAAAATCACCCAACTGAGAGTTAAGTTGGTGTACAAGATTTAATGACAATTCAAAAAGGTTATTTGGCACAATTGAAAGAAGTTGCCGAGAGAATTTTCTGCCGTCTTTCAGCATAAAAAATGCAAAGAAAGGCGCGAGCAGTAATACTGTAAATAAACTACTAGCAATGGTTGGAAGCTTTGAAAAAACGTCGGAAGTAAAATTCAAGAGATAACTTTGTATCGCACTACTCACACTGACGTTGTAGGACCCCTTAAGGATTGAATTAATATGTTCTTCGGATGTCGAAAGTAGCTTACTTATTCCAGCGACGTACTTTGGAAATTCTGTTTTGAAGCTCGCAACTTGTTGGCCGATCATTGGCGAGAGCAGGTAAGCCCCTAACCAAATAAAAAAACCGCTAACGGCAAATGGAACAAGAATCGACACTAGCCTATTAAAACCAGCTCGCTCGAGACGATTGACAACAGGATTGATGGTATAAAAAATAACCCACGCCAGAATTTGGGTGATTAACATGTTTTCCACACGAATCATAATAAGGGTAAGAATGGCAAGAATTCCTACGACGGTGACGAGACGAATATAATTTTCACGGCGATAGCTAACTACCATAGACCTTAAGACTCAGTGGATTTTTTAAAAGATTTCATGTCGTTTATATGCTTCTTTAGTTCCGAAACTTTTTCTGTTGTTTCCTTAAGTCTCCTGCCAAGAACTTCGGCCAGGCGCGAAACTACTTGAAATCCTGCAGTTGGGTTACGTTGAAGAATTTCGACAAGATCTGATTTGTAAAATCCCACGACTTGGGTTTCGCTCACAGCAACGGCGCTTGCGGACCTTCGGCTATTTTCTTCGACAAGGGCAATTTCGCCGAAAAAGTCACCAGGAAGCAGGCGCGTGATTACTGCTTCTTCCATTTTTTCGCCGGCACGTGGTGCCTCGTGAATAGTAATATCGACATTTCCCTTAACTATGATGTACATGCCGACGCCGACTTCTCCTTGTGAAAATATTTTCTCTCCGGGTCGATAGTTGCGCACGTGAATGACGTCATTCACAAAACGTACATCTTTTTCCGTTAGATCTTGGAATAAATAATTTTCTTTGAGTACGGAAATGATCGTGCGCTGTCCACGATCTTTTCTAAAAAAGTTTTCCCACATTATGTTGATCATAAAACGTCACCTGAATTCAACTCTACAGTTTTGCGGTCAATCCACCCGGTAGTTCTTCCCGCATGAGTCACCTGCAACCAATTCTTATCTAATCTTTGCACAACTACTTCCTGTCCTTCAAATACTTCTGTGACATTTGCACTTTCTTCTGTGGGTCCGGTTCGTAGATGTACGGAAGAAACGACTATGGTCGCGCGAATCGTTTTTGTATCGAAATACTTTACGGTGGCGACTAATGAAGACAAGATAAAAACTCCTATGATCATCCCGACTTTCATCGGAAATACAGGAGGTAGAGCACCAGAAGCGTTAGCGCGTTTACGTTCTCCTAAAAACGCAAATAATTTCCAAAACCCAAAAGCCATAAGACTGAGCGAAATCAGGAGGATTAAGTTTAGCGAAATATATTGGAGAAACGAGCTATGAATTTTTTGAGTGATGGACCCGTCTTCGATTCCCCGGCGAATTTTATTTTGTGATTGCAAATGTTCGATGGCTTCTTTTGCTGAGCTGTTCCAAGGACTAAGGTATAGAGCTCTGCGCCAATAGGCCATGGCCCAGCCAAAATGACCTAGTTGAAACTCAGCGAGTCCAAGATTTAAGAAAATATCAGTTGTCGGATTCTTCGCCGCAGCACGCTTAAAGCTTTCGGCGGATTCTTTATATTCCTTTGCAAGGTATTGCTTCGCACCCTGTGCAAATTCCTCGGCGGCCAAAAGTGTTGCGGTTTCATTGCAAAAAGCGGGTAAATAAGAGGAGAGAATAAGTGCTAAAAAAAACGGCCTGACTATCATATAAATTGTCCTATTTATGATTAGTTTAGAGATGAATTTCGTGGGTGTCTATGGCACTCTAAATGAAAAGTAAATTGCAACAATAAGGAAGAGAAATTTATGGCAAATCTTTTTGGTGAAGAACTTGCGACGTCATCTAAGGTCCAGAAGCAAATCGACGACTTAGTCCAGTCAGTTGGCGATATTTCAAAGAAAATAAAGTCAGTTTCGCCAGCAAACCCCGATTGTATTCCAAAGTTCAAAGAAATGGCGGATAGGATCACCCAGAACCGTGGTCGCCCGTTATACTTGCCGTTTATAGGTTCAGGAATCGGTAATGGTAGTTTTGTTGAGCTTGAGGACGGCAGTGTTAAGCTTGATTTGATTAACGGCATTGGCATCAATTTAATGGGCCACAGCAACCCCCGAGTAATTGCGGCAGCAGTTAGAGGGGCTCTCCAAGATATTATTGTTCAAGGAAATCTAGAGCCGAATAAAGAATATGTTGAGTTCGGTCAATTGATCACTTCTTTAGCCAAAAGAAAGAGCCGTTTGACCCACGCATGGATAACAACTTGTGGTTCAATGGCGAATGAAATTGCCTTAAAAATTTCGCGCCAAAAAAGAAATCCAGCGCGAAAAGTTATTGCTATGAAAGGAGCTTTTGCGGGGCGCTCAACTTTGATGACTGAAATCACCGACAACCCTGCGACTAAAGAGGGTCAGCCCACCTATGACGAAACACTTCGGATACCATTTTTAGATATTAAAGAGGCTCGTTCGCGTGAGATAGCTCTTACAGAAATGAGAAAACTCATCGATCAAAATAAGGGAAATATTTCAGCTTTTATGTTTGAGTTGGTTCAAGGTGAAGGTGGATTCAATGTTGGTACCCGTGAATATTTCCTTCCGTTGTTTGAGCTTTGTCAGGAAAATAAAATTTTACTATGGGCGGATGAGGTTCAGACTTTTGCGCGCACTGGTGAATTGTTTGCGTTTGAGAAATTGGATTTGGGAAATTACTTGGATTTTTGTACGATCGCCAAGACGGCGCAGGTTGGCTGCACACTCTTTACGGGGGAAATGAATCCCAAGCCAGGATTGATTGCAGGTACTTTTGCGGGAGCGACGGCGTCTCTATCCGCGGGCATAGAAATCATTAAAATGCTGGTGAACGATAACTATCTTGGTCCTAACGGGAAAATTGCGAAGCTTCATAATGAATTTGTGGGCATGCTACAAAAGCTTGCCGAGGGTTCGCTGAAGGGAATGCTCACCGAGATTGGGGGCACTGGACTAATGATTGCGGCGAAACCTCTTGATGGTTCAAAAACAATGATTGAAAAGCTGGTAAAAGTTTTATTCGAAAATGGAATTATTGGTTACTACTGTGGGCACGGCCCCTATAAATTGCGCTTTTTGATTCCGGCCACAATGACTTCTAATGAGGTGAAAGTAGCTGGAGAAATAATTGAAAAATCAATTTTACAGGTAGCAAAAGAAAAATGAGTTTTTTAATTCGCAATGCTCAGCCGGAAGATTTGGAGGGTCTTTACGATCTTGCGAATCAATTTCATTTACTCAATATGCCGGCTGACAAAACTATTTTAAGTCACAAAATCGAACGCAGCGTGGCTTCGTTTGCTGGTGAACTCGAGATAGATAAGGCTGAGTACCTATTTTTAATCCAGGACCCCCAAATAAAAAGTAGGATTCTTGGCTGTTCACAAATTATCGCGAAACACGGCAACCCAGGCATGCCTCATTATTCTTTTCAGGTAAAAAAGGTAAACAAATTTAGTGAGGATTTAGGGGTTGGATTTATTCACAAAGTCCTTCGCTTTAAGGAAGATCTCGATGGTCCAACAGAAATTGGTGGTCTCTTAGTTGATAAAAGTATGCGGCGACGTCCGGAGAAACTGGGCAAACAAATTAGTTTGATACGCTTTCTTTATATGGCGATGCATAGAGATCGTTTTAAAAGTCGAGTTCTTTGCGAGTTGACTCCTCCACTTCTGGAAGACGGGCGAAGCGAGTTTTGGGAGGCCGTCGGCAGAAGGTTTACGGGTTTACCCTACGATGAAGCCGATGAGCTCAGTCAAACTCACAAGGAATTTATTAGGCAGCTTTTTCCCGAGCAAGATATTTACCTTGCCCTCATTGATTCGCGTGCGCGATTGTCACTTGGGAAAGTGGGACAAGAGACAATTCCAGCTCAAATGATTTTGGAAAAAATAGGCTTTAAAAACTTAGAAGAGATAGATCCTTTTGACGGAGGCCCACATTTCGGTGTCGACACAAAGGATATAACAATCGTAAAGTCGACCGTGGTTCGTACTGTTTCGAAAAATGATAAAGCACAATACAATCAGAGAGCTCTTTTGGGTGTTGATAAAGGCACTGATTTTCTGGGTGCTTATTCACTCGTGGACGCAAAATCTGGTGGTAATGAGATCAATATCCCCCAACCCGTACAAAAGCTCTTAGGGTTAGAATCAGGTCAAAAGATTTTTGTCTCCCTACTGGATGAGGAGTAATTATTTATGTCATCAGACCCACTGCAGTTTTTAGGCGACTATATTGATGGAAGATTTGTTATTCCATCGAGTCCTGACGGGGAAATAAGAATATTAAGCCCTGCGGATCTCAATGATCATGTGATTACCATTAGACATAAGCTTGATAATGTTGATGCCGCTGTAAATGCGGCGCAAAAGGCCTTTTTCCCTTGGGCCCGGTTATCCCTAGAGGAGAGAAAGAGGCACTTGTTCAAGTTGAAAGAAGTGTTTTCCGCTCATGCGGAAGATATGGCGAAAGTAATTAGCCGCGAAACGGGGAAGCCTCTTTGGGAGGCGCGAACCGAAGCTAAAGCTCTGGCTAGCAAGATTGACATAACAATTAATTACTCCATGAAGTTAGTTGAAACAGAACTGGTTAAGGATGCTCTTCCAGGAGTCGATGGGGTTGTCCGTCATCAGCCGCGTGGAGTGATGGCAGTAGTGGGCCCATTTAATTTTCCAGCACACCTACCAAATGGACATATTATTCCGGCACTTCTGACTGGAAATACGGTAGTATTTAAACCTTCGGATAAGACTCCAGCGGTTGGACAGTACTTAGCGCAGCTTTTTGAAAAAGCAGAATTTCCTAAAGGGGTTTTCAATATGGTCCAGGGGCCGGGTAATGTAGGCCGTCGATTGGTTCTCGATGAAAACGTAGCTGGAATTCTATTCACGGGATCTTATGAAGTCGGTTTAAAAATTAAGGAAGATACCCTAAATCACTTTTGGAAAATATTGGCTCTTGAGATGGGAGGCAAAAATGCCACGGTCGTTTGGCATGATGCCGATTTAGATAAGGCCCTTTACGAGTCTCTCGTTGGTAGTTTTTTGACCGCGGGCCAAAGGTGTTCGTGCACGAGCAGGTTGATTGTACACGAGTCCATAGCCCAAAAATTTATTGAGAAATTTTATTCAGCGGCGAAGAAAATTAAAATTGGTCACTGGAAGGAAGAGGTACTTTTTGGCCCGTTGATTAGCAAAGACTCTGTCGAAAAGTATGTGCGTTTTCAAGAAATCGCAAAACGTGAAGGCGCCGAAACTCTAATGCGTGGCAAGGAGCTAGAACTTGATTATCGGGGGTACTACGTCACCCCAAGTATCAATCTCGTAAAGGAAGTAAAGCAGAAGTCGGTCTATCAAAGGTCTGAGATTTTTGGCCCTAATGTTGCTGTTTATACAGTTCAGGATTTTGATGAGGCTATGCACGTTGTTAACAATACAAGCTATGGACTTTGCCTTTCTGTTTTTACAAAAGAAAAAAGTTTGTACGAAGAGGCCCTATTGAAAACTCGTGTTGGTTTGCTAAACTGGAACCGCACTACCAATGGTTCAAGTTCTCGGCTTCCTTTCGGTGGGAGAGGAAAATCTGGGAATGATAGACCATCGGGCCATTTCGCGGTTCAGTATTGCACGACACCGGTTGCGAGTTTAGAAGACCTGGGCTCATTGGATAAGAAATCAATTTTTCCGGGCATCACATTAGATGAGTAAAATAATAAAGATATTTTTCTTTATTTTGGGAATCTCAGGCGCCGTGGTTCTATGGGTCAGTTACTCCAATATTTTCCTAGCTATCGATGACGAGGAAAATTCAGAAATGATTTTGGATGTTAAGCCTGGAACTAGTCTTGGTAGACTTTCAAAAGACCTGTTCGAAATGGGGTTAATAAAGAACCCTGATATTTTTTACTACTACGTAAGGGGTTTTGCTAAAGGTAAAGTTGTTAAAGCAGGTGAGTACTCCGTAAAAAAATCTATGTCGGCGGCTGAGATCTGGTCTGTTATTTCATCTGGCCACAGCATGGATCGGGTCTTTACGATTCGTGAGGGACTGAATTCATTCGAAATTGCTCAAATTTTTGAAAAAAGTGGATTTGGCAGTGCCGACGAGTTTCTCAAGTTAGTTTTTGATAAAGATTTTGCGGGAAAGCTTACTGGTGTTGAAGCGTTTTCATTGGAGGGATATTTATTTCCCGACACATATAAATTCAACAAATATATCGGCACAAAGGAGCTGATTTCTGTTCTTGTGAATCGTGCAGTAAAAATTATTCAAGAAGTTCGACGACTTACCCCAACGAAAATGACTATTCCGACCATGGTAACTATGGCCAGTATTATTGAAAAAGAAACAGGCAACCCTAGTGAGCGCGTGCTGATTTCAAGTGTAATTCACAACCGTTTAGCAAAGGGAATGAAATTACAAATGGATCCTACAGTAATTTACGGATATTGGCGTAAAACGGGAAAATATATTGAGAATATTAGGCGTAAAGACTTATTAGAACCAAATGATTACAACACTTATACTTTCTATGGTTTGCCGGTGGGGCCAATTTCTAATCCCGGTAAAGAATCTCTTTATGCCGCTCTCAACCCAGAAAAAACCGGATACTTATATTTTGTAAGTAAGAATGAGGGATCGCACATTTTTTCTGAAACACTGAAGGACCACAATAAAGCTGTTGGTACTTTTCAGCTCGATCAAAAAAATCGCCAAGGTAAATCGTGGCGAGATCTAAAAAAGAAATCTAAAATTAAACCTACAGTAAAACGATAGTTTTTGCCCTAAGGTTTCTTACGGCTTTGCAACGCTTACTGGGCAAATCTTGAATGAGCGAAAAACAGAGAGGTACAAGATATTTTTGTGTTTTGCTCCATTCGACGGGAATATTTCTCTTTCGCTTTAATAAAGTATTTGTCGGCCAAGGCTTTACTACGAAAGCGATTTACAAAATTTTGACGGTCAATTCCGGGGTTTAAATTAATACTATCTTCCCACGGAATTGCTTCACCATAAGGAGCGGCCAAATGGTACCTACTTCTCTTCATTAGATCATGAATAAAGCTTGTAAATCCACCAAGTCGGCGAAGATCCTGGTTTCTTAACCAAGATCTCCAACTCGCTAAATAGTAAACATTTATTTTATTTTTAACTAATTGAGTAACTATCGGATCATCCAATCGTTTCTCCTCGATGTATAACGCCACGGCTTCAGTGGACATGTTGTAGTATTCCTCAATTGTTTGTTTTGCATTGATCAGGCCTTTGCCAGAGTCGACAAAGTCAATCAATAAAATTTTTCGACCCTTAAGTGTTTCCAGTTTTGGGAGAAACTTCCTATAGTGATCGAATAATTTGAGCCGTCTTGCATTCAACTCCTCGGGCGAAACTACAGTTACCTTTTGATCACCAATCCATACTCCATCCATATTCGAGATTCCCGATAGGGGAATATTTGCGGTGTTCGATAAATTAAGTTCCTCCAAGAGGAACATAATTGGTACAGGACTACGGCCTAAGCCAACATAAAAATATTTTTCTGGGGGAAATCGGTTAAGCAAGGTAAGTACAATATCGCGGCTCTCAAAATACTCGTCATCCAACATTGATGCATAACTGCTAACAAAGGTAATTATTGACAAAAAAACTACGGAAAAGAGGGACCATTTACGCATATTTTGACCTCATTTTTTACCATAAATTCTGCAGCAAAACTCATGCCACTATCGGAGTCATTTAGTCATGATTCAATACGGATGACAGGAATTATAAGCCAAAAAACAAGAGCATGCAGATACCAGGTTCCAGAAGATAGTTTACTTTACAAACTCTGTCTTCCATCGTACTGCTGTAGTAAGGAGGCTATACATGAAAAAGATATTTTCAATTTTGATTTTTGGATCATTTTTGAGCTCATCGGCACTTGCTGGGTGGCGGCTCGCTGATTGTCGGATAATTCCTAAAGTGGGTGGAGGTTTTGAGATTATTGGTATTAACCAACAAACCAAGAATATCGAGGCTGAGCCATTTGGCCCTTATCGTACATTAGAAGAGGCCGAAAAAACTTTATTAAAGTACATTGAGATTACTCATTGTGTAGACTCGAAAAAATAATTCTGTATAAAACACTCATGTGGATGACTGACTTGTCAAGAGCGCATAAGAAAATGTGAGGTAGGACTCGGTAAATCAGGTCCTATCTTGGATTGTCCTTTGAGTGCATTATACTCATATTCGGGCGCATTAAAGGTGACGTTTACCGGCCACTTGGAGATTGAGGAAGTTAATAATAAGCTATAAAGCTGACCTGCCTCCCAGTAGGGCTCTCTTTACGACGATAGGACGAGAAATCGTTATTGGTAAAAGTGTCGTGCCCGGACAGATAGATATTTTTCTCATCTATTCCAAATGATTTTAGTTGGGCACAGGCGATATAAGAAAGATCGATATATCTTTTCTGTGGATCAGTGTGTGGAAAAACACATTTTTTTAAATCGAAAAAACTTAAGTTTTTCGTTGATGCAATTAATTTTTTCGAGACATCAATTCCAACCTCAAAAGAAGATTTTTGGATGTGTGGACCGATAAAAATTTCTAAGTTTTTTGAAAAACCAGAATGGAGAGTTTTCAGTAATACCTGATTTTCAATTCCTCGCCAACCGGCATGAACTGCACCGATTCTATGTTGGTCTAGAATCATGACTGGCAAACAATCAGCAGTTACGATTGTCAAAGCGACATTTCGTTTTTCGGTCCAGTGGCCATCGCCTTCGAGCAGCATATCGCTTGGTGATTGCACGACCGTATTGCCATGGGTTTGCTTGAGTCTTGCGAACTTAAGATTTGGAAACAACTTAGGGAGGACTTCCCAGGTGGTGTGGCGAGATCCAAAAAAAACTAAAAATTTATTGGATTCTAATTTTTCGCCCATGAATTTTTCTTCGTGGGTAATGGTTTCAAGTTTCAATTGCACCACACACTACTTTAAGGTTAATCCCAATTGCTCCATGAGATTTTTCATATCGTCAGGGATATCTGATTTAAAAATTACTAGTTTTTTTGTTCGCGGGTGAATTAATTCAAGTCTGTGCGCATGAAGAGCGCATCGACTCAGTTGCTCAGAGCCGGAGTACATCCGATCACCAATGATCGGCGCACCACTATCATACAGATGAACGCGAATTTGATGAGTCCTGCCGGTTTCAAGCGAAACTTCTAAAAGTGAATCACCATTTTGATTTATAGAAATGGTTTTGTAGTGGGTAATGGAAAGTCTTCCCCCTTGCTCTTCTACAAAGTCTTTCACCGGATAAACACTTTCAGGACGAATTATTTTTTTTGTGCGTTGGTCCCGCAGAGAAACCCTTTTGGTGCGGAAGCGTGGGTGTCGGATGAGATAGCTTGCAATTGTTCCGTTGCCAGGTTCCATACGGTGATTAGTGATTGCCAAATAAACTCTCGAGATCGATTTTTTCTGAAATTGCTCATACAAACTATCTTGAGCTGCATCTGTTTTTGCCACTACAAGTAAACCACTTGTATCGCGATCTAAGCGATGAACTATCCCCGGTCTGTCCGGAGAGTACCCACGTGAAAGCGTTGTGTTTTTCTTTAATTCATCGACAAGAGAATTTTGTTTCCCTTCCTGTGGGCGATGAACGAGCACACCGGGTGGTTTGTCGATAATAACTATGTCGTCGTCTTCATAAATTCTTTTAAATTTTATTGAAATATCCGGATCTACATTTTCCTTTTTTTCCAAGATTTCCAATTCGTCACCTGGGTTAATTGTTGAGGATGTTTTTGCCAGTTTCCCATTAATAAAAACTCTCTCGGCATCGACGGCCTGCTTGGCCTGTGAGCGGGACTTAAAGAGACTGGTTATTGATAAAAATTTATCAACTCGCATAGGACCTGAAATATCAGCGGTAAATTTATTTTTTGCCAAGTGAATCTTTGTAACGTTTCAAATACGTTCGTGTCACTTTGTTTTCCTCTAAGCCAAGAAGTTTGCAAAGTTGAGCCAAGAATCCGCGTACAAACACGGGTGCCGGTAGTGTTGTAAAGTCATTTGCTTCAATAGATTCAAGATGTGCACGGCTGATTCTCGTGAATTCTGAAATTTGCTCAAGAGTAATTTCTTTGTACTCGCGCACGCGCTTTAACATGGCTCCATCAAACTCACCTGTCGCTATAATTTCACGTTCAAAATCGTCACTGATTTTGAACGTCCCGAACTTTGTCTTTCCAAAGCCACTTTCAATTGCGAGTTGCGAAGCTTTAGTTTTTGGTGGAGCTTTTTCTTCGGACTTTTTAATTTCTCCATTTTGAAGTTTCGAATCGTATGCGTGGCGGAGCCGTTGATTTCCGAGAACAGAGTAAGCTTCTTCGATGAGGCGGTTCAAGGCTTGTGCCTCTTGGGGGCTAAACATTGTGTAGAGCGCAGGAGAATCGACTGAGTAAGTAGCCTTCGCTCGTTGATAAGCTTCGTGAATTTCGTGTTCGGCGGCGGAGGGTTTTATTTCTAAAATTTCATAGTAGTTCTGAGACTGCCAGTTACTCATCCGAAAAACTATACCACGGCCTTTTTTATTTGGCGATGAACTAAATTTTTCGCAATGGTAAGAAACTGCGCAACTAATCGGCTATGAGGATACTCAGTTATGAGTGGACGCCGTTTGCGTTGCGCCTGCCAAACAGCATTGTCGTGGTCTAGGTAACCGAGATAGTTAGTAGAAATTCCAAAATATTTTGTACAGACACTCGCAATAGAATACCCAAGATCAATATCTGAACGTGCTCTGATTTGATTGACGAGAATATCAAGGTCGAAACCATCGATCGCTTCGGCAATCCTTTGTCCTGCTAGTGGATTCACTTTCTTAACGTGGTTGATCAAATCAGCGGGCGTGCGAATACCAAGATTATTTTTTTGGTCCATTGCGTCTTCCACAACAGTTTGAACTTGTAAGTCATTTTCAGTGCGCAGGAGATTTCTGAAAAACGCCGACTTAATAAATCTATACGCGTTTTCCACGCTCACTGGTTCGGGTGTCAGAGCGACAAGCTTTTTGTCCGCCATTAAAAAGAAATCAAGAATGCTATTATTTGTACCTGCACCAAGGTCTAGGACTAAATACTCGGTTGGAAGCTTTTTCAGCTCGTCCATCAATCGTTCCTGGGCTCCGGGATTGAGATTAGCAATATTAAAAGAGTCGTTACTTCCACTGATAAAACTCAATCTCTGAAAAGGAGTGTTTGATGTAATTGCGCGCAAGTCACTGACCCTTCCAGTGACAAAATCTGAAATACTTTTCTCTGGAATTGTTCCACCCAAACAAGTATGAACGTTAGCGGCACCAAGGTCGAGGTCTACTATGGTCACCGAATGACCTAGCTGGGAAATTGAAATTGCTAAGCTTGTGCTTATGAAACTCTTGCCGATTCCACCTTTTCCCCCGCCGACGGCGATAATTGAAGTGGGGCCCAAAGCAGGTCCAGCTCGCTTAACTGAAAGTGAATTTTGGTTTATAGACATATACCGAACTTCTCTTCGGCTTCTGAGCGACGAATATAAAGAGGAGTTATCTCTCGCCAACTCTTAAATTTTTCTTTTTGCATATGAGATAAAAGAGCGAGATCTCCGAGGTGTTTTGCCTGCGGATAAGTGTCTTTAACTTCGAAGGAATTTTTAAATTTTCCGTCATTAAGCTCATCAGTCGTAACAACGCTAGGACCCTCAATACAATTCCAGGATCTTCGTCCAGGCGAATAGACAGAATAGTAGTGAAAATTGCGAAAGGCCGGAATTTGTACTGAAAGGTTTTTGTCATCGCTCTTTCCAAAAAAAGAATTAGCAATTATAAAAAGCGAATCGCCCACAAATACTTCTAAATTTCTCGCATAGGCAAAGGCGCGGGCAAAGTTTACTCCGACACGAATCCCTGTAAAACTCCCGGGACCAACATCAACTGCTAGATGTGTCACATCGTTCATTTTTTTCTGATTTTCTCTTAGAAGTTCTAATACAGAGACTGTTAGTAACTCGCTATGCGATGGGTTGCCTCCAGCAGAGATTTTTTTCGACCATAGCTTTTCGTTAAGAAATTTTTCGTCCGAATGTAATGCAACACTACCCCGAAGGGAGCTAGTACAAATAGATAAAAGTAACATTTATATTTTACCAGTTAATTCGAAATACCATACTAATATCGTTAAAAATTGCAAAAACCATTAACCCAAGAAGGAGGAAAAGTCCAACTTGTGTTGCAATTTCCATTTTTCTAACTGATACGGGAGTCCCCTTGATAAATTCTATAATATAAAAGAATAAGTGACCGCCATCGAGAACTGGGATTGGTAATAAGTTCATAACAAACAAATTCACAGAGAGTATCCCCATCATTTTAATAAAAACAGATATTCCATAGTCGAAGGTCTTTTTTGCGGCTTGTTGAATAGAAATAATGCCACCAATATTTCTTGGCGAAATTTTATTTTCAAATATCTTTATAAACACAGTAAATGTTGCTTTCGTCCACCAGATAGTCTGCTTCCATCCAAGGGCCAATGCTTCGCCAACATTTTCAGCTTTTACCAGAACAACGTCAGGAGTTACATCGAGTGAAAAAGTAGGTGCAATGCCAACTGTAAATCGCTGTTCCTGCTGTCCTTGTGAGCCTTGCTGTTTAGTCATTTCGGGAGTTAATTCGAATTCCATCGACTTGTTATTTCGTAGCACCGAAACTTTTAAACTAGGATCACCTTCCTTGAAGGATCGTATAGTATGCAATACATCCATCCACCGAGAAAAGGTTTTGCCGTTGATGCTGATAATTTTGTCATTGGGTTTTAATCCTGCTCTTTCAGCAGGAGTATTTGGAATTACTTTTGACAGGTAAAGCTCGGCAGGCTCAAGTCCCAAAACATAAAGTAGGTCATTGGCCCCGACTTCACGTTGAGAAATCGGTATTTCAAAATTAAGCACTTCCTTGCTTTCCAAACTATTTGAATAGCGTTCAACTTCAAAATCAACTTTTCCGTTGGTCTTAAATTCATTTACTTTTTGAGCGAGCTCTCGCCAATTAACAACTTTTGTGCCATTTACTTTATTCACTATATCATGAGTTTTCAATCCGGCCTTTGCGGCAGGTGACTCATCAATGACAATGCCAATTGCACTTGAGCGTGAAATATTAGTTAAGCCAGGTATGCTGCCAACATGGCTTTTTGTGCTCAGTAGTTCGTTGTTTTCGACAAGTTCAGGAACCACGGTAATAGTCTTACCGCCAGAAAAGGCGATGTTGGTTTGTTGTCCGCTTTTATCTTCGAGAGATTCCGTAAATTGCTTCCAGCTCTTTATCGGTTTACTGTCTACTGCAACAACTAACTCGCCAGGAATAAATCCCGCCGTTGCTGCTGCTGAGTTTGGATCTATATCACCAATTTCTGGCTTTACGTTGTGATCGCCGAGTAAAGCAACAACCGCAAAAATAAAAATAGCAAAGAAAAAATTCATCATTGGTCCCGCAAGTACAACGGCGGTTCTCGGCCAAAGTGGTTTATGTAAAAAAGAAACTTTTTTTTCCGACTCTGGAACCTCGGCTCGGGGATCGTCACCGTACATTTTTACGTAGCCACCAAGGGGGATTATAGAAATGCAGTATACTGTGTCTCCGCGTTTAAACTGCAAAATCTTTTTGCCAAAGCCAAGACTAAATACTTCGACACGAACTCCGTAGAATTTTGCGACCAAGAAATGTCCCAATTCGTGAACAAAAATTAAGGCTCCTAAAAGGATTACAAAAGGAACGGTGTTAGAAAATACGCCTGAAAGAAACGAATTAATTAATTCCATCGCTTGATTATATTTGACCCTTAGTTTCTTGAGAAGAGAAAATAAATGAGCAAGAAAACAGGGGATGAGAACAAGACCCCGTCTAGTCGATCAAGAACGCCGCCATGACCAGGCATGATAAATCCTGAATCTTTGACTTGGGCGTAACGCTTCAAAAATGACTCAAACAGGTCGCCAAGCTGCGCAAATAAACCGGTAACAGCAAAAAGAATAATTCCTTGCAACATAGGGATTTCAAACCCTATTTGGGGACCCAAACCAAAGCCCAATAAGAGCGAACCAAGAAGTCCTCCGATTGATCCTTCAATAGTCTTTTTTGGAGAAAGGGCTTCGTGGAGTTTGTACTTTCCTAGAAATCGTCCAAAAAAATATGCAAAAATGTCGCCGCCGAAAACCACAGAGAGGTGACAAAGGAATACTCCAACACCCAACTCAATAAGTCGTACACTTACCGAGGGTAGAACTGAACAATAAATAAACCCTAAAAAAAGCATGTTAAGCATGGGCAATAACTCTGAGAGATTTTCTTTTCTGGCAACAAACCACGAAACAGCAGCTGCTAGAACTACGAATGCCAGTGGAAAGGTAATTATTAGGTATTGCGAATAGCGTGATGCAAAAACAAAGAGAATACTACCGAGGATCACAAAGCCAATACGAATGACTTTGAATTCAAAGTGTGTAACTGAACCGACTCTTCGAAGTAAGCCTGAAAATTCCGTCAGTGAAAGCAAAGAACTCACGAAGCATAGGAGGTAGAGGGAACTGCGCCCAAATTTTACGGATAGTCCTAGCAGCATCAGAGCGACAACCGCAGAAATCGTACGGGTAAATAAATTTGACATTTTTAAACCGTGGGACTTGGGATTGTTTGTGGCCGATGATTAATTTGTTCGCTAGTTTTTCCAAATCGGCGTTCACGGCCTGCGTAATATTCCAAGGCCTTCTCGTACTCTTTGTTAGTAAAATCAGGCCATAAAATACTTGAAAAATAAATTTCACTATAAGCGCTTTGCCAAAGGAAAAAGTTAGAGATACGAGTCTCGCCACTGGTGCGGATGACTAAATCTGGATCGGGTATAAAGGAGCTCTCGAGTTCAAGGCTGAAAACTCTTTCGCTAATTTGTTCGCTGTTGATAACGCCGCTTTTAACTTTTTCTGAGATACGTTGAACCGCATTTATGATTTCTTGACGACCGCCGTAACTAAGAGCGAAAATGAGGTTCATCCCCGTATTGTTTTTGGTCATTTCAATCGTCTTTTCAACTTCTGTTCGTGCCGAGCTCGGAATCCGCTTTAAATCGCCAATGCAGCGGAATCTAATATTTTGATTCATCAAACTTTGGCGTTCACGAATCAGGTGTTTTCGCAAAAGAGTCATCAAAAAGCTTACTTCAAACTCTGGTCGTGTCCAATTTTCGGTACTGAATGCAAAAAGAGTTAAATTTTTTATTCCAAGGCTTGCGCTTTGCTCTATGATGTTCTTGGCAGCTCTTGCACCACGAACATGGCCAAAAATTCGAGAATGTCCCCTCAACTCAGCCCAGCGGCCGTTGCCATCCATGATAATTGCGACATGCTGTGGGAATTTCAAAGTTGCGCGTCCTTGTCCTTTTAAATGGTCATTATGTCTTTTTCTTTTTCCTCAGCAACCTGGTCAATTTGTTTCATGAAATCGTCGGTCATCTTTTGGATTTGTTCAGACATTTTCTTTTCTTGATCTTCACTGATGGTCTTATCTTTCAATAATTTTTTTGAATGATCATTAGCATCTCGGCGGGCCATTCGAACAGCTACGCGACATTCTTCCACAACTTTTTTGGAGTTTTTTACTAATTCTTTACGACGTTCTTCGGTCAAAGGCGGAATTTTTAAACGAATCACTTTTCCGTCGTTAATAGGTGCAAGACCTAAATCACTTTTTATAATTGCCTGTTCGATTTCTTTGAGCATTGGTGCTTCCCAGGGAGTAATCAAGATCGAACGGGGATCAGGACAAGAAAGTGCGGCGGTTTGGGCTAAAGGAGTAGGAGTTCCGTAGTAATTTGCGCGAATATTATCGAGCATTGAAATGTGGGCTTTGCCGGTACGAATTTTCTTTAACTCATTTTTCAAGGCACTGACCGCTTTATCCATTTTTGCTTTTGCATCGTTTTTAATTTGGTCAACCATACTGCCTCCTACTATTGAATAATAGTTCCGATTTTTTCACCTTTGATAGCACGAAGAATATTTCCCGGCACAGTAAGATCAAAGGTAATAATCGGTAGCTTGTTATCCATGCTCAAAGATACAGCAGTTGAATCCATAACTTTGAGACCTTTATTAAGCATATCAATATATGACAAATGATCAAACTTCTTCGCATCGGAATGTTTTTTTGGATCGCGATCGTAAACTCCATCAACTTTTGTCGCCTTGAGAATGACTTCGGCGTTTATTTCCATAGCTCTCAACGCTGCAGCTGTGTCGGTTGTAAAGTATGGATTACCTGTTCCAGCAGAAAAAATCACTACGCGACCTTTTTCTAAATGGCGAAGGGCACGACGACGAATATAGGGCTCGGCAATTTCATTCATTGTGATTGCCGATTGAACTCGCGTCTGCAATCCTGCGCATTCAAAGGCCTCTTGAAGGGCGAGTGCGTTGATACAAGTAGCTAGCATTCCCATGTAATCTGAATTAGCTCGATCCATTCCATTAGTGGAAGCCGCTACGCCCCGAAAAATATTTCCGCCACCAATAACGACGCCCAATTGACAACCAGTTTCGTGAGCTTCCCTCACATCACTGGCAATTTGCTTTAAAATTTTATTGTCAATTCCATGCCCATTGGCACCAGCAAGTGCTTCTCCACTTAGTTTGAGGAGCACCCGTTGATATGCGGATTTTGCCACGATCTTAGCCTTTCAGCTGAGCGGCAACTTCAGCGGCAAAATCAGTTTTCTTTTTCTCAATACCTTCGCCAAGTTCGTAGCGAACAAAACGGCGTACGACGATGTTTTCGCCAATTGTTGAAATGGCGCTTTTAATAATGTCGGTAACTTTTTTTTCAGGATCTTTAATGAAATTTTGTTCTAACAAACAGTTCTCAGAAACATATTTTTTAATTTGACCATCAACAATTTTATCAATCATGTTCGCTGGCTTACCTTGTTCCTGAGCTTTTGCAGCTAAGACTCTTCTTTCGCGATCAAGAGCATCAGCAGGAAATTCGGTTGGGCTAACACAAAGCGGGTTGGCGGCAGCAATTTGCATCGCCAGATCTTTAACCAAACTCTTGAATTGTTCGTTGCGTGCAACAAAGTCAGTTTCTGAGTTTACTTCTAACAATACTCCGATCCGACCTTCACCGTGAATATAGGCGTGAACTAAACCTTCAGCCGCTTGTCGGGTTGATTTTTTTGCTGCTGCGGAAAGGCCTTTTTGGCGTAACCAATCAACGGCTTTTTCAAAGTCGCCAGCAGTTTCTTGAAGAGCTTTTTTACAATCCATCATTCCAGCGCCAGTTTTTTCTCGCAACTCTTTAACTAAGTTAGCCGATGCAGTCATCTCTAAGTTCTCCTCAAAAATTATTTCTTTTTTGGTTTGCTAGATTTTTTCGTAGTAGTAGTTTCTTCTGTGGTTTCTTCATTGCCACCTAGAGCCTCTACAACGAGTGTTTCACCACGTTCAATCTCTTCTGCAATCTCCGTGTCTTCTGCCAAACCTGCAGCAACTAGGCGACGAGTTTTAGTAGCACGAACAATTGCCGGCCCGCTACCTGTTGACTCAACTTTTTCGCTACGACGGCTACCTTTTTCAGGAGCAGCTTCCTTTTGATCAGCAAGATCAACTTTTTTATCAGACTCAGTGCGAAGCCTATGTTCCCACTCCTTCGCACCTTCAAGGAAAGCATCAGCCATTAAACCAGAAAATAATTTGATGGAACGAATAGCGTCGTCATTTCCTGGAATTGGATATTCCACTTGGCCAGGATCTGCATTTGTATCAACGATTGCAACAACTGGAATGCGAAGCCGACGAGCTTCTGCAACCGCAATATGCTCCTTCACGATATCCACAACGAACATAATTTGTGGTGGCTCTTTCATTTCGCGAATGCCTTCCAAGTAATCTAACAAACGCTGCGCCTCTTTGTCGATTTTCGCGCGTTCTTTTTTGGTTAGCATGTCGTATTGACCTTTTTCTTTCATAAGCTCGATTTTTTTCAAACGATCGATAGAGTTTTTAATTGTTTGGAAATTTGTAAGCGAGCCACCCAACCAACGTTTAACCATGTAGTACTGTCCGCACTTTTTTGCTGCGTCTAAAATTGGCTCAACTGCTTGCTTCTTCGTGCCGACAAAAATCATTTTTCCACCATTGGCAGCAACTGATTGTACAAAGTCAGCAGCTTTTTTAGCTTGGACTACAGATTTTTGTAGATCGATAATGTGAATTCCTTGTCGCGCGCCAAAAACAAAATTTTTCATGCGCGGATTCCAGCGCTCAGTTTGGTGTCCAAAGTGAACTCCAGCGTCGAGCATTTCCTTCATAGTCACTTGTGCCATCAGGCCTCCTAAATAGGTAATAAAAAGCTGAAAACTTGAGGTACCTAATTTAGACTAAAAGCACAACAATTTTTAGGGAGTTATCTCTTATGGGGCGGCGCAGAAACCAAGCCCACGTAGGCATTGCTCGGCCTGGTCAAGTGAACCCGAGATATTCTGTAACTCGCTAGGGAAATGGCTAACAACGTAGAGGCCACTAATGCCTTCGATGGACGTATTTTCCTCAAGATTGATAGAAATTTTTCCGTGAGAACTGGGATTCACCATAATTTTTTCATACTTTAACTCACTAAAAGCATTAGGAAATGCCTTTTGAATGAGCTTTTTAAGTTTTCTTATGCTTTGGCCAAGTAATTCCTCGTCGTCGGCATCGGCTTCAGAAATGAAAGTTAGCCACTGGCTTCTTTGGGTAACAGAGCCATTTTCAATCCTAATTGGAGAAAAGAATTGACCAACACAAAAGCCGTCAGTCTCACTTTTTTGTCCCAACATGTGAATGCGGGTGTCTTCAGAGACAAGCTGACTGTGAACTAACTGTAAAAGGACACTTGTCCAAAGCATGGATTTGCCGAGTTTTTGACGAAGGCGAGGGGGCAACGACTCTTGCGGAATTAGATCAACGAGATCTTTTGGGTTTGAACAGAAAATAATTTTTTTGGAATTCAGCTGCCTTTGTCCGTTGATAACTACGCCTTTTGCCTCATTATTTTCGATAATTATTTTTGTGACTTCACTTAAGTTGAAAAACTCGCCTTTAAATTTTTCAAAGAGAATTTGTAGCCAATCTTGTGGCCCTTCGTGAAAATAAAATCTTTCCGGACTTAAATAGTATTGAATCTCGTCAACGCAAATTGGAGCATTATCGCCAAAACCCACAAAAGGCTTAAAGCCTTGCTCAAAAGTGATCGGGTGCTGCTCAATCTTTTCACGTTTAATGTTGCGACCAATAAGGAGATCAAGAAAGTCGAGGGTCCTCTCGGTTTCTGCGGAAGCCGGGATCGTTTGAAATTGATTGATACGCGAGAAATTGCCACCAGGAAGCTCATTTTTGTCAATGAGCGCTACGCGTTGGTTCTGGCTAAGGCCGGCTGCGACCATAAGGCCGGATAGGTTACTGCCAATGACAATAGCGTCAAATTCACTAATTTTTAAACTCATATTTAAAAAGTCGTAGAATTAAGGCTTCTTTTCAAGAAGAATTTGAACTTTTTTGGCAATCCTATCGAGCAAGTTTCGAGATGTCGTTTTTAAATGCGGATTCTTATCCAAGAAGTCAGCAATTAACGGCGATACCTTGTAATAAATCCAAATAAATATGCGGCCTGCGACATTGTTTTCGAGAGTTTCGTCACGAAAACGGGTGAGCAATAAAACTTGGGGATGAAGTGGGTCGCCATAAGTAGATGTCGCAATAAAACATTTTGACTTGGGTGCATTACAACGAGTGAGAAGGTCATTGAAGACTTCTTTATTTTTTGCTTTTTTGCTGTAGGCAACCATCTTGCGAGCAAGACGTGGAAAACTTGGCGCTTGTTTAGAAAACTCAACTATCATTTCTACTTTTTCTTTAAGTTTTGGCTGGTAAGAAGCGTTCATGTCATAAATTTTTATCAGGTCCCAGAGGGTTGAGATGAAGACATCGAGTTCGTTGGATTTCGCATTCTTTTTTAAATGTTCTGGTTTGAGTTCGCCGGGTTTAAGCTCTGACACGATTTCAATGATGCGAATGTATTTTTCAAATTCTATCGCTGCTTCTACAAACAATCTTTGCGCAAGAAAAGTTCGTCCTTGCTTTAAGACATTGATACGATTTCTCCATAGTGCGACTTGATTAGCTTCGCGTGCTTTTCTTTGTGCGCGAAGTCTCGCTCCTTGAGAAACAAGCTTACTGAATTCGCCAATACAATTAGTACAAGCCTCGCCGGGAATCTCTTTGGCCATGCCGCCTTCTGCAAGTGCGATGCGCATGCCAGCGTCAATACGCACAAGTTCTCGCGAATCGGTACCGCAACGGGGGCATTTTTTGGTGGCAACAGCTGTCGACATATCTCTAATGTATCGACATTATCCGCCGGAATGATAAAAAATTTTGGTGGTTTCTAGACCAAGGTAAGGTATTCAGAGCAAGCTGAGTGGATCGATATCGATCTGAAGTTTGGTTTTACTGGAAAGTAGGCCCTCGACTTGCGAAATGCTGGCACACATGCGCTGCACCTGGGCTGGCGAATCGCCTTTAACCAGCAAGTGATATCGATATTGACCTTTTAACTTCGAGAGGGGTGCTTCGGTGGGGCCAAGGATTTCAAGTTTATTAAGTTCAGCATCTTTGCCTTGAAGTTTTTGGGCAATTGCAAGAACCTGTTGCGCCGACTTCTCAGCGATATCTTTATCATTAGACTTTATTCTCACGGCGGCTAATTTTCCAAATGGAGGATAGCCAAGAGCTTTACGAAAACCGAGTTCTGTTTCGGCAAATCCTTCGTAGTCATTTTTCTGTGCGTGCACCACGGCAAGATGTTCAGGATTAAAAGTTTGTACAATCACTTGCCCAGGTTGTTCGTCCGCCGAAACATGACGGCCAGCACGGCCACTAACTTGTAATATTAGTTGGAAGGACCTTTCAGAGGCGCGAAAGTCAGGCATATTAAAGCCGATATCGGCTAGGACAAGCCCCACGAGATTTAGTCCTTTGAAGTCAAGTCCTTTGGCAATCATTTGAGTTCCTACAATGATGTCAGTCTGGCGATTCTCAATGGAAGAGATTAAGTCTTCAAGGTCAGTGCGGTTCTGAATTTCATCGCGATCAGCCCTTGCAATGCGTGCGTTAGGGAAAAGACTTCTCATATCCTCTTCTACTCGCTCGGTACCTAATCCAATTTTCTTAATCTCCTCGTTTTTACAGAAAGTACACGCGTTGCCTAGGACTTCGTGATAGTCGCAATAGTGGCATAGAAGGTGCCTGGTTCCATGAAGAGTAAGGGTTACGGAGCAGTTGGGGCACTTCTGAGATTCTCCACATGCAGGGCAAAGAATAAGTTGAGCAGTTCCTCGGCGATTGAGAAAGAGTGCAACTTGTTCGCGTCTGTTTAAAGACTCTTCAATTTTTTTATGGAGAGTGGGGGATAACCAGAACGGGAGCATGCCAGCTCCCTTAGGGTTCTTTTTTAAATCGACGATTTGAATATCCGGCATTTTTCTATTTTCTACTCGACGACTCATGCGATGAATTTGGTACTTTCCACTTTTAGCGTTTTGCCAGGTTTCCATGGCTGGCGTCGCCGAGCCCAATATGATGGGACAATTGAAAATCTTTGCCTGCATAATCGCGGCATCGCGCGCATGATATTTTAATTTTTCGTCCTGCTTAAAGCTAGGCTCATGTTCTTCGTCGACAATTATCATTCCTAAGTTGGGAACTGGGCAAAAAAGGGCTGAGCGCGCGCCCAATAGAATTTTTTTCTTACCTTCAACCATTTCCCACCATTGCTTTGTTTTCTCTCGAGGCGTGAGGTGAGAGTGAATCACAGATATGGCGTCGCCAAAGCGTTCGCCGAAACGTTGGATGAGTTGCGGCGTGAGTGAAATTTCGGGTACAAGGAAGACCCCTTGCCTTCCTTCGTTAACAGTTTTTTCAAATAGCTCCAGATAAACTTCAGTTTTTCCAGAGCCAGTAACTCCAAAGAGAAGGTGTACGTTGAAGTCTGTCTTCTTTGACATGTCACGAAAGCATTTTTCTTGCTCGTTTGTGAGCCTATGCTTTTTTCCGATGGCCTGTGAAAGTCTTATAGGATCTTTCTTCGCAGCTCTTTTAGTTTCTTTTTTGAGTGGGGGAAACGCAAGATCAGTTACTTGGCCAATCGGATACTGATAGTAGCTTGCTAGCCACTCCAGCCATTTTACAAAATTTTCGTTTAGTCTTGGCCATTCTTCATGAATTTGTTTAATAGATTTTATTTTTTCTCGCGGAGTCTCAGTCATGGTTGTTGTTCCCATAACCACGCCCGTTGCCGTACGCTTTCCTAGTGGCACGATTACAGGTTGGCCGCGAGGAACGTCTAGATCTGAAGAGTAGGTCAAAGTTGTAAATAAGGGCGCGTTAACGGCGACGTTGAGAAGTACCTCGCTCAACGAAACCTCGAATAAAAATCTTTTAGAACTGGATCTTCCGGTACACTATTGATGCTTTCCTTCTTTCCCTTTTCTTCGGCGAAAGTTTTGCTTGAAAATAATTCTTTTATCTTAGGGGTCAAACTAACAGAGTGCACGCTGAGAATTTTAATCTTTGCCTGATTGCCGCTTCCCCATTTTACCGTGCGAATTTGTGGGAGCATAATCGAGTTTGCGTATTTTTGGTATTCATCTGCGAAAACCTCGCTTTGGTTACTAAGACGGAGTCTTCTGATTATGAATTCATCCTGTCCTACCCAGAGGGCCGGACCCATAGAAACCGATTGACCGATGAAATAACTTGGAAGTCCTCCAGCTCGAGAAAGCTTTAAAAAACTCGGATTTAAATATTTTGGTTCATTGATATCAATCGGTGGCTTGCGCATTTTCGTATATGCTTGAGGTAGAACTCCTAAGTCTAATAGAGTTTTTTCAAAACGTTTTGCGGTACGAATAAAAAATGCGGGTTCGATAAAATCTTCGGGGAGCGGAAGAGTTTTAATATTACCGTCGTCGTCCATAAAATAGCGTTTTCCGTTTTTATAAATGCGGATGAGACTCAAACTTGACTTAATGTCTTTCTCCCCAGCGACCTTCACACGCATGTTATCGATATCCTCAATAATCCAGTTCTCGCGGGTGAGAAAGGTTTGGCCTTTTGAATCGATCGTGACTTCAGCATCAATGGAGTAGGTTCCCTTACCTTGATTTTTTACCAGACGATCAAAGATCATGTCGATTTGAGGAATGTATGCGAAAGAACCAACAGGAGAAAGAATAAGAAAAATAAAAATTAACTGTTTCATAGGCTCACTTTTAAAACTGTTTTACTAAGTCTTTCAAATATTTTCTAAAAGAATCTTTTAGTTCCGGATGATTTAGCCCAACTTCAACGTTGGCTTGCAAATAACCAAGTTTATCACCTGCATCATAGCGGGCGGCGTTGAGAACAATACCATTCATGCCCTCTTTCTTTGCGAGCTTTACCATGCCATCGGTAAGCTGAATTTCGCCATTTTTTGTGGGGGACAAATTTTCTAGGGCATCAATGATTCCATTTGTAAAAACATATCTGCCAGGTAACGCCCATGTACTTGGAGCTTTATTTGGGTTTGGTTTCTCAACAACATCTTCAATTTTCCAAGTGCCTTTAGAGATCTCTTGGCCTTTGATGATTCCATATTTAGCGACATCTTGTGTATCAACTTTCATTATCGTAACGCATGAAACTTCCGTTTTTTCGTAAGCATTTACTAACTCGCCAATGACTGTTTTTTTACCTTTTCCGATCATAATTTCGTCGCCCAGGAGGACAGCGAAAGGTTCATCACCTACGACAGGTTTAGCACAGTGAACGGCGTGTCCTAAACCAAGCGCTTGTTTTTGACGAATACTAATGAAATTTGCTTTTTTGTGAAGGTCCTGGATTTTTTCTAGGAGGGCACTTTGCTTTTTTTTCTCTAAAATGTCTTGGAGTTCATAACTGACGTCAAAAAAATCTTCGATGCTATGTTTATTTCGCCCAGCAATAAGCACGATATCTTCTATTCCGGCGTTAATGGCTTCCTCAACAATGTAAAGAATAATTGGGCGATCAACGATTGGTAACAATTCCTTTGGAACAGTCTTTGTTGCCGGGAGGAACCGAGTTCCTAATCCAGCGGCGGGTATGACGGCTTTACGTACTGGCTTCATATTTAAAGCCTACAATTTGTTTACCGAACTTACAATCTGTTGTGCAAATTGATAGGGATAGCGCCGCATAACTTTCATAGGATCAATTGGTCTGTTTCCCCTTTTAACTGAAAAATGCAAGTGGGGACTTGTGCAATACCCTGTGCACCCTACTTGCCCTATCAATTCACCGATACCCACATGTTTTCCCACCTTCAAGTTGCTTTGGATACTGTTGAGGTGAAGATACGCAGTTGTGAGGCCATTGGAGTGACGAATAACAACGTGGTTGCCGGCGGCGCGGTCTTTACCAATCTTCTCAATATGCCCTTTATGAGCAGAGAAAACCTCGCTTCCGACAGGCAGCTCGAAGTCCACGCCATTGTGAGGTTTGGATTTCCCGCGAATAGGATGCACTCGATGATTCGAAAAAACGCTCGATATGTGAATGTAATTCACGGGGGCATAGAGTTCTTTTGCTTCCGCAAACGCGGGAGTGGTTGGATCAAGAAAAACACCACCGGTGCCAAGCGGAATAAATTTTCGCGTCTCAACCTGACCCTTTACTTCTAAATTTGTCTCGAGAACTTCCCCATACTTTACAAACTGATCTCCCAGAAATTTTTTTTCGAGTTTCATCCAGAAGCCAGCTCCTCGAGACAAGTCTTTGCGGGGGTTGATATCAAATAGATAGGCGTCAAGAAAGCGAAATGCTACCCAATCGTTGTTCACAATTGAGAGGATGCTATTTAATATCCCGCCTAATACCTTTCCGCGTACTGTGACGATTTCAGTGCGGTATTTTTCTAGTACTCTTAGGCCATTGGCTTCACCAGTTCCATTTTTAAAAAGGTAATAGGAATAGTCAGAGAGCTGCTCAAAAAATTTGATACCTCTGGTTTTTTCTTTTTGGTCATTTATAACAAGATAGGGTTCGTCAGCCAGGATACGAAAATTTTTCGGCAAAAGATTTTGGCGCCAGATGGCTTTGACGTCTTCTTCGTTAAAACCATTTTTCTTTAAAAGTGTGTGTAGTGTTTCGCCGGGGCGAATGGTGGCACGCGCCATTCGCGGCGATTCAACCTTTGACCCCCAACTCTGGGCATGGAATAAAATAACGGCAATGCCGAAAAAAAAGAGTCCCATCGAGTTGACGATTCGTTGCCGTTTCACCATGACTTTAGTCTTAATTGTATCCTTTTTTACACATAGAGTGAATGCACATCTTTATCCTGGACCCATTTCCTCGTCTTTGGGCGAGGCTGGAATCGCCAATATTGATCCTGTCGAAGGTCCTTTTTACAACCCCGCGATATTGCCACATCTCAGAAAAGAGTTTCAAACGGGGTTTGTATTCGGTCAAGGATCAACTATCGATACACGCGATGATCGTTACTGGGGCGTAATGCTTTCAGATTGCTCAAAAGATAACTATTTTCCTGCTTCGGCAGCATATGTTTCTGGCAGGACAACTTTTGGAAATTTTGATCCCGCTGATGAAAAATATTTTACGTTGGGTGGTGGTGGGTTTGCGTGGCGGCAAGTTTCTTTTGGTGTTTCAATCAATCGACGTGAAACCCAATTTCCAACAACTGAAAAACTTGTGCAAAATAATTTTACTCTGGGAATGATCTATCCGTTTAGCTCGAACTTTGCATTGGGAGCTATCGCTCAGAATTTAGCTAATCCTGATGGCACTGTCCCTTCTTATTTAGAGTTGCCGGCAAGGTTTGGTATGGGAGTTTACTACGTTTATTTACAAAAGTTTCACATGCGTGCGGATGTTACCCAAGCAACGAGACGAAACCCTCACAATCAAGTTGCTTACAGTATAGGGATTGATTCGCGCTTTGCGGAATTTTTTGCAGCTCGTTTGGGCTATCATATTGATAATTTGATAGATCGACATGTATTGACCGCAGGAATTGGGTTCCTTGGCCCGCGTTTAAGCCTATCCTATGGTTATCAGGTGGAAAATCAAAATGGTTCGGGGTCTCGCCACGTTCTTGATTTGCAAATGCCTTTCTAAAAGTTGACTAATATATAGGATTTTTGCTAAAGCTTTCCCCTTACGGGAGAAGCTATGTCACCAACCAAAAAAATTGAAAATATCCGCCGTCGTAAGGTTCGCAAAACTGGCAAAAAGAAACGCGCTGCTCGCCGCAACCACGGCACAACAAAATCAGCAAAAGAACTTTTCGGCGATAACTAGTTCGCCGCCTGTGTTCGTGTTCCAAGTCTTGATGGCAAGGCTTGGGCTGGTCCTTTCAGTGTAAAGACAAAAGATTTTACCACGTAGCTTTGTTGGCCTGGGTAGTAGCGATAATTTTTGAATGCCGAGTAAGCTGCGAGATCTAGAGAGCGATGTCCGCTCGATTTCAAAATACGAATGTTGCTTATACTACCATCGGCGGCAACCTCGGCCATGAATTTTACCTCACCCTGGCGGCGTGCCAGGCGATCGCCTGAAGAATATTGGGGATCTTTATTTCCCGGCATCGCTTTCAATTCATAGTCATTTTTTATGGGAAGTTGTTTGCCATTTCCGATGGGGGCGACAGC
>LWDK01000018.1:0-2017 GCA_002083485.1 Proteobacteria bacterium SG_bin7 | reverse complement strand
TTGAAGTTGATCTTGATTCTACTGCGGCAATGGGTGCTGGTTCTGTTTCAACTTTTGGCTGCTCGGGTGCCGGCGTTGCAGGTTGTTCCTCGACAATTTTCGGGCTGCCATTTTCGATTTTAAGCTGTTCAGGATTAGGTTCATCTTTCATGATTTTCTCAACGAGCTCTTCGCGTACCGCTTTTTCATGAGCAACCTCCTTTTCAACATTCATCGATTCCACCTTTTCAACGGGCATTACTTCTTGCATTTCTTCTTTTTCGATTTGCGGTTCTGGATCATCGTTCTTTGCGATCTCTACAGGAGATTTGTTATCTCGAGGTGCAGTTATCTCTTTTTTAGGAAGAACTCTGGCGAGTTTTGCCCTTGGTTCAGGAAGCTCACTAGTTTCTTTTTTGGGAGGATTTTCAGGACGGGAGACATCGATTTTTGGTTCCGGCTTTGCCGAAACGACTTCTTTTTGCTTTGCGGGCTCTACTTTTGGTGTTTCAACTTTGACTTCTTCCTTTGTTTCTTTGGTTTCGCCAGAAACAGGGATTGGAGTTATAGTTTGGAATTCAACAGGAGCAGCTTCACCTGCTTTGTTTACACCAGGACTACCACCACCAAACTGGGTTGAAGCTACATAATAAATAAGTCCGGCATGTAAAAAGACAGAGAAAACCAAGCAAACGGCGGTTTTCCACTCTATAGATCTATAATTTTTACTCATACTTCCCCCATAAAATCGAACAGAGTTCGGCAAAATGGAGTAATTCAAGAGTCAGGCCCGGCCTAGCATTAGTTTATTTAAATTAGAGGTCGAAGAGCGTGTGAAAGTTTCACTTATAGTGACAAGTTGCCGTATTAGCTTTTATTTACGTACCGGCTATCACTAACGATTCCATGTAAACTCCTCAACAACTCTTCGGAATCGACCGGACGAAGAGCTGATATTGTCGATACAAAATTCCCGTTGTTATCGACAATCGCTGAGCTAACAATATCACAACGGATAGTGGAGCCATCTTTCTTTACTAAGGACGTATATATCACATTTTGGTGACCAGTTTTGATAACTTGTTCTAGACCCTTTCTGGCCTCGTCGTGCATCGAAGGCGAATAAATGTCAAAAATAGTTTTTCCGATCAATGCGCCGTCGGGATAGCCAAGTGTTTCGTGCTCTCGTTTGTTGGCCATCAAAATTTTTCCGTCACGATCCACTGCGTGCATCATGTAAGGCGTTTCATGAAAGACCGTCCGATACACTTTTAAATTTTCTTTTAAGTTTTTTAATATCGACAAACTTTCTCGCAACATATTTTCAGTTTCTTTAAGCTTTTGTCGAATATTTTGCATTGGATTTGCCTCTCCAAGCATTCCCCGCATCAAATCTTTCGGGCTAATTATCCCAACAACTTTATTTTTTTCGTCTCTCACCAACAAACGATGGGTAGGCGATGCGAGCATGGCGCGAAGGGCATCCGCAACTGGTGTGTTGATATCGATATAGGAAATAGGTTCAAGCAAATCAATATGGTGTCCCACACGATCATTTTTCATAAGTTTTAATTTATGAAGCATATAAGCTTTTACTAAACCAAGCTCTGTAAGAGCCCCTAAAATTTCACCGACTGGGTTGATAACGGGCGAAGAGGTAATTCCTTGCTCAAGAAATAATTTAATAACGTCCTGAAGGCCTTCTCCTGAGCCTACCATCTTGGGATTGGGGGTCATTAAATCGGCTGCGGTTCTCATAACGAAATATTTAAATCAAAAATTTGCTGATGTTCAACATTTAGATATTTTCTGGACTAAGCAATGACAATGACTGTTTGGTAAAATGTTTTGAATGATTGTATGATTTATTTATGTTTAGTTAAACCGCCAAAAAATGGACTTTATTTTGCAATAGAGTTTTATTAGTTCCTTGCGGCAAATAGATTCAACTTGTGGAGGCATTTATGCGAGTATTAGTGACAGTTTTTGCGTTATTGTCGATAGTTTCAACAGCTCACTCATGGGGAGATGATCCCGT
>LWDK01000017.1 GCA_002083485.1 Proteobacteria bacterium SG_bin7 | reverse complement strand
TTGAAGCCATCCACAACTTTCGGAAATATCTCCTCTTCAACTACTCTTAAAGCTAACTCTTGAAGATCATTACTTTGATCTTTTTGACTCACTAAATACAATGGCTGCGACTAAAGCGGAAACAATTACGTGAACACTACAGTCATGACTTTAACCAACTTTATATTATAAAAGATCTCAATGCTTAATTCGCAATCGGCAATTGAATAACAAAACAAGTATGATTTGAAGCTGAATCATACTCGAGTCGACCATGATGTTTTTGAATCAGGCTGCGGGAAATACTTAGTCCCAAGCCTGTGCCATACTGTACTTTCTTCGTTGAATAAAAAGGCATGAATAATTTTTCCTGGACGCTTTTTGGGATGCCAAGACCACTATCGGTAACAATAATACGAACTTCACCTTCCCCACTATTTACTTCGAGCCGAATCCACTTTTCTGAAAGCTGAGATATGGCATCAAAAGAATTATTTAACAAATTAACTAACACCTGCATAATTTCGTGGCTTCGACAATTAATCATGAGATCCTTATTGACATCATCAATAATCAGTTTCACTCCATGACTGCGAAATTTTTCTGTAATCAAATCCTTTAAATCTTGAATAATTGAGGAAAGTGAAGTTTTGATCATCGGATCATCTTCGCCATGATGAGCTAAGGCCTTCATACTTTTAACGATCTTTTCAATGCGTTTGCCATTGAGATCAATGGTTTCAACAAGCCTTAAAAAATTATCCATATTCATTTGCCCGCGCCCCACTAGATCCCTAATCATTTCACAACGACCAAGGATGACCCCAAGTGGATTATTGATTTCATGAGTAATCGCGGAAGCCATTTCACCAATCGCAGATAACTTTGAATTTGCGATCAGTTGATCTTGTTGTTCAAGGATTTTTTTTTCGGCCTCTTTAAGACCAGTAATATCTTGGCGAATCGCAAGATATTGGTGAGGATGGTCCTCTAAATCAGAAAACGGCACTATCGTCGTAGCGACCCAATAAATTCGGCCTAATTTTGCCCGGTTGCAAACTTCACCCCGCCAGATTTGACCTTTTGAGATTGTACGCCACATATTTGTGAAAAATTCTTTGGGATGATAACTCGAATTGATAATGCGATGGTTTTTACCAATAAGCTCATCTCTATTGTATTCAGAGATTTCGCAAAATTTATCATTAACGTATTCAATGGTTCCTTTGGCATCCGTTTGTGCCACTATAGCTGACTGATCCACATGCAGCCTACGGCCGCACCATCTAGGATGTAAGTAAATTTTTCATATTGTAAAGCGCACCATTTTTAGTTAGAAAAACAGCGGTTAGTGCAATTCGTTTAAATTCAAACTTAAGTTGTGGTTTTACTCCGCATGAACTGGTGCGCTTTTTTAGGATTGTTTACTTTTTTTACTTACAAGGCAAAAGAATGTTCCTTTTACAAATAATCAAGCTGAGCAAGATATACGCATGGTGAAGGTTCAACAAAAAGTATCTGGATGTTTTCGCTCAATGAATGGGGCTAGGTATTTTTGTAGAATCCGAGGATATTTGATCACCAACAACAAACGTGGAACTTCGCCTTACACCGCTCTTAATGAAGTCTTTGGCGTCAAATCTGAAAAACTCGCTGAATAGTTACAATTTAAAGATGAAGCTCAAGGTTTAAAGTTAAAATTGGAGAACGATTACTTAAAGGTTCAAGAAAAAGTTCGAGTGGGATTAAAATTTACACTCGAACTCGCTAAGAATGCAGAATTAAATTGGAAATCGGCGACACCCAGTGAAAGACTGGTGCTTCTAAAAAACATACACTCGAACTTTTTACTAGATGGGTTAACTGTACGAAATGACTTAAAAAAAGTATTTGGGACATTAGCTCAGATCAAATTAAATGGAGTCACAAAAAACTGGTGCCCCCGGTCCTAAGCTGGTCGAACCATTGGGATGCAATAAAACGTACCCGGCGCAGTGGAAAAGGGCAAATCTCGATATCGCCGAACTGGCAAGAAAGCGATTTATCGAGAATTGGCCTCGAAAGAGGCTTGTTAACCATTTTAACCGTTCCCATAACACCATCACGTGGTGGATTGGGAAGCTTAAGAAATTGAAGTTCAGGCATGAAGGCATCCCCCTTGAACTTCAAAATAAGCTCAAAGCGGTGACTAAAAAATAAAAGGGGGCTCATTTATGGGAAACGTCATTAAATTCGTTTACGCTGTTTTTTGGATTGCTATTGCCATCGGAGTTGGCGAGGCACTAGTTGACGCTACTAATTTATTGCGCTCAGAAGCTATCGAAGCGCACCGCAAAGGACCTATTAGCTATAAATTATTTACGGAACAGCTAACAGGTCAAAAATAATCTTAAAATAAAAATATTATTCATCAAGGCCGAGGCGTACCTCGGCCTTATTTTTTTGGAGTAAAAATGAACAAAAGAAAAGTTTGTCTATATGCCCGTGTAAGTACGGATCAACAGTCCACGGGACTAGAGGCTCAAGTCAGGGCCTTGAAAGAATACTGCACACGAAATGAAATTAACGATTACGAAATTTTCGCTGACGAAGGGATTTCAGGTACGAAATCTTCTCGTCCAGCGCTAGATCGCATGATGACTGCTGTAAAAAACAATGAAGCATCTACTGTCGTCGTATATTCATTTTCGCGGTTTGCACGCTCAGTAACTCATATGTTAAGCGGTCTTGAAGTAATGAAAACTCATGACACGAGTTTCGTATCATTGACAGAAAAAGTTGATACTCAGTCTCCAATCGGCAAAGCAATGTTCGTAATTATAAGCGCCATCGCTCAACTCGAACGTGATCTGATCTCGGAAAGGGTCAAAAACGGTCTTGCAAACGCAAAAGCTAAAGGAAAATTGATTGGTAGAAAACGCTTGCGAGACTCTGATCTCATTCGAAAACTTTTGAAAGCCGGAATGACGTTTCGTCAGGTAGCTCAAATCGCACGTTGTTCGCACGGGAGTGTTTGGGCGGAGAAAAAATTGATGTTGGAAGAAGAAAAACAGAAACTCAAAAAACACGAAGAAGAAATTGCTAAGCAAAAAGAAATCGAAGAACAAGAAGCCGCTAGAATTTCTAAATTTGTGAATCTCAATGAGAATAAAGTCTTAAATTCCCCACCCGTTCAAATGATAACTCCGCTAACAAACGCGGCCTAAACAGAGTTGAATTTTAAAAAAGTGAGCCCTTTTACGGGGCTCATTTACAAAAAATCGGTTTGCAATGAACCGACGAGATATCCCACCTTACCTAAATCATTCCCTTATAAAATAGACATCTACAATATCTTTGATCTCATCCTCACGACTCTAACCAAATATTCTCCTTCAATATCGTCAGCGAAACTGGTGCCTACCAATTCTATTTTTTCTCCAAAAATAAGATCATTTACGGATATTTGAAAAAAATCCGCAATCTTATTTAGAGTTTCAAGATTTCGAGGATGAACACCATTACAATAGTTGTGAAGCGAGCTTTTGCTGATATTTAGTTTTTCCGCAAGCGTAACCAGGGTTAGTTTTCGAGAGGCCATAAGTTTATAAAGGTTCCTTGCAAACTGAACCTTTGACTCAGCCTTCGACATTTCCTCTTGGCTCATTCATTCCCCCCTTTTTTCAGTCATAAACACGAACCTGTAACATCGTGTTCAATAGGACACTTCTCGGACAAAATCAATACCTGAACCTTAAACTACGTCGAATCTGTAAGTACGTGAGGTGATCATGACACAAGTGCAAAAACTCTTTTCAAAAAATTTAAAAAAATTAAGAATACGTAAGGATTTGACTCAAGAAGAATTGGCTGAAAAATTGAACATTAGTGTTCGATACGTCCAACGGCTTGAAGGTCGCGATTGCCCAAATGTCAAAATCAATACTATTGCCGTTCTTAGTAAAATTCTAAATGCGAAATTAGTGGAGTTTTTTGAAGATTAAAAAATTGATGTCTTAAGTGAAGAAAAAGACCGCTTTCGGTAGCAAAGAGTACCAGCATTTTGCTCACCTGATTTAACAGACTGGCGATCCTATGTTAAAGACCGCCACATATCGGAGTGTTTTTAGAACGGTGGCCGGGTTCCAAATCCAAATACCCCGGCTTTTCCGACAAGCGCGAACAGTACAGGATATTTAGAAATTCCCTGGCAAAATATTTGTTCAACAATGACCCCGCAAATCGGGACCTCAACAATCAACTGTGAATTTGCGGGTACAAAAACATTTAATATTGGATTCGATAAAACTAATAATGCCACTAAAGATTCTGATGACGACACAACTCAAGTTACGATCTATGTTAGCAATGTGGTCGGCGCCACCGACGTCACCGTTTTATCAGTTATCGCCGCACCACAAACTGACGCTCTTTTTCCAGTAACTTTTCAAAAAGGTGATGAAAAAGTTTATATTTCCAGTTTCTCACCAGGAGCGACTTTTCCCAATTCCACTTTTCTGAAATTTGCCAAGTATATGGTCTATTTGTCACCGGCAGCTGTTGTCGATATTGGCTCCGTTGACATCGCCGAATTTAACATCTTCGGAACTTCGAATTCTGATGTTTCACTATCTCCTGACAACGTCGATGGCCTTACGAACGGCACCCCTTATTATATCGTCGGCGCCCATAAGGACGACGCCGGAAATATTGGCTATTTTGATGTGACATACAATGGCGCGCCATCTGGGCCAATCACACCCGATTTCGTTTTCGGTTTGCTCTCTCAAGACTTTGAATGCTTTGTCGCGACTGCAACCTATGGTACTCCCGATGCTAGAGAAGTAAAAACTCTTAGAATGTTTCGCAATTACCTTATTGAGCACCACCAAACTTGGGCGCAACCACTTATAAAATTTTATTACAAGCATTCACCAAAACTTGCAAATTTCATTCGTGATAGTGAAATACTAAAATCGATTTCACGAGTTATTCTTTGGGGTCCAATCCAATTCGCAAAAATTTCGCTCAAACACGGCATGGGTTACGCCATGATGGTTTTTTGGCTCCCTCTCATTTTATTAATCGCAGTCTATCGGTGGTGGAATGTTAAAATCGCTCGCCGTACTTAGTTTATCGGCATCACTATCGCTATTTACGACCCAAGTTTTGGCGCAAGAAAAACCACCAAAACCCGAGGCCCCTTACCCAGGCGCCGAAACAGAGCCGACGGAAAGTTTTCAACCCGATGACCCACCACCCGTCACCCAATCCAAACCAAACCAAGAAAATTTGGAAATTGAAGACGAAATCATTGAAGGAAATAAATTCCGCGGCACAAGAAAGATTAAACATCCCGGCTCAAAGCAAGGTTTGTTCCGCATCACTTCCAAAGGCGAATATCTCTACAAAACTAAACCTTCAGAACAAAAAAATGCGGTCGCAGTACGTATCGGACCTTACTCACCGGTTAACCTCTACAACGCCGAAAATGGAAACTCGTTTGACGATATTTACGGGTCCGCATCTCCCGTCATCATTCACATCGATTACGAATGGAAATTATTTTCTGGTTTTGGCCGCATGGGACTTCGCGCCGGCTCGGGAGTCTTTTTCGCCAATGGTAATGGAAGATTCAGTAACGGCGATCCCGCGCAAGAGGGTTACACACTATTGATGTTACCCAACTCCGTATCTGCAGTTTTATATTTGCAATTCTGGGATCGTCAGCCGTTAATTCCTTATGCTGAAGGCGGCCTCGATGCGTTTGTATTCAATGAATACCGCGACGACGGAAGACCCACGTTTGGAAGATTCGGTGGTTCACTTGCCGCACACGCATCCTTCGGTGGCTTAATTCCATTAAATCTTTTTGATCGCTTAGGAATGATTCGTATCGATCAAGAATACGGAATCAACAATATTTATATTTCAGCGGAATATCGTCTCGTCACTCATGTCGCCGGCTCTTTTGATTTTTCGAATAGCTATTTCGCCGGCGGTGTGTTGGTGGAATTTTGAGTCATTGCGCGTGAGGTCTCGATCGCATCAATAGTAACGCCAAGAGCTCAGCGTTAGGACGTTGGCCAACTAACGATTGAGTAAAAGCCACATTCTCAATTCTCGAATCAGCACCGGCGTAAGATGACCCGGGTTTCAAACCTCGTAGATTTTTCTGAAAACTAGCGATGCGTTCTTGTGCAACCTTCATATTCATAAATTTAGCTGCATCTCCTTTTTCACGAGATATAATATTTCCTGTCGAATCCAAGTATTCCACAAAAACTTCCCGACGGAGTTTTTTACGAGTAATTTGATAGTATTGATATGCAAAGCGCTCCGCCGAAATAAATTTTTGGTCTTTGCCCGTTGTTTGTCCTTCGAAATCAAAAACAGCTCCGACGATGGCATCAAGGTCTCTCGCATCTTCGATCTGGATCTGAAAATAATTCTTTCTTTGCTTAGGTTTCGTATAATCTTTTATTTCGGTCACTTCGCAGGCTGAGCAGGAGTCTGATGTCTCACCGGCAAATTGCGGAATGCGATCAAGACTTTGTTCCTCTGGAGTACGTGGCAAGTCACTACCGAAAGCCGACGACACTGACAGAGTTAATACTAAAAGACCTACGAAATTTCTCATATAAATCCTTTCAGCGAAAATCACCGAAGAAAAAAATTAGCGCGTACTCAATATATTAAGATAGTAGTCTTTCGTTTCCTGGGGCCATTTTGACTGCTTTTTGGAATGCTTCACAGCTGTCAGGTCGCCTAAGACAATGCTTTCACCATTGAGCTTTCTATTATTATTGTAGATTATAATAGTTCCAACTGGCTTTTGGTTTTTGTTAAGCTCCGCGATTAAATCAAAATTGGGTTTAAAGAACTTAAGTTCCTGCGCAATCAATTCATCGGCCTTACCTTTTTGAGAAGCTATAAAACTTCCGTCCTTACTAAGATATTCCTTAAAGTCTGCTAGTGTTACATTCTCACCGCCGCCTGAAATTTTTAGAAGTTCGTTTTCGAATTCTTTCACAGGAATAATTTTTTTGGCTCCGTGTGACTTTTCATAGGATTTAAATCCGTCACTCACAAGGGACTCCACTATCGTCTCTATGAGCGTTGGCAATCTTTCCAAAGTTCGCAGTTCAGGGGCCTTTAACGCCTGCAACCGGGTCAACACGCTCGAATGAGCCATCGTGCTTAAAACTCGCCGGTCATCAGAATTTAATTCTCTTTCTCTTGCTCTACCAAGAGCCGAAGACACTACCAAAGTTAGCACTAAAAAACTTAAGACCTTTTTCATATAAAAACTCCTTCACCTATTTTTAAAAAAACTTTCATCTACCTTTTGATATTTCAAACCCATGACCAACTTTAGTTTTTCTAAATACCTAAAATAAGGAAACTTTATCGTGTCTCACTTTGAGACGGTCGATAAATTGTTAACTAGCTGTCTAAATCTTTGCCATCCCCCCTAAGCGACGAAAATAAGTTATGTCGCCGTTTGCTGCTCTCAAAAGGAGAATCGTAAGGTTGTTGTATGTTCCAACCATTGGATCAATGTCTGCAAGTAGAAGATGAGTGGCGTTTGAAAGTGCTGCCCCAATAAAGCCACGCTCAGTGCCGGTTGAAATATAAATCCCGGGAGAGGAACGGTTCCAAATCGGTTTGCGTCTTGCGGGTAAACTTCATTTGGAAAGAGAAAGGACGTGAAACCGGGTAGGTTCTCCATTGCATGAAGAGGAAAGGGTTTAAAACCCTCCGACGCGATAACCCTGCCCGCTAAAATAGACCCAACAAAAAATGTCAGTACTTGAGAAAATGTAAATCTGTTAGACAATCAAACCTCTCCTCAAAGCGCTAGTAAGTGCTTCAAGTTTCTTAGAACTTAGGAGCAAAGCATGTGCCATCCTAGTGAAGAACAAGGGACGTTAGTAAATATTTTTTATTGAGGCTGTGAAGACGATTTCATTGTTCAGCGAACAGAATACCCGCTCTGAACCTAACTAATTGAACAACATTCTCGGCCAATCGAAGGACATTCCAGTTTTTGGCACAAATAATACTTTGCCAGTGAGACCATAATTTCTTACCTAAGCTATATTACTTTACGACAAACCAATCAACATTCAGACATAGAAGCTTTTCGACGGGAGTAAATCGCACTCATTAAATGTTAAAGGGAAACTTCATCCCTTCACGAAATTTTCCTCTTCAGACACTTTTTAAAGTGGTTTTGGCCATATTGATAAATTAATTCCAAAATAAAATTTTTGTGAGAATTCGCACTATCACTTTGAGCGTCAGTCAAATCGAGAATCATCTTTATTACTGTTCTCAGACGAAGGTGTGGCGTTGTCACTTGAGGAGGCCTCTCCAGTAGACACTGCGGAAGAGTTTTTTGGGTCCTTACAAAATCCTTTGTCAATAAGTAACTTTTGAGTCGCCAAGACATTATCTAATGACCCAGCATAAACTGTATCTCCGGCAAACTTTAATGCGTAAGGGGCTCTACTGAATTTAACCCATGGAACGCCAACCTGACAATCGGCTCCACGCGGAGGTTTTGCGTCGCAAACGCCATTTAAATGCAATTTCTCCCAAGTTGCAAACATCGCAAGGAATTCTGCTCCGGGAGCAACGTCTTCTTTCAGTCTCAGTTCCTCCGCAGTTTTATCCCCAATACTAAAAGCCACAAAAGGGTATTCCTCGGGAAAATTATATTGGTTATACATCATATCGCAATAAGCTGCAGAGGCATCAACCGCTCCCGAAATTGCGAATATAAAAAGTACTATAGGTTTCATCATATAAAGCCTCTCCAGTTTTTGTGAAAGATTAATAATCACAGCAAATTTGAAGCCATAGTCAGAGACAAAATAAGATCCCTATTAGTTATTTTTTTGAATTTTTTCTACATAGCGCCGACAAACGTGACCATTGGGGTGGCTCGATTTACGAGGTCAACTGGTCTATCTTAAATTACGCGCATTTGGTAGCAAGAGTAGCAGACTCACGAAAAATCGGCGCTACTAAAAGCCTGGCGATCTCAAGTTGAAGACCGCCAAGTATCGTAGTGTTTGCTGGCCAAGCCATTTTTAAATTTCAAATGTATCTATTCGACATTATAGGGGATTTGAGGGTTTAAGTTATCTCAAAGGCATCGCCGTAAACACAAAAATGTATGACATCTCAACTCTTTCTGGGTGCAAAAAAATCAATTAAGTAATTGGCTACTAGATTTTTTATGTTTAACTTTCATGGCACTAAAAACTTGGGTTTTGGTCTTCTAAAAAGATCGCGTTTGTTTTCAATTTTGACAATGCAACCCCGTCGAAGCCATTGTTAATTCAGCTCCGTAAATAAAAATTTTCAAATGGCGGCAAAGCTGTTTACCATAGATCACAAAATCAGTTAATTTCTTTCCATAGCGGACCGTGAAATAATAGCATCGGGTCACTCGCCCGAAAGAGAGACGACACTCGCCGGGGCTCATCGGTAGATTTTAAGGAAGAGACGGATATCCTACGCAACGGCCTCTGGAGTTTAAATACGAAGGCCAGAAGACTCCAGCGGAACGCCGCGACCTGATAGTGTGAGGCTATCAACCATAAACCTGCGCAAAAGTGATAAGTCCTGCAAAAAAGTAAGACGGGCAGAAGTAGCGCAGCGGCGGCAAGATATTTTATCATTTTGGAGTAGCGTTTGCTGCTCCAAAATGGATTGATTTTTGAATTGTATCATTGGTGGGTTTCATAGCCGATTTTACTTTCGTGATTTCGGTTACGATTTCTATGCAAAAAAAGTCAGAGTTTTTTCGCCAAACAAGTGATTTTGAGGCGCACCCTTTACATAACAAATTTAGTTTGCCGAAAGCATTCGGCAAACCCATTTCAAAATTTTGACCAAATTAAATTTGCGACATGGGCACTCTCAAAATTGAAAGAAGCTAAAAAGAATGGCGATAACTTAACGTATCGAGATCTGATTCTATTAAATGAATCCATGGACAAGGTTGAAAATTCAGACAAAGAAAGTTGCGAATCAAAACCTAGAAAGCAGCGACTGCGTAAAATTACGGAAACTCAAAACAAACCTGAAGTAAAAAATGAATAGACGAAGTGCAAAAAAGCGAAGTCCTCGTAAATGGATACCTAAGGAAATTACCCTTCAACCCGTCCCAAAGAAAGAGCAAGAATATAAAAAGATCATTGAGGAGTTAGCTGAGATTGTGTATAGTACTTTCAAGCCAGTTCGAAAAAGTCCTAATTCTACTGCGACCGGGTCCATTAAGAAGTTAAATACTTCAGAAGGGACCAAGTTCGCATGAAGTCGCTAGCAAATCATAAAATTGCTTTTTACATTCGAGTTTCCACGGAAGAGCAGGCAGAAAATCCAGAGGGTTCCATAAAGAACCAAGAAGATCGCCTTCGCACTATGGTGAAGCTCAAAAATATGGAGAGTAATTTTGGAAACATTGTTGACGTTTATATTGATCGCGCTAAATCAGGTAAAGATACAAAACGTCCTGAGTTACAGCGCTTACTGCAAGACATAAAATTAAGGAAAGTAAATCTTGTGATGGCAAGTGAGTTGTCGCGAATCTCTCGTTCAATGCGTGATTTCTCTGAAATTTGGGAGTTAATGAAAACCCACAATTGTGGGTTTTACTCTCTTCGCGAAAACTTTGACACAACGACGGCCGCCGGAGAAATGGTCCTCTACACTCTCGCAAATCTAGCACAATTTGAACGTCGCCAAATTAGTGAACGTGTAGCAGCCAATATGAATATCAGAGCCTCGCGAGGATTATATAACGGGGGCTCAGTCCCTTTAGGTTACAAGTTAATTGAAGATAAACCTGGTTATCTCGCCGTTGACGAAGCTCATGCAGAAACGGTACGTGTGTGCTTTAAAAGCTTTTTACGAGAAGGATCACTTTCTCAAGCAGCAAGATGGTTAAATGACAATAAGTACGAGGCACCCAAAAGAATGCAGGGAGGTGGTCTCAAACAACGTCATGGTTTTTTTACTGTTGATAGTCTTCATCATATTCTCAAAAATAAAGTTTATATCGGTGTTAGAGAATACCAAGAAAACGGAGAAATCAAAGAGGCAAAGGCAAATTGGGAACCAATTGTGGAACGTGATACCTTTGACAACGTACAAAGTATTTTAGAAACCAACAAATCGGCAAAGAAACCATTTACACAATCTCGCTACCCTTATATTTTAACTGGCCTCACTTTTTGTGTTAAGTGCGGAAATCCACTCGTGGGAAAGTCTGCTCATGGTCGTCATAAAAAGATAGGATACTACGAACATGGATGGGCCACAAAACGTCAAAGCTGTCTCACTAAAAAAATATTCACTTGCGATCCCCATCGTGTAAACGCACAGGTCCTTGAGGGTGTCGTTTTGGAAAAGGTTAAAGAACTTTTAAATCAACCAGATCTATCGAGAGATTTAGTTTTCGAAACGGGGAAATATCATTCGCGAAACCCCAATAAGAAACAAATTGATCGTTTGAAAGCACTTGTTTATGGATATAACTCGCAACTTGAAGCCATCTCAGAACGCCTTAGCCAATTACCGAAATCTGTCTCACCTAGTTTTTTCTTTGCCCAAATGGAGAAGCTTGAAAAAAACAAACAGGACGCCCTTCAGGAAATTGAACTTGTTGAAAGGCAGGGTGGCTTCGCTGATCGCCCCGCTGAATTAAAGGACTTCCAAAATTTTCTAGGTCACCTTAAGACTTTGTTTGATGCGGAGGCACTTGATAAGGAAACTCAAAACCGCATTTTAAAACGCTTAATAAGCCGTATAGAGGTTGGTGTAGAGTCCTTTTGTCTTAAGTTTATCGTTAGTGAAACTAATGTTAAAATGGGGATTGATGAGGTTTCGGTCCTGAACCGTGGTGGTTCGAATAGCTTGACAAATGGTGCCCCCTAGCCGACGATCTTAGAACTAGTCTAACTGAGGTCACCGAATTAATAAATAGCTGAATTCACTATACTTCACACTCTTCATGGAGAACAAGTTCTTTTGAGAAAAGTTTGTTCTCCATGAAAAAATGTTCTCCACATTGTTCTCCCTCAAAAGCCACTCAACCCAAAAATAAGGAGTTTTTTATGTCTACTAAAAGAGTGGCTTTGTATGCGCGCACGTCGACGATCGAGCAGGTCACCGGCTTGGAATCCCAGTGCCGAGTGCTAAAGCAATATTGTGAACAAAACGATATTAAAAATTTTGAACTCTTCTCAGATGGCGGAATTAGTGGTACAAAATCAAGCCGACCAAGTCTTGATGCAATGATGGCTGCTGTCGAACGTGACGAAATTTCTGCCGTAGTGTGCCATTCATTTTCACGATTTGCTCGCAGTACAACCCATCTTTTGGCAGCACTGACGCGGTTTAAGGAAAAGGGGGTACAATTCGTAAGCATTTCTGAGCGAATTGATACGAATTCAGCTGTTGGTGTGGCAATTTTTTCGATTCTCGCGGCCATCGCGCAATTGGAGCGTGATTTAATAGCAAGCCGAGTAAAAATCGGTTTAGAAAATGCTCGGGCGAAAGGCAAATTGATAGGTCGTAGAAAAGTGCGGGATTCTGATTTAATTCGCAAGCTGTTAAAAAGTGGTTTAACTTTCAGAGCGATTAGTTCAATCGCAAAATGTTCGCACGGTTCGGTCTACGCGGAAAAATTGGCAATGAAGCGAGAAGAGGTCGAATTGAAACGTAAACTCGCGGAAATGGCCGAAGCTGAAAAAAATATGGCCGACAGCGGTGTTATTTTCCCAAATGTTTCCAAGGACGGAGTTTCAAATCCGCTCTAGGTTAATTTAAGATGTCACCATGGCGGGAACAAGCCCGCCATTTTTTTTACCTTCATGGTCACTAAAATACAGCTTATACAAAATAATTTTTTTTCAAGACCTTAACGTACAGTAACACATTTCGCACATCCTCAAAGCCGATATCATAACAAAAAACATTTGTGTGAAATCCAAGTGATTAACGGTCACTAAGTTTGGCAATCTGATTTTTGGGACCAATATGTTCGATTTTTTTTAACCTAACAGAAATGGAATTCATTTTATTGACGTTCGTTTTGAAATTTTATTCTCTTAAAATAAAAAAAGAGATCGCAGTTTGCATAGTGGCGTTAAAGAAGAGCAGGTCGAGCGCTATTCATTCTTCAAGGGATTTTTGTAAATCATATTGAATAAAATTTGCCTTTTCTACTTTTAAGATATTCTGAATTTGTTGGCGAATTACTTGAGATTTTGGTTTGATACTTGCCAAGGCTTGGGTAACTTTAGCGCTGATTTCAATATCTTTGTCATTTTTTTGAATTAGAATATTTATTAGATCCAGAAGAATAGCCTCATTTTGTGATTTAATTTCCCCTAAAGTCTCAATTGCTAAATATCTATATTGCCAATTATAGTTGCCTTTAACGATTTTTATTAGCGTCTGAAGGATAGCTTGAGAAATTTTAGAAAGTTGTGGATAGGATAAAG
>LWDK01000016.1 GCA_002083485.1 Proteobacteria bacterium SG_bin7 | reverse complement strand
TATTATTTGCTAGCAACAAATTAAAGAAAGACCGAGGGGGGTGTCTTATCCTTAGACAGTTGTAAAGACGATAATTTGTACCCTAGTTTCCTATATCTGTTTTAATCTTCCCAGCCTCCTTATATGAGAGCTCAGCTGGCACTGTCCTTGTATTAATGATTTACGAAGGGCTTAGCCCAAAAATAAAGGCAGGTAGCAAATGAAACGAACAGTATCTTATTTAATCCTAACGGCGCTAACGCTAGTTGCGTCTATGGGTTGCGACAATAAAAACAATCGCTCGGCGGCGATACGTACGCCACAATATGGACAGGGTTATTATTTCAATCAACCCTATTACCAAAACTGTGGTCAATCAAATTACCAATACATGAATCCTTACAATAACACTCAAATGAATTGCCAGTTTGGAGCAAACGGTTTGCCACAATTTTACAACCAGCAAATGCAACCTTATCTGACTGATATGTACGGCAACCCTTGTTTGACAATGCAGATTGATCCAATGACCGGTTACTGCATGAACTATCAATACTATCCAATGTCATATTACTGAGTAAAAAATAACGCTACTGCCTCTTCCCCCCAGCCCCTATTTGACTAAAGTGTTAAATAGGGGCACTATTTTTTCCTGCTAAATTTTTAAGGGGGATTCATGTTTAAAAAAATTCTTTTTGTTATAACTACACTCTTGTCCACTGTCGTTTTTGCGGAAGTAAAATTTCGTATTGATGAGGGTGGTCAATATATTCAAGGTGCACTTGGATTTGGCCCTGGCGGAATTGGCCTGGGCGGTGACTACGAATTAGGTTTGGCAAACGACGTTACTTGGGGGGGCATGTTACGCTTTTATCCTGAAAACACTTCGGCAAGTAAGTCTAAGGTCCTTCATATTGGTGCGTTCATTCGACCTCATTGGGTACGGGGCTCTTGGGATTTTTATACGAATATGGGAGCGGGCATTACAACGGCGAGTGACCCTAACCGTAATGAAACTATGGTAACGCCAACCATTGGCATTGGAACCTCGTTAGCCCTCACCCAATCTATTTCCTTGAGTATTGAGTCTTTAACCGTTTATGGAATTACCACTGATTTCTATCGTGGTCCTTTCAATACCGATTATATGTTCAAAATGCGTTTTCGCTTGAATTAAGAGGTATTGCTTTTTCATGTGTGCGCTAAGGTACCTGCGCTTGTTGGGAGCCGCAAATTTTTTCCGAGATCTGAATGTTTACACGGACATCACCAAATATTTCGGTGATCGAAGGTACAAAAAATGCGTTTCGACGTACCTTCGGTCACAGAGGTGATGCAACTAGATTTTGACTAGCGACTTTGTCCAATTGGTGATTTGTGATAACACCGACTGGTTGGCATTGGCGAACTGGACACCGTAGTGTTTGTTCGCTTCGTTCCAGACAACTTGGCCTTGAACTTGGATCGACTCTTTGCCATCGGGGCTGGCGATTGTCATTGTGACTATACCACCGTTGCGTAGCAGTGCTTCGGTGTCGACTTTTACGCCACCAAGAGAAATACTTGAGACCTCACCAACGAATTCTTTGCCGTTAGCAACGAGGGTAACCGCAGAGTGAATTTTGAAGCGATCGTATCGACGTGCATTGTGGGGAACGTGCTGTTTTAAGAAGACAGAGATTAGTAGAGGTAGTGCAAGAATTAAAAGTATAAAACCATTCATCGGGGACCAGTTGCCAAAAGAAGGTCCGCCACGGCCGGGACCACCCATCTTTTTTACCAATCCACAGCCGGCCTCACTGGCAACATTGCGATAAGGATTTGAAGAAATATAGTTGGGATCACTTGTGGGAGGAGTCCCGTTGATCGCTGCGTAAACTCCACCGTAGGCATTAACGCGAGACTTTTGGATCGTATAGTTTGCAAGAGTTGACTTGTATTCAGCGGCTGAGAACATCAACGACTTTACCTGGTAGCCTGACAAATCTGGTTTTTCGTGAAACATCATGGCGGCAATTCCCGCAACGACCGGCGTCGCCATCGAAGTCCCATCCATGCGTGCCATTGTGCCGCCGGGATAAGTACTGCAAATGGAAGTCCCGGGGCTCCCGACATGAACGGAGGTTGTTCCATAATTTGAAAACCACGCTTTGTCATCTGCATTTGTTGTCGCTGCCACGGCGATAATATTAGGAACATCGTAAGATGCTGGGTACATCGGGTTGGTGTTGTTATTGCTATAACTATTTCCCGCAGCCGCAGCGAATAAAGCTTTCTTACCGTAACTGTAGGCGATGGCGTCTTTTAATGCTTGGCTGTAACCGCTTCCTCCCCAAGAGTTATTTAATATCTTGGCTCCGTTGTTGCTGGCATAATAGATCGCATTAATGGCTGCCGAAGTGGTTCCATATCCCGTACCGTCTAAGAATTTTAGAGCCATGATTCTTATTTTTGCAGCCGGAAATGGCGAAGTAAAAATATCTTGTGACATTCCAAGAACGGTACCGGCAACATGGGTGCCGTGACCTTCGTCATCATCGGGGGCATTTGTATTATTGATAAAATTCCAGCCGTTGATGTCGTCGACAAAACCGTTGTGATCGTCGTCCACGCCATTGCCGGCAATCTCGCCGGAATTTACCCAAAGTGCGCCACTTTGGGTGAATACGGGGTGAGTTCGATCTATTCCAGAGTCTATAATCGCTACAATAGGAATTGTAGTATTGGGTCCCAGTAAATTCCACGATTGAAAATAAGAAATTGGCGCGTTTGTGACAGCGCCAGAACATGAGGACTGCGCTTGAACACTCGATTGAAAAACTTCGCTGGGGCGACCTGTATCCTGCTTTTCAAAAATCCAATTTGGTTCAGCATATTCAACTTCAGGATCATTACGAAGTTCATCGACGGACTGTTCAACTGTTTGTACTGCATTTACTTTCATATGGTGAAGGCGTAAAGATGAATAAGATTTTTCGACTTTGAACTTACCGTTGATTCCAGGTTTGCTAGCGAAGCTTTTCAGCCCCTCAATGCCTTTACGGTCTTTAAATTTTACGATGACTTCTCCTTCGACAAACCGCTGGGCGTTCGCAGTTAGGGCGAGTCCTGAGGAGGCAATAGAAAGTACCAGAAATTTTAACCAACGGTCCATATGTGTCTATTCGGACTTAGGTCCGGAATTCTAAAGCGCAGCGCAAAAAAAGTTGGCATAAAATCAGAAATTCTCAATACGAGACACGGATACAAAATTGAGATGGATAGATTTGGTTCATGTATTAAATATGCGCACAGTTCTGAAACAGTTGAAAGACTTTGCTTAGATTGTTTTGAGTTGAATAATTGCCATTACGTCAGAAACTTTGATCTGTTCCATACAGTCAAATTTATCACAAGCCTGGTACAGGCAATCTTTTGTTCCTGGGCACTCTACTTTTGGAGCAAAGACATAAGTAAATTTTCCACGCGGGCCCCAGCGCGTTGCATGTTGAGTTGTGACCGGGCTGTAAAGGCCAATGGATTTTGTTCCCGTCGAAGCTGCGAGGTGAATAACTCCCGTGCTCGGAGCAATCACAGCCTTAGAGTTTTGCAATACACTTATGAGCTCATCATTTGACAATTTTTCATTTTGCCAAAGAAGATTGGGGTGATCTTTTAAGGTGGAAAATATTGGAGCAATGTACTCGTGGTCGGATTTTGTTCCGGTAATTACGACGGGATGTTGCTGGGAGAGCTGCTTGAGAAGGTCGACATAAAAGTTGGCGCTAACGTTGCGTGCGGATCCAGCCATTCCGGGGTGAACTACAAAATACAATTTTTTTTCCAGTCCTAATTTTGAAATAACTTTGTCGGCACTTTCATTCCTCAACTCTAACAGGGGTCTTTCACGAACTTGTTCTCCTAAAAACTTTTCTATCAGTTTAAAATTATATTCGGACTCATGAAGTTTTGATCGACTACGACTTTGACGGTAACCGCGATTAAAAAACAGGTATGAATGCCACTGACTATGACGACCAACTCGAATTGGAATGCGCGCCAAAAATATTAACAACGAGATCCACCAGGGAGCGTGAAAGATGACAACCAGTGCAAAATTTTCTCTTTTGAGATAATAATAGAGAGCTAAAAATTGGCTCCAGGTGAAATCTTTGTCGATGGTAGCAAAATGCCGCTTTTGGGTACCGTTCTTTAAAACAAATTCCAGACCCTTAGAAATCCACCAGGTAACTGCATAGCGCTGCCTGAGAACAGCAATATCATCTACCGGCAGAGTTAATACCAGATCACCTATACGATCTACTCTAATAAAGAGGGCTTTTTCTTTGACTTCCACAGAAGCATTATGGACTTTTCTGTAAATAACCTCAATAATGAAATGAGGAGTCATTGCGTGAAGATAGTTATAGCTGGCGGAACGGGTTTGGTCGGGCGAAAAATGGTCGATAAACTCATTGCTGATGGCCACACCGTTTTTGTTCTTTCTCGGAGCGAGGAAAAAATTATTTCCTCTAATTTAACCTATTTAAAATGGGATCCGGAAAAATGGCAGATACCCGTTGCCGAAATTGACGGATGCGATGCTATCATTAATCTTGCCGGCGCCAATATCAATGATCAAAAATGGGATGCAAGTTTTAAACGAATCATTGTTGACTCAAGAATTTTTAGTACGCGCTGTTTGGTGAAGGCTTGCGAGAAAATGGCGAAAAGACCGAAAACTTTTATTAGCGCCTCAGCTGTCGGTTTTTTTGGCGATGCCGGAGAAAAATCATGCGTTGAAGATTCTCCGAAAGGAACGGGATTTTTACCCGACCTTTGTGAATCTTGGGAGCGAGAAGCTAGTCGCGCGCAAGATTTGGGAATCCGAACTGTGATTGCTCGTCTGGGTGTAGTACTTTCGAAAGATGGTGGGGCATTAGCGCAGATGTTACCGATTTTTCGCTGGGGATTAGGCGGCACATTAGGGAATGGCAAACAATTTATGAGTTGGATTCATATTGATGACGTTGTTAAAGCTCTAGATTGGTTTTTGAATCGGGACAAAATTTCTGGGACTTTTAATGTGACGGCCCCTAGTCCTGTTTCAAATAAGGAATTCACGAAAACTTTGGGTGACGTTCTTAAGCGGCCAACTTTTATGTTTGTTCCTAAATTTGCTCTTAAAAAAAAATTGGGTGAAATGTCCCAAGTGGTGCTCAGCGGCCAAAAAGTCCTTCCTCAGAAATGTATGCGCTTTGGTTTTCAATTTTCTTATCCGAATCTGCATTCAGCTCTTATGCAGATTCTAAAAAATTCTTAATGAAAACCAAAGAGACGCTAAAAATCTTGTGATAATTCGTGTTGTAAAATTTCTTGATAAAGTTCGTCAAAAGCGGAAATCATCTTTGCTTTGGTAAAATATGTCTCGAAGTGAAGCTTTGCATTTTGCGAAAATTTGGAAAGCTTTTCGGAATTTAACAGACTATTCATTTTACTAGCGAGATCAGCCGAGTCTTTGGTTTTGGCAATTAGTCCCGTAACTTGATCCTTGTTAACAAAGTTAACGCCAGTATCAATACTTGTAGTAACAAGGGGTTTCCCGAAAGAAAGCGCCTCAACAAGACAGATGCCAAAAGCTTCACGCCTGTCGATAGAAGGCAATACAACGGCATCAGCTTCTTTGTAAAATGCACCCAGATTGGCTCTAGGAACGCTGCCGAAGAAGTGGACTTTTTCCTGAAGATAAGATTCTTTAGTTTGAGCCAGAAGTTTTGGCATTTCCGGTCCGTCGCCAACGATGGCAAGTGTGGCGTCCACGTTTCTCATAGCTTCAATTAAATAGGTCAGGCCTTTGTAGGCTACAAGTCGGCCCACGAATAGAAATAATTTTTTTCCATAAATATTTTTTAAATCTCTGAGCGAGTTTTGAGTGTTTTGGTAAATTTTAAAATCTTTAGGATCAATACCAAAAGGAATGACACGGCATTTTTTGCGGAATGGTTTTAGTATGGGTGAAGAGTCTTGCAATTGGGGAGAACTGACCACGATCACGCGTGCTTTTTTGAGTTGCCTTATGAGAAGCGGTCTATAGAAATTAAAGAGAAACGGATAGCTCAAAACATCACAATGATAGCTAATGACCAGCGGGATATCAGACGCAGTGCCGGTGAGCGCAGCAAGCGGGTTTGGAACGTGAAGATGCAGAAGGTCAGATTTTATTTCTGAAAGTGCTTTCAAATATGTTGTGGAAATAGGAGAGGAAGAAAATCTCCCGACACTTGCACATCGTAGCACAGATATATTGTCAATCGACTCTTGTTGGGTTTTATTGTACGAGCTTGTAACTACGCATTTCACGGCGTATTTATCACTAAGGCCGCGAGTGATATCTGAAAGGAAAGACTCCATACCTCCGTGGTTGTCCGGAGGGAAATATTTCGCGACGTGGACAACAGACGGGGAGAAAGCTAACTGCTTTTTTGGGGTAAAAATAAATTCGTTGCTTTTCCATGAGGTGAATCCCGAATCATCCATTTCCTTAGTAAAGTCTCTGAGGGTTGGATAGTAGTGGTAATAGAGAATTTTTTTGCTATCATTGTGCCTGCCTAAAAAAGACGTCGCGGTGTCTCCAGGTTGCCAATTGCCATCGGCTAAATGACGAAAGCGTAGAACAAGGCTAGCATAATACATAAGACTATTAGGTTTTAGTTCTGAAATAATGGGGAGCGTGATAAGTAAAGAGTTTTCGTGGCAGAAATTGTAAATGCGGCGATAAAAACGTAAACGCTCACGGCGTCCATAAATATGGCCGTTAATGGCTGCCGAAATATAAATGACGTCAAATTTTTTTGTTTTAAGATCAAATAGGTCGGTTACTAAAAATTCACATTTTGATTTTTGCTTCTGTTTTTCTTCTTTAGCGACATCAATCATTTTTTTTACTGGATCAATACCGGTAACTTTGCATCCCATCTTTTCTAAGCCAAAGGCTTCGCGTCCCGCTCCGCAGCCGACGACTAACACTGATGGAGAATGAGAAAAATTTTCCAAGGCTTTAGCTACGGTGTCGGCTTCATGATCATCCATGCCACTATTTACGATGTCTCCGTAGTACTCGACCTCAGCATCACTGGCATAACGTGCTGTCGTTGCTTTCGTTGCCTCTTCAGCGGACGAAAGAGCGGTGGAAAACAACAATTGATAACCTTGACTTAACCTTCGAGCGATTTTTAGTAACGAAGGATCCACGTTGCTCCTGTTTTTTGATGCCGACCAAAAGATAAGCGTAATGCGAACACCCCAATCGCGACTAGCAGAGCACCTAATAAGATTACGGCGAGAAACTCGCTGACGCTTAAAAACGTTTCACCGCGGGCCTTTTCAAGGATCCAATAAAGAGGGGAACTGGATTTTACGACTTCCTGCAGATTGTGAGGTAAAACTCCGACGGGAAAATAAATTCCCGAAAAGAGCGAAAGAGAAGTAACAATAAAACTTAAAATTTTCTCTCCCCGGCCAAAAGCAACTATAAAAGATGAGGCAATAAGTCCAAGACCCAGAAAGATTGGCGCGGAAACAATGGCGAGTAAATATATGTTTAAGATGGCAGACGCTTTTATGACAGCACCAAAAAGTGCAAAAATTAAAATAAAATTTAAAAAGATTCGTAGCAATTCGGTCGGGACTTTTGCCAAACTCCACGTAATTAATGGGGTTGAAGTGGGACATGGAAGCTGAAGAAGAGTTGTCATTGCTCCTGATGAGACGGCTTGTTTAACGACTTGTGTTGGCGCCTCCATCAGAAGAACTGGAATCATCAGTGCTAGTTCTCCCAAAATGATAAATACGAAATAACTCATTGTCTGCCCGCCTGACATTTGGGAAATTACAGGCGCGAACGCTAGAGATGTATACCAATAAACAAGAACACTCATTACAGTGGCAATAAGAAGTCCGCTCCATGCCCAAATCGATGGATAATATTCTTTGAGATCCATAATCGTGAAATCGCGAATCGCTTTTATCAAGAAATACCTCCGTGTTCTAAGCAAAGAGTACGTGTCGTCAAGTCGAGGAGATTTTTATCACCGTGTTCGGTGTACATAACTGCTTTACCTTTGCTTCGAACCGCAATAAGGTTCAGAAATTGACTTCTGGTTTGAGTATCAAGAGAACGAAACGGCTCATCGAGCAAGTAAACTTCAGCGGACCGAGTAAAAGCAAATGCAATTTTTATTTTTTGTTTCATTCCAGAAGATGCTGACCCATATTTAGTTTCCATAGAATTTGCCAACGGAAAAAATTCCTCCAATTGCTTTATTCTATTTAGAGTTTCTTTTTCGGTCATTCCGAAGAAACGGCAAAAGGTAACAATGTTTTGCCGTCCTGTAAGTGAAGGTAGAAACACGTTATCGTCGGCGGGAAGATACGCTACTTGTTTTCGCCAGCTGTAACAGTTTTTATTTTGAAATATTGACTTTCCGTTCACGATAACGTCGCCAGAGGTTGGCTTCATCAAACTCGACAGGATCCGAAATAATGTCGTTTTACCGGCACCATTAGGGCCTTCAAGATAAATAAAATCATTGGGGGCCAAGGTTAAATTAATATTTCTTAGGACGAATTTGTCTCTAAATGATCGATGAAGACTGGAAACTTCAATCATTGGCTAATTCGTTTAAGACCGTAGTAGAATGCTTCTCCAAGAGAATCACGCATCAAAGCTTTATAAAGTAAATAAATAAAATGTGGTTTTAGGTGTTTCTGTTTGCGCAGGCGTTCGGGCTTCAAATATATAGGCGATATTTTTCGCAGTAACCAGTTGCCAATAGGTGCTTTAAGTCCGATCTTGTGACCATAAAATTTTTCAAGAAGTACAAGCGTTACACCTACTGCGGTATTTAGACGCATCATCTCGGATCGTTTCGCAAGCTTTTCCCAATCAAAATTATTTTTCTCTTTGATCAACAACAGGTTTAAATCGTAGAGCCATTGAATATCATCAAATAAATGTTGAAAGGCCCCGTGTCCACAGAGATAGACGAATAGATCTTCGGTGCAGGGCTCTCTCATCCAATGAATCCCAGGAATTTGACAGGGACGAGATTCCTTGACAAACATGTAATCCATAGGACGCTCAACGAGCAATTGACGATGGATTTCTACCGGAAATCCTTGGAATATAAATACGCAGCGGAAATCACTGCCGTACCATTTTTTGGGATTCGTAGCTTTGCCGCCCATATCCTTAAGAGCCTGAAGAGATTTTTCCCAGTTTCCACTTTCAACAAACAAATCAATATCAGTGTAAACTCTTTTTTCAGGACTTTCATAGTAGCGATATCCAATCGCTGGCCCTTTCAAAATCCAAAGTGGAACTTTCCTAGCAGCAAAAAAAGCATCAATTTCTTTGATGAGATTTAGGAAGAAGAGCTGGCGGATCGTTTCTGATTTACGATCTTCAGCCAAATCTCTTCGCATCGATGAAGAGCTAGCATCAGTATTAGGCAAATCCATCTGCGCCATCTATTATTCGTCCCTATTTCTAGATTTAGCCCATTTTTCGCTGACAACCAAGCGAAAAGTTTTTTAAATGGCTGACCTTTATTGCCCCAGATGACCGTTTGATTTCCACGTTTATAACCAATGACTTCGCCCCAGATTTGGCGGTTATTTATTTGTTCTTCGGTAGCTGAGCGATCGCCTTTTAGTGTATTGACCTTGTCAATCGTGATCAAACGATGTGCGAACCACTCATTGTTTTCGTGGACCAGAAGGATATCGCCGCGTTCGTAAGAGCTATTGGGACGAAACTTTACGATAATTTCATCACCCGGCTGTAAAACAGGCATCATGCTGATGCCGTTGAAATTTAATTTTTCCATAAAGGGACGAATAAGTTCTACGAGCGTAGTTTCGAAACAGAGCAACCCGCGCCCGTACTGCCTTTTCGGCCCCCACCACGCATTCCGTTGCAGAGTGCGCCATAGACCATCAGTTTTTCCGTTTTTACTTTAGGCGATTGATATTTCTTTTTGGCCATTTTGTTCTTGTTTTTGCTTTCGGCTTTCATTTTTCCCTCCCGAACGGGCAAAAGCTCTCGCTTCAATCTTAGCCCGTGCAACAATAGTTTCATATTCCGTAACCTGATAGGCATTGCCGGTTTCATGAAATGCCATTCCGGGACAATGTTCACATTCCCTGCGACTTTCAAAATCACTAAATTTTAGCTCATTATTCTTTATTTCGCGCCATTTCTTTGCAGTATAGGAATTCCAAATATCCGAAAACTTTTGTGTTGTAAGGTTACCCAATGACTCGCGAATATCAATGCACGTCAGTAAGTCACCATAAGCCGTAACAGCGCACTTGCCCTTGCCTGCATTGCATGTGTGAGCTTCCGACATGTCATCCGATTCTTTCTCATTTTCATTCTTTACTTTTTCAGAAGCGATCAGTCTTTTATAAAATTCGTAAATTTGTTCTGGCCGCGCTCGGAATTTTGTTGGCTCCTTATCGCCATTATTTTTTGGTGTAATAATGGGATCGAAACGTAACCAAATGTCTTTCTCTTCACACCATTTTTTCAAGTCGAAGTAACCTTCGATGTTGGATTCTGTCAGGAGGCAATTTACGCTGACTCGTAAATTGTTCCTCTGGCAGATTTCAATCGATTTCATCGTGCGGACACAGCTTCCGTAAACCTTTGTCATTTTGTCGTGAATGCTCGGATCAAGGCTATATAAGCTTATAGTGATATCTGAAAAGCCAGTCTCGGCTAGGTGTTTTCCGGTGTCTTCATTGATAAGTAGGCCATTTGTTATCATTGCCAATGAAAAACCTAATTTATTTCCGGCCTCCGCTACTCCCCAGAAATTTGAGCTTAGCATCGCCTCGCCGCCCATGAGAATAAGATACAGGACTCCATTCTCTCGCAATTGGACTAAAATATTTTTCCATTGCTCTAAAGTGAGAAGTCTTTTGCTGTCATCCTTGTACTCCGGAATATAGCAATGCGTACAGCGTTCGTTGCAGCGATTAGTGAGTTCCAATGAGGCCTGCAGTGGACGATAGCCTTTTTGACTGAGCGTTTGCCATTTATCAAATAACGACACTCAAGAGCCCTTGTGTTTTCATCTCAGTAATAAAATCCTGAATATCTTTTTGGGCGGTCTCGAGAGTTACGTCGAACTCTTCAACTAAAAGATCTGTTAAATCCTTAATAGACAGCTCACCATCAATATTTTTCCATAAAAAACTTGCCGTCGCATTTAGCTCATGCACGGTATTTTGTTTGGGCATTAAAACGAGAATTTGATCATCCATTTCTTGCCATGGCGTTGTATTTGATTTTTTTAAAACTTCAGTTGTAAGATTCATCGATCACCCCTAAAAATGGCATTGATATATCAAGAGTAAGTTCATCACACGACGTATTTGCGACAAAGTTTTTGATAAGTGCGCTGATTTTTTTCAAGCGCTCAGGATTTTCAAATTGCCAATTTGGATAGAGTACCGACGCCGAAAGGCGACGCATGCTTTCCAAGCTTGAAATATTTTTCTTTTGTACTTTGCTTCCTTGCTGTAGGAAATGAATTCCCTTCAAAGGGAATTGTTTTCCCGCACAACCGGCAAACCGGGGGTTTTGACCCAGAACCGGAGTTTGGGCGGTTACATTTTTTCCGTCGATAGAAATTAAAATCATGTCGTCACCAAGGATTTCGTGGCCCATGATGCGGGTAACGGTCGTAGTTTTTCCTACCCCCGACGGGCCAACAAATAAATGGGCGTTACCATTCTTATCAACGAATGCTGAACTGTGCATTACGAGTGAATTAAAATCGACCAAATGACGTGGCAAAAACCAGCGAACGGCATTAAAAAAACTGTCATTAAAATTACTGGGGCAGAAAATATTAATCATGTTGCCAGATATTGCGCCGACAAAATCTCTTTGGAATGCCCATTCTTTTTCATCTGTAAAAATAATTTCTAAATCATCATTGGCATCGTCGCACCATTCTTCTGGAGTCACTTTTAACATTTCAGTGACGTCGATCCAATTTGTAACTAAATGATTCGGTCCCAAGATTTTTTTAAACTCTTTAGACTCCCAAATAGGGCAGTTGTAAGTGGAAAGCATTTCCATAATCCACCCGCGGGTGGCCGGGTTTGAAAAATTTATTTCTAAATCGATGCCGTGGACGCGAGAGTATATCGGGTAAGTAGCAAAGCTTTTTGGATTTTGGAGTTTCGTGAAATAATTTTTCTTGCTGTTTTTTATGAGGTCATGAGACATATACAGAATACTGTATCACGGCCACATTAAAGCAGTACTAGGCGTAGGTCTAGTATTGAAAAGTATTAAGAGTTAGTGCCTAAAAGCCCGTCGCGAAGTTCCGCGTTTGGCGGATTTGGCCCAATAAAAATTGATAAAATAATATCAGAAAATTCAGCGTTAGAAATTGTTTCTGGCAAAACACCTTCTTGCGTGAGTTCGAGGCGATCGGTGTGAAAGACGAGGGTCATGCGATCTTTCTCTTTCATTTCTTTCATCAAACTAATAAATTTTTTCAAGTGTACCTGATGTGACGAGCACTTGTCCTTACAGTTATTTTCAAAAGCTTCTTCCCAGCTTTTGGTAATTTTTTCTTTGGAAACATCTCGCAAAAATTCCATAACTATTTTCTTAGGAGAGTCGGAAGTACTTATATCTTCTGCTTTTTTTGATTTTTTTTCGACATATAGGCCCGCTACATAAACTTTGACCTTAAAGCCTAAGAAGGAGGCCAGGCGTGTGCCGAGGCCATTGAGTACGAGCGATTTCCCATCGACTTTATCTGAGTCGGGAAGTGTCACACCATGAAGGCCGGCGGCAAAAACAAATTGGGGCAAGGCAAGTGCGATAACCATTTTATGGACCAGATTTTTCAGCTTTCTTTTCATCTGTTTCTTCTGCTTCTTTCTTTTCATTTTTTAGAGGGATTTCAACAAAAACTCCTTGCGAACATACTCGATTTTTTTGCCGTCCTCAAGAATAACTGTTTTCGCAGAAAAGAATACAGGCCCATGGCAATCGTTTTCTGTTAACAGTCTCTACAGCTTTACATTACCCTTTAAAAAGGCCGGCCCCGTCGCTTTAACCACTCCGCCTTTTGGTTCAAGAGTGACAATAAAAGCTGATAGACGATTCGTAGGAACCACCATTCCCATGGTCACTTTTACCAATGAATTCCCCGCAATCATTGGTAAAACTCCGGCGCTTACAGCTTTGCTGCCCTCCATCATCCACAACTGGTAATCTTTGTTTGCGGGCGGTATTGGCACATTAGTTATATGAATGTAAACCATTTTTGATTTTGGAGAGAACATGACTTTGGCACGCCCTTGTGGGTAAGGAGTCATTCCTTTGAGTTCTGCAACTTTCAGATCTGTTGTTTGCATGAAGGCCATCATCTCCTGGCCTTGTGCGGTCGCGACTTTCATGTCGCTCATTTCTTTGTCTTTGGCTGCCATCATTTGCGTCGTTTCCGTTGATCTTTTATCGAGTTCGGCGATTTTCTGGTCTTGTTGCTGTAGTTTAATTTCTAAATCAGCAAATCGCGCTTTGGTGTCTTGCAGTTCCATATTTTGGGCCGATAAAATTTGTTCTTGCTTAGCCAATTTATTACCGTATTCGGCCCGGATGTCTTCTTGTTCAAAATATAAAATCATACACGTCAAAAGGAGGACTAAAGGAACACTTAGGGCAACAATAGGTCGGTCAAGATGCAGTTTTCGATATACCTTATTGATCAATTGAGAGTCGACATTAATGTTTTTTAATTCTTTGAAGTTAAATAATTTTGAAACTCCCAATATCGCACCGAGACTACTGGGGGATTTGGTTGCTGAAATTTCAATTGTGTCATCGTTGGATTGAGTATAAGTAGAGCCAACATTAGCCCCGATCTGGTTCATAATTTTACTTTTGACTTCCTCATTGGGAGAAACAAGTTCATTGCTGAGGGGTAGGTGGCGTGCCGTTGTTTGCATTTTGGTGAAAACTTCTTTTTGTTCTGTCGTCGCATTCGCCAAAGCTCGTTCAAAAGTCAGGACTTCGTCGGGAGATAAAATCCCCAAAACATAAGCGGCACACATTTCTTCAAATTGTTCGTGGTCCATCACATCGTCTCCCTTAGCAAATCATAGAGCTTTTTTATTGCGAGTCGCATTCTTGTTTTCACGGTCCCTAATGGAATAGAATATCGCTCGGCGATTTCACTTTGCGAAAGCCCTTCAAAGTAGGCTACGCGAATTATGATTTGTTGATCCTGTGGCAGTTGTTTTAGAGCGCTCTGAACCAGACGCTGTTTCTCATCAAGTAGTGCTCCATCGAGAGGATTTTCTCCGGCCACTGTTAAAAAGCTAGTCGGGGCATCGTCAATAGAGGTGGAGTGCATAGCTCCGCGAAATTCATTAGATCTAAACTTATCAATTGCACGGTTGCGGGCCATAGTTACCATCCAAGTCACGGGGCTGCTCTTGGAAAAATCATATTCGTTGCGCTTATTCCAAAAAGTGACGAACACCTCCTGTAAAATTTCTTCTGCTTCGCGGGGGTTTCGCACGATATTTATAATCACGCTATAGACAACGCGATTGAAGTGATCATAGAGCTCTCCGAAAGCTTTAGTATCATTACGTAAAATCCGTGCCATCAGATTTCTGGCTAAATTGGCCTCTCTGGACATGCCACTCATTTTGTTATGTCAACCCTGAAAATACAATAGTTTTAATACGTTACGATTGCTAACAATCCGTGCATCTAAAGCTTGAATTTCTACGTATTAGTGTTTATGCCAACAAGGAAAAAAATGTCTCCCAAACATTTTGAAACTTTAAAAGAAATTGAATCGTCTCATCTAACTCGCCAGTTAGGTTATCCGACTCTCTATAATTTCTTACGCGAATTTTTAAATTATGAGAGTGAAGAGGCCTTACTGATTTTAAAGCAATTTACGATTAGAAAGTTGAAAGAAAAATCCAAATAATTTCGGCCGAAATTCGCCCATAAAAATGGCAATAGCGAATTATCTCGCGGAAATGATAGGAATAAATTTTGTATATTCCAAAGCTATCAATTTGCCTTCAAAAAAGGACAAGTTGACTTAGAGTTTCTTGAACACTAAATCATCCATTATCTAATTAAGGGGGATACATGGCCGGAGTAAATAAGGTTATTATCGTTGGTCGTTTGGGTGCAAATCCAGAAGTTCGCAAAGTTTCTAGCGGACAATCAGTTGGTCATTTCAATGTGGCAACAAGTGAAAATTGGGTTGATCAGCAAGGACAAAAACAAGAGCGTACCGAATGGCATCGCATTGTCGTATGGGGAAAACTTGCAGATATCTGTGGTCAGCATCTCTCAAAAGGTCGTCAAGTTTACGTTGAAGGTCGTTTAACCACTCGTCAATGGGAAGATAAACAAGGTCAAAAACGCTATACAACTGAGATTGTCGCTAACACGGTCCAATTCTTGGGTTCAGCCAGTGAACGTGGGGCAAATAATTATACCAACGAATCCGAAAGCAGCGGTGCTGATTTCAACCCCGAACCTTCTTTTGATGGTGCCTCTGAAGACCTTCCATTCTAAGGTGCCTTTCTAAGGTGCCTGAGACTTTTTCCAGTCCATAGTGCGTTAACTTTGGAATCTAAAAGCCGTGTAATGCACGGCTTTTTTATTGGTGCGCCCGGTAGGGCGCACTTCTAGTTGATGAAAGACCAATACTCGCCCGATCAGGGGAAGAGTTAGCTGAGGACGAGGGTGTCCATCGTGAGATGGAATCTGAAGAAAGTCCGTACGGCAAAACGCTACGTCGAGGAACACGAAGCGCATAGAGGCGATCCATCAGGGTAAGGCGGCCAAAATCGCAAACCACCTATAGCGATGAGATGAAACTCATCGAGAAAATGATCGAGAAAGAAAATCTGCAAAGGGCACTTAAACGCGTGATGAGTAACGGCGGCTCACCGGGTGTTGATCAAATGACAACGGAAGAACTTGCGCAATACTTAGAACGCGAATGGTCCCGCATAAGACGAGAACTTTTGGAGAGTCGATATATTCCACGATCTGTAAGACTTGTGGAGATACCAAAACCATCTGGTGGAATGCGACAATTGGGTATTCCGACAGTGGTGGATCGATTTATTCAGCAAGCACTTTTGCAAGTACTCACTTCGATTTTTGATCCAACTTTTTCAGAAAATAGTTATGGTTTTAGACCCAACCGAAGCGCCCAGCAAGCAATCCTTAAGGCACAAGAATATGTGCAAGAGGGAAGATCTTATGTGGTGGATTTGGACCTGGAAAAGTTTTTCGATCGAGTCAATCATGACATTTTAATGTCGAAGGTGGCCCGAAGGATTAAAGATAAGAGAGTATTGAAACTTATCAGGCGTTACTTAAACGCCGGTATTATGGTCCAAGTCAGAGGAAGTTTTTAGGATACTCGTTTGTCCCTGAAAAGAGCGCTAGGTTAAAACCTGCTAAGGCCAGTGTAAAGAAGTTGAAAGCAAAACTTAAAACTTTATTTCGCAAAGGTCGCGGACGAAACTTGGGAAAGTTTATTCTCGAAGATCTAAATCCAGTTCTTCGGGGCTGGATCAATTACTTCAAGCACTCGAAAGTGAAGGGGGTATTTGAAGATCTCGATGCCTGGGTTCGAAGACGCCTGCGCAATCTTCTATGGCGACAATGGAAGAGGTTATCAACTCGTGAAGCCAAACTTATCGGGCGAAGATTAGAAAAGAATCGCGCTCATGAAAGCAGTGTCAACGGGCGAGGACCATGGTGGAACTCTGGTGCTTCCCAGTTGATCTCATTGATCGATCGGCTTCAACTTATAGCAAGAGCTTAACGAACCGCCGTATACGGAACCGTACGTACGGTGGTGTGAGAGGACGGGGCGTTAGCCCCTCCTACTCAATCTCCTCTAGCCCTAGGTCTAGATGTGTTTGCGTTAGTAATTTTCAGAAGATAGCATCTAAACTGAAGAAAAAACTTAGGAGGATTTACTATGAAAAAGGTATTAGTAGCGGCTGCTTTTGTGCTTTCAGCTTCGGTTTCGAATGCGATTTATATCGAGCCTTATTTGGGTGTGTACGGGACAGGAAAATCGACAAGTGGGGGAACCGACACGAATTTAAAGGCAACTATAGGTTATGGGTTACGTCTCGGTTATTCGATACCGATGATTGCTTTTGGTGTCGATTATGGAATGGGTAACGTCGATATAGAAACAACACCAACAACAAAATCGAAATCAACAGATCTTGGTATTTTTGGAAGTTTCAATATACCAGTACTTCCAGTACGCGCATATCTCACCTACATTTTGGATGCCAAATTAACTCCTGATGGTGGATCTGATTACAAAGGTAAAGGTACAAAAATCGGCGTTAGTTTTACTGGGCTTCCGATGGTTTTCATTAATCTCGACTACTATATGATCAAGTACGATACCTATGGTGGTGCCTCAGCAGATCTTGATGTGAAGATGACGGCGCTTTCAGTTTCATTGCCTCTAAATTTCTAGTTGCTCGAGCTAATATATAAGCTTGACCGCCTCGCGATGCTTGGGATTGCAAACTGGCGATCCCAAGTCATAACTCCGGAAATGCAGTTTTTCACTTTTTCTGGAAAAGCTCGTGTCTGGTTTAGCACCGCAATCGTCTTAAATATTTTTCAAATAAATTCAATTTTTCTTCTGCCAGAGCAACAAAAGTTTTTACAATGTATGCTGGCCGCGCTCCTTGCGTGGGGGCTTGGTGGACTCATTAAGCAGGTTGTTCGAAGGCCGCGTCCCGTAGAAGTAATTTCTAATTATCCTGTATTAACGAAACAATCGGGAACCTCCTTTCCTTCGTCTCATACGGCGTCGGCATTTGCTTTTGGGATAGCTCTTTGGAAAATGGGACATCCTTGGGCTTTGGGGGCAACGATTTGGGCCGCATTGGTTTCATTTTCTCGTTTTTATTTGGGTGTGCATTTTGTCAGTGATATTGTTGGTGGTGTAATACTCGGAGCTCTTTGTGCGGAGGTAATTTTTTGAAACCTTAGTTTAATAACGCGTTGTAGATGGAAAAAAGTGTCAGGCACCTTAAAAAGTACTTATCCTTGGAACCGTTCCGAACTGGGCGCCTTCGAAGACACAGCGAAATACAAGAGTACCAGCACTTGCGCCGGTTTTACATTTTTCTAAAAATCCCAGCGCCAGAGGAAGATATCCGGTTTTTGCGACCCGTTCTTTTACACGAAGTTCAAGATTCAATTTGTAATTGTTAAATTGTGCGTTCATTCCACTGGGATAAGCGTTGATCTGAACTCCTATTCTGCCAGTGAGATTTGCGGAGATATCGTCTTTTGAAGTGCCAATCATAGCATTTTCAATATTCAGATCTCTATCTTTTAGGGAGGTAGAAACTGCAATTTCTGAAAATTTTAAGTTAGGAAGTTCAATGGGTCCCATAATCGTGGCAATGGGAGTTGATGGCATTTCAAGGACTTTTGACTTGAGTACGACTTTGCCCGATGGTGGTTGCGAAAACTTTAAATCTACTTTCACGTTTTCGGCTTCGCCGTCGATGCTTCCCTTGATGGGAAGGGTAATATTTTGGAGTTTTAGGAGGCTTTTCAGAGAAAGCGAATTCCAATCTGCATTTACGGTTAGGATTTCAGATTTTTCTTTTCTTTCTAGCTGCGCACTCGCGTAAATGCCACCATCAAAAATTCCTCCGAGTCTAATTTTTATTCCTGGCCTTCCGGTAATGGCACCCCAAATCGTTGGTGAAACAGCAAGTGAATCAGTTTTAAGTTCGGGTACCATAGGTGTATTGACATAGACGTTTTGGAGTTTTACGCCAAAAGGAAAGAAACTAATTCCCATATCTTCAAACTGAACAGAGACAGATCCGTTGGTAGCCTCAATTACCTTTGCCGAAACAAGATCACCAAGATCGTTATAGTGAAATAGTAAAAGAGAAAAAAGAAGGACTGATAGAGTAAAAACGCCAATCTTCTTCTTGTGAAATTTGAAAACATTGATGAGTGGCGTGATAAATTTTTGCATTATTCTTCCGAATCGCGATTTTCGTTACCGCGTCGACGTACGGGTTTTTTACTTTTTGCTGGCGACTCACTACTTTTAGATTCGGGGAGAGAAAACATCACAAGTGAATATTTTGCATTAAAGTAGTGACTGTCCTTTTCGTTGGCCTGAATATCCATTGACAAAAGTTTTGCCGGAGAACCTATCATTGATTGAAAGTTATAGGCCATGTCAGTAATTTGGGTAAGAGTGAGCTGTTTGAGTTCGATAAGGAGCCCGTCGGCAATCAAGTCTTTAGGTCCAAGATTTCCCATCGAAAAATTGGACTGGGTGACGGCAACTTTTTGTTCGGGGAGTAAGCGCATTCGAGCAATTTCAGTTTCAACATTGTTTTTTAGCATGTCCACTGGAATCGCGCTAGGTACTTTGGGGGCTGAATTTATTTTGCGGCTGACAGTAAATAAATCTCGAATCAACTTTTGATTTTTTTCAAAAGTTTCGACATTATCAGATGCGGAGCTCAAAAACATCGTCCAAATAGATACAAAATAAAGAAGGAAGGACGCGACGACAGCACCCAATTTGACAAGCTTTTGATTGCGTGGACTTAAGGATTCATATTGTTCAGAGAGTTTTTGATAGGAGTCGGACTCCTTCATTCTTTCAAAGTAAGGAGTAACGGCCTCGATAAATCTTTCTTTCAAATCCGCGAAATTCACTAATCTTTTCCTTTGATATTGCGGTCCACTTCAATTTCGTATGAAAATCCTGACGGACCTACGGCCTTTAGAGGGACTTTTTTATTTATCTTTCCTTTAAAAGAAATGGATTTTAATCCATTTTCGAGGTTATTTTTTTTACTTGGATCTTTAAATGTCCCTTCGATATTGAGAATTTGTTTGTCGACGTCAAGGCGAAGAATATCAATGGATTTTTCAGGTAATGCCTGTGAAAGCTTTTTGATAATATCAAGAGTAGAATTCATTCCCATGAGTCCAGCAAGCTTCGCTTGATTTTCAATTTGACGGTTTTGTTCGCGAATGTAGCCTTCGACTTCGGTGGTCCTGACCGATTTTTTATTCAAAACATTGCTGGCAACTTTCCGCAATGCTTCTTCTGACCTGTCGGCGAGATTGAGGCTTACGGTATCGATGATGACAGCATAGACTAAGAATGCCGCGAGGCCCACGCCGGCAATCTGTGCCGTGTGTTGCCATTTTTCCCAGAATAGGTCCCAACTTGCGCTTTGTAACGCAAATTCCATTTTTCTGAAGTTGACGGCGGGATTTTTGGCTCTTTTTATTCCTTCGATTGCCAGTCCAACGGCAATCGAAGAGCCACTCATGATGACTTGAGTTTTCTCAAAGCCAATAGAGGGAAAAACGGAAAATGGATCAAAATAATTACATGGAATTTCAAGTGCTTGTGTTATATGAGCGTTGAGATTTCGGACGCGGCTACCGCCGCCAGTGAGTTGTATTGAGGAGAAGAAAACATTGTAGTCTGTTGAAATTTCCATCATCGTCAATTTTAGTTCTTTAATCATTTCATTAAAGCTTTCAGCTATCGTATCAGAAAACACAATCTGATCTCGGCTGGCTCCGTCAGGAGAAATTAAAATAAAAGCTTTAGCTTGTGTTTCGCGCAGACCTTCTTGATAAAGAACACCATATTTTTTTGCAATGGCCTCAATTAAATTTTTTCCACCCCATGAGATGGTACGTGTCGCCATCATTCGACCACGGCGAAAAATGGAGACAATTGTCTTCCGGTGGCCGATATCGACGAGCAATGAGGCATCGTCGGGTGCGGGTTTTGTGCCTTCTTCGGCCGTACTAGGGGCAGTTGGTTTTTCTTTTGGAATATCAGAGTACCAGCCTTCGACACAGTTGGCGTGAGCCGAGCTTTCCATAGAAATAATTTGGGGTTCAATACCGGCATCATGCGCAACCTGTAGAACGCTCTCGACCCGTGTTTTAGGTGTTGCGCAGGCAATAACTTCTGTGATGTTATCCATTTGACGTATATATTTGGCCTCAAAAATTGCATTAGAAATATCGAATGGAATTTCTTCTTCAAGTTCAAATGGCAAACTTTTTACAATTTTTTTTCGTTCTGAAAATGGAAAAAATCTTTGTCGTGTCGTTACCTTATCTTGACCAATCGCGAATACAAAAGTCGTCGAATTAGGGTCATGTGCACTCGCGATGTTACGTAATGTTTCTAAAACTGCTATCTGGTTGTCGGCGTTGGGGTCAGAGTTTAGGGGAAATTCAGCAAGACTGCGAATGGAGACATTTTTCCCTGAAGTTACTACTTCAGCCACTTTAATTGAATAAGTGCCGATATCGATACCGATGGATTTCACAACTCTATTTTACGGGCCTTTGCCTAGAGTGAAAAGCTTTAATTTTCAAACCAGTAAACAACCGTGGGGCGACCCATTTGCATTTTGGGGGCGTCTGTGCCTGGGGTTGGACTTGCGGGAGCGCCATTGTTTGGCGGATTACCAGGGGTGCTGTTAGTTGGGTTTCCACCAGCGGCTTCTGTTGTTAACTGGCCTTTTAGCCGGTCTTTAACTTGATCAAAGTCGTATACGATGGCAACGATTTTGCGAGCAATGTTTTTTGCATTACCCAATGAGGTAATGCGAAAGTTTACGCTTTTACTAAAATCAAGCGGAAAGTTTTTCTGTTTCAGGTCGGCTGCACGTAGTCCCTGTTGATCAAGAAATCCATAAAAGTCGTCAGCGTTTTTAAATGGACCACCAAGAGCTGGGTTTCCGCGTCGTTCGATAACTTTAGCAACCATGTCTTCGGTGATAAGAGGGTCAAGAGACATAAGCACTTCTTTGCTGGCCTGATTCACGTTAATTGCACCAGAACCGTAAACGGTAAGTAGTGGCGCGATTACATCATAAAGAGCATCCTCCATGCTCGCGACTAGGTGTAACTCCTGAATTGTTTTAAATGGCTGATTGGGAGGGAGTTTATCCGTCTCTTTTATATCCGAGTAAAGAGAGCGTTCATCACCACTGGTAACGCCGGTGGTGTCTTCATCAATCCAATCGGTGATGTTGTTGATGAGAGTTTCAAAATTATAACTATCATATTTATCCCTAAAGGATTCGTCATTTTTGATTTTTTGTTGAAAAATATTGAGAATTTTTTGCTTGGCCGCATCTCTAACGACCTTTGCTTTTGAGCCAAGATCGTTGATATCAATTTTTGATTCTTCGCTTTCAATCGTTGTAACGTATTTTCCGTCAAATGATGATTCTTTCAAAACTTTGTCGAACTGATCTTTATTTACTTTTGCCACGTTGTTAGGAATTGTTATTGGCCATGATAGAGGAATTTGCCAAATTTTATCCAGGAGCTGGCTGTTTTCTCCTAAGAGTTTTCCAAATTGGGAGTTCGCTTTTCGATACGTCAAAATTCTATAGAGGCTTAGCTCAACGCCCGCTTTTGCCGAATAATAGGCTTTAAGGCGGTTAATGGCTTGGTTGGCCGAAAGGGCTTCCACTTGCGTGCCGTACTGAACTTCCACGGCGATAAAGGTCATCATTAGGAGTGAGGCCATCGCCATGAGAAGAGCAACACCTTTTTGATTAGTTATTGTTCGGAAGTTTAACCTTCTCATTGGGAGAATCCTTTTTTTCGTTGGTTTTGGTTGTCGGGGGATTGTTGGGAAAGCGAAGCGCTGATACGAGTACCATAGAATATTTCTTTTTCGAATCGGGATCTTGATCGGCGACCGTGAGTTTAATTTGTACTGCTTGGGGAAATCGATTGCGAATTTCTTCAGAACCCTTTTCGTCGGTACGCCAAGTTTTTTGCCATCCCTCTTTCTCTTCACCAAAATAAAGTAATTCAAATTTTTCGACATTTTCTAAGAGGGGAGTATCGGCGCCGCCTTTCATCAAATCATTGTCAATAAAGAGAGATTCTTTGCGCCAAAGGCAATTTGACGTCGCATTTTTCTGGTTGAGAGTGAATCCTCTGCGTTTGCAGTTTTTCACAAAATATCCAACTTCAGACTGATCGCTTTCAGGAGCATCCATCTGTGTGCGTACATGAGAAACTGTTGTAAAATAGAGAGAGTCATTTTCACCAAGGAATTGCGTAAAGTTTGGGGGTGGTTCCTTGAGATCTTGAAGCAGTGGAGTCTGCGGGGTTGTGGGCTGCTGAGTTGTCGTGGCTGGGGAAGCTGGTGTTGGTGTCAGTGGATTTGTTCCAGGAATTGGCTGCTGAGTTTGTGGTTGCCCCCCACTCTCTTCTTTAATTTTTTTCAATACTTCGTAGTGGATATTGCGGTAGTGAAACGCCATATTAATATCGCGTTCAATAATACGGAGGGCATCGCGCATCACCGAGGTTTGCTCAATTTCACTAGTAAACTTTTTTTTAGCACGCAACGCCTTGTTAATCGTTGTTGCGGTCATTATTGTTATGCCGGCGAGAATACTGATAACGATCAGCATTTCGATCAGAGTAAAGCCTTTAGACTTTCTCGTTTTCATTGTGCGCCGCCAATTCCGGAAAAGGCAATTTCTTTATTAAAATCTATGAAGTAACTTGAAACTGAAAAACGAAGTTCTTTTTTTCGCGAGCCAGCCTGTTTAACAACCACTGTGACTGTAATTTCTTTGACCGCCTTACCGAGAACTTCGCCAATTTGCTTTAGAATCATCCCTTGCATCTCGGTATTTGTTTCTTTATTGTTGTCTACAAGAAGAGACAAGTCCGGCATTACAAATTCCTGGGACTTAAACTCCCATCTATAATCTTTAAAGCTATCACCAAAATCACCTTCTTCCTCTTCTTTGATTTGATCAAGTCCCACGTTTTGGTACTTGAGTTCCATCTCAGTCATTTTCTGCTGCAAGAGAAACGCGACTTCATTATTTAAGCGAATCCTCTTTAAACGCATGACATTACCACTCCACGTAGATGAGACAATCAAGAGCCCAAAAGCTAAGATCGCCATAGCCAAGAGTGTTTCGACGAGAGTAAATCCAGAGTCTTTTTGTGTCATATTACTGTTCTTTAAATTCTTTCAACGGCACATCGCCGTTAACTAAATCCACCCTTCCCGTAAGTGGATGAATTGCAATTGTCCACTTCAGTGCATCATCTTCGGTGGCAATATGGATAGCCGCTTCTTCAACGACTCCTTCCGGTAAGTAATGTACGTACCCCATTCCGCCACTGACGGCGTTTTCTAACTGTGCATACTCGATCCGTCTAATTTTTAGATTTGATGGCAATTCTCTAACCCCGTGAGAGCCGATCCTCTTATCAATCGAAAATAGCGACTTGTCTTTTTCGGGGTCGGATCGCCGATCTCTTTTTTCTTTTAACTCTTTTTCACTGGGAAAAGTTATTTTTTGTGTGCTCGCTTCGACCCATACTCGATCAGCAGACTTTTTGCCGTTCATTTCAAAAGCCAGTCGAAACGTAACTCCCGAAAGTTTTGACCTGACATGCAGCTCGCGCGACATTGTCGCGATTTGTTTAACAGCTTGTTTGAGGGTCGTATTGGGGTTTTGCAGCTTACGTACGCCCATCAAGATAATGAACGCAATCAGACCCATGACTATTAAAATTTCTATTAGAGTGAAACCGCGACTGTTTCTTCCGTTATTTTTCGTCGGCTTGATCGCCACTCGTAATGTCATCAGTACCTTCTTTTTTATCGCTACCGAGTGACTTTAAAACAAAATTGCTGCCGGTATTTTCGTAAATAATATCCATATTCCAAGGATCTTTTATGTCTTTCTTACCGATATAGGGTTCCGGTCCCCAGTTTTGGCAGTTCGTGCCTTCACTCGACATCAGCGCGTTTAAGCCGATTTCCGTTGGTGGATAATCACCGCAATCGGCATTGTATTGTTCAAGTGCAGATTTGATTTGTCCAAACTGCATTTGTGCTTGGCGAATTTTAGCTTTCTTAAGTTGTTTGTTGATTTGACCAAAAACAGTAACCATTAGCCCACCTAAAATTCCAAGCACGATAAGAATCTCAAGCAAAGTCATACCACGTTGATTTCTAAACATAAGTTGCATCCTCCAAATGAAGTTCAATTATTCTACCGATTTTTACGGTTACACGCCAGAAAGATTCGACATTTCAAACAACGGCAACATAATGGAAAATACAATTACCCCGATGACACATCCCATTACGATGATCATCACGGGCGCCAGAATTGAAGTTAAGCCGTCGACAGAATTGCGCACGTCAAAATCATAGGCGTCGCTCACTTGAGTGAGCATGGTTTCTAATTCGCCTGTTTTTTCACCAGTATTAATCATAGAAATTACGAACGGTGGGAACTGTCCTGATTTTTTTAATGGGCCAGCAATTGATTCCCCCTCGCTAATGTTATCGCGAGCATTATCTATGGCTTTGGCGAGCACAGCATTGGAAACCACGTTTCTCACAATATCCATTGCGGCAAGCATAGGTACCCCCCCTGCCAATAACGTTGAAAGCGTGCGGGTAAAACGCGAAACCGCAATCAACCGTGATAGTTTACCGACTATGGGAAGTTTTAAAACAATGGCATCCCAAGTGGCCGCGCCTGATGGTGTTGATTTCCAGCCGCGAAATAATAGGTACGCTCCGATTCCGCCGACTAGAATTGCGTACCAGTAATTTACTAGAATTCCGCTAAACCCAATTACCGCAAGTGTATACCATTGCAGCTCAAGTCCAGGGGAAGATTCAAAGATAGTAACCATTTGTGGGATGACGACGATAAATAAGACGACGAGGATCAGCATTGTAAATAAAATCATGATAACGGGATAAAACATCGCGGACTTTACTTTATTAGTGAGCTGATTTTGACTTTCTGTAAATTCTGCGAGGCGAAGCAAGATCACGTCGAGCGTACCTGACATTTCGCCAGCTTCACACATGGATATATAAATATTTTTAAAGATTTTGGGATATTTTCCCAAAGCTTTATGCATCGGAGAACCTTCGTTGACCATGTTTTTAATGTCGGCAATGGCTTCTTTTAGAGTTGGTTGTTCGGTTTGCTCGGCGACGGCCGCCAGAGTTTCTACTAAGGGAACGTTAGCTTTTAACATCGTCGCCAACTGACGCGTCATGCGCGATAAATCTTCAACGCGTACAGATTTGCCACCACTGCGCTTTTGTCCAGGCTTTTTTTCAACTTTAGTTTTATCGCGCAATTCAAAAACATAAATTCCATCTTTTTTTAATTTGGCTTTTGCAGTTTTCGAATTGTCGGCATCGATCGTGCTACGCACGTTCTTTCCATATTTGTCGATACCTTTATATTCAAAAATCGGCATAGATTATAGATCCACTTGGGTATTACTTAATACTTCCTCAATTGTCGTGACACCGGCAAATATTTTCTCAATACCGTGATCTCTAAAAGTTTTCATGCCGCCACGAAGCGCTGCTTTTTTAATTTGTCCCGCGTCAGCTCTTTGCATAACGAGACTTCGCACGTCGTCATTAACCATTAACAATTCCTGAATAATAGTTCGGCCGATGTAGCCTTTTTGGTTGCATTGACTGCATCCCACCGCTTTGAAGATATTGCTTCTGGTAATTTGGTCGGCCGACATTTCTAGCGATCTCAGTTCAACTTCGGTTGGGGTATGGGGTTGTTTGCAGTGTGGACAAAGTAAGCGCACGAGACGTTGCGCTGCTACTCCTAAAAGAGAAGTCGCAATCAAGAACGGTTCGCAACCCATATCGATCAAACGTGGAAAAACTCCCGGAGAGTCGTTGGTGTGAATGGTGCTAAGAACCAAGTGACCTGTGAGAGATGCATTAATCGCGATCTCAGCAGTTTCCAAGTCGCGAATCTCCCCAATCATGATGATATCAGGGTCTTGACGGAGAATACTTCTCAGTCCGCTTGCAAACGTCAAACCAATTTTTGAGTTCACTTGAATCTGGCCTATGCCATGAATTCGGTTCTCCACCGGGTCTTCCACGGTGATAATATTTTTATCGATGGTATTAATTTTTGAGAGGCAGGCGTACAATGTTGTCGATTTACCAGATCCTGTCGGACCGGTAACGAGAAAAATCCCATAGGTTTTTCCCATGATTTCGCTGATCTGTTTTAGGCTTGTCTCTGAAAACCCGAGCTGTTCGAGCTCAAGAACGACGTTCGATCTGTCTTGCAAACGCATTACGATTCTTTCGCCGTGTGCGGTGGGAACGGTATTCAAACGCACATCAATGTCTTTACCGGCAAGTTTTAAGGGGATCCGTCCGTCTTGGGGCAGACGTTTCTCGGCGATATTTAGATTTCCCATAACTTTAATACGCGATGTGATGGCGTTTTGTAAGCGTTTTGGCGGTTTAAAGACATCGTACAAGATACCGTCAATGCGAAAGCGCACAACCATGTCTTTTTCATAAGGCTCAATATGAATATCCGAAGCTTTTTCTTTGACGGCACGAAATAGCAAAGTATTTACAAGTTTAATAACGGGAGCTTCGTCGTCGCCAGCTTCAAGTAAGTCGATGATCGGCTCATCAAGATCGTAATCTTCGTCAACGATTTCATCTAAGCCTTCAAGGGCTGCGGTACTTTTTTCGTAGACTTTATTAATCGCATCTTTCAATTTTACCGAGGTGGTAACAATCGGAGTTATTTTTTTGTCGAAAATTAATTTCAAATCGTCAAGTGCCTTTAGATTCAGAGGATTTGAAATAAGGACTCTGACCTGGTCACCCTCTTCTTTGAAAGGAAGAACTTCAATTTGTTTAGCGTAGGCAAGTGGAATATTTCGCACCAAATCGACAGCGATATCGTTAACGGGAATTTCCTTCATAAAGGCAACCTGCAGGCGCTCGCAAATTTCGGCGACCAGGGCATCGGCGGATTTTATTTCTTTCTTTTTTAATTCTTCGCCAAAGTTACTCGCATGTTGCGAGGCGAGTGAAAATACGAGCTGGATCTGCTCCGGAGTCAGTGTCGTGCTCTTATTTAAAAGGGTTTCAATGTCTGTTGCCATCTGTCTCGCTATCTCTTTTATTCTTCGCTATTTTGTGATTCGCCACCTAAGGTCTCATCAATTATATCACTCTTATTGCCATCTACGTTGGCACGACGTGATTTGGATCTCAGCGCCTGCTCAATTTCTTTTCCAAATGGGTCGCGGCCGCCCATGTCGGTTTTAATGAAGTTGGCGCGGCGACCTAATTTTTCATTTACTAAGCCATCATTGTCGGCGCCAGCGCGAACAATCCTGGGGGTAAGAAATACGAGTAAATTACTTTTCCGAATATCAGTATTTTGAGATTTAAATAGCCACCCTAATATTGGAATATCTCCGAGAATTGGTACTTTATTTATTTGAACGGACTCTGTATTTTTCATCAATCCACCTAGAACAGCGGTGTCTCCATTACGAATAACAATTGAAGTCTGAATAGATCTCGTATCCAATGAAATCGCATTGGCGGCAAGTGTAGACGCCCCAACTGCCGGCTCTTTTGAAACGTCTTTTATATCCTGTTCAATTTTCATTCTAATTTTATCAGAATTAGGGCTGATAAACGGTTCAATGACGAGCTTAATTGTAGCGTTTTTACGTTCGATGCTCGTGGAGGGAATCGCGCCAGCTACAGTTGTCGGGGTCGTCGTCGTACTCACTGGGACGTCTCTACCAACTTCGATGGTCGCTTTTTCGTTATTGAGCGCCATAATTTGCGGACTCGAAAGTATATTTGCGTCAGTTGTGGTTTTCAAAATTGAAAGTAGGCCAACTAAACTTTTTATGGGTATGTCCTTGCCGGTGGGATCTTTGATCGTGACATCGGCTCCAGTTGCGAATCCTAAAATTCCTCCTTCGGGAATGGGACTTAGTAATTTGTCAGAATTTCCTCCACCCCAACCTGTTTTCGCATAGCCGCCATTGCCTTCATACTTAAAAAACGACACCCTATAGTCGTTAACCTTGGTGGCATTTGTTTCCATGATAACGGCCTCTACAAAAATTTGGTCGCGTGGGCGATCAATTTTTCGTAGTAGGGAAAGCACGGTCTCATAGTCATTCTTGCTTGCTGTGACGATTAAACTATTTGTCGCTTTGTCCGCCTGAATTTTTACGTCGCCGCCAAAAATGGCTTCTGATACGGGAACAGGGTTAAAAGGTTGTAGTGGATTTACGGGAGCATTTGAACTGCCGCCCGATTTTGCTTTTTGAGTAATTCCTGAAAGGGTATTGGAAATTGCTTCGGCATCACCATATTTCACGTAATAAACATGCACTCCGCCGGCGTCTTCAGGCCGCATTTTATAATCAAGGCGCTCAATTAATTTTTTTACGCGTGCAATCCCTTGTTGATTCCCAACGACAATAAGGGAATTGGTGCGGTCATCATTGATGACGCGATAGTTTTCTGTATTCGCCTGATCTTGGCGATCGCCAAAGCGTGGAACTGTTGAGGCGAACGGCGCGCCACCTCGACCCCCACGCTTTTTTGCATCTTTATCAAGAATTTGTTCGACGAGATCCGCGAGGTCCTTGGCCCTGGCATATCTTACCTTTACAACTTCCATTTTTTCTTCAAAACCAGGAACGTCAAGTCTTTCGATGATTTTTACTAAACGCTCAATATTACTTCCGAAGTCAGAAATAATTAATGAGTTCGTCGGAGGATACACAGCCATTGTTCCGTCTTTGGTAACAAGAATTCTAATCCGCTTATCAAGCTCCTCAGCGGAAATATACTTCATGTGCACGATACGCGTAATCATAATATCGGCATCGGGGGCATATTTTCCGGAATAAGTTTCAATACTATCTTTGATCGCGTTTCTCGCTTGTGTGATCTTTAGAAATTTTCCCGCTGGAATTACGGTTAGCCCATTCACGGAAAGAGCCGTTAAAAAGGCCTTATAAGCTTCTGCAACTGTGATTTGCGTAGGTGCGATGATCGAGATTTTTCCTCGGGTTACGCTCTGGTCAATAATAAAGTTTTTTCCCGTTAATTCTGAAATTGCCTTAATCACGTCTGTGATGTCGGCGTTAGGGTAGTCAAAGCTTTCGATCAAATCCGGATAGTTTTCGTTGTTGATATCTTCGGGCTGTGCTTCAGAAAAGGGAAGCTTGCCGTCCTTGGATTTGGCAAACGAATTTTCGCTTTTCTTCTTGTCAGGAGTCGAGGCCGTCACTGCCGACGAGGATGTGTCGGGTTTTGATGCCTGGGACGGCTTTCTAAACGGTTTGATTTGTTGGGCGTGGCTGCTGCTAACCACACAATTGAGAACCAAAAAATAAATTAAACGTTTCATGTTTTTCTACCTTCCTTTGCAGAAAATCATCGTGAAATATTGTACGTCATTTCCTCATCACGTCCACCGCGATTAATTGACATTTTAATCTGACCGGAGTTTTTTAAGTCATTAAAAAGTTCCATGGCTTTTGCCGGAGAATCCAGCGCCTGGCCGTTCACCGACTTTATCAAATCGCCGGGACGAATTCCAAATTGCGTAAAGAGACTATCGGGCTCGACATCGAGAATGCGGTAGCCGTCAATTCGTCCGTTGGTAAATGAAAACTGACCACTGGCTGTTTGAAGTAATTCCGGCAGGTCCTGCAATTTTTTTTGCACGAACGTTCCATCGACCGTGAACTCGTTGCCATTTTGTTGAATGGGGCCGCCCGTTGTTGTGACGGTTTTGGTACCAAATGTTACTTTGCTTTCTTCTTTGATTTCAATGTATTCGTTGCGGTTATTGCTGAGATTGCGAAAGAAAACTTTTCTTCTTTCCACTTTCGTAATCTTTGCCATTCCTTCGATTTCATCATCAATCGCAAAATGATCTATTTTGTTTCTGCCTTTTAGTTCGATACTAGCAATAGATTTTATTGGATCAACGTGAACGATAGTACCAATGAGCGAAAGCGGAAGTTTTGAAAGTTCGGCCGGAAGATCTTCAGGGGTTTTGTCCTCCCCCTTCAATGGCTCGGGTATAACGCCATCTGAATTAAAAATATTTCTTTGGGTAATGATATTGTACTCCGTACGCATCGGCACCTCTGGGGGCCGAAACGTTTGTGAGTTTGTTACTTGTGGAGCTTTTGTCGGCAACATCAAATCACGCACCGATGTCGTGATTACATCTGCTGTTAACATTCCCAGAAAAACCATGAGGATGTAGATATAAGTCCACTCAAACTTAGGCGGGGTAATTTTTGGTTTTCGTATGGCCGAAACTTTATTCATTTTTTACTTCAAATAGTTACCCAAAATCTTAACAAATTAAGTAACTTGGATCAGTAAAAAGGCGATGTGTTGCGACTTTAGTCGAGATTAGCAGAACATTCTAAAGCCTCAGTGCTAATATAACTCTCTTGGGAAAGCACAATATGGGCTTTAAAAGATTTATTGATTTTTTGTGGAAAATTCAACTGGTAGCGGTAGTCCTGGCCGTCAAAGAAATTATAACTTATGAAATCTGACAAAAGCGGCTGAAGACGCTCAAAATAAGCTTCGCGGAGAGGAAGACTGTTAAAGCGGATGCTCACATTTTTAATTTCAAAGTTTTTTGAGAGTTCACCTTTAATGATGAATTGATCAAAATCAGGTGGAGAAACTGCGACCACGGCCGCGATCCCTGATTTACACTCGAATTCTGCCGCCATTGCAATTTGAGCAAACAAAATAAGAGTTAAGATGATTTTATTCATTGATATAGTTATATCACAGGCGATCAATTTTTGATACTGGCTGCGTCAGATAGTCAGTAAATCCTTCAAAATTGGTGACAGAAATTGTCGATTTTTCCTAATCGAAATACCAACACCTGGGGCGTGGGTTATTAAGAACGCCCGCAAAATATGTATCCAAGCGGCATTGTGGTGATGGATAACCACTGTTGGTCTTTTTAACCTGCATTTTTTCAGGAGTTGAAAAGTCAGGACTTGGTCCATCGCCAAAAAGAGCATCAAATCTAGCCATAGCAAGGCTCAGCATAGAAATACGTTCACACAATGCATTGCCTCTGCATTTTTCTTTCACAGTCGGATCGGCAGCTTTTCCCGCTATAGCTATTTGATTGTCTTCGTTTCTCCACATTTCCTTCATGCAAATCAAGGTTGAGTAGTAGTCGGCCTGTCCCTCGTAACTTCGACCGCTAAAAAACTTTTTCGGGTGTCCACCCATAAAATGGCCGGCTTCATGACAAAGACTCATAAGCAATAACTCTTCAGTCATAGCGGGGTGACGAGCGTAACCACCGTACAAATTAATAGTCCATTTTCCTAACATGCTGTAGGCAAAGGCGTTGACAGTAGGGTTGTTCCAAAGCCTGTCAACAATGAGTTCGCCACCCTGAGCTTTGACAATGGGAGCGATTTTTTTTTCAAAGCTGCTGATAACTCTATGAAATTGTTCTTCATTGAGTCCACCTAGTAGATTTTGCTCCGGTAAAATCAGGAAGTTATTTTCTCTTACTGCTGAAAAGCTTTGCAAAGAAAATAAAAAGACAAAATGAAACACAAATTTTTGAAGGTTCATAATGCTCCAATACAATATTTGTATTGGACTTTCCAGAAATAAAAATACAAAAAAGAAAGCATGACAATAATTTCGGTTTTATTGTTACTTTTTAATACGAGTTTTGCCGTTGAAAATGTGGCACGTTTTTGCCGTTTTAAATCCGAGCTGGTAGTCTACGATCAATATTTAGTTCAAACCCCCAAAGGAAATTGCGAAATTGTCAGTTTTGATGTCCTCTCAGCTCGCGAGTGCAACGGCTTTGTCAAAGAAAAAGTGGGTCAATGTTATCAGCTTGGCAAAATCTACGATCGTAGTGAGCCGAAGCAAAAAAAATATACGGCATGCTTTAGTTGTAGCGGTCGTCGCCAGCGATAAAAAATACTACATACCTATTTTATAAAATTTCCTCACATGGGCGTGAGAGGACTGCTCAAATCAAACGTTTTTATTTTTCGATAAAAAATCCAGGCATGGTCTTTGCTATACTCTTTTGAAAAGCACGAATTTTGTCATAGTTCGTGAAAAAAATTTAAAACAACGAAGGGTTGGGGGGCAAAAATGGAATTAGGGGTTTTTGGAGTCAGGGGAGTTGATCAAATAAGTGTGCGTGCGAATTTATGTCGTATTCCATACGTAAGTATGAAGGTTCAAGAGGCGCAGAAAGTGTTCGACAGCTTAAATCTTAAAGGCATGGATTTAATGTCAATTATAAATGATGAAAATAAATTTAAAACAATGACCCGTGAATTTAGAAACTTCATTTTGTCGCTATTTGCAATCGGTGTTTACGAAAAACATTTGCGTTCTGGTGCTTCACCTGAACAATTCATTGTAAATGAAAACCTAGAGTTAGTGATAGATTATTTAAAAGCCGATCTGTTGGGCGAAAAGCTACCAACTAGATTTTTAGAAAGTTATGTACGCGCTATAATGCGTAAGGGATTTTTTAACGTCGAGCAGTGTCAAGATCCGATAACTCCCGTCTCTTATAGTCTGTGCACTGCACATGCGCGTTGGCTTCATCGCGTAACTCCAGAAGAGGGCGGTGCAACAATGACCTATGGACTGTTTTTCCAATTCCTTTCGCAAAGTGTACGCGAAGCCAATGTAAAAAAGATAATTTATTTTGGTCCCGAAAGCGAGGAGTTGCATAGTTTGAGAAAAGTCGTTTACGATCGTTGGCAGAACGTCGAAGTCGTATCATCGATCCATCAAGACACGACGCTCAAGGTTCTCGAATTGGGAGTAGGGTAAAGGAGAAAAGGTGTTTAAAGGAATTTTCACATTTATTTTTGCTATGAGTTTTAGTTGGCCAACATCAACCTTAGCGGCGATTCCAAAAAATATTTCGACTCAAGTAAGCTTGAAAAAATATTTGAATATTTTGGAAGATGTTGCCGCTGGGGGGCCTTCACTCGGATATTTTTCTCTTTTAGACGGTGATCGCGTTGAGGTCTTAGATAAGGGGGATAAGGCAAAATGTACTCCTATCAGTAAAGCGACAATTGTTCGTGATTTTAAAAACGCCACTAAAACTGTTTTAAGCGCCGGAGACCGTGCGGCAGTGACATTGTCAAAAGCTGAATTTGAAAAATTGCAAGATAAAGCCGTGAAGGAATTTGAGAAGACTTTAGGTAAAGACAAATATGCCTTCTGTCAGAAGACAATTGCTTCAAAGCGTTCGATTACGGTCATCAATCAATACCGTTCTAAACGCTATGTTTTTCAATGGGAGTTGGGTTGGGAAGACTAGTTCAGTCGTAATAAAATTTTCGTCGTTACTTAAAGCGCTGCCGAATTCTTGCCCTCTGCGCCGGGCTTAGTTTTTGCCATTGATTCATTCGGGCGCGAATAGCGCGCTTTCTCTCGGGAGAAAGATTGCGCCAGCGTTGAAAGCGCTGACGAAGTGCTGCTCTCTCGGTCGGGGGCAAGCTCTTCCAACGTTGAAAATTATTGCGGATGCGAAGTCGTGCTGCCGGCGGCAGATTTCGAAAGCGCCTAAAAGCCTCTGTTACTCGTGCTTTTTCTTGAGGAGATAGGTTTTTAAACTTTTCCCAGCGTTGACGGATTTCTTGTTGTCGTTCCGGAGGAAGTGCGTCCCAGCGTTGGCGGGGAGTTTGTGCTGGCTCTTCGGCGAAAACTGAAGACATCGCTAAAAAACTTACGACTGACAAGAATTCACGTCTTTTCATGGCTCTTCTCCATCATCTTCTTTGGTACCTTCGGCTTCATCCATATTTTCAAAAAAATCAGGACCCTCTTGTTCAACAAGCACGTCAAGCTCCATCAGCATGTCCAGTTGAGATAACATTTCGTTATCGATTTGTTCGTTTTTTTTCTGTGGATCGCTCATGATTCTTCCCATTTCTCTAAAAACTCAAGCTCTTCGATAATTTCTAAATCGGCGACGATATCTTGCTCGTCAGCTTCAGTATCCTTCCAATCAAAGAATTCTGCTGCCTGCAAATCATCTTTAGATGCCTCGTTGGGTTCTATCAGATTTTCCTTTTTGTTTTCTTTTGTTTCTTGTATCACCCTAAAAAGTAGAGCAAAGCTGGCAAATGCCCCTGCAGGAATTAAGAACCAACTTAAAACCGTTTTTTGTAAAAGTGTTTTCTTATTTTCCACGAGCGCCACGTCTGCGGCTTTTAGAATTCGATCATCGAGATGTTTAGGGGGCTCGCTTTCAAAAAAATTTCCATCACTCATAAAATATCCTTGAGAGTGCGCCGCAAACTTTCCTTAGCACGAAATACAAGCTGCTTTACAGCGCCAATAGTAATATTTAACTCCTGCGCGATTTCGGAATGACTCAATTCTTCATGCACAAACATAACGAGAACTGCGCGTTGCTGCGGAACAAGAGATTCAAACGCTTTTTCAAATTTTAGTTTATCCGCTATGTTTAGCATAATATTTTCCGGCGTTACTTCATCCGCTAATTTTTCTTCAACTATCTCTAGTTCCAAATTTTCGTTCCATTTTGTTCTGCGAATTTCATTCAAACATATATTTCGTGTTACCTGGCATACCCAGGCACTTAATTTACCAATTGGGCGATATTGGTCAGCGTTTGCGACGATTTTCAACCACGCCTCTTGTGCTATATCTTCTGCTCTTGGAGTCGCCCCTAGCATTCGCACGCAAATCCCCCATACCTTTCTTTTGTGCGCTTCATAGATAGCGCGGAAGGCCTGTTGTTCTCCACGCGCCACACTTTGCATAAGTTTCCAGTCATCATGATTTTGCATTACTCACAATAGTTAAGCACAACGGGTTTTTCTTGTACACCATCAGAATGTTGAGCTAGTCCACAGCCGTTGAAGGTGACCGTGGCTGAACCGGTTTTTGAGCCGCTATAAGTAACTGACAAAGAGCCAGACACAGGGTAGCAGCAACCAGATTGCCATTGAAGGTTGTGAGGTTCAAACAGTGCTGTGAATTTGGCTTTATTATGATTCACCTCAATTTGGCCACCATTTACCAAGCGACTTTGACGGCTAAGAGTACCTGAGATGTGAACGGTCGAGAGTGTGCGTATAGAAACATTGTAGAGTTCGACTCCTTTGTAGTCTAACGAGATATTTTTTCCTAAAATTTCAACGTCAAAACCATTCGCCGTTTTTGTGAGTTGGCCGCCGCCGCCGTAAACGTTGCCGTTGTAATCGGATTTGTTGGCGCTCGAGAGCGTTGCGCTTCCGCCGCGGGGACCGGAGATCGTTACTTCAAAGGTCCGGTTGACTTTGTCACTAACACTAAGCGTGCAATTTGCTTGTGAGTAGGTCAATCGAATATAGCCGTTGATGCTAGCTTTTGAATTTGCGGGACTGCAATTATTATATGTGGATTCTCTGATTCCGTTGATACAGGCGGCGAAAATTGGGCGGACGCATCCATCGTCGGCAACTGCTTGTGGCAATAATAAATTCTGCATCTCTGTCATTACTTTTTCTTTAAAGGAATTGTTGATAGCTAGGTAAGACTCACCGGCCTGATTGTCTGACAGGCCGCTAATAGAGCCGACAGCAGTTTCCACAGCAGCGTCTTCGTTGTTTACCTGTGCCGTAAAGTCCTGTTTTTTAAGACCGCAAGCTGTCAGGCTTAATAAGGAAAATAATAAAATAGATTTTTTCATGGTTCCTCCCGTTTGCAAGTAGGAACACATGACCGGAAAGAAAAGTCACGGTACGTTTAAAATATTTTTTCTCATTTTGAGACGAAAAACTATTATCTAATTTCGCCGCTTCGTGGATTTTTCAAATTTTGAGGTTGGCGAAACAAAAAATACTGCGAAGATCTCGCTAATAAGTTCAGTTTTTGCATTGGTGGAACCTGATCATCACTAAGAACACGGGTGCCACCCGCAGAGTTTAATACGAGCTTGCTACCAGCAAGAATTTTATGTTTGTTGCCGAGGTTATCGACGCGAACTTTGACAACTCCATTGCGAGCATCGACTTGTGATACTCGCACATCAGATTTTCCCCCATCGGGGGTGACGTAAACAGAGGCCACATAAGTCATGGTATATTTAATATCAATGCCTTTTCGGTCCGATTGAACGCGACTGATATTGACGTTAAGCTGTTCGGCTACGAGTCGGTACGCGAGTTCGGTAGAAACCGAAGCTGGACCTTGCCATGTTACCCTTATCGCACGTTTTTCGCTGGGGCCCAGTTTTACCGATTTTGGAAAGATAAAAAAATCATTTGTAGCCGTACGAATTTCTTTGCCATTTAAAGCATGAGCTCTTTTGTACATATTTAATTCAATCGCTACTGCATTTGGTGTTTTGTTTTCGAGAAAGAATGTTTGTGTGGACTGTGTCCCGCTTGCCGAAAACTCTCTTTCCATCGGCGTAAATTCAAATGCATTAGCCATTAAACTTAGTAACAATACATTTAGAACCAGAATCGCTTTCATTTTTGTCATCCTCACTAAAAAAAGCGGTCACTTATCGTGACCGCCTCTTGAACCTTAATTCATCTATCCAATGCTTATATTATAGAGATTGGAGCGTGAAAGATAAAGTGTCAGAATAAGTTCCAACCATAGCCGTTGCTTGAGCTGGGAAAGAAATCTTCACAGCGCTAACATCGGTTGTGAAACCAGGTAGGGCACCACTTGTTTTAACTACAGCAGGTGCTGTTGTAGGGCCGAAATTAGCTCCACCATCATAAGATAGTTGGTAAGCGAATTGTTCGCCCGCAACAGTCGCATGTTTTAAATTACCGTTGTTAAGAGAAGAAACGGATACAGTATAACCTGTAGGAACGTTTGACTGCTCAGTAACGTTTGCGATTGTTGTTGAGCTCTCTCCACCAGAGATGTTCAACGATGAAGCTGCAACAGTAGCAGCAACTTCGATATTACAGATGGGTAGCACCACTCCAGAGATAACTAACTGTGCGGTATCAGAACAGAGTTCCTGGCTACCACCGTCGCAGTGTTTAGTTTTTACTTTCGCTACAGCTGGTACAGCCATAAGTGTTGCAAGAGCTGCAACTAGCAATGAGTTCTTCATTATTCCCCCTTTTTAGTGGACACCATTGTCCAAAAAAATGAAAAGATTGTTAATAATAAGAGGCAAATTTGTTACTTGAAAAATTCAATAACACATTCAAATTTGCAAAAACAGATGGTTGAATTCATTACAGTGCAAAATCACTTTTTTTCATTTGAAAATCTTAATTGTTTGTCACTTTTTTTTACAGAGCCGGCATAGTGTACAGAAATTTAAGAATTCCTCGTGCAGAGATGACAAATACCGGCACATCGGTTGCAAAAAATATATAGAGAATGACTCACCGGGAGAAAAAAATGTTGCGACGTGATGTGCGTTTCCGCAGTCTTATTTTTTTATTTCTTATAACTACCGCTTGTCAAAAAAATGTTCAAGATGCGAATGATTCTCTTTCTGATCCTCTCGATTCTCCTTTTAAAACAGAAAAATTGCAGCTGGATATGCCGACTCTAATGAAAACAAATTCTGCTTTTTCAAAAGCGAACTCTGAACAACTTTTGAAAGTCACTCAAATGTCCCTTGATAAAATTAATCTTCCTAAAGGGATGCCTCTAATTTTTATTATGGATAATAATTGTCGTGAAAGGAGTGAGTTTTCAGTGCCGTCTGGAGAAGTTAGTACTCTTGATCATCAGGCGCATATCATCACGGTTTCGGAATCTGTAGTCGCAGACATACTTGCGAAGAGAATAAAGAATGATCCCTGTGTTGTTGGCGCGGCTAATGATGTTCCGCTTGAAGCCTTAACTACGCCGAACGATCCGCAGTTTGCTTCTCAACGCCATCTAACTTCTATTCAGGCGTCGCTTGGTTATGATATTTTTTACGGAAGCACTGGTATCTTACCAAGCGCCAACATAATTATGGCTGTAGTTGATTCGGGTGTTGATTATACTCACCAAGATTTGGCCGCAAACATGTGGAAGGATGCGCAGGGCAACTTTGGCTACGACTTTGTTAATCGAGACTCCGATCCGCGTGATGATTTCTCACACGGGACGCACGTGGCCGGTCTCATGGCAGCTACAACCAATAATGCGATTGGCGTTGCTGGAGTAATGGGAATCGGTGGAAAAATCATGGCAGTTAAAGTTCTCGGAAATACTGGAAGTGGTTCTTCAGCCAATGCGATCAATGGTATCAATTATGCCGTTCAGAATGGGGCCAAAGTAATTAATTTGAGTATTGGTGGTTATGGCAAATCTGCAGCGTGGGAATATGCGCTGGGTAACGCTGTGAATTCTGGTGCCGTTATTGTGGTCGCAGCAGGAAACAGTAACTTAGATATTACTAGTCAATGGTATACACCGGCATCCTATTCGCGCCAATTTAATGGTATGATCTCTGTTGGTGCTTACGATTCGACAACCAAAGGGCGTAGTCCATTTTCAAATTATAGTACCACCTATGTAGAAATTGGTGCTCCAGGTTCTAACGGAATTTTTTCAACAATGTTAGGGAATACTTACGGCACAAAGCAGGGGACATCAATGGCAACTCCCATAGTGGCTGGGGCGGTAGGACTGACTTTAGGTTTTATTAAGAGTCGAAACTACGCTTTACCTAGTCCGCAAATAATTGAAAATTTAATTTTTAATTCGGCACCTTCACACTCAGCTCTTACATCATCTTTTAAGGGTGGTAAGATGACAGATCTTAGTGAGTTGGCGAAAGCTTTAAATCAACAGTATCCCGTGCAAAGTCAAACACCACAACCAGCGCCAGCTCCGGAACCGGCTCCGGCCCCTGCTCCGGCCCCTGATCCAAATCTGATTAGTTTTGCTTTGGTTCGCTCAGATTCCAATCAGGACATTGGTATGTTAACTTCGGGAGCGACAATTTCTTTGAGTAGCGTGGGGTCGAAAATAAATATTCGTGCCAATGCAACTGCGGATGCTGTGGTATTTACTCTTGATGGCTTAGCTCCAACCATTGACAAATTAAAACCGTTTGCTGCAATGGGAGACAATAGTGGTGACTATCTAGACTGGACTCCCGCTATTGGTGCGCATACTTTACAGGTAATCACGTATGTGATCCTTGGCGGAAGTTACAGAGAAAAAGAAGCAGTTAAGCTTCAATTTAACATTGTCCCTTAAATCTTCAAAATAACTCGACATAGGTTATAGTCCGGGAAAGTGTCGGCTATAGTTCTACCCATCGCGGCCAAGCCTCGTTAAAATATATCTAAGATGAATTTATTACCTTTATCGTTTTTTGTCTTAGTCTTAGTTTTTGTTTTTGGTGCATTTACGCCGGTGCGAGCGTTGGAATTAAGTCCGATGGAGATGGACTTTACAACAACGGGGAATAATAGTTCACACGTTTTTACTGTCGAAAATAAATTTTCTAAAGACATCGCTGTGGAGCTTAAGATTTATAAACGGCGAATAAACCTTAAAGGCGAAGAAAGTCGTGACGACACCAATGACTTTTTGATTTTTCCGCGGCAAATTAAATTAGCTCCCGGACAGAAAAAACCAGTGCGGGTTTCTTGGCAGGGTCCTACGGAAGTTAAAAAAGAAATTCCTTACCGTTTGGTATTAGAGCAATTGCCAATTGATTTTAAGAAAAAAGAAAATCAAGGTCAAAAAATCGATATCGACTTTCTTTTGAAGTATGTAGCGTCACTGTATGTTTTGTCCGAGCCTGCAAAGAGCGAAATTGTCATCGAGAATTTAGAAAAACGTAAGAGTCGGCTACATTTTATTTTAAAAAATAACGGCAGCAAACATCTGGTCGTTTCTAAGTTTGTTTTAATTGGTGGGAGCGGGGAAATTCCTTTAGTAGATACAAGTCTACGCCAAGTCTTAGGAAGAAACATCTTGGCTGAAAGCGCTCTTGAGTTTGACCTGCCTTGGCCGAGCGAACTTCAGGCTCAGCACCTGGAGCTGGTTAAGGTACATGTTGAATAAAACTTTGTTTTTGTTTTTGTATTCTTTTTCGGCATTGGCGCAAAACAATTCGCCCCTAGTAACAGTTCCAGTAAAAATTAATGGGAATGAAAGGGGTCAGGTAAAGGTTATTAACGCCGAAGGCCCCGAGAACGAGGTGGGCGCCGAAGGCGAAAAGCTTGCCGAGATTTTTCGTTTTGAAGTTGAAGATAAAATCGTTGCTAAGATGGAATCTATTTATAGAAACTCGGGTTTTATTAGAATTCGCGAGTTAAAATCCTTAGGACTGCCCACTACTTTTTCACCATCAACGTTGGCCTTAGAAATTACTGTCGACGCAAAAAAACGAAAACAGCAGGAGCTCGACTTCTATGTAAACCTTCCACCTCAAGACTATATTAGCCCCGGGTGGTTGAGCGGGTATACCAACTTATATGCAAGTCGACTCTTTTCCACCCCACATTTATTCGAAAAGAAAGACTCGCAGAATTCAGATCCAACCGTAGGACGAGTAGAACACATTATGAATTTTGGAAGTCTAGTGCTTGATGCCAGCGGAGACTACACGGAATTTGCCGACTATCCTTGGATGCGTGGAAATTTTCGCTTTATTAAAGATCACGAAAGTGCTGCTGTCCGGTGGATTGCGGGGGATTTTGAGTTTCCGCTCGATATGTTTCAGAACAGTATTAGTCTTGGCGGGCTATTGGTTGTCAGGGAGTTTTCAATCGATCCTTTTCTCGCGCAATTTCCCCAAAGTGAAACAGAATTCTATTTGGGAACACCGTCAAAAGTAGACGTGTTTGTAAATGGCCGCTTTATGCAAACACTTTATTTGCCGGCGGGCCGCCATAGTTTGCGAAATCTACCGATTCAGCAAGGGGCCAACGACATTAAGCTCGTGATAACAGATCAGGTCGGAAAAGTTCGAACTTTGACTTTTCCATTTATCACGGACTTTGAGCTTCTTGATCGAGGTCTAAATCGCTTTGCCTACGCTTATGGGCGAAAGAAAAGTCAAGTTGGTGGAACTTTTGATTATGGCGAAAACGCTGGAAGTTTTTATCACCAGTATGGACTGACAAAAAATATTACAGTAGGTGTCAGCGGGCAGGGCGACGACAGGCAAAAGGTTTATGGTTCTAGAATTTATTATGGTTCTAGATTTGGGCTTATCGGAATAAATTGGGCTCAAAGTAACAGTGAACTGAATGGCACAGCGAATGCCTATTCGATAAGGTACCGTACACTTTCGGATTACCGATCGGTGTTGCGGCTACAGGGAATTCAAATCAACGAAAATTACGCTGCTCTTGGTGTAATAGCTCCGAGTAATCCCTACGATCGGCTCTTTGTCGGCAGCTGGACAAAATATATAACAGACAATGTCGCTGTTTCTATCGGTGGTGGTTATGACTTTCATCGTAATAACTTAGGGGACCGCAAATCTTATTTTTCAAATTTATCCTTGCGCATTAGCAGAAATACTGAGGGCTCCATTCAGTACTCTGAATTTCGCGATCCTTTGAATGAGAATGGTGATCGCCGCTTGTTTGTATCCCTACAAATCATGGACAGTAATTTTGAAAATTCCTTTTTCGCAAGCCAAGACACCCAATATCAAAATACTAACTTAAAGATTGTTCACAACCCTTCAAGATCGGTCGGTCGGGTGTTCGGTGATATTGATTATTTAGAGGGTCAATCACTTAAGACTTATACAGCAGGATTGGGATATATTGGTTATCGCGGAATTGTTGAGGCGGAACAAAGAAAGTTAATCGACAAAGAGGAGGTTTTACCCGAAAAAAATCAGACACGATTAACGTTGAGTACGGCGTTTGCGTACACAACAAAAGGTGCTGGGCTTACTCGTCCTATTGCCGATAGTTTTGCGCTTATAAGACCAAACGGAGCATTGAAAGGTCAATACCTCGAGGTTAATCCGACAAATAAAAATCCACGGGCGATCGCTGACTTTTGGGGGCCAGCAATTATTCCTGACTTGCAAAGCTATTACACCGATACCCTCTACGTGCAGACTCCTGATCCCAAGGCGAGTTCATTGCTGTCACAAAATACTTTCGTAATCCGACCTACTTATAAAAGTGGAGTCGGTATAGCACTGCAGGGAAAACTTGCCGTCATGTTATCTGGAAAATTAACTTCTAAAGACTCAACTAAAAACTCATTGGCACTTGTGACTGGCGTGATTGTTCCGGTTGGCAAAACTGAAATACAAAAACCGTTTGAATTTTTCACGAACAAAGAAGGTGAGTTTTATTTGGAAAGTATTCCCCCAGGAGAGTACGACTTAAAGGTTGACGAGCAAAAACAAAAATACCGGTTTCATGTTCCTGAGAAAATGGGGCCGCACGACTTAGGAACCATTAAATTTTAATTAGCCTCTACAGTAAAGGTAATATAATCATTATATTTTCCCGCTAACGCTCCTCGGGTGGCACCAATTTTTACACTCATGGGGTAGCGGTCACCCGTAGTCGTATCATACCGGGAGCTCATTCTATTTACTACGGTCGGTCCGTTTAGAGGAAGCGAGCTACCAGCGATTTCCAGACTATAACTCACAAAGCGCTCAAGATTTGCATGTTTCAACTTGCCTGCGTTTTGTGATTCTACTTTTAGCGTATAGTTGCTATTTGAGCGAATTAGTAAATCAAAACTTTGTCGGGCCCCTTCACGCAAGGGATTGAAGGAAACAAATTGCTTGGTATCGCCTTGTTGAAAGGCACCTCCTGCGTCTACCAGTGACAGGCTTTGTACGACCGGTTGGCTGTAACTTGTGCGGATACCGTTAACGGTTTTCGCAACGGGTGCTGTTGTTGAATATGCCGAGCGATAAATTTTTAAACTGACATTGTCGAAATAGACTCCCGCAGGTTTTAACGAACTTGTTAGGGCTTTAACAAGTACCGTGAAAGTTTTTGATTCATCTCCTGTCTTTTGAAAACTTCCCGTCAAAACTTCGCCTGGTCCAGCTTCGGGAATATCTTTAATCACCGCCGAAAAAGAGTTGTCGCGATAAATGTTATACGGAATAAACTCTGCGCCATTAAAAAGTTTGCGGTCAAAGCTTCCGCTTCCACCGGCGGTTAAAGTGACGAAGAAATCACACGGAGCACCTGTTTTTTGAACCGTAATTGTAATGGACCCAGGAGCCATCGATTCAGTGAGGTTGAGGTTGGTTACCGAGGTCGCTCTTAAGTCGGTACACGCCAAAATTAAACTCGGGATCAAGGATAGAAGTGCAAAAAGTGTTAAGGTTAAAATAAAACGAGTTTGCATAACTAAAATTATACCGCGACAAACTAGTCCAGTACAACCCTACTAAGGTGCGGAAATTTGCAAATAAAGCGTATCGGCATAAGTTCCAACCGCGGCAGTGGGTTTTCCGCGAAAGGATATGCGAATGGGGCTTTCGTAAATGATGGGGTTAGCAAGGCTGGGTACGCGCTTGACAATACTTTCCACTGAAGAGACCTCTGTAAACGGCGCTTTGTCATAAGAGATTAAATACGGAACTGATTGCGATGGGAGCATCGTATTTACTAGGCGGCCGCCATTTTTTGTCGAAAGCTTGATAACATATCCTGTCGCCGAATTTGCTTTTTCAATAACACTCGCGATTTTCGTTTGACTTTCACCGCGCTGAATTTCAAGTTGCTGGGCATCTGGGTCGGCTTTAACTTGGATGGAGTATTCTTCTGGAATGGTTCCAGAAATATAAACCCCGCCACTAATTCGCGCTTGTCCGAAAACAACCGAAGTAACAAAAAATGACAGTAAAATTGAAAAGATTTTCATAGCCCCACGTCTAAATATCTCTACCCGAAAGAAAGAATTGAACGTTGAGGAGAGTGCTAGATCTGTGCCAGTCTAAATCAACGCTGCTTCCACGAATGGTGCGGGGAGAAGTGGACTTGGTTGCAAGCTTGGATTCTCAAGTGACTCAGATCCAATGCTATAGAGCCCGAATGGCATTGACCAGCCGATAAAGTATTTTGGTAACCATGTTACTAGGTCACCATCGAAGTTTTGATAAACTAAAAACTCATTTTTCTTGCTTTGTTTATACGAGGTGTAGAGTAGCGCCTGAAAAATATCGTGATTATTCACAAACAAATGCGAAAGAAATTTAAAGTTTAGACTTTTATTACGGGAGGGAAAACGGCGTGTAATTCCGAATAATGATCCTACGGCAAACATATTACGATAACTCGAGATTGATCCATGGTAACCTGTTGCTTGAAAGGATTGGATAGCGACCGGACTCCACGGCGCTACGCAGCCGACTATATTACCTTGGCTGTCAAAGGCGACAAGAAAATCCTCTAACTTCAAGCCTTTCCACAGAGAAAGCCTTCGCAAAAAATTTTCATTTGAATTTTCAAAACTCAGAGGCTTATTTTTAGATTTATTTCTTATATAATCTAGCAATTTATCCAGAATCCGATGGTCGGCGTTCACAATTTTTATTGAAGGCAAAGGATTCACCAAAAAAGGTAACTTTCCATTGACTGTCACCAAGACAAATTTTCTTAAGAGATGGTACCGGGGAAAAGTCGATATGCGTGAGCGTCCGCGCAGAAAAGTATTATAGGTTTTTCCTCCTTCTTGCGAAAGAATCGAGAACATATATTTACAATTTCTTTCTTTCTGCGAATTTTCGAGGACCTCAAGAAATTGTTTTGACCATGTGAGCAAGGCTTCGCGATTAGAGCCCACCCGTGTATCCGTGATGTAACCAATCTTTTCAAATCTGCCATCAATGATTCCATCACGATAGGTGACTGTGAACGTCCCGTGGATTTTACTTTCGTCATCTCGAATAACAAACGTATCATAATCATTGGACTGAATGCCATAGATAGCATCAAACGGCTCTTTACGCTCAATTACCAGCTCAACGTGGCCGGGAAGAACTACGCTATTATAAAATTGCAGCAAAGGCTCTTGGTCTTCGGGGCGTGCCTTTACAAGTTCCATTAAGAGTCCTTGTTCCACTCCACGTCAGAAATCAGTTCGCGTTGATTTACGGAGCGCGCAAACACAAATAGAAAATCGCTGAGTCGATTGAGATAAATCAAATGTGTTTTGTTAATTTTTGATTTTTTATGAAGTTGAAATGCCAGCCGTTCAGCTCTTCGACACACACACCTGGCTAAATGCAAAGCGGAAGCTGCGTTGCTTCCTCCAGGAAGAATGAAGTTTTTTAGTGGCGGGAGCTTTTCCGTGAAAGAATCGATGTTTTTTTCCAGAAGGAGAATGTGATAATCAGTAATTTGCGGCAATTTCTTTTGGTCGGCGGTGGAATCACTCGCGAACAAAGAGCCGAGATTGAAAAGCTGATTTTGAATTCTGTAAGTGAGCTCTTTATCTTCTTTGCTCTGCATGTAAGCAGCAGCCAGCCCAAGAATAGAATTGAGTTCATCAAGTGTCCCATAACACTCAATGCGTGGGTGAAATTTGTCGACACGTTTACCGCTGCCGAGACTTGTTTTTCCTAAATCACCAGTCTTTGTGTATATTTTCATTTGTCTTTGACAATAACATTGCTATGTTTGTTTGAAAAGGAATCTCAAGTCCATGAAACCGTTTTTTATTACCATTCCTCATGCCGGAGAAATTGTTCCCCCCGAAGCCTTCTGGTTAAAAGGCTTGCCAGAAAATATTTTATTCTGCGATCCAGATCGGTACGTTGATGTGCTTTATAAACCAGCGATTGATGAGTTAAAGATCCCATCGATAGTCGCCAGCTGCCATCGCTATGTCGTTGATCTAAACCGTTTGCCCGATGATATTGATTCTGATTCTGTTGAAGATTGCCCAGTGAAAAGTGGAACCCACCCAAAAGGTTATCACTGGTCTGTTACAACCAAGGGGAATCGCCTCATTAGTAAACCAATTTCGGATCGTTTACACCGAGAACTTACGGAGAAATATTTTCTGCCTTTTCATAAAAAAGTTCAGACGCAGTTTGCAGATTTTTTTAAAACTGGGGCCGAAAGAGTTTATCACTTAGACGCTCATAGCATGCCTAGTGTCGGTGAAGCGTTACACACTGACCCGGGGCAATTGCGCGCCGACATTGTGATCAGCGACTTCAAGGGAAAAAGCTGTAGTAAAGAATTTTTAGATTTAGTTTGTTCTGCCTACGAGAAAGCAGGATTTGGCATTAAGGTGAACTTTCCGTATATTGGCGGTCGAATTACAGAAACTTATGGTGTTCCCAGCATTGGACAACACACGATTCAAGTCGAAATGAACCGCCGTTTGTACATGGACGAGGTCACAAAAAAGATAAATAAAGATTTATCCGCCGAAGTGCAGAAGAAAGTTACAGTCGCGATTAAATACATCTATGAAAAATTACCCAAGAATTAAAAAGTTCGTACGCTTTTTTTCTAACTTAAAGATCGCCGTTGCGGTGATTGTGGTTTTAGGGATCATTACAGCATACGGTACAATCATGGAATCACGTTATAATACCATGACGGCCCAAAAGCTTATTTACCATTCTTGGTCCATGTATACGATTCAGGGATTTCTATGTTTTATTTTAATTATGGTAATGATCGATCGTTGGCCATGGAAGAAACATCAAATTGGCTTTGTGATGGCCCACATTGGTTTAATAACGTTGCTTTACGGTTCCTTTGTGACCAAAAAATGGGGAGTCGATGGAACTTTAAGCTTTGGCATTGGTCAGTCCTCACGCGCCGTTGTAGTTGATGACATTGATTTTCTTGTTTTTGGATCGTTTGATGGAATCAATTATAAGAATTTGCACATTAAAACTGTCGATTTTTTTTTAAATCCGCCAACCAAAGAGCGTCCCTATAAAGTGTCACTTCCGCCAGGTGATCTTGTCATTGACGAATATGCTCCCTACGCTTTTGTCGAGCGTAAAATCGTGCCGAGGCCAGGCACAAAAAAGGGTGCAGGCTTACGCTTTCAGTTACAAAATCAATTTGCTAATATACTAGATTGGGTGGTTCAGCGCGAAGAAATGCGAGGTGCGACTACCCAGTTCGGTCCACTGACAATGGTATTGGTAACTGGAGACTATCAGTGGTCAAAAAAGTCCAACGAAATTGTCCTGTTTACTCAAGGCGATAAGCCAGAATTAAAGTACAAAATTTATTCTCAGAAGGAAGGTAAAGAAGTTCGCTCGGGAGCGTTAAAAATCGGCGATGAAATTGTAACTCCGTGGATGGGTATGACTTTTCGTGTGATAAATTATTATCCGCGCGCTGAAGAAGAAACGCATGTTATAGCGCGAGACTATCCGACACAACTTACGACTCAAGCGATAAAAGTGAATTTCAACGGGGAATCGCGCTGGCAGCCGCTCAACCAGCCACTACGTTTTTTTACAGAGAGCGAGGCTTACGTTGTGGAATACAGAAATCGAGAAATTATTTTAGATTTTGATTTGTATTTAAAAGAATTTAAAATGGGGACGTATCAAGGAACGAGCCGCGCTTCGAGTTATCAGTCACTCGTCAGCGTACCAGATCTTGGCGATATTACTATTTCTATGAATGAACCTTTAAAGCATAGAGGCTTCACTTTTTATCAAGCCAGTTTTCAACAAGACAATAATGGCAAGCCTGTAGCTTCAATTCTATCAGTTAACCGCGACCCCGGTAGATTTATAAAATATCTCGGTTCGATTTGTGTCGTTCTGGGAACGATACTTATGTTCCACTATCGCAACAATTATTTCGGTAAACAAAAAAAGGAGGCAGCGTGAAGCGGCTAATTTCTTTACTCGCTCTTACCCTGACACTGAGTTCGCAGGCCTTTGCTGGTTCCGCGCGTGACGTAATTAAATATATCCCCATTCAAAATGGGGGGCGGCTGAAGCCTTTCGATACATTTGCGCAAGAGTCAATGCAGCTCCTTCACGGTAAAAGAAGTCGCGAAAACAAACCAGCGACTGACATCATTCTTTCGATGTATGTCGTTCCTGACGTGTGGATGAACACTAAATTTCTTGCTGTCAAAAATTTCGAAGTGAAAAAAAATTTAGGCCTCGATGAAAAGGAAAACTTTTTTTCTTATGCGGAGCTTGCAAAGGCCAAACAGCTTCCACTTCTTTTGCAAAATTTGCGATCTAAAACTGATATGAAAGAGAAATTAAACCCCTACGATCAGGCCGTGCAAAAAGTGGAAAGCCAAATGTACATGTTTAATGCGATCTCCACAGGAATGGCGTTTACGCTTGTTCCGGCGAAACCCGAGAAGAATACTAACGCTTGGTTGCCAATGGCGCATGCGGATCCGCAAATTGTAAAATTATTTAATGAAATCGCGACCGAGTTTGTACAATCAATTTCCGAAGAACTAAAAAGTGGAAAAGTTTCTGAACCGGGAGCGCTTCAAAAAAAGGTAGAAGATTTTAAAGCGGCAGCGCGAAACGAAAATCCTAGTCTCTATCCAAGCGATAGGGACATGAGCATAGAAGTGCTTTATAATAATTTACATCCTTTTAAGTGGGCATGGATTTTTTACTTCGTCGCCGCCATCTTTTTTGCTTTAGCTTCGCGAAAAAACTCTAAGCCATGGGAGTTCAAAGCGGGTTGGGTCCTAATGATGCTAGGATTTGTGATGCATTGTTTGGGTTTTGCTTTGCGAATTTATATTACTGGGCGTCCCCCGGTTTCAAACATGTATGAAACGGTAGTGTGGGTCGCGTTTGGAGCTCTTGTGTTTGCGGCGTTTATCGAGCGTGCGACGAAGCATCGTCTCGTCATGCTCGGTGGCTGTCTTGTCGCAGTTTTTTGTTTGATATTGGCAGATCTTGCGCCAACGGTACTAGATTCTAGTCTGCAGCCGCTTGAGCCTGTTCTTATGAGTAATTTCTGGCTTATCGTTCACGTGATGACAATTTGTATTAGCTATGCAGCGTTTTTCTTAGCGCTAGCGATGGGAAATATGGGTTTGTATCTTTTTATCCAGGGTGAAAATGCAAATAGGGCAGCAATCCAGAATGTCACGCAATCCATTTATCGAGCTTTGCAAATCGGCGTGGTTCTTCTTGCTGCAGGAATTATCCTTGGGGGTGTGTGGGCGGATTATTCCTGGGGGAGATTTTGGGGGTGGGATCCCAAAGAAACTTGGGCTCTCATTGCTCTTCTTGGCTACCTTGCAATTCTTCACGGCCGAATGGGTGGATGGATAAAAAATTTCGGGATGAGTGCTTGGTCTGTTGTGGGTTTTTCTCTGGTGATTATGGCGTGGTACGGAGTTAACTTTGTTTTAGGGGCGGGACTTCATACTTATGGTTTTGGTGCGGGTGGCATTGAGTACGTGTTAGCATTTGTATTTATTCAGTTGCTCTATGTGATTTACGCCACCTTGGTGACTAGAAAGAAAACGGTTTGAGTTGATTTTTAATTTCCGCTAACTCTCTGTAAACGGAAAAATAGGTTGCGGGCATGTTTATTTCCTACAACAATTGCTACCTTTTTTGCATGATCGTGGGTTTGAAGAAAATTAATGATATTTTCTTGCATTCTTTGCTCCCTCATTAGTGATGTATCTTCTAACCATTCATTTAATTCAACTTGGTATTCAAATCCTGATTTTTTCGGACCAAGTTTTGCCGAAAGTTTTAGTAAGAGGAGTCTTAGAGGGCCGTATTTCAGTCGATGTGAAAGGTTCATCTTTAAACCATATTCAAGGTCAAAGACTTTGGCGGCAGTGTCGTTGGCACTGCCGCCTAGAGATTGTTCTATCAACTCCGGTGAAAATTTATTTTTAGTCTGGGATCTTTGTTGCAAATATAAGTTTAGTATCCAATTTAATGCCGGCAATTGGTTTGCGGCGTGAGTGCCGTTCTCATATCCCCAAAAATCAAATGATTTTAAGAGATCAAAGCCAAATTTTGCTTGTTCCTGTCGGGTGAAATGGTTTTCGCCAATGATTACGATATTTCTATTTATTCCGTTAATTACGACACCAGTTTCAACAATTTCATATCCGGCATGGACAGCCTGCTCCTTTAGAACTGATTGATAGGGAGTAAGTTTATGATCGTCAGTCGATTGAAAGAGCTCGGTGCAAGTTACAGCCCAAAGAGGGCGACTACTGTCAAAAAAACAGACAGCTATAAGTAATAAAAACGGAGATAAGCGTGATCGAATGGGCATCCATACTAGATGTTCAACCTCCGTGCCATGAGACTTTGATTTTTTGAAATGGACTGCGAGCCCGGCCTTCGATGTTTTGACTAATCTTTAGGCAAAACAACAACTTAGCTTGATAACGATTTTGCTTAGGCTTAACAATAGAGGATCCTTACTAGAACAAGGTAGGCCTAATGTCGAAATATGCAATCGTCATTGTTTGTGTGGCTGCACTCACTGTGTTGTCGTGCAAAAATGAAAACAACAATTCGAAAGCTCCGGCGGCTCCGGGTTTTTCATTCGGATACAATAAAAATTACGAGCCTGATCAGCCAATTCCCTACGATCACTCGTTACATGCAGGAACTTATAAAATTCCGTGTATGTATTGTCACAGTAATGCCGATCGTTCGCGGCACGCAACTGTTCCGAGTTTAAACGTATGTATGAATTGTCATATGACAGTTGGAAGCGACAAACCCAATGTTCAAAAATTACAGGAGCATTTTAATAAAAATATTCCTATAGTTTGGAATAAAGTTCATTTGCTTCCTGATTTCGTAATGTTCAATCACAAACCGCACATTCGTAAGGGCGTAAACTGTCAGGAGTGTCATGGCCCGATTGAAACTATGAAAAAAGTAAAGCAACACTCTGATCTTAGTATGGGCTGGTGTGTGGATTGCCATCGCAGAAACAACGCCCCTACAAACTGTTCGACTTGTCATAATTAGGGAAGAGGAATCATCTATGCAGGAAACAGACAATCAAAAAGACAAATTGTGGATGAGTCTTGAGCAGTATAATAACGATCCCAAGTTTCGCGAAATGGCTGAAACGGAGTTCATGTCATCACCATTGCGTGAAGAAGGTGAAGTCGGTCGCCGCGAATTTTTAAAATTGATGGGTGCAAGTTTTGCTTTAGCCTCAAGTGCATGTATCCGTCGTCCGGTGAATAAAATCGTTCCCTATGTGAATCGCCCTGTTGAAGTTATCCCGGGTGTAGCAAACTACTATGCGTCGAGTTTTTTTGACAGCGGAAGTGGTTACGGAATTATCGTTAAGACACGTGAAGGTAGGCCCATTAAAATTGAAGGCCTTCCCGAGCATCCTGTTAATGGCGGTGGGCTGTCGGCAAGAGCTCAGGCGCATGTTTTAAATCTTTATGATCCTGAGAGATTCCAGGGGCCAAAGAAAAATTTGCAGAATGCCGAACGTAAAAACAGGGATACTATTAATATCTCTTGGGAAGACGCTGATAAGGAAGTTTTTGCACAGCTAAAAAAAGGAAAAGTCAGAATATTATCAGGCACCCTTGCGTCGCCATCAACAAATAGTCTATTGAACGCTTTCCAAAAAGCTTTCGGTGGTTCTCACGTTCAATGGGATGTTTTGGGGATGGATGCTGTTCGTGAGGGGCAACAGGCCTGTTACGGTCAGTCTGTCGTTCCACGCTATCGCTACAATAAAGCCAAAGTGATAGTGAGTCTTGGCGCCGATTTCTTGGGTACGTTCCAAAACTCCGTAGAGGCTACAAAAGAATTTGCTAAAGGACGAGTCCCGGGCCCTTTGATGAGTCGACTTGTGGTGTTTGAATCACTTTTGAGTTTGACAGGAATGAATGCGGATACAAGAATTCCAGTAGCTCCAAATCAACTATTAGATGCAGCGATGGGGCTCTTGCATGAGATTATCATTGTCGGTAAAAAATCGTCCTATGCTGGCAATCGTGATGTCGCATCTTTCTTAGAACCATTTCAAGGAGCGGCAAATCGCCTTGGTTGTGATCCCGAAATCTTCAAGCGTTTAGCAAATGATCTCTGGGAGAATCGTGGTGAGTCATTGGTAGTTGCCGGCGGGCTGAATACACATAGTGAGGACGCACTGGCGCTTCAAATTGCTGCCAACTTGTTAAATGCGGTGCTTGATAATGACGGAAAAACTGTTGAAACAAAGAATGCTACGAATCTTACTTATCAGGGCTCAGAAGAAAATTTAGCACGCTTGATTGATGAGATGAAGGCTGGGCAGGTCAACACTCTGATCATTCATCGTTCGAATCCCGTTTATGCTTTGGGCTCACACTTTACGGAGGCGCTTAAAAAAGTAGGAATGATCATTTATACCGGTGATCGCAATGATGAAACCGGAATGGCCTCTGACTTGGTTTTGCCGGACCATCATCAGTTAGAAAGTTGGAACGATTTTGAATTCCAAGACGGGGTTTTGAGTGTTCAACAGCCCACAATTCGGCCAATGTTTAACACCCGCTCATTTCAGGATAGTATGTTGATTTGGATGGGTGAAAAACGTGATTGGTTAACTTATTTAAAGGGCCAATGGGCGGGCCGTGCTGGCGGCAGATCTTTTGATGATTTCTGGGTTGATGTTCTACAAGAAGGTCTTGTCGACCAGTCGAATAGTAAGCGCAACATAAATTCAGGAGCTCGTCCATTTAATCTTGGGGCATTACGAAAAGCGAAGTTTGAACCCTCTGGAAAATCGGAAGGTTTGATACTTTACTCCTCTATTGGTATGGGTGATGGGTCGATGGCCAACGTTTCTTGGTTACAAGAGTTTCCCGATCCAGTTACTAAAATCACCTGGGGAAACTACCTTTCCGTTTCCCCAGAGTACGCGGCTCAGCACAAATTAGACGAGGGTCGTATTGTCGAGGTAGAAGTCGGAAAAAGTTGGGTAGATGTACCGGTTCACATCCAACCCGGCCAACACAGTTCAGCTTTTGGTTTAAAAATTGGTTATGGAAGAATCGGTGCTGGTAGTGTCGCCGAGGGAAGTGGAGTTAATGCCTTTGTTTTGGCTGAGTGGAAAAACCGCCGCTTAATCACATCTAACATTAAGGTGACTATTACGCCACAGTCGCGCAAAGAAGAGTTAGCTTGTACTCAAGGTCATCATGTGTTGGAAGGTCGAAATTTAGTTCCGCATGCAAGTCTTCCTGATTATCTGAAAAATAAGAGTGCTGGAATTCACCGTCATAAGATATTTTCAATTTGGGATGAGCATAAGTATGAGGGCCACAAATGGGCGATGGTTATTGATTCCAACGTTTGCACGGGGTGTTCAGCTTGTGTGATTGCCTGTCAGTCAGAAAATAATGTCCCTGCCGTCGGCAAAAAATATGTCATCTTAGGAAGGGAAATGCACTGGCTGCGCATCGATCGCTACTATAAAGGCAACTCAAATAATCCAGAAACTCTCTTTCAACCCATGCTTTGTCAGCATTGTGACAACGCCCCTTGTGAAACTGTTTGTCCAGTCGTTGCAACAACCCACAGCTCTGAGGGATTAAACGAGATGATTTACAATCGCTGTGTGGGTACGCGATATTGTTCAAACAACTGTCCTTACAAAGTGAGACGATTTAACTGGTTTAATTATGTTGAGAAAGATCCAGTTAAGAGCATGGCATACAATCCTGAAGTCACGGTTCGCAGCAGAGGGGTCATGGAAAAATGTTCTTTCTGTGTTCAGCGCATAAAAGAAGCGAAACAAATTGCGCAGGATAATAGGGAGAAACTTCAAGACGGAGACATCAAGACTGCGTGTCAGCAGTCGTGCCCGGCGAGCGCTATTACCTTTGGTGACGTTAATGATCCAGGTAGCGCGGTTGCGAAATTGTTTAACGCTGAAAATAGTTCTGGAGTTCTTGAAGAACTTAATACCCGTCCGGCGGTAAAATATTTGACTAAATTACGTAATCACTTGATCACCCCTAAGGGTGAATCAAATCACGGAGGGGAACACCATGCTTAAGCGTCGGCCGTTGACCGTAGGACATAAATCCTTTGCTGATGTTACCAATGACATTTGCACTCCAGTTGAAACGTTTCCGGGCCTACAATGGGTAGGACTTTTTCTGGGTGCGAATTTTGGACTCTTAATTTTCATTGCGGCTTTGGGAATGATTATCGGAGTCGGAATGGGACTTATGGCGGTATCTCATCCAGTTGGTTGGGGAACTGACATTGTTACGTTCGTCTTTTGGATTGGTATTGGTCACGCGGGAACACTTATTTCGGCGATTTTATTTTTGTTTCGTCAAAAGTGGAGAACATCAATCGCCAGATCCGCTGAAGCCATGACTGTATTTGCTGTTATGACAGCTGGGATTTTTCCTCTAGTGCATACAGGGAGACCTTGGTTTGCGTTTTGGTTGTTTCCTTACCCTAATCAGCGTGGGAGTTTATGGATTAACTTCAGATCACCACTTGAGTGGGATGTTTTTGCAGTTAGTACTTATGCGACCGTGTCGATGGTGTTTTGGTACATGGGAATGATTCCCGATTTTGCAACAATTAGGGATCGTGCCAAAAACAAATTTCGCAAGATTTTATATGGTGCTTTGTCTTTAGGGTGGAGAGGCACAGCTCGTAACTGGAGTCATTATGAAATGACTTACCTGTTGCTTGCTGGATTAAGCACACCGCTAGTTTTGTCTGTTCATACTATCGTTTCGTTTGACTTCGCGGTAGCCCAACTTCCTGGTTGGCATACAACAATTTTTCCACCGTATTTCGTTGCCGGTGCGATTTTTTCGGGTTTTGGTATGGTGGTTACACTCATGACTCTTGTACGCATGGGGATTCCAAAATTTAAAGATTACATCACCATCGATCATATGGAAGTCATGAATAAAATTATTATGACAACAGGCTTGATGGTTGGATATGCCTACGGCTCTGAATTTTTTGTTGCGTGGTATTCCGGAAACGAGTACGAGCAATTTACTTTTATCAATCGCGCGTTTGGCCCTATGGCTTGGGCCTACTGGATTATGATTTGTTGTAACGTGGTAATTCCGCAGGTGTTCTGGTTTAAGAAATTTAGACGAAGTATTCCGGTCATGTTTGTTGTTTCTATTTTCGTGAATATTGGAATGTGGTTTGAGCGTTTCGTAATTACCGTTACTTCGCTTTATCGCGATTTTCTACCAGCGAACTGGGGACAATTTATTTTCACGATGTATGATTGGGGAGTTCTCATCGGCAGTTTTGGTTTTTTCCTGACACTTTTCCTACTTTATATTCGACTTTTCCCGGCGATCTCGATTGCAGAAATAAAACCTGTTCTCGACGTGGGTTATGAGGAGCACCATGGCTAAATATTCAAAAGGTACAGTTGGAATTTTTGACGACCCTCACAAAGTTGTTCATGCTGCCGCAAAAACAAGAGCTAGTGGTTTTACAAAATTTGAAACTATTTCCCCATTCCCTCTTCATGGTATCGAGGAAGCGATGGACATTAAGCGATCTTGGATTCCCTATTGTACATTTTTATTGGGAGTTCTGGGCTGTTTAGCGGGTCTGGCTTTTACTTATTATGTCGCGGCAGTTTCTTGGCCGTTGAATATCGGGGGTAAGCCCATGTTTTCTTTACCGGCATTTATTCCAATCATGTTTGAACTCACGATATTCTTTGCAGCTCACGGATCTGTTTTTATTTTGTTATTCGTAGCTTGTCGTTTACCAAAGATTGATCCCCCTATTATTGATGCGTCCCTGAGCTCTGATAAATTTGGAATTTTCATTCCCGAAGATGATACTGGTTACAATGCCGCCAAAGTTCAAAAGCTCTTACAGGATCTTGGCGCGAAAGAAGTGAGAGCGGCGGAGTTTTAGATGAAGAAGTATTTTTATCCCATTCTAGTAACGTTCTTATTTTTTAATCTCGGTTGCGATTCGAAAAAGCCCAATGTGGAGTTGATTCAAGATATGATGGATCAGCCTTCTTATAAGGCTCAAGATCAAGATCCTATCACAGGGCTTTCTTCCGATAGAATGCCTGCGGTAGGCTCAGTGCCGCGGGGATTTAAACCCTATCCCTTTAAAGCAAACGAAGGCGATATCGCTGGGAAAAAACTAAATAATCCTCTGGCAAATCCGACTCCTGAGGCTCTTGCGAAAGGCAAAGAACGTTACACCACCTATTGTTCGGTTTGCCACGGAGAAACCGGAAAAGGGGATGGTCCTGTTGCCGAAAAAATGTTGGTAAAACGCCCACCGCCACTAATTTCTGATTTGGTTCGCAACTATCCTGATGGCAGGCTCTTTCATATTATTACTGTTGGTCAAGGGATTATGGGAGGTTATGCTGGGCAGGTAGGGAGTCCAGAAAACCGTTGGGCCCTCGTTACTTATATTCGCTCGCTACAAAAAATGACTAAGGACACGCAATAATTTTTCTAATTTCAGGAGAATAGACATGGCAACAGCTCATGTAGATATGAATGCAAAACCAGGACAACTCATCGTTTCAACACGCATGAAAACTTTTTATTCAATTTGTATGTTCGTTGGACTGATTACTTTCATAATTGGCTTAAACACCAGTAAAGAGCGTATATGGATGTCTTATCTCGTGAGTCTCTTCTTCTTCGTAAGTTTAGCATTGGGCGGACTTTTCTTTACTGCCATTCAACACGCCACGAGTGCAGGCTGGAGCGTCAATGTTAGGAGACTCTCAGAAAGCATGGTCTCTTTCTTACCTTATGGATTTGCGCTTTCCTTAGGCCTAATCTTTGGTGGCCACTATATTTACGATTGGTTTGATCCTGCAAAAATGCAAGCTGATCCCATCCTCATTAAAAAAGTTGGTTATCTCAACATTACTTTTTTTGTCATAAGATTAGTCGCTTTTTTTAGTTTGTGGTTGCTCTTCTGGGTAAAAATTATTTGTCCGTCGTTAAAACAGGATGAGACCGGTGACGAAAATATTTCCCATAAATTGGTTCCTTGGTCGGTAGGATTTTTGGTTGTGTTTGCTCTGAGTTTTTCACTTTTCAGCGTCGATACGTTAATGAGTTTGGATCCTCACTGGTACAGCACAATGTTTGGTGTTTATACTTTTGCTGGATTATTTCAGGCCTCGCTTGCGTTCATGATTTTACTGGCACTGTGGTTGCGGGGGAAAGGGCTTGTTACAAACTTTATTAAACTAGATCATATGCACGATTTAGGAAAGTTCCTTAAAGGCTTTACTATTTTTATGGCCTACATCGGGTTTTCGCAGTTCATGTTAATTTGGTATGCTAACATTCCTGAAGAGACAGAGTTCTTCATACATCGCTCTCATGGCTATTGGATGGTAATATCGCTTTCACTTTTAGTTTTTAAATTTGTCGTTCCGTTCTTGGCTCTTCTGCCAAAGTGGGCAAAAAAGTCGCCCGCTCATTTAACCTGGATTTCACTATTAATTTTAACAATGGAATATATAGATATTTATTGGTTGGTTTACCCTAATCTAAATTCCAGCAGCCCGATGTTTAACTTCTTGGAACTTGGTGTTTTCCTGGGATTTATGGGGGTTTTTGCCTTTGCTGTTACCCGTTTCTTAAGTCGAAACAGTTTGATCCCAATGAAAGATCCAAGAAGATACGAGTCTATGACCCATGTGGTGACCTATTGACCATTTTAGGCATTCTGCTATAATGAGAGTTAATGGTTAATTCTCTAGCTTACTTTCTTCTCAATCAAAACACCTTCATGTCGATAACGACATTTTAACTTTTTAATAACACATGTCATCGGTACGCATTCGTTTGCCCGACAATTCTACGCGTGAGTTTTCTCACGAACCCACAGTTCTAGAACTAGCTCAGAGCATAGGGAGTCGTTTAGCTAAAGATACTGTGGGTGCGATCATAAACGGAGAAAAAGAAATTTCTGACTATCGTCAGAAATTAAAAGATGGGACTCAAGTTAAAATCGTAACTTTAAATTCTATTGAGGGAAGAGAAGTCATTCGTCACTCAGCGGCCCATGTTATGGCGCAGGCGGTGCAAGAACTTTGGCCAGAAGTGAAAGTGACCATCGGCCCTGTTATTGAAAATGGATTTTATTATGATTTCGATGCCCCGATTCCTTTTACTCCTGAAGATTTAGAAAAAATTGAAAAAAAAATGAAGGAAGTGATTGATCGCGATTTAGAGATCATTCGCGAAGACTGGGATATTACGAAAGCCATTACAACTTTTGATAAAATGGGCGAAAAATTTAAAGTCGAACTTATCAAAGATCTACAGGCTCGGGGTGAAAAAACAGTCTCCGTATATCATCAGGGCAATTGGTTCGATCTTTGCCGTGGACCACATGTACAAAGAACAAGTAATATTAAGGCATTTAAAGTCCTCTCAATAGCCAGTGCTTATTGGCGTGGAGACGAAAAACGTGAAAGTTTACAACGAGTGTATGCGACCGCGTTTGAGTCTAAAGATGCGCTTGAAAAACATTTACACAACATCGAGGAAGCTAAGAAAAGAGATCATAGAAAACTTGGAAAAGAGCTTGGGCTTTTTTATCAACATCATTGGGCTCCTGGTGGTGTTTGGTTTACTGGCAAAGGTTCAGTCATATTTAATGAGTTACAGAAGTTCATGCGCGAACTGTACTATGAGTACGGTTATCAAGAGGTGATTACGCCGCAAATGTTTGATGCGGAGTTATTTAAAATCAGCGGTCACTATCAGAATTACAAAGAGAATATGTATTTTGTCGAGATCGAAGAGCATGAACATGGAATAAAACCCATGAATTGTCCAAGCCATTACATGCTTTTTGCGAGTGAACTTCACTCGTATCGGGAATTACCGATACGTTTTGCAGATTTTGGGCGTTTACACCGTAATGAGAGAAGTGGAACTTTACATGGGATCACCAGGGTTAGAAGTTTAACCCAAGACGACGCTCATATTTTCCTTGCAGTTGATCAACTAGAAGACGAAATCAAAAACTTCATGAGCTTCCTGCAAAGGGTGTATTCTCAATTGGGAATGACTAATTACAAAATTTATTTTTCGACTCGGCCCGAAAAGAGGATGGGAAGTGACGAAATTTGGGATAACGCTGAGGGCTCGCTCGCTCAGGCCCTTAAAACTCTAAAACTCGATTATACTCTTAACCCAGGCGATGGCGCATTCTACGGCCCGAAACTAGATGTCATGTTTGTCGACGCACTTGAGAGGCCATGGCAGCTGGGAACTCTGCAACTGGATTTTAATGCGGGTGAAAGATTTGGATTAAAATACATTGGCAGTGATAATAAAGAACACACTCCCGTTATTCTTCATCGCGCTATTTTAGGAACGTTCGAAAGATTTATTGGAATCTATTTGGAACATACTGCGGGGAAGCTACCGACCTGGATTTCTCCCGTTCAAGTGCAAATCATTAACGTAAGTGAGAAACAAGAAGGTTTCTGTAAAGATCTTGTCAATCAGCTAAAAGAACACAAAATCAGAGTTCACTTCGACGATCGTTCTGAAAAGATGGGCTATAAAATCAGAGAGGCACAGCTGCAAAAAATTCCTTACATGGTTGTGATCGGTGACAAAGAAGTTGAGACAAAATCAGTTTCAGTTCGACTTTTAAATGGTGAACAAAAAAATGGAATCAAGGTAAGTGATTTTATCAATGAACTCAACAGAGACATTGGGGGACGAAAATTAACGAGCCCAATGCAAGAAAAACAGTAGACCATAGGAGGTATACAATTAAAGATTTTAGTCAAAACCGTAAACCCGGCGGCGATAGGGATCGCAAAGGACCCAAGAAAGATAAAGATGGATTGCGTGTAAATCGCGATATTTTTGCACCGCAGGTCCGAGTTATCGATGAAGATGGAAAAATGCTAGGTGTAATGGCCCCACGAGATGCTGTGAAGCTTGCCGAAGAACGGGGATTAGATTTGCTTGAAATTGCACCGACAGCCAGTCCACCCACTTGTAAAATTATGGATTACGGTAAATGGAAGTATGAGGCTAAAAAGAAAGCTCATCAGGCTCGCAAAAATCAAACTGTCATTACCATTAAGGAGATTCAACTACGGCCAAGAACTGAACAACATGACGTCGATACCAAACTTCGTCACGCCCGCCGCTTTTTACTCGAAGGTGACAAAGTTAAACTTTCAGTAAGATTTATGGGAAGGGAAATGGCTCACCAGGATCAGGGTATGGATCTTTTAAACAAATTTATTGAGTCTTTAAACGATCTTTGTGTGGTAGAGGCGACGCCCAAATTAGAGGGACGTCAAATTTTCGCGATGATTGGACCTGATCCTGTGAAAATTAAGGAATATAAGGTTAAGCACCCCGAACCAAAGAAAGAAACCCCAGCAGAGAAATCCGCAGAATAAATTAATTTTCTTGTCTAAATAGGGCTTTGCCAGTATGAATGACTGTTTCATACTGCCTGAAGGGGTTCGCCTATGAAGTTAAAGACACATAGTGGTTCAAAGAAAAGATTTAGAGTACTTGCAAGCGGTAAAGTGAAACGCCGTAAATCTAATAAAGGCCACTTATTGACTGGAAAGAAACGTAATCGGAAACGTCGACTGGCCAAAGCTACCTATGTTCATGATGCAGCAAGTCGTCAAATTCGCCAATTGATGGTATTTTAGGGGGAGAGATGCGCGTAAAACGTGGTATTAAAGCTAGACATCGCCGGAAAAAAATTCTTGATAGAGCTAGTGGCTTTTATGGCCGTGGTAAAAATTGCTATGAGGTCGCTAAAAACTTAGCCGACCGCGCTCTTGCTTATGCATACCGTGATCGTAAAGTTAAAAAACGCTTTTTTAGACAGCTCTGGCAAATTCGCATCGGGGCTGCCGCACGTTTAAATGGTACGAACTATTCAAAACTTATGGGCGCCCTAAAGAAAGCTGGCATTGAGTTGAATCGTAAGGTTTTAGCTGAAATGGCGGCTTTTGATCAGCCTGGATTTTCGGCACTAGTTGAAAAAATAAAACCGTATTTGAACGTAAAGGCGTAAAGCTCTAAACTTTAAAAGTAGTGGGCCACCAAAACATTAGCCAATTCTTAAGCGGATTTTCAAAGCTTGATCGAAACGAGCGATTGAGAAAGCTCGTTGAGGTTGGTGCCCTTCAACCTGAAGATTTAGCGTTTCTAAATAATGGCGGAATCGATGATGTCGATCTTGCTGAAAAACTCATAGAAAATGTCATTGGTTACTTTCAAATGCCTCTGGGAGTGGCGACCAATTTTAGAATCGATGGACGTGACTATGTTATTCCGATGGCGGTGGAAGAGACTTCCATTGTGGCTGCTGCCAGTAAAACTGCAAAGTGGATACGTGATGAAGGTGAGATTACCACAGAATTAGTAGGTAACTTTATTATCGGACAGATCCAAATTGCTAAAGTAAATGATTATGAGTCGCTGCGCTCAAAAATTTTAGCAAGTAAGCAGAAATTAATTGATCAGGCGAATATTGTTGTTGCTGCGGGCCTGGTTCGCCGTGGTGGTGGTGTTAGTGATATTCAGGTGCGCAAAATTTCTCGCGGTGATGGCGGAGATATGGCAGTGATTCACGTTTTGTGTGACCCATGTGATGCTATGGGCGCAAATATCATCAATCAAATTTGTGAGTTTTTAAAAAAACCCATTGAGGAGATGACTGGCGAAAAGGTAACGATGTGTATTCTTTCGAACCTTGTCGATACAAAGTTAACACGGGCGACAGTCACCATTCGTGATGTTGAAAAATCGCTGGGCGAGAGAATTGAAGAAGCGTCGCTATTTGCCTTGTGCGATCCTTATCGTGCGGCTACCAATAACAAAGGTGTGTTGAACGGAATGGACTCTGTGCTCCTTGCAACTGGAAATGACTGGCGTGCGGTAGAGGCCGGTGTTCATGCCTATGCGGCTCGCGATGGGCAGTACCGCTCGATAACAAAATGGAAAATGAAGGGTAATGACCTTGTGGGTGTTATCGAGGCACCAATTGTTGTCGGAACTGTTGGGGGAGTGACGCAAATTCATCCAACGGCAAAAATGTGTTTGCATATTTTACGAGTGAAAAAAGCCAGTGAGTTATCGCGAATTATAGCGGCAGTCGGTTTGGTCCAGAATTTGGGAGCTCTGAAAGCTCTTACAACTGAGGGAATTATCGAAGGCCACATGAAACTTCATATTAAAAACTTGATGATTTCTGCAGGGGCTAATGAAAAAGAAGTTCCCGTGTTGCAGAGGCGACTCGAGGAGATCCTGACGTCCACAAAAAGAATTACGCTCTCAAATGCGATTGAAATTCTCAATGAACTTCGTGGCGTCAAGGATGGAATCATTATGACTGCCGGAAAAGTGATTCAAAGGACTGGAATTCCTTTAAAGACCAGGAAGAAGCCCGGGCTTGATAATAGTCCGAGCTAATTACTTGCCTTTAGAGCAGAAAGGGCGTCTGTCAGGGACCTGCTAGGTAGCTGAGAAAGATCTATGTTTTGGATGATTTTAGACAAGCCAATCTCTGCGGGTTTATAACCATTCGAAGTTAAACGTTTGCGGGCATCAACCGCCAAAAGAGCAACTTTCGCCGCATATTCAACTTTTGCGGCGTTGTTAATGCGACTGAAGTCTGGTTTCCAGGAGAACTTCGATTTTTCAAGTTTGTCTAGCGTGGTATCGAGTTTAGTAATTAGTTTTAAAACTTTTCCCGCTAAAACATTGTAACGGATCTGCAAGAGCATAACGGCAAGTTCTTCGTTTTGTGCCACTATTTTTTGATACTCGGGAATTTTCGGAAGATTTTCTGTTTTAGTTAGAGCAGAGCTAAGCCCTTCAGTGACGAGTTGAAGCATGCTAACTAACTTTACTCCGTTAACTTTTTCAGAAACCTCTTGGTTGGGGTTGATTTCGTGAAGAGTGACTGCGATGGCATAGAGGTTTCTGAGCTTGCTAGCATTTGTTGAAAAATCATTTTCTTCGGGTGGCTTCTCATGGGCATCGTCCTTAGAAACATACTCTTTGATATCAGCAAATAACCTTTTTACAGAAAGTGCATACATTTTCTGTCGAAGAGGCTCATCATCTAAATCTTCATTTTTCCAAAGTTGAAATTCAAAGCTAGCCATATAATAGGCTGCTGCAATAACTTTTTGTTCCAGAGATACCGCGGTTTCCATTTCGTTGAGGGCTTTAAATCCATTACTTATCGAAGTGTCTAAACGCATGTCGCGGTAGGTGTTTGCTGAGTAATTATTAATGCGGCCTGTACTTTTAGCCATACCTTTTGAAATTTCGGCCAATTCTTTAGTGGTTTTGTACATTTCGCCGGTCGTGTTTTTCATATCTTTGGTGATGTCTCTCATTTCCTTGGTTGTGTTCGTCGTCTCTTTCAAATCGTTAAGGGGACCACAGGAAACTAGTGCTGAAAATAAACCAAAAAGAATGACAATCTTTTTCATAAAGGTGCCTTTTTTGGCGTTTAAATCCATTAAATAAGATTTAAACGCATTAAAATTAAAGAAATCTTCAAAGGGTTAAACAGTAGCATAGCCTATGCCAGGGCAATCTGATAAAAGCTTGGACGATGCAATCGCGTTTGAGAACCAAAATGATTTTCTTAATTCTTGTGGCAATCGTTATTGTGGTTTTTGTTAAGAGGGACCGCAATATGCCGCCACCCATTGAAAGCCCCGAAGTTGAAGAAAGCGAGGAAGCGATCCTTGAAGCCCCAGCGCCTATGGTCGTTCAAGGGACTGGGTCAGCGCCGGTTGAAACAAGTAATCAAGCTGAAATAAAATTAGGAATTCTACAAGACATATTAAACTCAGGAAAAGATAATGACCCTCGATTGGAATCGGAGTTAAAGGTTTTGGACTCCGCGACAAAACAGGCGTTTACATCATTGTATGATGAGTGGGCTCCGGAAGGTCGGAATGGCCGAGGTACCATTATCTTCTTAATAGGGAGAAACTTAAATGAGAAATCTGATTTTGATTTTTTAGGGCGTGTTTTAGGGGAGCCGCAATGCCTGAGCCTAATTGACTGCAATGTCGCGCCAGAGCCAGGGATCGATGAAGATCAAGGTGCAACGGAAATTGCGCTGATGTACCCTCAAGTTGTAGCGCTTGAGTCCATTCGTCGAGTGTTTGAGACAGATCCCGCTACTTTTGAAAAATTTAGGGCGGAGATCGAACTGGCTTTAGCGGCGGGAAGCAAATCAGACTCGCCTCTTATTGCGGAGCGAAGTGAGGAACTTCTGCGCACGCTAAGTCAATAACTTCGCTTAATTTAAAAATTTATGAAAAATTTTAGTGCCGCCATAAAATGGTTACCCCTGCGGTTTTTTGTCACTTTTAAATTGTATTAAATCCATACCGTCTTTACGGCTGGCACTAAAAGTGAATAGGGCCTCTAGAGTCTAAAATGGTACGTTTATTTTTTGCCCTTACCTCAACTTTGTGGTTTTCAGTTGGTGCTAATGCCGTCGACTCGGCGGCTCTCGCACAGGAAGTTTCCGCGCGTATACCGCGCGTTGAGATCTTTCGCGTTTTACGTGAAATGGGTGATCAAAAGAAAGTAAAAATTTACCTTTTTGGAGGTACGGCCTCTGCTTATGCGCACTATGTAAAATGGGATATGCAGCGTGAGGCTGGGGATAGTCGCTTTCAGAAGGACCGCTTTGATTACGATTATTCAAGCATCTATCGATCAACTCAAGATCTCGATATTGTTGTTGATGGTGAACTGCGCGACGTCGCTGAGGTTCGTGCGAGCTTGCAAGAAAAATTTTCTTACGTTCAGGGATCTAAAGGTAGTCAGTGGGAGGTACGTTCGCTTCGATATGCCCTCGGTGAGCCAGGACAGGTGGGCTACAAAGAAGCACTTTTGAATGACTTTGGATTTTTGAACCAACATAGCGATTCCAATTCTACTGGACTCATCGAGATTACAACTCCTGAGGTCGGTGACCATATTGTTCGTGACCTGAAAGACTGGGATAATAAAAAATCCGTGTTCCTCATAGACTCGACAGAAGGTACGATTAAATATTATTTCTCTACGAGACACGAAGAAACTCCGAGAGCCAAGGCGGGAATCAATCCCCCTATTTTTTCAGTGATTCGCTATCTGACAAAGGCTTTTCAATATGAATTAAAAATGCATCGTGAAGATTTAGAAATTATCAGAAAAATTGTTGCCGATTTTAATCCTGATCGGGACCTTAAAAATGCCATGGCGAGAGCCTGGATAGTTAAAAATGGTAAAAAACTTATTCAGCATGCCGTAAATATTGAGTATGCCATCAATACATTGGAAGAGTTGGGACTACGTCAGAAACTCATGCAAATAGACAAGATCGGAGAGGATTCACTTTCAATGTGGATTGCCCGTGAACCATTGCGTACCATGCCCTTGGGTACTGGTAATGGAAAAACAGCAAAAGAGTTAGGTATCGAAATCGTTGCACATGAAACTAAAAATTTTTTGGCGTATGAATCAATAACGCGCGCCCATACAGGTGACCCAAATGTTTTGATCTCACGTACCGGTGGATTCAATGAAGGTGCATTGTACGGAGATGGTTTTTATACTCGACAAGGGAAGTTGGGGGCCGTAGGTTCTGGACTTACCATTCGTTTCAACTTGCATCCCATGGCCCGTGAAGGGGTAGATTTTAAACGCGTCGCCGACGACTACATTTTAATTTTAAATAAGGCGGCAATTCGAGTGATTCCTGAGAGTCTAAACATGTCTCCTATTGAATATTTTCAATATCTCGCTCAAGGCAAGTTATTTTTTGAGGGAGATGAGGGGGTTCGCCAGAAGGTTCGACGCCGAGTATTAATACGAATGTCTTCTCTAACTGAAAATGAAGAAGAGACAATAGTAAAATTAGTCGACAAAACTTTAGGTCCGGAAAGCCATGTTGGCGTGGGTTTGCGAAATCTTTTAGCTAACGATTTTTTGTTATTTGCTGATCCCAAAAAACACAGCGATCAAATTAAGCTCGCTCTTGCAAATTCAGTAGGTAATGTCGTCTTGAGTAACTGGAATAGATTGAGAAATTATTCATTTGCTCAGTGGGAGCTTCTTTCAGTACTACGTTACGTCACTTACGGTAGCGAAAATATAGAGGCATTTAAAGAGTTACTGGTGCGAGCTTTTGGTGGAGCTAAAACTGCCAAAGAATTCGTGGAGATTACAAATTGGGCCATTTGCTTTCGCGAGCGAATGTATGGCTTACAGTCACAACGAACCGTGTACCATGAGTTAAATCTGAGCATCCTTGATATAGTTATTAGAAATTTAGATCGACTCGTAGAGCTAAATCCCTCTTGGAAGCAGGACGAAATGAACTTATTTTTTGACAGCGCAAAGTCTTTGACCGAGTATTCTCGATCAAAGCTCAACGAAGAGGTCGTTAAAGCCTTCCTCCGAAATACAGATAAACTCACTATTGAGTCGTTGAGGTCTTTTAATAAATATTATGTTGAAAGTTTAAAATTAGATCCTGGTCTTACAGTGATGGTGGGAGGCTTGGTGCAGCGAAGTCGTCCGCAGCAACTATTCAGCGGTTACGAAATTCAAGGTGAGCTCCTTGCCAAAGTTTCTGATCTCGGACTTTTCGCTGAAACGGTGGAACTTATTTTTGCCTATAAAAATGAAGTGGTCAGTAATGATAAATTTGAACAGACTTATCGTGAGCCAATCATCGGCATGCTGGTTTCAGCGTTACAAAAAAACTGGAATTTGAGGAATAAATATAAACCTATCGATATTGCCGAGCGGTTATCTAAAATTGATTTTCTACGCCGCGAGCGTAGTAAGATCTTTGAAATTTTGGGATTACCTAAACCAGGGATTCTGGGTGTTTTTGAGAAAATGAACTCTTATTTTTTTGGTTCAAAGGTAAAATATTGTTCGGAACTCTTCTGATGACCATCCAAAAATTTATTATTTTAACCTTCTTTTTTTCACTTGTAGCCAACGGCAACGATATGAGAAATGAAAATCTGTTTCGTGCGTACGTTAGAGACGTGACACAAACAAAAAAGGATTCCCTCCAAGTACAGGCCGATAGTTTTTCTGAAATGGAACAACTTTTAAAAAAAGAATCATCCCGAGACGGAGTCACGCCTAAGCAAGCCGACCGCATATATCGCATGATTTTAAATCACCCAGTTATCTCACCACATATGGAACCACTCTACGACCCTGAAGACAATGTGGGTTTTTGTTTTGGCCGCGCTATGTTTGTACATTTGGAGCTTTTAGGGCGAGGAGTAAATCGCGGCGACATTCGCAAAGCTTTTGTAGTAGGTCCGCTCCATGCAGAAGATATTAATTGGTCATTCCATGTGGCTACAACCGTTAAAGGCAGCGATGGGAAGTGGTGGGTTATCGATTCGCCGCCATTTGGTGAAGGTGTCATGGAACTCACTGATTGGTATAGACATCAGCTTAAATTTTCTAAAGATGGAAGGCTGCGTTTGTATTTGGCCAATCCACAACAGTTCACACCAACATCTTTAAAGTATAGTCGCGAAATATTAAGCTCGCCATCTTATCGAAATTATTTTGAAGAAATGCTTTTCGATTTTAGAATGCGCTATGACCAAATTCAGAAATTTGAACCGAGCTGCGGAAGCCTTATATAAAAAGAGGGGTTTATAACCCCTCTTTTTATTGGTGCGCTGCTTTACCAGAATTTAACCTGGTACCTTTTACCAGCGAATTTTTTCTCCTTCATCTTCATTTCCAGGGGGTTGATTTTCGTCAGCACTTGGTTCTTTGAACCAACAAGCGCGGCGGCCTCCGACTTCACTCACTTTGCAGGCGCCGACATTAGGATCTTCTTCGTCCATGTCTTGGTTCCAATCAACTGTGCAAAGAGCGCCGTGGAAATAAGTGTCTAAGCGACATTGTGCAGCTGGGTGAGCGTGGTTAGTCTTTGTTACAACAGTTGAATCTGGCGTATCGAACTCAGGCATTTCTTGTCCGCCAAGAACAGCAAGCAATCGGCCCAGAGATTTTCCTGCCATAGACGCTCGCTCACAAATAGCGCGTTCTTCATTGCCTTCCCATTGCTCTTCGCAAAGCTCAACTGCCTTTTTGTCAACTTTCATTTTCTTTACGATTTCGATAGAATCGCCGTTGTTCCACATTCGCCGTAAACATTTTAGAGTGCCATAGTAGTCTGAGTTACCTTCGTTACTTGCCCAACCACCGCGTGGGTAGCCACCCAGATGATGACCAATTTCGTGACAAGCAACTAACATAAAACCATCTCGAGTCACTTCCTCGTGGCGAGCCAGACCGCCGTACATGGCGATATTCCACTTCTTGCCTTCGCGGAACGCATAAGCGTTCACGGTATCGTCATCCCAAAATCTTTGAATCACAAACTCAGCTTTATGTTCTTTAAAAATGGGTTTGTAAATTTCATAAACCTTGTCGAGCACAGCATTGAATTCTTCCTCAGTAATGCCGCTAAGGTTTTGACTGATTGGTCGGCGCAAATTGTTTTGGGGCGCAAACTCATGTCCATGAGTTCTTTCTGTGTGAATCGATGGTGCAAATGACAATGTCACTCCTGCAGTCACCGTCATCATGATCAACTTGATATTCATTTTAGGTACCTCCTTATACCAGATAAAAAAAGAGGACTCCGTCCTAGAGTCCTCTCTTTTCATGAATTTGTTATTATTGAATCAAAGTTAAAAGTACTGAATCTTTTTCAGCAGACGAATCAAAGAACCAGCAAAGCGGGCGAACACCAACAGTTTCGCCGAACTTACGTGAACAGACTCCGACTTCAGAGTCGGAATTACTGACGTCGATGCCTGCGTCGATCTTACAAATTGAGCCAGCGAAATACGTGTCAAGACGGCATTGAGCGCGTGGGTGATTGTTATTTGTCTTTTTTACGACCTTTGAGTCAGGCGTATCAAAGTTTGGCATTTTGTCGCCACTAAGAGATCCTAGGAGGCGGCCGAGAGCCATACCAGCCATAGCGCCACGTTGGCAAATCGCGACATCGCTAGCTTTTTTGTGTTCTGCGGAACATTTCTCAGTAACAGTTTCAGGAATTTTAAGTTTCGACACGATTTCTTCGTTGTCATCTTTGGCCCAAACTTTACGAAGACATTTTAGACTTCCGAAGTAGTCAGATTGACCTTCGTTAGACGCCCAGTCCACGCGAGGTAAACCACCGAGGTGGTGGCCCAACTCGTGACAGGCTACGAGTGCCATACCATCGACAGTTGTTTCTTTATGGCGAGCCAGACCACCGAACATTTCGATGTGCCATGTTTTTCCAGTTTGCCAAGCTTGAGCGTTGACAGTGTCATCGTCCCAACTTCTTACAACATCGAGAGTCGCGCCATGCTCTTTTATAATAGGCGCGTAGGTCTTCTCAACTTGATCCAGAACCGTTTCGAATTCCTCTTTGGTAATTCCTGAAAGATTAAAACTTTCAGAAATATGTAAATCGTTTTTGGGAATACACTCTGTGGTTCCGGTGTGCGCTAGGCCCACGGAACCGAGTATAAGAACTAGACTAGCTGCACTTAATACTTTCATCGGTAACTCCTTTTACCTTAAATATTTATGGGGATCGTTTTTTACTAATGTTTAATGATTCAGACTTTTTTACGAATATTCAATGAAGGAAATTTTATACTGTCCCACAAACTTATTTATTACATGTGGGAGGGTCCTGGTCTAAACAGTTCTGAGAGGGTGATGTGACCGGTAAGAAAAGATTGCGATGCTAGTAGCAATGGCAACGTTGAGAGAGTCAGCGCCAATTTGTTGCGGGATAGTGATTTTATTTGCAAATTCGATATCGCGAAGACCTGGACCCTCTTCACCAATGGCAAGACGTAGGTCTAGTGGCCACTTGAATTTAGAAATTTCAACGCCGTTCATGTCTAGTGCGTAGTGATGGGGTTTGTCAGAGTATTCCTTGAGGTCTTTTAGATTTGGACCGCGAAAAAACTGAATATTAAAGAGGCTGCCAGAGGCGGCGCGTGTGCACTGCGGAAGAAAAGGGTTTGCCGCCTCTTTCAATAGAACAATTTTGGCTGCGCCAAGGGCGAAACTAGAGCGCATGAGTGCGCCTAGATTTCGAGGATCGCCAATAGGGCAGAGAACCTCAAGGCCTTGTGGTTTTTGGTTTAAATTTAACGTGGGGATGTCCCAGGCCTTAGCGACAAGTATAGGGAAACCCGTGTTGAAAATATCAATTTCATTGAAGAGACTCTTCGTGAGCTCAACCATTTTAGTGCCTTTAGAAATAGATTTTAGAGCTTCACATTTGGGAAATACAATAACTTCCACAATGGAATTAGGATGATTGCGAAGTGTTTCGAGGACCGCCTTTTGACCGAAAATTAAAAATTCTTTGAATTCTTTAATGCCTGAGGACTCGAGTAGGCTCGCTAATTTTCTAAAAGTAGGGTTCGTTTTACTTTCGATCATGGTTAAATTTTTTTAAAAACCACTAGGCGTCGCTTGTGCGGAGTTTCAACAATTTCATATGGCATATTGGCATCTAGAACAAATTTGTGAGAAAGTCTTGAAACAGCGGATTCCACTTCGACGCTCACGTTGGGGCCTTTCATAAAATAGACCTTAGCACCGCTGGGGAGAAAATCATGAACGCGCTCTAAGTTTTCGCACAAATCTTCGACGGCCCGGGTGATAATTCCTTGCACCGGATAGGAGAAATCTTTGTCGACTTTTCGGCCAATGATATCGAGATTTTTAAGACCCATTTGTTCGCGTACGACCTTTAAAAAATCAACTTTCTTTTGTACACCTTCATTTAAAATAATGCGCTCGTCTGGAAAATCGATTTTCAACGGTATGCCAGGAAAGCCAGCGCCTGTTCCCATATCTAATAGGGGAAACTGCAATTGCGTAAGGCGAGGGATCATTAGGCAATCAATAAAATGTTTAATGGCGACATCACGTAAAGACACTAAACGAGTCAGATTGTAGGTTTTCTGATGTTTCATTAACAAAAAATAGAAACTTACGAGCTGGTGGCGTTTTTGATAGGGATAATCACCCATACCATGATTGCGAAAAATTTCGGCTACACGGTCGTCGGCTTCCTCGAAAGAAAAGTCTTCTTTAGAAATTCTCCGTCGTCCTGAATGGAATTTTCCGGTGGATTTAGCGGTTTGATTTATGCCTTGTCTAAACTTTGCTTTGTGCATCAGTGTCCTAATTTCATTGATAGATCACGTAAAGTAATACAAGATTTCACAATGCTCCAGGATAAAATTAAAAGTATCCAAGACGAAGCCTCAAAAGCCATGCAATTGGCTGCGAATTTGAAAGAACTTTACGATTGTAAGGTCAAATATTTGGGCAAAAGTGGCGCGCTTTCGCTTTTGATGAGGGATATGGGAGAGGTTCCCAAAGAACAGCGGCCTGTTATTGGTAAATGGATGAATGAAGCAAAGGTGGCTTTGGAGTCTATTTACGATGAGAAAGAGAAAAATCTGAAGCAAAAAGAGCTCGATTCTAAGCTCTTGAGCGAAAAACTTGATATGACTTTACCGGGGTCAAAAAGGGGCATGGGAAATCAACACCCGATTACTACTGTTATTCAAGAAGTTACGGCGATTTTACAGAGGCTAGGGTTTAGCGTTCGGCTCGGTCCATTAATTGAATCTGATAGAAATAATTTCGAAGCTTTAAATATTCCACAGGACCATCCCGCACGTGACATGCAGGATACATTTTATATTGATAAGCAGCATGTTTTACGAACTCATACCAGCCCCGTGCAAATTCGCACGATGGAGCTTGAGAAACCACCAATTCGTATAGTGGCCCCAGGAACTGTATTTCGTTGTGACTCCGATCAGACCCATCTTCCGCAGTTTCATCAAATTGAAGGACTGTTAATAGATAAAAAAGTCTCGATGGCGGATCTTAAAGGTACCATCGCTTATTTTATGCGTGAGCTTTTTGGGGCGAAAACAAAAATTAGATTACGTCCATCATTCTTTCCTTTTACTGAACCTAGTGCTGAGTTTGATTGTAGTTGTCCAAAATGTGCGGGCAGAGGTTGTGGTCTGTGCAAAAATACGGGGTGGTTGGAAATGGGTGGCTGCGGTTTGGTTCACCCAGAAGTTTTCCGTCATTGTAAGATCGCTTATCCTGAGTGGCAGGGATTTGCCTTTGGGTTTGGAATTGAGCGTATGGCCATCGTGAAATATGGCATTGATGATATTCGCTTGATGGTCGAAAATGATATGCGTTTCTTGGAGCAATTCTAGTATGAAATTTTCTTTCAATTGGCTGTGCGATTATGTCGATATCAAGGAATTTGCTAAAGAACCCGAAAAACTTGCTAACCTCTTAACCCAGGCAGGTCTTGAAGTTGAATCCATTGAAAATGCTGCCAGAACTTTTAATAACGTTCTTATTGGTCAAATTTTGGAGAGAAACCAACATCCTAACGCCGACCGTTTGACATTGTGTCAGGTAACAACAGGTAGTGGAAAAGTTCATCAGATTGTCTGTGGGGCGAAGAACCATAAAGCTCAAGATAAAGTGGTTGTAGCTCTTCCGGGCGCTATTTTGCCGGGAAATTTTGAAATTAAGCTTTCAAAGATTAGAAACATTGATTCAATGGGAATGCTTTGTTCAGAAAAAGAACTCGGATTAAGCACTGAGAGCGAAGGCATTATGATTTTGCCAACCGATGCTCCGGTGGGAAAAAGTTTTTCAGAGTACAAGGGGCTCAATGATATTTTCTTTGAAGTAAAAGTAACCCCGAACCGTGCCGATGCTTTAAGTCATTTTGGTTTGGCGAGGGAGATCGCAAGTCTGTTAGAAAAGGAATATAATTTTCCGTTAAAGTCTTTGGAGGAAAATGGTAAATCCTCAAAGGAGCAAATCAAGCTTTTAGTCAACGATAAGACCCGTTGCCCACGCTATACAGGTCGCTATTTTTCGGGAATTAAAGTTGGTCCTAGTCCTGACTGGATAAAAACCCGTCTTGAAAGTCTCGGTATGAAGTCGATCAATAATGTTGTCGATATCACAAATTATGTCATGCTCGAGCTTGGACAGCCCCTTCACGCTTTTGATGCTGATCAAGTTTCGGGAGAAACAATTATCGTTGATTCTTCAAAATCCGGTGAGACTTTTACAAGTTTTGATAAAACAGAGGTAAAGCTCACCGGTGAAGAACTTGTGATCCGTGATGGCAGTCGTCCTGTGGCGCTTGCTGGAGTGGTCGGCGGTCTTAATTCGGGTGTAGTAGAAAAAACTAAAAATGTTTTCTTGGAGTCGGCGTATTTCTTGCCCGCGGCAGTTCGTAGAACGGCCAGAAAACACGGAATAGAAACCGATTCGGCGTACCGTTTTTCGCGGGGAGTAGACCCAGAGGCGGTACTACTCGCAATGAATCGAGCCAGTGTTTTATTGGTGGAACTTGCTGGTGGAGAAGCGTTTGGCGATGCGTATGACAACTATCCTCAACCTGTTGTCAAAAAAGAAGTGCGCGTAGCGATTGATTTTATCCGTCAACAGCTCGGGATGAAAGTCGACGAAGAAGACTTTGTTGAAAAAATTAAAAGTCTGGGCTGCCAATTGGCGGTCCAATATGATGGTATTTATCTTATTAAAGCCCCCAGCTATCGTCATGATTTAGAATTTGAAGTTGATTTTGCAGAGGAGTATGCTCGGCTCGTTGGCTACGACAAAGTACCCGAACATATTCCCACGAGCGAGTTTCAACCAGCGCCCCATCATTTAGTTTATGAAAATGAAATTAAAATTCACAAAGCTTGCCAAGCGCAAGGTTTTAGTCAGGCTGTAAATTTTGCGTTTACTAAATCAACGTGGCAAAAGGAGTTTTTGGGCGATGTAAAGAAAATTCAAAGCACGGGGCTGACGATGGCTGAGAACCCCGTTCCGATCATAAACCCCTTGAGCGAAGATCTAAATGTCATGCGTGTGAGTGTTCTTCCTGGATTAGTAAAAAATCTCGATTTTAATTATCGCCATGGTAATGAATTTGGAAGAGTTTATGAGCTTGGCTATTCTTTCTTTAAAGGAAACGACACTTATCAAGAAGAAGAGCGATTGGGATTTGCACTTTGGGGAAAAAATTCTGGACTTTGGAGCAAAGAGACGGGCCCCCTAGTTCTCGAGATAAAAGAAGCGATCGATGAAATTATCCGAAGTCTCAGGGGAAGAAACTGGTCTTGGCAAAATATTCCTAGCAACAATGTTCCCGACTTCTTACATCCTGGCCAAGCGGCAACTTTAAATTACGAGGGAAAAATTACGGGTTTTATCGGTGCTCTTCATCCGAAATTTATTGATCAGCTGAAACTACGTTGTGAAGTTGCCGTTGGAGAATTTAATTTTGATAAGTTGACGATTGGGCAGCCGCGCGTTCCCAAATACTCTAAAGTTCCGCGCTTTGCAGCGGTTGACAGAGACCTTGCTTTTGTCGTGCCCAATAAACTTACAGCTGGAGAAATTATTAGCGAAATCAAAAAAGCTGGGGGAAAGCTAGTCCAGGAAGTAAATGTTTTTGATTTATACGAAGGAAAGAATCTGCCAGAAGGACACAAGTCTCTCGCGTTTAGATACCGTGTATTAGATCCTGATACTACTTTGTCAGATGAAGTGCTTTTGAATGTTCAGAAGAAGATAATTGACTCTGTTAGTCAGAAATTTTCTATCACTGTCCGTTAAAACCCTTGAAAAGTTTTCATTCATTGATAGCCTTAAACCAGAGTAATATTGAAGGGTTATGAGGAGAAAATATGCCAGCTAAAAACATCACTGGTAATTCCACGATAACGAAAGCGGATTTGGTTGAGAAAGTTTATCAAAAGATCGGATTTTCGAAAAAAGAAGCAAGTGAACTCGTGGATTTGGTTTTTCTCTCGTTAAAAGGCGTTTTGCAAAAGGGTGATAATGTTAAAATTTCTGGATTTGGTAACTTCATTGTTCGCCAGAAAAATCAGCGCGTTGGTCGTAACCCGCAAACTGGTGAACAAATCAAAATTAGTGCGCGTCGCGTACTGACTTTCCGTCCCAGCCAGGTTTTAAAAGCAATTCTCAATGGTGAAGACGTCAGTCTCGTGAAAGAAGATGAGGATTAATAGACAATGAACATGGAAGTCTTAAACGATAATGACCTTGTATCGCAGATAAAACAAATCCCCGATAGAATGGCGTTTAAGATCGGCGATGTCGCAAAAATTGCTGGCATAAAAACCCATGTGCTTCGCTATTGGGAGAGCGAGTTTGAAGTGCTCACTCCAAAAAAATCAGATCACAATCAGAGAATGTATTCGCGTAAAGATGTTGAGACCGTACTCATCATCAAAAAATTACTCTATAAAGACCGTTTTTCAATCGAAGGAGCGCGCGAAGCACTCCGTAAATTAAAAGCTGAAATTCGCAAAGATAAACCAATGCGTGAAATTATCAAAAGTCACACCAAGGTAAGAAGAAAAGCAGAAGCTCTCATAGAAGAGCTAAAAAAACTGAAAATCAAACTCCAGGTTTAGGTGCCAGAGCACCTTTTGTCCTGTCTTGCGTCATAGACCTTGAATTTTTCCGTTAGCTTGCGGACTCGACATACCAAACCAATGCATCACTGTTGGGTGTACGTCCATGTGGGTGACTGGATACCTTAAGTCCGCAAGATTAACATTGGAACCAAACACCGTTACGACAAATGGAATTGCATTGTCTTGGTTGGCGAACCTCCCATGATCGCCCCAGAGAATTATGCGATGACCACCGTGATCTGCAGTTGTAATGACTAACCACTCTTCGTTTTGATATCTCACTCGACTTTTTAGGGCACGAATGACACGGCCAATAAGCGTGTCTGTTTCGGTAATTACATTCAAATATTTTTTATTGCCGTCAAAGCCATTGTCGTGTCCGACTTCGTCGATGCGATCATAAACTCCCATTAAAATATCAACTGACGAATTGTTGATATGATCGATTAACCAGCGTGTGAGTTTCTCATCGCGTCCGGAGTCTCTGTGATCCAATGATTTTCTGAAATCAAGGTTGCAACTTTCGGTTGCGTTGATGTCAACATTGGGGCCATTACCGTGTAGACCGCACTCATAGTCGGTGACTCCAAATTCAATTCCCTTATCACCATTTCCAGAAATAAAGGCAGGAACACCAGCCGCGGCAGTTTTTAATCTTGCGTCTTTAGCCCGCTTAAAGAAACTCGGATAATTTTTTGTCGATTCCGAAAATGTTTGGAGATATTCGTGGCCATTATTTTTTACGCGGTGATTGAGGCTATCGGCACCCGAGAGGACAGAAGCCCAACCAGGACCGGTCTTCCAATAAAAATTTGTATCGTGAATGGGACCGCTGTGTGCCCGCGCGCAACTGTCGCGCTGGTCATGCAAGCATGGGGCATTTTTTCCAAGAGTCATGAGTTCCTGAAGGGTAGGAGCTTTCTTGTCTTTCCAGACACGCTTATGCACGATGCTCCCAGTAGCCCCATCAAGACCAATGACTAAGGCCCGCCTTTTTTTAGTCGATGTTTGAGATTCTGCCGACTCGAAATAAATGATCGATAATAGAAAAATAATTCCCAAGATGTATATTCTTTTTGATGTCATGAGGAAGATTTCGACGAAATAAGCCTTGTACTTTAGGCCTATGGGCAATTTTTGGGCAAAGGATCTAGTTCGATGCAGCCAAAGGACTTGATTTCAAATACTTAAGCGTACTAAATTGATGTTGCCACTAAACACCCAGATTTTTTCTATCGGCGCGTGGCGCAGTCTGGTAGCGCACATGCTTGGGGTGCATGTGGTCGCTGGTTCAAATCCAGTCGCGCCGACCAATTAATTCTTCAAAAAGTTAGTAAAAATCGAAAATTTTAAGAGTTCTAAATAGTTAATATAACTATGAGTCGGGATTACTCGTTTTTAGAATGGCAGTTTATGACCGTTGA